>JAWACY010000005.1:0-16821 GCA_038896535.1 Candidatus Anstonellales archaeon | reverse complement strand
TTATCAATCTATTTTCCTGCGGTTTTTCTACTATTATTTCTTCTATTCTTTCTTTGGGTTTTGTTTCATTTTTAGTCTCATTTTTTGTTTCATTTTTTATCTCGCACAATGTTATTTGCTCTGATATATCTTTTCTTTGATAACCTGATTTACTAGCTTCTATTGTGTAACTTCCATTTGATGGGATATTAAATAATGCTTTTCCATTTTCATTTGTCATTTTAGCTTCAACATATGATAAATCGCTTTTTGATACTACAACTCTAGCATTTTCAATTAAATCTCCATTATCTCTATCGCTAACTATTACTGAAAGAACATTATCAGGGCAAATAAAATCTGTTGATATTGATAATTTTCTTTCTCCACCGCCAGAAGGAGGCGTTATTGGTGGAGGAGGTGGAGGAGGGGGAGGTGGTGGGCTAAAACCGCTAAAATAGAACAGGCCGTATATACTTCCAGGATTGAAATTTGATAATGTTATTTTTCTGCTTGTTGTATTAATCGTGTGTGTTGTATTAACCCAATCTGTTCCGTTATATTTCCATAATTGTATTAAACTAATATTTGTTAAGTTCTGCTCTTCTCCTAATGTCCAGTAAAATGTTAATTCATTTATTGTCAAGCCAGGAGTTGCATTTATCTCTATAAATTTATCGTAAAATGATGGTATGTCTGTTGAATTTATTGTTAAGTTTGCGGGTTTAGAAGCCCAATTTATTGTTGTATTGTTGCTATTATTTATATTATCTATTCTTATTGTAACATTGCTGTAATTTGTTAAATTAGCATAAGGATTGTCAAATAATACATTCATGCTTATATTTGTTATATTAGTTACTGCTGATATTAATATTGGTGTTGAATTTGCTATATAAACATTATTGAATAAAATGCCTGTATTATTTGTTTTGTTTATTGGCTGCTCTGATTGAGTAAATGTATCTAAAATCATTAATGCATTTGAACCCCAAATACTAGGTAGAAGTGGGGCTAATGGGCCAGATAGATCAGTCCTGTTTTTTATTGTTATGTTATTAAATTTCACTTTCTCATTATCAGAAGCTCTTATTGCGTAATTATCGTTTGTTGAATTTATATTTGATACATTAACATTTTTTGAACCAAAAATATGAAGAGCAATTGCATTACCATTGCTGTTTACATTATTTATTGATGAATTTTGTATGAGATATGCTAAAATACCATTATTATTTATGCCATCTGGAGAATTAATTACTATATTATTTAAAGTTACATTTGATGCCCCACAAATTATTAGTTCTGAATAACTCCCAGATATTGATGTTGAATTATTATTTGCATTTAAAAATAAAATTGGATTGCCCCCTGATCCTGTATTATTATTTATCTGATTATTACAAGTGTCTTCTTCAATTCCAGTTGGGCCAGCAGGAACCAAAAGCATATCTAAGAATCCTGAATTAGAAAATGTGTTATTTTCTATTAAATTAAAATTAGATGCTTCAAAAGCGGAGGTTGGAGAAATTAAGAAAAGCCCTATATATGATGTTCCTGTAATATTATTATATGCTATAACATTTGTATTTTCATTAGCACCAAGAGCCAGGGCAAAAAATGTTGAATTTATTATTGTATTATTTGTTATATTGTTAAAATCTGAATCATCTATCATTATTATAGCGGCTGTCATGTTTATTATTGTGTTGTTGAATATATTATTATTGCCTGATTGATTTTTTAATACTACTCCATGATTAGTATCGCTAAAATCTTGAAAACCTATGAATGTATTTTCTGTTATATTGTTATTTTGTGGCCCAGATTCAACTAATACGCAATCCCCCCCAGGAGGTGTTATTATACAAGTATTATTTCTTATTATTGAACTTATAACATTAAGGCCTTTAAGGTCAATGCCAAAGAACATTGGACTTAAAATAGTATTATTTTCTACTATATTATTCATTGATAATCCTTCAATTGGCTGTGATTCTATTTGTATTCCAACTGTTTGATTTATTGTATTATTAGCTATTATATTATTGCTACTTCCAGTATAAAGGCCATAAGCTAATGTAACTTGGCCACTATTTATAGGCTTAACAGTATTATTTGACATGTTATTATTTGATGATGTTACTAATATTAAACCTGCAACAGGGCTATTGTCAAAAGATGAAATATTTTGTATTATATTATCATTTATTATTTGATTATTTATGCTTTTTCCATATATTCCTGCTGCTTTAATTTGTGCTGAAGAGTTCCCTTTTACATTATTTACAGTATTCCTTCTTATTATATTCCAATCATACCCCCCATCATGTAAATAAATGCCTGCTGGAAATATTGAACTATCATTATTTATTATTGTTTCTATCGTGTTATTTTCTATTATATTTCTATAAACCCCAAGTAAATTATCCAAATCTACCTCTATTCCATAATTTGATGCATTATAAATTGTGTTGTTTGCTATTGTATTATTTTGTGTAGCCCCTGATAATATAGAGCCAGTTATATAAATTCCGCTAGTTTTAGCATTGTATATTGTGTTATTAACAACTTTAGAATCATTTATACCAGATATATAAATACCGTAATTTGAATTATTTACATAATTATCTCTGACTATAGTGTTATTGGAATCTTGAACTCCTATGCCAGCATTAACCCAATCAGTAAGATTCATTCCTTCTATTATAACATTTTTTAATCCGGGCTGAACATAAACGCCCCATTTACCATTTACCCCATCACTATCAACGATTTTTCCATTTCCATCAATAAAAACATCTGAAACAGTCACATTTATACATATCTCATGGGGCTTATCAATTAGATCAACTCTAACTACATAACTACCAGATTCAGTTATATCCATACAATCAGATATAGGATCATCCCCTATTACATAAACTTTTCCTAATTCTGTTGTTGATAAAAACAATAATTTATCTGTTACTGCTATGTATGGGAATAATCCACCGCTTATTATACCACCAGGAATTGGAAGTGCGCTAAATATACTTCCATCGCTTGGATTCAAAGCATATGCTATTCCACTATCTGAAGTTCCTTCAACAACATAAAGAAAATCTCTTGTTAATAAAGGCAGTGATAATATACTACCCCCAATGTTGTTAAGATATCTCCACCATATAACATTACCATTACTTAAATTCAAAGCAAAAACTGTTCTATTTTGTTGATGTACACCATACATTATGCCTTTTTCTATATCAAGGCCACCCTGCCCTGCAGACCCACCAACATAACCAGTTAAATTTGTTATATTAAAAACCCAGATTATGTTGCCATTATCTGGATTTAGAGCATAAATAGTGCCTGCTCCAACACTATTTACTATAAGCAAATTTCTATTATTAATTTTATCATAAGCAAGAGTTTTAATAGTTACATCTATACTAATATTATACCATTTTAGAACTAAAGTTATATTATTAGGATCTGAATCATTAATGGCATATGCATATATAGAATCAGCATAACCGCTTGCATATATAGTTTTATTATAAATTATTGGGTACGGTACTATTCCACTCCCCGCCAGATTAGTTGCCTGTACAAACGCAGTTTTTATTACTGACATATTTTTAGCCCAAGCAAGCGCGACAACACTATCCCCTCGTCCAATTGCAGCGTAATCACCTTCTAAAGATCCGCCAAATGCTGTTAAATCAAGAGGGGTTAAATTTGTGCCATTTATAGCATACATAATTGAAGGGTTATATAATAAACTATCATTATAACTTCCATTATAACCTATGAATATTCTTTTAGCATCAGTTCCTCCTGAGCCACCTCCTGTCCATTTTAATATTGTTGCATTTAAATGATCTATTGTTCTACCGTCAGTATATTGAGTTAAGTTGCTAATATTGTATACATATACAGCATTAGCATTACTATGCCCTTCAACAAATAAGAGGCCATTCCAGACTCTTAAATACCCTATAGTGTTTGGGAAATTAATAACTGCGTATATTTTTCTAAGAAATGGTGCTCTTGCTGGGCTTGTAAAGGTCTGATTATGGTCTCCCCCTAAATTTGTCCAATCTCCTGGTCTTTGTGGCTCATCTGTAAAAGGGGAAAATAAGAAATTGGTTGATAATAAGAAAATAATTAATATAAACATGAAATTTAGTTTTGCCGAATTGTAATGATTAAAACAATCAAATTTCTGCATATTATAAATTAACACTAATATTTTTAAATTTAATTGGTTGGATGTTTTTGATTTTAGCTGGTTTGTTTGTTGTTTTAATGAGTTTTACGAATGTTATTGTTATTGCTGCTGAGTTAGTGATAAGTTATAATGGAATAAAAATAAAAAAGGGCTAAATGGGCTAAATGATGTTATTGATGTTAAACTGATTATAAATTGATGTTAAAATGATTATAAAACAATCTTTATCCGTATTGGCTTTCCGTCTATTAAATAATGCTCGTAATCTTGGCCTTCTTGCTCTTCTATTTTTATCATGCTTAATTTTGCTCTTGATTTAAGTTTTTGTTCATTTTCTTTTATTATGCGCATGAATTCTGGTTCTCCAGAAATATATAATGCAGCAACTTGCTGTTCATTTAGGCCAAGCTTTTTCCTTGTCATTTGTATTCTCCTTGCAATGTCATTATAAATGCCTTCTTCATAAAGCTCTTGCTCGATTTTATTAGATATCGCAATTTTACCGCTTTCATCTACTTGCACATCTTTTTCAGGAATGCTATCAAGTTTAATCTCCTTTACATTAACAAGCTTCAGCATAAGAGGAGAAAAGTGCTTAACTGCTTCAATAACATCTGCTTCTTTGCTTGATATATAAAGTGACCTTAACGGCCATCTTAATTTTATATTTGTTTTTGCCCTTAATTCTAAAGCATTGCTTATGATATTAAATGCGACATCTGCTAGCTTTTCAAGTTTTTTATCAATATATAGCCCATCGACTTCAGGAAAATCATGTAAATGAATGCTATGCTTATTTTCGAATTTTGAAAAATAATTTATGTAAACAAAGTCCACAATAACAGGGGCAAATGGAGATAGCAACAAAGAAGCCTTTAGCATTGCTTGATAAAATGCATAAATAGAGCTATGCTCATTTTGACTTATATAATCTTTTGCAACTTTCATGTATTTTTTACTCAAATCTTCAAGCACAAAAAATTTAACAACCCTCAATGCTTTTGCTATGTTCTTTTCAAGCATTGCTTCATGATATTCCTCTATTGTTGTATTGAGCCTTGATAAAAGCCATTTATCGTGTATCAATAGACTTGCTGGTTTTTTTGGCATTTGCTTTATGTTTGAATTGAGATAATTATAAAGATTAAGATAAACAAATAGAAATGCTTTTGCTTCATCAAGTTCTTTCCAATTAAATTTCACATCTTCCCATACATTATTGCTCAAAGAAAAAAGTCTGAATGCATCAAGCCCATATTTATCTAATATTTCTTGCAAAGGAACAAAATTTCCAAGGCTTTTGCTCATCTTTTCTCCTTTCTCATCTACAAAAAACCCATGCATAACAACGCTTTTATAAGGCACTTTATCTATATATATTATTCCACATCCAAGCAAAGAGTAATACCACCCCCTTATTTGATCATGCCCTTCTATTATAAAATCTGCTTGTTCATTATCACTAGAAAGGCTTGCCCAAACAGCATTCCCTGAATCAAACCAAACATCTAATACATCATTAACCCTTCTCATAACGCCAGAGCATTCGCATTCAAATGTTATATTATCTATATAAGGCCTGTGCAGTTCTTTTACTTGTTTTTGCAATTCTTTTTTTGACCCAATTACTTGTATTGATTTACACTCATCACATTCCCATATAGGCAATGGGATCCCCCAATATCTCTGCCTGCTTATACACCAATCGGGGGCTTTTTCAATTAAATCTGCAAACCTTGTTTGAGCAATTTGAGGGACCCAAACAATATTTTTTATTTCATCCAGCATTTTACCCTTTATATCGGTAATTTTCAAAAACCATTGCTCTGTCTTTATGTATATTAAAGGCGTTTTACATCTCCAACAATGAGCATATCTGTGTACTATTCTCTCATTAATAAATAATAAGCCCCTGTTTTCAAGCACTTTTATTATCTCAGCATTTGCCTCTTTTACATGCATGTTAGCAAAAATGCCTGCTTGCTCATCATATTTTCCTTGCTCATCAACAGGACAGAATGCCTCTATATTTTGCTTTTTCCCGAGCTCAAAGTCCTCTGGCCCATGTCCTGGAGCTATATGCACAATACCAGTTCCAGTTTCTTCACTCACAATATCTTTTGCAGGCACTATTTTTCTTGTTGCTTTCTTTTTTATTAAATCTTGAAATGGATGTTCATATTCAATCCCTACAAGTGCACTTCCTTTAAAAACCTTTTTTACAACGCCTGATTGCTTGCTTTTATCAAGTATTTCATTAACCTTTGAAGCAAGCATTATGACATTTTTTCCATCTATCTCAACTTCAGCATATTCAAGTTCTTCATGTATTGCTATTGCCATATTTGCAACTAATGTCCATGGCGTTGTTGTCCATACAAGGGCATAAGTATTTTGCTTTCCTTTTAACTTAAACAGCACATATATGCTTGGGTCAGTTTCATCCCAGTATTCAAGCTCATAATTTGCCAGTGTTGTTTGACATCTGAAACAATGCGGGACAACATAATAATCTTTATACAAAAGCCCTTTTTCATGTGCTTTTTTTAACATTGCCCAGCATCTTTCTATATATTCATCTTTATATGTAACATAAGGATTTTCCCAGTCCATCCAAACTGCTAGTTGCTTAAATTGGTTTGACATAATTTCTATATATTTATCTGCAAATGCCTTGCATTCTTTTATAAATTCCTCTACTCCAAATTTTTCTATATCCTGCTTGCTTCTAAACCCAAGCTTTTGCTCTACTTTTACCTCTATTGGAAGGCCGTGAGTATCAAAACCTGGCTTGTCTGATATATCATAGCCATTCATTCTATAATAGCGCAAAAAAGCATCCTTTATGCATTTATTCCAACCAGTGCCTGGGTGTATTTCTCCAGTAACATAAGGGGGACCATCAAGAAAATATATGTTTGCCTTTGCCTGGCTTTTTGCCTTTGCCTTTTGCTTTTCATATATCTTATTTTTTTCCCAATAAGAAAAAACATGCTGCTCTATTTCTTTATGATTATACATTAAACCACCGGAAAGCATTAAAGCACTTTCTCATTTGGATAAACAACAAAACCAGATGGCGTTATTCTCATTGGCACAAGCTGATTGCTGTGATTGATGCCCCTCATTTTATATATTTCTATTGCCCTAACCCTGCTTTCTCCTCTTCTTAAATTATAAAGGTTTATTATGCCATCCATTATATAATGCTCAAGCTGGTATTTTATGCCAATATCAGAGCTCTCGATTTCAACTATAAAATAGACAGTGCAATCAAGTGTTTTTAAAAGATTCAGGAATTCAACAATGCCCCTTCTGTAATCTTGGACAGTTTCAAAAAATGCCTCTACAACTGTCGAGCTATCAATTACTACGCGCTTTGCATTATTTTCAACAACTTGTTTTTCTATTAATTCTATCATATTGTCAAGCGTATAATTATCTGGCTTTTCTATTATTATGCTCTTATTTATGTAATCCTGAAAATCCTTTAACTCACTAAAAACTGATAATGTGTTAGCCACAATCTGCTCAGGCACTTCTTCAAGTGATAAATAATAGCCCCTTTCTCCTGCTTTTGCGCCAGCATATAGAAACTGCATTGAAAACAATGTTTTTCCTGTTCCGGGGCCACCTAAAATACCTATATGCCTATTTCTTATAATTCCTCCATAAAGCATTTGATCAAGTCCAGCAATTCCTGTTGAAATCTTTTCCATCATAACACCTAAATAAATTTTATTAGTAAACAATTTAAACTTATGCTTAAAAAATATGCTTACTAAATTTAAATATTTATTTAAATCTTTATTCTTGGAAACATCTCCAATTTTTTAATGCATTCTAAATAATCAACTTGCCTCTTTTCAAATGCTTCCTGCTCTTCCTTGCTTAACCCAACATACCTTTTTGCATTCAGAACTTGCAATTCATTTGACACTGCCTCTTTTTTCTTTATAATATCCTTTATCTCTTTTTTCAAGCTCTGCCTTAATAAATAAAAGTAGCCATCATGATAAATAAATTCCATTTGCTCTTTTATCTCTTTATCATTTGGATGATCAATAACAATAATACCTATATCATTTAATGAATCCTTCAATTCTTTGCTTATATCTCTGCTATGAACATAGCCATTTACAATTGCTTTCTCAATGACATGTTTTTTATCCCCTGCTAATGAAATAATTTCATTTATCTTCTTTTTATTCTCATGTATTTTCTTAAATATCCTGGCCCATATAGGCAATGCCTTTTTTATTACTTCATTATTTATGCCAGCATTTTCTTTTATTGAATCAATATGCGCTTTTATCAAGGATTTGAATGGAAAATCATAGTTCAATAAATTTAAATCTTTCTCTTCATTTACTTTGCCTTCAGAAACTGCTTTAACAAATTCGTTCCATATCTTTATCGCATTATCTGCGCTCATATTTATACCTCGCTTTTTTTCTTTTTTCTTGATTTCCATAATACTTTGTTAAAAGATAAAGTAAAATTATTGCAATGATGAATAATGAAAGTGAAAGCGCAATACTGGCTGCATTTTCTTCCTGGCCTTTTGCTTTAATTTCATTTGAACTTTCATTTACACTCTTATTTGTGCTTTCATTCAGCTTTTCTTCGCTTATATTTTCTATACTCGTCTTATTACCGCCTTTATTGATATTTTCTAAACCAGTATCTTCTAAAACAGTGCTTTGAGTAACTAAATTGTATATATTATTAAAGCTCAAAGCAAGAGCAAATGAACTTGATGCGCTGGCTGTATTGCCAGATATAGAATATAAATATTCTGCTTGGCTTGCAAATACATTGGCCCAAAACCCATCCAGCTTCTGCCCTTTGTATTGTACAGAAGAAAGAGAAGAGTTTAGATAAGCAACATAGAAAGCAGAAGTAATGAAATCTTGTTTTGCAGCATATTTTAGGCCAAGCATATAGAATTCCTTTTCCTCATCAGTTAAGCTATTTTCATCAACAGATAAAATGTAGTTTACAGCATAATCTTTTATTGCTTCTTCATTTATCTTATCCCCATTAATTGACATAGCATTGTTTAGCAAAGATGAAGAAAATTTACACCACTCCAATGACTCTGCATGTGCTTTTGCGAGATATGCTTTAGCACTTTTTGTATTATCTTCAACCTTTCTTATCAACCTTTCTTCTGCTCTTGCAAGCCTAAACAAAGCCCCAGAAATAAGCTCAAAATTATTTTTATTACTCTCAACCTTTAAGCTTTTTGCCTCATTAATGCACTGCTCTGCCTCTTTTTTCACATCCCTATTATTTATTATAGCATCAAATGACATTAACTCAACTGCATTGGTAAATAAAGTATTGCTAGCACTGTAGTAATATCCCTTATCTTTTAATTGCTCTGCATAAGAAAGGATGTTTTCATAATAATCATAAGCATTCTTATCTATTTTATTTCTTAAATGCTGCAATGTAACATTATAATCTTCCTTAAGCCTTTCATAATATATGGCAAAATCATATTTATAAGAACTTTGCTTTAAGCTGTTTAACATTGCTCTATCTTTGGCCAGATCAAAAAATAAAAATTGTTCAGCACTTACATTTCCAGCATTATTATTTATAACTGATAGGGCTTGATCGAAATTTAAGACATAATACACTTTTATATCAGGATATAAATATTTCAGCATTATATAATCAAACCTGTCTGTAATTGGTATAATAACTTTTTTCTTTCCTGATTTTATTGCTGCCTCAACCTTTTCTAAAATGCCTCCAACAGGTAAAACATTTCCTTGCTCATCCAGAGCTCCTGTTATGCCATATTCATCAATATTAATGTTTGATTCTGAGAAACTTTTATAAAATGCCAATGCTATTCCAAGCCCTCCTGATGGCCCTGCAAGCTCTTTGCTCCTTGTTGGGAATAACACAACAACAGAACAGTTTTTATTTGCTTTTGATGATGCGATTTTATATGCATTAGCTATTGATTGCTGTAAATTATCGTCATATGAAATATTTGCTATATTTACAAAAATATCATTGCCATTATTGTTTATCACTCTTACTAAAAATGGTATATCCGCCGCACTTCCTGATTTTGAATCAACTGCAAGTAAGTTAATGCCAGAATCAATACAAGAAAATGCATGATTGACAAAAAAAGACAAGAAAAAAAAGAACATAAAAACATATTTAAATGCCTTATTTGCCCTTATATTTTTCATTTGCATAAAAATATTTATGAAAAGATTTATAAAAAGTATATGCAAAATATTTATATGAATTATCTAAAGCTGTATAAGGAAATGATTGCAAACAACGCTTTTGATGATTTAGATAATATAATGCTAATAGAAAAAAGCATAAAATCAAAGGATTATGAAATGGCTTATTTTATATCAAGAGCAATTTATGCAAGGGCAAAGCATGAAAAAACAAAAATCAAGCTTTCTCTATCTCTAATAAATAATGGGTTAGAAAACATTGTACCATTTAAATATTTAAAAATTATTGAACAAAATCCTTATTTAATAATAGAACAAGAATATAAATAAAGAGAAAATAAATAAAGATTTAGTAAAAATTTTAGGGCCTGTAGTCGAGGGGTTAAGACGCTCCCTTGACATGGGAGAGATCCCAGGTTCGAATCCTGGCAGGCCCATTTCATTCTTTCATTTTATGCATAAACATTTTTATTTTCTCTAAATCTTTTATTGTCAAACTGTTATTATCAATATCTAATCTCTTTATTGCTCCTGTTTTTTCATAAAATTTAAACAGAATTGCTGGCAATGGTTTTTTATGCAGCATTTCAGTGCCAAAATTTGCATAAACCTCACTTATATCGGATAAATCAAGTTCATTTAATGCTTTTTTTGGCAGGAACAACTTAACTTTTGAATTAAAAGCTATTAATCTTACAAATGACTCACATGTTTGCCTATCATTTATTTTTAATTTAAGCATGCATTCATTCACTTGCTCATCAAAACTTTTTGTAATAAAATCAGGGTCTATTGAATTATATAATTGGTTCCATACGCCAAATTCTGGCACAATCATTAATGTTTTTTTAATTAAATAAAGCATATCCTGTTTTTCAGCCTGGCTTAATAGTTCATCAAAAATTTTATGGAATAACTCATGCACTGCATTTAGCTTTGCATCATCATCCAAAACAATGCCGATAATGCCAGTAAAGCTTTCATGAAAACCAGAGTTTACTGAAGTTTTCCCCTTGAATGCATCTGGGAATAATAGGGCAAATGAAATTGGAATATTCTGAAATAAATTTTCATAAGCTTCTTTTATTTCATTTATGCGCTCCTTATTTTTTCCAAAATAAATGCATCTGAATTTTTCATCATTAATAATGCACATGCCTGATGGCGGGACATTTGTTATTTTTGTATAAGCATTGTATACAACTGCACTTGCCCAAATTAAGGCAGAGCATGAAAATGCTGAAAACCAAAAAAACTTCTTTTTCCATATTTTTTTCTTCTTGCTATATTCCTTGTTATGCTCATTGCTATTTATATCATTATTGCATTTTTCATTGTTTTCATTGCAAGTATTTATTTGCTTCTCTCTATGCATTTTCCCCAACCCCAACAGTTATTTTTATTATTCATCACTTTAAAAACTTATCATTTAATAAAAAATAAATAAAAAATAAAAAATAAGGAAATAAAATGAGAAATAAAAGGAATTGACAAATAGCCAACACATTTTACCCCCAAATTTATGCCAGCAATTTGAATAATGATAAAGGGTAAATCAGGCGAAGAAATTCTAGCCAATAAAGATGAAAAGATAATAAATGAAGCTGTTGCAATTATGCTTAACCCTGTTTTCTTTAACAATCTTCCTGATAAAAAGGAATTAATAGGGGTAATAAAATAATAGAGATAATAAAAGCAATTAAAGAATGTGATGCAAAATATATTGAGCTTTCTATATTCTTTGTGATGTAATTGTGATGTTGTGATTTAATGTTGTGATTTAATTTTGACGTAATCATAAATTATAAATTATAAAAATTATAAATTATAAAAACAGCATATAAACATGTAAATAATTAAACATGTAAATAATTAAACCCCTAATCTAAGATGTATATGAGCCATATATGAGCCAACAGGGGCAAAATCATATTTAATAAACACAAGCATACGAGAGAAAAAAGAGAAAAAAGAGAGAAAAAGAAAAAATAAAAAAGAAAAAAAAGGACAAGGTTCTTAGCTTATATTATTAACTTACCTTAAGCTGAATCAAAGTACGTCTATGCCTGAGCTATGCTGAACAGCATAATGTTCATCTACATCTAAAGGCTCTCCAGCAATGCTTGCTCCTTTAACTCCTGCTACAATTGCAACTATTTCAAGCTTTCCTTCATAATTGTCCATTATTCTTGCTCCCCATTTTACATTTGCTTCAGTATCCATTCTCTCTGTTATCATCTCTCCTGCTTGTATTGCATCTCCTAATGTCAAATCAGTTCCTCCTGTAATATGTATTAAAGCCCCTTTTGCTCCTTCAAAATCAACGTCTAAAAGTCTATTCTTTATAACGCCTTCTGCTGCTTGCCTTACCTTTTCATTTCCTCTTCCATCTCCTACTGCTATAAAACCAACTCCTCCTCCTTGCATTATTGCTCTAACATCTGCAAAATCTATATTTATCAATGATGGCTGTGTTATTGTCCATACAAGCCCGCCTATTGCTCTTGCTAAAATCTCATCAGCAACTGCAAATGCTTCTGTTATTCTCAAGTTTGGGAATAACTGCACCAATCTGTTGTTATCTAATATTATTACTGAATCAGTATATTTTCTTAATTTTCTTATGCTCTCATCTGCCTTTTTCTTTCTTGCTTTTTCAAGATTAAATGGGTATGTTACCATAGCTATTGTTATTGCTCCCATCTCTTTTGCTATCTGGGCTACAACAGGAGCAGCTCCTCCTCCTGTTCCTCCACCCATACCTGCACAAATAAATACGAGCTGTGCTCCTTCTAAGGCTTCTCTTAACAATGGCTTATCTACATTAGCAGCTTTTTCTCCAACATCTGGAAAACCACCAGCTCCAAGGCCTCTTGTTATGCTTCCTCCAATAAGTATCTTTTTTACTTTATCATGCATAATATTTAAATGCTCTTTATCTGTATTTACAGCAACTAAATCAGTGCCTTTTACTCCAAACCTTACCAGCCTATTTATTGTGTTGCATCCACCGCCTCCAACTCCTATTGTAACAATTTTTATCTGGTCGTTGCTTAAGATCAATGGCTCTTTTTTCTCACTACTTGCATCTGACCTATCACCCAACACATTTTTTATTAAGTCTTCCATATTTCCACCTTAGGGCACTGGCCCTTGTATAATTTTCTCATTCTTATTTAAAAATATTTCTTTTTCTGAATACAAAAAAATAACATAAAAAATCTTTTTCTACAATATTGCCGTTTTTTTTAATTATTAAATGATTTTTCTATTCTGTAAAATTTACTTTTCTATTTTATATTTAATGTTTATATACAAAATCGCCACTATTCTCTGACTTTAAAATTTAAACAAAAAACATGCTTTCTTCTTTATTATAACTTTTCCAAACTTTTACTATGAATGTTTTTATAAATGTTTTTTTGTATTTGTTTAAAGCGAAATATCCGCAGAAGTATTTTAAAATTGTTTCTACCACTAAATTTGTATGGCATTAAGATTAATGCCTTGGATGGAGGGCAGAACAAAAAAAAGAATATTAAAAAACATGCCCTCAATAGCAAAAAAGATAATTGATGAGTATGAGAGAAATAATTTAATATCAAGGCTCTCAGAAGCAATAAATAAAAAAGAATTAAATAAAGCAATTGAAATACTGCTGGAACATAGAGCAGCAAGGTTAGAAATATTAAAACTTAAAAAAAATGGCATTGAGGTTGAAAGAAGAAATGAAATGAGATTATTAAAATCCTTTTTTTCTTCGCTTGAAAAAGCTGAAGATGAGGAAAAAGTAAAAGAAGTAATAAAAGAATATGATGAAATAATGAGATTAAGATTACCAAAAACATACGAGCTAATCATAGATGTAATAGAATTAAAAGGCCAAACGCCGTTGTTAGGGCCTAAAGCCAGAGCAAAATTTGCATTTATAGGAGATAAAAATATAGATGAAAATGCTGCAATATGCTTTGTTTTCTCTGGCGGAGGGGCAAAGGGCGCTTTTTACATGGGTTTTATAAAGGCACTGACAGAAGAGGAGCTTTGGCCAGATTATGTTGTTGGCAGTTCTGCTGGTGCAATTGCTGCTGCTTCAATGGCATATGGGAACTTAGAAAAAATAGAAAAGCACATAAATGCAAAAACAATTTCATTTTGTTTCTCGCCTATAACAAATGCAGGAACATTTTTTTTATCATTTGGTAATGGGGTCATAGGTTATTGGCTGCCAAAGATATTGAACAAGGCATTTGGAAAAACAAAAATTGAGGATATGGCAGATTGCTTTATAATAACTACAGTCCCGCCATGGAGAAGTAATATAATAGGCTGCACAAGTAATGATAGCATATGCTTTTCCAAAAACATGCCTGTTGCAAAAGCAGTCTGGGGAAGTTGCTCAATCCCTGGCATTGTGCCGCAACCAACTGAAACAAATGCTGAATTAAACAAGATATGGTTTGAGGGGAGAGAGTTAAGAGAGGCTAGAGCAAAGTCAAGTTTCATAAGATTAGAGGATGGCAACATAACACAACCATTGCCAATAATGACAGCATTAGGCATTGCCAGAATTCTTAAGAAAAAAGCATTCATAATTGCATTAAACTTAAACGAGCTTGACCCTATTGAAGGAAGAGTTACCCAGCATTTTACATTAAAAGAGCATGTCAAGATCGTTAAAAAAGAGATAAGTTTTTACGAGAAAGAGAAAAAGGTGTTTGCTGGCTTGAAAATAGCATTAAAAGGCCTTTGGCATTGGATAAAGCAGCAATTCTCTATATTCATACAAGGCATAGCCCCTGTAAGAGCAATGAAAGCAAATGATGCATTATATGTGCATAATATAATAAATACTTTAAGAAATACGCCAAGAATTTTAGAGAGCGGTGAAGCTGTTTTATTAATAAATCCAAACGCGAATGGAGAGCTTGAGGGTATTGGCTTATCTGATAAAAATGGTATGGAAAAACTTGCTTCATATGGTTATAAAATAGGAAAAGAATTTGCATCTCTTTTACTCCTAAAAAACTTGAAAGAAGAAAACTTGAAAGAAGAAGTAATTAAAGAGTGATAATATGGTAAACATTGAATTAGAGCAAGCAAAAAGCATGAAACCAATACAAAGTAAAAAAGCAATAGGAAGCATACAACCAATAGAAATAAAAAGAAGAATTGAGCAGGGATATAAAAGTAAGTATAATACTGCTTTTTATAAATTTATAGGATTCATTAATTCTTTGGGAAACATTAAATTTTCTGATGAAGAACTGCATGTTTTAGAGAGATTAAAGAAAAATTTATATAACCTTTATTATGACTTAGAAAATGCCGGAGCATTTACAAAAAATGGAGATAAAGTTCATTTTACTCCTCTCGAATTTAGCAAGCAAGAAGAGATGTATTTATTAGATTTAGCAAAAACCATGCCTGCATATCAACCTGCATATCAAAAAGCTAATTTATTCAAGCCAATTTATGAAGTTACAAGAATAGGGGCCAATAATTGTAAACATATATACATAATTGGTGTCATGCATTCAGCGCATTTTTCTAAAGCTACATGTCATTTTTTGCATGGCCTTATAGATAAATTTGAACTTGATATTATTGCTCTTGAATCATACCCAAAAGACGATATGAAATGTTTGCACAAAAGATTTTATTCTGAGTTTTTTGGTTATATTGCTAAAAAGCTAAGTAGAAAAATTGATGTTGCAGATATTGAAATGCGCTCGAGTAATAAAATGTTCAAATATTTAGAGCTTTGGTGTATGATGAATGGTTTTGAAAATGACTTAGCTTTTCTAATTAAACATAATGGCCCATTTTATTTACACGCATTACTCGGTTGGGATAATACAAGTTTATTTTATATTTTTGGTAATTCTGGCAATAGCATAAGCATTGGTTATAAAGGCATTTATATTAATAATGAAGTGGAAAAATGGAAATCAAATTACCTTCTTTTCTATGGCGATATAGCATTTGCTGATGCATTAAGAAAATTAATAGAAATAGAGCAATATAGAAAAATTGCTGTTGTTGTCGGAGCAGGACATGTTAAGAGAATAATAAGCTCATTATTTTATGATTATGGCATTGGCGAAGAATTTAAGCACATCCTATTTAATCCAAAAATATGCATTAAAGGGCCCGATAAAAAGCATAAAGAGATATTTATATGACGTTATTTTTTATCTGATATCATTTATGTGATTATATTATTTCATTATTTATGTGATTAATACTGATGTGGATATATGAGAAACCCTATTATATTAATATGATTTTTAAATTTTATGTTTTAAATTTTTAGAGTTTTGAATGAAAACTGGTGGTTTTATGCCGGTATTTGAACAAGATCCTGAAGCAACTTGTGTTAAAATTCCTTTGCATAAGAATAAGATAATA
>JAWACY010000004.1:0-26101 GCA_038896535.1 Candidatus Anstonellales archaeon | reverse complement strand
GTCGTAAATATTCAGGCTGCCAGAAAAACATATAAGGTGGAATAAACTTATAAAGTTCAAACTTGTCATAAGGTCCTTTTTGAATTTCTTGTTCTTCTACTGCTTTCTGGACCATCTCAGAAGACCCTATGCCGGGTTTTAATTTTTTAGCCTGTTCAGATGCGACCCACTTATTTAACTTTCTTAGAGCATTTTTTAGAGGATTCATTTTTTCCAGTTCAGATTTTTCATAACCACCCAACTTTCTTAAGGCACTTATTAAAACCTCTTTATCTCTTGTTAACTTCACTGCCCTAATATCTGCCTTCCTTTCTTGTTTCTTGCTCATCACTATGAAGAATAATATAAGTAAGGTTATATATACAAAAACTGTAATAAATAAAAAACTAAATAAAAGAATAAATAAAAGAATAAGTAATGCGGGAAGGGATGTCCAACTAATCGATCCTTTTTTAGGTCCTGAACTAACGGGAGACCTCCAGCCCCACTCCATAATCACATCAGCTACTAAAAGTGGAAAAACTATATAGATTAAGCCATATGTGAACAAAAATATTAATAGCTTTACTTCTGAATCTTTATTCATAATATGTGAAAGTTCATGTGCAATAACAGCCGAAAGTTCTGCCCTATTCATAAGCTTCATTATACCTCTCGTAACAACTATTATTGAATCATTGCCCTTTGAAACAGCAAAAGCATTCGGTTCATCAGTTTCAATTATATAGACTTCAGGCCTTTTTTCTACTAATCCTGCAATTACTATCTCATCAACAATATCAGACAGCATTTTTTCTTCAGGCGTATTTGGCGTTGTGAGTTGTATTATACCTTGCATCTTATTTAATATCAGTTTAAACCCCCTTAGCGGATCATTCCGCATAAAAATAATGACTGCTAGACACATAAAAATACTTAAATAAGTTAAAAGCGAAATAAGTAAAGGTTCAATCTTCTCATTATTTAAAGCAGGCACAAACAACCACCAAGTGACTGCAGGAATGGCCAAAACAAAAGTAGAAAATGCTATTAAAAATATAAGCTCCACTTTCCTTTTATTCGCTTCAATTTCAGAAAAAAGTTCTTTTTTATCAATTGCATAGAATGGCATAAAATCTCCCTAATCCAAAAATTTTCGTAATTTATTCTGCTCTATTAATTTACTTCATATTAATTTTTATACTTTGCTTTTAATTATATAAACTTCCACGCCAGCTCCAATAACTCCCCTAATACCAATCAATCAGTGATCATCATTCATTAAGAAACTAGAAAACACTTTCTATGTATTTTATTCTTTCATTTAGTGGGGGGTGTGTTGAAAATATTTCATTCATTGTAAACATCATAGATAACTTTGGAGGTTTCCAGAAAAACATATAAGATGGCATTATCTCATTATAAGGCTCTTTTTGAATCCCACTTTCCTGTTCTTCTAATGCTTTCTGAGCCATTTCAAAAGATGATGTTTGTGCTTTTAATTTTTTAGCCTGTTCGGATTTTTCATAGTTCTCTAACTTTCTTAAAGCATTTATTAAAGCCTCTTTATCTCTTGTTAACCTCAATGCTCCAAGATCTGCATTATTTTCCTGCTTTCTGCTCATTATGTATGATAGTATAAGTGAGATGATATATGAAGCGATTAAAAGTAATATAATACCAGCCACAACAACAAGCGCACTACCGCCACCTTTCCTAGATCCTCGACTGACGGACGAAAACACCCGCATACTAGACCATACTGACCTAAACATAATTAATAAGCCACTTGTGAATAAAAAGGCTAATAACTTGACTTCTGAATCTTTATTTAAAATATGTGAAAGTTCATGTGCAATAACAGCCGAAAGTTCTGCCCTATTCATGAGCTTTATTATACCCCTTGTAACGCCTATTATTGAATCATTGCCCTTTGAAACAGCAAAAGCATTCGGTTCATCAGTTTCAATTATATAGACTTCAGGCCTTTTTTCTACCAATCCTGCAATTACTATCTCATCAACAATATCAGACAGCATTTTTTCTTCAGGCGTATTTGGCGTTGTAAGTTTTTTTATGTCTACATTATTTAATAATGAGTTAAATGTATTTAGCGGATTAACCCAAGTAACAACAATTACGCTCAAAGAAATAAAAACACCAATAGTTAGACCAATTGCAAGTAAACCGGCTACACCCCCAGCTTGCTCCAAATTTGAAAAAATCAACCAATAGGCAGTAAGAATAGTTAAAACAAAAATAAATAATGTTATTAAAAATATAAATATTACTTTCCTTTTATTCGCTTCAATTTCAGAAAAAAGTTCTTTTTTATCAATTGCATAGAATGGCATAAAATCTCCCTAATCCAAAAATTTTTGTAATTTATCTTGCTCTATTAATTTACTTCATATTAATTTTTATACTTTGCTTTTCCTTTTCTTCAGCTTCAAAATAGGACAATTCAGTGAAATTAAATAGACGGGCTATAATGTTTGTTGGAAACTGTTTTATTCTAGCATTAAAAATATATACAACATCATTCAAAACCTGTCTTGCATAAGCAATTCTATTTTCTGTTGTTACAAGTTCTTCTTGCAATTGCATAAAATTTTCATTTGCTCTTAATTGTGGATAATTTTCAGCAATAGCAAATATTGTTTTTAAATTATCATGTAGCTTTTTATCAGCATCGAGTCTTTGCTCAAGGTTACCTGTTAAAATAGAGCTTCTCAATTTGGCAATTTCTTTCAATAGTGTTTTTTCATGCGCCATATAACCTTTTACAGTTTCTATTAAATTTGGTATCAGATCAGCCCTTCTTTTAAGTTGAACATCTATTTGGGATAGCGCATTTCTGTGCCTTTCTTTTAATGCTATGAGATTGTTGTAAATAAAGATAATATAAGCTAAAATTAATAATAATACTGCAATTATTATCTCTAGTGCCATAGTTAATCTACCAAGAAAATATTTAAAAATGCAGCACATATTTTTTTATGTCAGCAATAAAAGATGGCATGATAAAAAAAAGCAGAAAAATACTTAAAAGGGCGCTAATATTGGGTGCTGCTGGAAGGGATTTTCATAATGCTATGATGATATGTGATGAGTATTATATTGCAGCATTTACACATGGTCAATTGCCTATAAATAAAAAATTTTTCCCATCTAAGTATCTGGGTTATAGAGTGCCAATATATAAAGAAAAACATATTGAAGCAGTAATAAAAAAGCACAAAATAACAGATGTCTTCTTTTCTTATTCAGATGTGCCATTTGATCATGTTATGAAAATTGCATCGATATCAATTGCAAATAATACAAGATTTCATTTACTTGGAAAAGAAACGATGTTAAAGTCAAAGAAGAAGGTAATAGCAGTAACAGCAACAAGAACAGGCAGTGGCAAAAGTCCAATAACTGAACTTATATCTCTATATTTGAGAAGAAAAGGATTTAATGTTGGTATAATAAGACACCCAATGCCCTATAGGAATCTTAATAGAGACATTGAAGTGTTTAAAAAGCTTGATGATTTGAAGCATTTAACAATAGAGGAAGCAGAAGATTTTGAAAGACACATAAGAAATGGTTTTACTGTTTATGCTGGCATAGATTATAAAAAGGTTTTGGCAACAGCTGAAAAACAGCATGATATACTCTTATGGGATGGTGGAAATAATGATTTTCCTTTTATAAAGTCCGACTTATGGATATGTATTGCAGATGCTATGAGGGCTAATGATGAGATAAAATATTATCCCGGCATGGTAAATTTTTTGAATGCAGATTTAATAATCATAAGTAAATATAATATTAATAAAAAAGCCAGAAAAGGAAAAGAGATTATTGAAATGCATGCAAGAGAGTTAAATAAAAGAGCAAAGGTTTTTTACATGAAGTTTGATGTTTATCAAGACAAAAAGATTGAAATAAAAGGAAAAAATGTGCTCATAATAGAAGATGGCCCCAGCATAACGCATGGAAACAGAGAATATGGGGCAGGTTTTGTATATGCTAAAAAAATGGGGGCCAATATAATAGATGCAAGAAAATATGTAAGCAACTCAAGATTTTATAGAGACATATATAATGAGTATAAACACATAAACAGCGTTGTGCCAGCAATTGGATATGATAAATATCAATTAAAGGCGTTAGAGCAATTTATAAATTCGATCAATGCAGATTATGTATTAATAGCAACACCAACAGATTTAGAAAAGAGGATAATGATAAACAAGCCGATAATAAATATATACTATAAGGCCACAATAAATAATGAGAAAGCATTCTTTCATTTTATTGATGAACATATAGGCTAAACAACATAAATAAACAATATAAAATTTAAATTTTTATGATTGCCTTTTTCTGGCATACTAAAAAAATTGCGGCATACAGGGGAACTTTTAATATGCCACCTTTTTTTATTTTCTCTTTTAGATCTATTACTTTGTTTGGTTCTATATCATCAGATGCAACGATCTCTATTTTTTCATCTGAAAATGCATATGCATCTTGAATATTAAAAGCATCTATGTCTTTTATTGGCAGAACCCTAAAACCTGTTGAGCCATGCAGGCTGTTTACAACGCGCATGAGTTTGCTTAAATCATATGTGACTGGCGGGTCTATAAAACTCTCTTTAATTGTTATAGCATCACTAACAGGCTTAAGTTTTTCAATAATATTTCTTTTTCTTGTTTTACTCCAAAGGCCGTTTTCTATTCCATCTAAAAAGTCGTTTATCTCATTTTCATCTCTTCCAAAATTTTTTGCAAATGCTTTATTATTTTTTATCATTTCTATTGTTTTTCTTGCAAACCTGCCTCTATAGCCGCTTTCTGTTGGTTTTGGGCCAACAATTTTTTGTCCATTAATATTAAATAGCATTTCATAATCAAACCCGCTCCCTAATATGTACTCAAGCAATATTTTCCTCTCGTTTCCATTTAGTTGCATGATATTTTCATCCCTGACATATATGTGAAACCCTCTATTGCCGGAAAATGCTAATAAGATGTCTTTTGCTCCAAAATCATATTTTAAAATATCTAAAATCATATTTACCTGTGCTTTTAATTTATCTATCTTGTCCAACCCTTCTTTAGCATCTAAATCAAATGCAAGCTCTGCTTTTATGAACCCCTTTTCTTTCATCTCAGCACCAGGCCTTTCATAATAAGCAATTGAATTGCTAACATAGAAAGGCGTATGTGTGACAAGAAAATGCCTGAATTCTTGTTCAGAAAAGAATGCCAAGTGCCTTTTCTCTATTTTCTCATTAAAACCTATTGCAAATTCCCTTTGGTGAATATTATTTATATAAAATTTTGCTTTTTTGTAATACTCAGAAAAGAAGTACTTTAACTCCATAATATAATATGGCTTGGTTTTTTAATATCCATCTTTTCTTGTTTTCATATTGACATGTTGTTATATATT
This sequence comes from Candidatus Anstonellales archaeon, assembly GCA_038896535.1. GTDB lineage: Archaea > Micrarchaeota > Micrarchaeia > Anstonellales > J096 > J096. Next base: position 20,671 of record JAWACY010000004.1, on the reverse strand, counting down.
CACAGTATTTATTTCAAGTTCTTTTTCAATGCGTTTAATGCAAGCGTTGCACATTTTATTCTTGAAGGATTTTTTGATAAATCTATACCAATCAAGGAGAAAATAAAGGCTTTATCAATGTTATCAATATCTTTCATATATTTTCCTTTTAAGTGGTCAAGTAATAAAGAGGTTGATGCCTTGCTTATTACACAACCCTCTCCTTCAAAACTTGCATCCATTATTATGCCATCTTTAACAAGCAGGTATATTTTAACTTCATCACCACAAGATTCATTTTTTTCATGTATGATTACATTGGCATCCTTTAATTTGCCTGCATTTTTGGGCCTTTTATATATATTTATAAGTCTTTCATAATTTTCAAAAAAATCTTCATCAACCATTTTTTAACCTCAATATTTTTTCCATGACTTCAAAAAATACATCAATCTCGTCTTCATCATTATAAAAGAATAGGCTGGCTCTGGCGCTCCCGTCTTTAAGCTTAAGAAAATGATGTAATGGCTGTGCGCAATGATGCCCGGCCCTTATTGCTATGTTTTCATTAGCAAATAATGAAGCGATATCATGATTATGCAATCCCTCTATATTGAATGAAAATAATGCAATTCTGTTTTTTATCCCTCCATTATACCCAATATACTTAATACCAAATTCTTCAAACATGGAATGCATTTTTTTATTTAATCTGTATTCAATGTTTTTTATTTTATCATACCCAACATATTCTTTATCTATGAAATAATTAATTGCTTCAGCTAAACCTATTGCTTCTATTATTGGTGGCGTTCCAGCTTCATACCTATAAGGAGCTTCTTTAAAAGTTGTTTTTCTTTTTTCTACTCTTGCTACCATCTCTCCGCCATATATAAATGGCTCTAAAATAGGTTCTTTTGCATATAAAACGCCTATACCAGTTGGTCCCAGCATTTTATGTCCACTAAAAGCAAGAAAGTCAACATCACTCTTTCTTACGTCTATGGGGATGTGCCCTATTGATTGTGTAGCATCCAATACTGATATTGCATCTTGCTCTTTAATGAAATCAACAATCTCTTTTATGTCATTTATGTAACCAGTTACATTACTAACATGATGAAAAGCATATATGTCATTGCCCTTAACGTTAGTTATAATTGCTCCATTTGTCTTTATAGGCATTGTGCTAAATCTATAGAGCCTCTGCCAAGGCACAAAATTGCTGTGGTGTTCTGCAATAGATGCGCAAGCCTTTTTATACTTTCTTCTTAATCCATAAGCAACAGCATTTATTGCTTCTGTTGCATTCTTTGTAAATATAATCTGCTCTTCTTCTGCATTTATGAATTTTGCAACCTTTTTTCTTGCATTTTCATATGCTTCTGTTGCCTCCAATGCCAGTTCATAAAACCCCCTATGAACATTTGCATAATGATTTTGCATAAATTCTGTCATTGCATTTATAACACTCAATGGTTTTTGTGTGCTGGCTGCATTATCAAAATATATAATGTGTCTGTTTTTTAGTAGAGGAAAAAGGTTCTTGAACGAATTCTTATTCATATTAATTTAAATTTTATGGGAGAATTTATAAATCATATGCAAGAATTATAATCTATAAAAGTATGTATGTAGTGGTTTTATGGATGAGAAAAATGGAATTTTTATGTATAAAAAAGATGATATCGGCCCAGAATATGTAATAGAGATTTATGATAAAGAAAAGGATATAGAGGCAATAATAATAATAGATAATACAAAAAGAGGCGTAGGGAAAGGCGGCATAAGAGCAATTGAGGATGTTAGCGCACATGAAATTGCTTTGCTGGCAAGGGCAATGACCTTCAAAACAGCTTTAGCAGATCTGCCTTTTGGTGGGGCAAAAGCAGGTATAAGAATAAAGAAAGGACAGAATAAAAAAGATATTATAAGGGCTTTTGCAAAGAAAATGAAGGGCATAGTGCCAAACTTATACATCCCTGGCCCAGATATGAATACTGGCGAAGAAGAAATGGCGATAATTGCAAATGAACTTGGTAATAATGCCGCAACAGGAAAACCAGAAAATATGAATGGCTTGCCCCATGAACTTGGCAGCACTGGTTATGGAGTCTTTATATGTATAAAAACAATGCTTTCTTATTTCAACGAAGATATTAAAGGAAAACGCGTTGCAATAGAGGGATTCGGCAATGTTGGAAGTTTTACAGCAAAATATCTGCATAAAAATGGGGCCAAAATCGTTGCTGTAAGCGACAGTAAGGGAACAATATATAATAGTGAAGGTATTGACATAAAAAAACTCGAGGAAATAAAAAAAATTAAAAATACAGTAACAGCATATGAGGGAAAGGTATTGACAAAGGAGCAATTATTTGGCCTTGATGTTGATATATTGATTCCTGGCGCAAGGCCCTATTCAATAAATGAAAAGAACTGGCAGGACGTAAAAGCAAAATACATCATAGAGGCGGGAAATGTGCCTATAAAGGAAGAGATAGAAAAGAAGCTTGAGGATAAAGGGAAAATAGTAATGACTGATTTTCTTGTTAATGCTGGCGGCGTGATAAGCAGTTATGCAGAGCTTAAAGGCATGAAAAAAGAACAGATGTTTGAGCTTGTTGAGGAAAAAATAAGAAAAAATACAGAACTTGTGCTTAGAAAAAGAGAAAGATATACACGAGATGCTGCAATTGCCTTAGCGCTGGCAAGATTAAAATAATATGTTAAAAAGATTTGTGTTATTTTATATCAAGCTTATAGACGCCTGTCCAGTCTGTAGGTTTATTTTTTATGAAATGGCGGCATCTTTTTGCAAATTCAACAGCAGGCTTATCTCCTAATTTTGCCAGTTTATCGAAATAAACTAATGCATGTTTAAACATGCCTTTTTTATATAAATCCATTGCTTTATCCCAATCTTTGTTATATGGCCTGTCTCTGAGCTCATATATTTTTATAGGTTTTGTCTTCCCCTTTAATATTACAACATCAAGATAACGGCATATAAAATCTTTATCATCTATTGCCTTCTTTGTATTCTCGCTTATTATTATATTAACTCCATACAATTTCGTCAAACTTTCTAGTCTTGAACTTATGTTTATGCTATCTCCTATAACAGTGTACTCAAGTCTTTGTTTTGAGCCGATATTACCAGCAATGAAACTGCCAGTGTTTATGCCAATACCTACATCTATGCTTTTTCCATTGTCTTTATTTATTTTTGAAATTGCCTCTTTTATTTCAAGCGCAGTTTTGCATGCCTTTTTTTCATGTTCATTAACATCGAAGGGGGCATTGAATAAGATCATAACTGCATCCCCCATGTATTTATTTACTACGCCCTCATTCCTTTCTGCTATTTCAGCAATGTTTCCAATATATATATTAAGCATTTTTATGACATCTTTAGCCTTCATGCTTTCTGATAATGCTGTAAAACCCCTAATATCAGTAAATATTACTGTACCATACCTTTCTTCATTTATATCTCCGGTTTCATATTTTTCTATAATAAAATTTGCTATATCCCTTGATACATACCTGCCGAAAATGTCTTTTATCCTCTCTTTTGCCTCCTTTTCTTTTATTGCGCTGAGCAAAGATGATGAGGAAAGCATAAGGATTATTGTTAATGTAGGGTATATAATGTTCATTATAAGGCCAGCATTAAATGCCAATGCAACAATAAACAAATAAGCAAACCATATAATAAAAGAATAAGCAACTGCATAATATGGACTAGCATTTTTTGGTATTATAAAAATAAGCAGCCCTATTATAAAGCATGTTAATGAAATACTTATTTTATCTTGTCTTGTTAAAAAAGATTTTGCCATTATTGTCATTAAAGCATTTGCATGAATCTCTATTCCAGACATCTTGTTTCCGTTTGATGTTGGAACAAAATAATTGTCATGTAATGTCTCTGCTGTTGCTCCAATTAAGATGATTTTACTATCAAACGATTCATTTATTTTATCATTCAATAAATCATAAAATGATATACTCTTAAAACCGCCTGGCCTTGTGAAAAAATTTATGTTTAGGCTGTTGCTGTCATTTGGTAATGATATATTTGACTTTAAATAACTTGTTGCTATAAGCTGGGAAAAAATCATATAATGACTAAGATTTAATGGAACAGCCCTTATAACGCCATCTTCGTCAGCAAGGACGTTTGCCAAACCAATTTGATATTTGGCATTTAAGATTGGCGCCAAAATTTTATTATCATCATAAAAAGCAGCCATTATTATTGTTGCATTACTTTTGTTTATTGCTTCTTCTAATATATTATCATCATCATTTTTTGAAAAGAAACCAATATCAAAGGCTATAACACTGGCATTATCAAGTTTTTCTATTGCTTTTGCATAAAAAGCCCTTTTTATTGGCCAACCATAATGGTTTAGTGTTTTTTCGTCAATACCAACGATCAATATTTTGTCTTTGTTAAATGTTTTTTCTTCATATAATTTGTCAGTTATAAAGTTGTTTATTCCAATAAAAGAATTGTTGAATATGAAATAAATAATAACAACGTATAGAATTAAAAAGATGGCAAGATCAGTTTTTGATAAGTTTAGAAATGACATTTGTTTCACTGTTTAGCTACTTTTTAATTCAGTGCACATTTTTATCCCTTCAACATTCATAAGCATAAATAATTTTGCCATCTCTTCTTCACTTTCTTTATATATTTCACACTCAATGCTAATATTTTTATCCAGTATTACTATTTCATTTTTTCCTAATTTTAGAGAACTTGCTATTAATTTGTATTCTAATACTTCCCCTAATGACAATTGTGCAATTTTATCATAACATATGACAGTGTCATTTATAAAACCAGAGACATAACTCATGTCATCTCTATTTATTTTTATAAAACCATAATGTTTATCAATCTTTGTAATGCCATAAATAAAGTTCCCATCAAATAGCAAAAAGCCATTTTTGTCTCCAACATCCAATTCGCATAAAACCCTTTTACCCTCCTTTAATATATCAAATACATAAATACTATATTTTTCTATTCTTTCCTTTATTTTTTCAATAATTTGTGTTTTTTCTATAATCTCATCTAACTCTTTTTCGTCAGATAAATTTACTGCCCTCATTGCGCTAACATTATCTTTGTTTAAGGCACTTTTAATTTCATTTTTTAGTTCTTCTTTTGTTATGGCTCCATTAAAATATTTTTTCATGCTGTTTAATAATAAATTCTTCTGATCTTGTGATATTGATAAATTTTTATCTCCTGCTTGCTTTATTAACTTATTGACAGCATGGATAGTAGAAAAATCGACATTTGCTTTTACATAATCTTTTATCTTCTTTTTTGTCAATAAATTAATACTTGTTTTCTGTCCATTTTTTATATTATATTCAGCATTTTCAAGATTTAGCCTTTTTTCATTATCTTTAACTTCAACGATACCTTCATCAACAGCTATTAAATCGCTGCTGAATAAAAATGATGTTCCTCTCACAAGGGCAGCAACATTTTGGTCCTTTACTTCATATGCTTTTATTCCGCTTAATCTTTCTACTTTACTCCATGTTTCTCCAAGTTTTTGGAATATGCTTATGCTCTCATTAGATACCCTCTCTATTTTAATTTCTGTATTACTACTGAGCGTTATTGAATTTAAGTCATAAAATATGATAGTTGCATTTGTGTTATTCCCTGTTTTTATACTATAACCTTCATAAATCTTCATTTCATTGTCTGCAGGTTTATAAATACCATCTCCCTTGTCGACATAAACAAGGCCATTGAAATAAAGCACACCATAATCATTATTTGATTTTGTAAATAATGTTATTATTAAAGCAACGACAAGTATAAGTAGCAATATAATACCGATTTTTAAATTAAAATGCATATAATAATTTATCAAAATATTTTAAAATGATGATGACAGGATAATCTGAAATGTGATGATGGTCTTGAGTACTGAATGCAAACATACGACATGGATTATAAAACATATCTATATTCTAGTAAATTTTCTACTCTCTATGAAGACACACCCCTCGCCTATACATAATCATATACTCTATCTCATATTTACGTAACGCTTCGCTTATGCGCCACTTCTTAGTTATTACTATGAGGTTATCGTGGTGTTTTCAAAGTTTCTCCTTCAGTTTTTTGAAATAAAGAAAAATAAAAAAAGAAGGGGCCGCCAACCTTTTAAAAAGTTTTAAAAACATATACGCCAATTTTACATATGGATTTTTTTACATTATTGTATATTGTGATTAGCCTTATTATTGTAAGTGCAATATCATTAATAGGAATTTTATTATTAAAAATCCAAAATACACATAAAATAACACTTGTACTGGTCAGCTTTGCAACAGGAGCATTATTTGGAGATGCCTTTTTTCATTTAATACCTGAGAGCATAGAGGATATAAATAACATTTTGCTTGTTTCAATGTTAATATTAGCCGGCTTTCTGCTGTTCTTCATCATGGAAAAATTCCTTAGATGGAGGCATTGCCATAGTCATGATAAAAAACATATGAAACTGCATGTAGGAACATTGAATCTTATTGGGGATTTTATACATAACTTTTTTGACGGCCTTGCAATTGCAGTTAGCTATCTCATAAGTGTGCCTATAGGCATAGCAACAACAATTGCTGTAATAATGCATGAAATACCACAAGAATTGGGCGATTTTGGCATTTTATTGTATTCTGGTTTTAGCAAAGAAAAAGCACTGAAATTGAATTTTCTGGTTTCTCTAAGCGCATTTCTGGGTGCACTTGTAGGGCTTTTAATATATCAAGATATTAAATTGGTTTATTTTCTGCCAGTAATAGCAGGAGGTTTTATATACATAGCAGGCAGCGATCTTATCCCAGAATTGCATGAAACAATAACATTAAAAGAAAGTGCATTGCAATTTATTTTTATAGTTTTTGGTTTATTATTAATGTTTGCATTAAAAATATATGGGGGAGGATAATATGAAAAAATACGAGTTGCCTAATCTGCCATATCCTGCAAATGCATTAGAGCCTGTAATAAGTAAGGAAATTATGGAATTACACCATGATAAGCACCATCTTGCATATGTAAATGGGGCAAACGCAGCAATAGAAAAGCTGGAAAAAGCAAGAAAAGGAGAGATAACAATAAACTATAGAGAAGTGCTAAGGGATTTAAGCTTTCATTTAAATGGTCATGTTTTACATACAATATTTTGGTATAACATGAAAAAACCAGAAGAAAATAATAAACCTGGCTCATCAATAGGAGACGCAATAAACAAACAATTTGGTTCATTCGATGCCTTTAAAAAGGAATTCAGTGAAACAGCAAAAAGTGTTGAAGGCTCGGGATGGGCAGTGTTGTGTAAAGATGATGAGCAGAACTTGTTTATATTTAATATAGAAAAACACAACTTAATGCACATAGCAGGCTTTAAGCCATTGCTTGTTTTAGATGTTTGGGAGCACGCATATTACTTACAATACAAGAACAACAGGGCTGCTTATGTTGATGCATTCTGGCAAGTAGTTAATTGGAGTGATGTTGACAAGAGATATAAAAAATGATTTTAGTCTATCATGAATTTATCAAATCTTTGCTGTTTTTAATAACTACCCCGTCATTTTTAAAAGAGATTTTTCAAGTGCTTCTATGCAAAGATCAAATTTCCAATTATTACAGATCTTCAATATCTATCTGTGTCGAAAACTTATAAATAAAAACAATGAAAATAATAAAAAACTTATAACACGAAAAAGAAAGAAAAAGAGATAAAGAGCAAGCAAGATTATCCCTTTAGTAACAGCCAGCTGAACTCCTCGAGTTTCCTCTTGGAGCTTACACTGCTGTCCTATATAACCCATCTACTATGGGCGGGATTTGGAGCCTAGTCTTGAGAGACGCTTCGACCTTAGATGCTTTCAGGTCTTATCGTCTAGGACGTAGCTGCCCAGCTGTGCTGATAAACAACTGGTAAACCAGAGGTCCCAGGCCTTCGTTCCTCTCGTACTAAAAGGCCTTTACTCTCAAGCTCCAACGCTCCCAGGAGATACTACCGTACTGTCTCGCGACGTACTGAACCCAGCTCATGTGGGTCTTTAATGGATGTACAACCCAACCCTTGGTGGCTCCTGCACCACCAGGATGACCCAAGCCGACAGCGATGTACCAAACCGCGGGGTCGATGTGTACTCTCGCCCGCGACAAGTCTGTTACCCCCGGGGTAGCTTGTCTGACAGAATGGGCTCCCATCAAAAGAGCACCATTGTTCGTTAGGCCATGCTTTCGCAGCTGCTTGCCACGCTTTTAGGCAAACAGTCAGCCCGACATTTGTCCTTTTCCCTCTACAGCGGATTTCTGACCCGCCTGAGTCGAGCATTGGGCGCCTATGTTTCCTTATCGTAGGCGTACCGCCCCAGCCAAACTACCCACCAGATGCTGTCCTTTTCAGTGAATCCTTCCAAGCATGATAGGTGGTGTTACATTGGCGCCTCCACTGCTGCCGGAGCAGCAGCTTCGAAGGCTCCCACCTACGCTCTGTACCATGCCTGGAAAGATAACATCTGGCTGTAGTAAAGCTCCACGGGGTCTTCGTTTCCCACTGGGAGTCCCCGGCATCTTCACCGGGCAGTGAGTTCACAGGGTCCCAAGCAAGGACAGCGAGGGAGTCGTTACGCCTTTCATGCAAGTCGCCAATTAAGCGACGAGGTATTACGCTACCTTAAGAGGGTCAGAGTTACCCCCGCTCTTTACTGGCCCTTCTTCCCCTTGAAAAGGGCTTTCAGGTACCAGCAGGGAGCAGGCGTCAGCCACCGTACTCAGCATTTCTGCTTTGCGGTGACCTGTGTTTTTGATAAACAGTCGCTCCCTCCTTGTCAGTGCCACCTGCTGCAAGAGCAACAGGCACCCCTTCTTGCGAACGTACGGGGCTAGTTTGCCGAATTCCCTTGCTTGAGTTCTCCCTACAGGGCTTAGCTTTTTCAGCCAGGCTACCTGTACTAGTTCTCGGTACGGTTGTATGGGATCGTTCCCTTTGCCTTTTCATGGGCCCAAGGAATCAGCCTGCTTACGCCATAAGCACTTACTGCCCTTCTCCTCATAACGAGACTCTGGGCAGCTGTATGCTTTAGACCCCTTTCGAGGCCAGGCATATCCCCAGGCTAAGCAAAAAGGGCATTTGTTACCATTGCCTACCCATACAGTGCTGGAATATTAACCAGCTGTCCTCTTCGCTCTTTTGGTGTTACCTAAGAGCTTAGGACCGACTAACCCACAGCTGACGAACATTGCTGTGGAAACCTTAGCCTATAAGCCCCATGGGATTCTCACCCATGTTTGCTGCTACTAACGCCAGGATATTCATTGCAGACAGCTCCATAAGAGCTCATGCCCTTACTTCGCAGCTATCCGCACGCCCCCTTACTCAGATGCTGCATTGCAGCACTGGCAGGGTATCAGGAGCAGGCTTAGTCCCGTATATTTTTGGAAACTGCCTTCTCGGCTGGTCCGCTGTTACGCGTTGCTTAGAGGGTGGCTGCTTCTAAGCCTACCTTCCAGCTGTCTAAGAAGAGAGTTTCCTTTAAAAACACTTAGCCTGCATTTAGGGCCTTTAACCCTGCGTACGGTCTTTTCCGTAAGGGCTCCCGAGCTTACCCCGAGAAACCCCACTGCCGCCTTCTACGCAGCCAGCAGATTCGGAGTTTGATAGGAAAGTGAGAGGTTTCCCTCCCTGGCTTTCCAGTCAGTGCTCTACCCTACTGGCTTGCTCCAGCGACGCTGGCCTGAGGGCCATTTCAGGGGGAACCCGCTATCGCCCGGCTCGAGTGGCCTCTCACCCCTACAGCCAGCTCACCTAAGGGGGTATACCACCACTAGTTGAAGGCCTCCACCGACATTCCTGTCGGCTTCGCCTTGGCCAGCCGTAGTTCGCACGGGCTTCGGGTCTGCATGCTGTGACTAACCCCTGTTAAGAGGCTGCTCCTCATTGCTTGCGAGCATTTGCTTTCGCTCCGCTTTTCAGCTCGCCACAGCAAGCAACTCCCTGGCTCTTGCTTCGAGAAGAACGCCAACACACTGGAAAGCCCCTTAAAGCAATTACTCTCGCAATTGCTTTTTCAAGGCTCTGCCTTTCGTGCATTAGCCTCCTGTCCCAGCTTAGTTTCAGGTTCTTTTCGCTCTCCTGCCGGAGATCTTTTCAGCGTTCGCTCACGCTACTATTTCGCTATCGGTCTCTGGCCAATATTTAGGCTTAGGAGTTGATTCTCCTATCTTCCCACGCTCAGCCAGAGCGCGGTACTCTTTTGGTTCCATCCTAGCAAGCATTTATACGGGGCTTTCACCCTCTATGGCACTTTATTCCAAAAGATTTCTAAATGCTGGCTAGGATTTCCCCCACACATCTGCTTTGGCATTACTGCTTAGCATTCATGCTGGCCTGCCTGGCTTTCACTCGCGTTACTCGCCAGATCGCTATTGCTTTCTTTTCTTGCGGTTACTAAGATACTTCAATTCACCGCATTTTTATGCAAGCAAATAATTACTTGCATACACCCTAATCCCGAGATCTAAGCTTGCGTGCAGCTCCCTCGGGCTTATGGCAGCTTACCACCAGGGCATGTTAGCCAGAGCCAAGCCATCCACTAAGCTGGTTGTAGCAGCTTGCTTGCTCTTTATCTCTTACTTAGCCTCTAGGTAGAGGCAGCATGAATTAGATAACTTATTATAATGCAAGAAGTATTTTTAAATCTATCTTGGTGCGAATAAATGCGCGAATAAATACGGGGATATAAATACGGATGGATATTCAGCATATAGGATTTTAAGATTTAAGATTTAGAGGCAAATAGCCCCTCATATGTCTTTAAAAACATTTTCTTGTTCTCATCCAGAGTTTTTTTAATAATAGCACTTCCTTTCTTTATTTTGTCTTTTGATTCTATTGCTCTTAATATAGCATCTGATAAAAAGGATTCATCCTCATATGCTAGATTTTCACATTCTATTTTTTTAAGAAATTCTGCTGTTGCACTATTTTTATGACATACAACTGGCTTACCAAGGCATAGGCATTCAACTGAATAAAATAAGTATTCAAAATAATTCCTTGGCTCGACATAAACAAGGAGATTTTTATAATAATGATGCCTTTCATTATATCTTACGTCATTTTTTCCATTGCCTATGTTCAATATTTTTATCTCTTTCCCAAGTTTATTTTTTATTGCATCAGACATGCTTTTTATTTTTTCTATTTCAACTTTATTTGATACTTGCCCTATATATGCAATCTCTCTCTCGTTATTTATATTAAAATTGCTATTGTTGTCTTTGCTATTGTTGCCATGCCCATTTTTTTCCTTCTTATGCCTTTCAATCTTTTCACTATCATCCTTTTCATTTAAATCATTATCAGGCAATTTAGGAATGGGCAAATATATTACTTCTCCTTTTCCAAGCAATGGCATGAGCTCATTCATAGCAAAAAAAGATGGATAATGAATAATATCAAATCTTGACTCAAGCCACTTCATGTATTTAAGCACTATATCAGATATAAGCTCGTCTGCTTTGCTCGTTTTTATTTTAAAATAGTGTAGCAATTCAAATATTGTCATAACGCCAGGAAGTTTTAAGTCTTTTTTGAATGTTGCTGCTGCCATGCCTAGGGCGCCAAGAGAAAAATTATGTATAATATCACAACCAGCCTCTTTCAGCAGTTTTTTTGCAGATAAGAATGGACTTATGCTGAACCTAAATTGGGGATAACCTTTTATATAATTAGCTTTGAATATAAAAATACTTGCATCTTTCCCATATTTCTCATCTTTCATTTTTTTTGCACTTTTTTCATCCATATCAGTAGTTGTGAATAAAATAACTTTATGCCCGTTCTTCTCACAAAAATCTTTCAATTGCGCTATTGATTCAGAATAAGGGTTTTGGTCAAGAAAGTTATCAATAAAGAATGCTATTCTCACAATTCATACATAGTTATGAAACATTTAAAAAATATAACAACTTAAATTCTTAATGGCCCCAATCTCAACATGCCCCCAAATGGGCTTAGGATTATCGGATATATTCCAAAACAGCATTCCAATATGGGGCAGTGCATTTGGCATAGGGCTTGCAATCGCTGTAATATATTATTATTTATCAAAAATTCTCAATAGCCCATCACTTGAAAAAAAGGCATTTGCTTCTATATCAGGAGTTATAGAGAGCATTGGCCTTATTGCCTTGCTTGTCATATTCAATTATTTTATTTCTTATTATCTCCAAACTATTGGCTCTTTTTCCTGCACTGGAGATGATTTTCATCTAAGGCTTGCTGATCTGGCTTTAAAAAAATATTGGGATAGAATAGAGACTAAATATGTTTTCGCATACCTGATTGAAGCAGTAATGTCATCTCTTTTCTCTATACATTTAAATATCGCAACAGCAAATCTTGTAACTGGGTCAAGGTTTATAATAGCCCCAGCATATTCTCTGCATTTATTAATAAATTACATGGCAAAAATAATAGAATATCTTGTTTATATACTTGTTGCTGTCATTGCAAGAGCCCAGCTTATATCTGTTGCATCTTATTTTGTAGCATTTTTATTGCCAATAGGCATATTTTTCAGAACATTGAACTTCACAAGAGATTTTGGTTCTGGTATTATTGCTATTGCACTCGTTTTATATTTTGTTTTCCCGATGTCAGTGATATTTACAGACGTTATTATAACATTATATAATCCAGATTTGAATGTTAAACATCTTGATGCAGAAAAGATTGTTTCTCTCTACCCCTCTGCACAGCCAATTTATCAAGAAGAATTAATAGCATTCAGAGAATCTTTTAATAATTATAACATATTGCAAGCAGAAGAGCAAATATATATAGGCGATATAACGCCAAAAAAGGGCTTTGGCTGGTTTTTTGCTAGCTCAGTATTTGACAGCATTGATAAAAATGAAGGGCTATTTTTTGGAACTTCCTTACTGCTAAGCCAAGCAGGCGGGCTTAGCGATAAAGAATTTATTAAGAGAATTGCAAACAAACTTGGCATAGCATCTAATAAATTGGCATTTTTAGACATTATTGGGCAGGTATTTACTCTTGTTTCAATATTATTAGGATCAAAGATTATTGGCTCAATGTTTTTTGCTTTTGTCGTTAGTATGCTTGTTATTTTATCAAACATAGGAGTAGTGCTGTTGATATCTCTTGTGCTTGAAATAACTATATCTGTAACAATGTATAAAGAAATATCACAAGCACTTGGCGGAGAACCGCTTCTATTCGCTTTGTCAAGGTTGTTTTAATGTCAGCCATAGTACAATGTCAGCCAATAATTTTCCCTGCTGCAACTTGGATAGCTTTTCTTGTAGCATTATTGATTGTTGTCATAGCAAAGCTGGCCGGGAAAATATTAAATAAAACTGAAATCGAAGCATGGGCACATGTGGAAGCACAGAGCATAGCACTTGTTCTCGTTATCATGATTTTCTTCATAGGTTTTATGAACATACTCCCGAGCATTTTAACTTTTTATATCGTTAATTATTTGCCGCAATTTACATTTATTACATCTGGTTGCCCACAAGCTAATATGATAAATCTTGCACAAAATATGATATACAATTACATGAATAATATTTTTTTGCCTGCATTTGGAGAAATATTTAATACAGTCCATGCTATTGAATTCTTTTCTGGCTATTCTGTAAGGGCAGTAGGAACTCCGGGCGTTGATGTAAAACAAAGAATAACTGCTGGTTTTGATATCCTATTGCAACCAATGATAATAATAAGAGATTTATTCCCAATACTCATTACTTCAATGGGAATGCAGTTAATCATTTATGATGCTATCCTCGTTATTTATGATTATATAATCCCATTTGCCCTTATATTAATGCTTTTCTCTCCAACAAGAGCAATTGGTAGAGAGATAGTTGCATTGGGCTTTTCAATAGTTATATTCATGCCATTTTTATATATTTTGCTTAATGCTGCTGTTCTGGATATAGGCCAAAAGACTGGTTTGATAAATATTAATCAACAGTTATCTTCAAACCTTATCAATGCAATAAGTAGCCTTGCACTTAAGATTTTGATTATTACGCAATATGCTTCAATAATATTTTTACTTGTTGAAAGCCTTGTTCACATAACAGCAGTTTTTGCATATGCAAGTTTCATTTCTTTACTTTTGCCAACATTTGTGCTCATAACAAGCATAACATTTACAAAAGCTATGTCAGAAGTTTTAAATGTCATAACGTGATATAATGACACAGCATCTCCCATCAATAGCAAGTGCAATGGTAAACATCATTGATGTGCTTGGGCCTGTTTTAGGCATTGCCATCTCTATCATAGCAGGCCTTTACTTCTCTGCCTATATATTAAGAAATGAAAAAATGAAAGAAAAAGCTGTTTCAATGCTTTGGGACATTGTCATATTTTTTGTTGTGCTTATTTTCTTGTCTGACCAACTGCTCATAATAGCTTCATCTATAGCAAAAGATTTGAACAATGCTGGTTATAATGCTTATTGCCTCACAGCAGTAGGCATTGTTGATATAGATAAATATTGCCATATATTAATTGCAAGGGGTTATCTTAACACTCTTGTTTCAGAGGGCCTTTCTTTTTTTGAGTCTGTATTTGCTAGTTATAGAATAACAAAGCTTGCTGAATCCATGCAAATCATATCAAAATCTGCAAACCAAGAATTAACAAAAAGCGTTGGAAAAACTGCAAGTGCTTATAATTATGCTATTGAGACTTATATGGGTTATATGCAAACTATAATAATAGTTTCATTAATGCAACTTTACTTTTTTGATTTTTTTGTTAAATTATTCCCATTACTATTTAGCGTTGGCATAATATTAAGAGCAATGCCTTTAACAAAAAAAACTGGCGGGCTTTTGATCTCTATAGCTTTATGCACATTTATATTCATGCCATTGGTCATATCAATAGTCGATATATTTTATGAAAACATCCCACAAAGCAAATTTTCTGGATTTAGATTGAATAGAGTGCACAATCCATTATTTGGGCTCGGAGCAATATTGCAATTTGATTTAGTTGACCCCAATACAGGGAATGTTGTTCCAAGCACTGGCATAGTGCCAACACAAATAATAAATCCAGGCAGCAGTAGTGTTCAAACAATAAACCCAGGCACATATTCTGTTAATATCAATACAGGCCCAATTACAAATGTATATAATAATATGCCTACCCAAGCAACTCAAGGGCAAATCAATACCGGCCTGAGCCCATCTATACAGGAAAAAATTTTAGATAACATTGAAGCATTCATTAAGCTTATTCCATTTTTATCATCAATATCTCCAGTGTTTGGCGTTTATGCTGGACAAGTAACTGCTAAGTTTATAGCTTCAACTGCTGGTGGTGTTATTGCTGGTCCTCTTGGCTCTATTCTTGGCGATTTTTTTGGGAGCATTGTTGGGTATAGTGCTGGCGCAGCAATATCAGCAACATTCATAATTTCTGGTTTTGCTATAGTGAACTATACAATTTTTTCTCTTGCAGAAATTTTAAGTAATTTCGTTGTTTTTTCTGCTATGTTTGCATATATAACATTAATATCAACAATAGGCGCTATAAAAGCACTGTCTGAATTTTTGGGTGGTGAAATTGAGATTGCTGGCATTACTAGTTTTCTTTAGCATCATATTATTTATCAACATTTATTTTTCTCAAACGCCTCAAACAACAATTTATGGACAAATCAGTAATTTTATATCAAATTTTTTATTAAACACAAGGCAGGCATTGACAAGTCTGATAATAAGAGATTTTTACTGCCCGCAAAGTTATCATGCTAATACAAATGATATTATAAATGCTGCTTGGATATCAATGATAATAACATTATTGATAGGCTTAATAAGATATCTTTTTTCATCAACATTTTCAGCACAGCAAAAAACATTTTCTGGCATTGCAGAAGCAATACAGATTGATAATATAATATTAACAATATTGCTTTTCATAACTGTTTTTGCATTTTATTCCTCATTATCATTGAATACCAGCACAGGAGTAAGATATATTTACAGCGAATCAGCGCATAATTACAGCGTTTTTATGATTAGAGAGGGGCTATTTGTAATGACTACAATGGCATTATTAACTGAATCAATAAACTTATTATCTTATATACAATTTCCTATTTTACATACTACTGAAGCGCAGAGATTAAATCCATTTCATATGGAAATAGCTGTAGGCCAAGTTTTAAGGCCATTATCAGATTCAATGTCAATATTAATAACATTCATTAACTCAGCTGTTTTTGCATGGTCTGGAATATTTATGTTATTGTGTTTTGTAGAAGCATATGGATTAACATACTTGCTTATAATAGGCATTTTTTTAAGAAATTTCCCATTTACAAAAAATGCTGGCGATACGCTTATTGCACTATCTGTTGGGTTATTTTTTATTTTGCCATTCATGCTTCATGTGAATAGCGTAATTTATAAAATATTAGTCGGTGATTTCAGCGGTTTTAACTGGCCAGAGCAATCAATAATATCATTTATTTCTATTCTCTACTCATTCTTTGTTGCATTCTTTGTTGCAGGTCTTGCTGGCAATGTTTTCCAAGGCATATTTTCATCATTTGCAGGATTTTTGCCATTCACAAAAATTTTCATTTTTATATCCGTTGCTTTCCTTGCCATTTTATTTTTTGTTAAACTTTTGCAGCTTTTCTCTATATATGTATTAATATTTTCGATATTCTTCAACGTTATAAATGTTTTAATAATTGTTGGATTTACAAGGGAATTATCAAAAATATTGGGCACACCATTAGATATTAGCAGTCTATTGAGGTTGATATAGAATGGCAGATATGCTACAATTAATTACAGCAATAGGGCTTGCTTTTGTTAGCATACAATCCATTGCTCATGTTGTTTCATCTATTTATCATTGGCTTGGCGCCCCAGTGACACCAGCTTTGATAACAGATAAAATATGTAATGCAACAAATATATTTTCCATAATAGACCCTTTATCATTATATCTTGGGATAGGAATAATGATTGCTGCATTGTTTTATCTAATAGGAATAATAACAAAAAGAAATGATTACATAAATTATATAAAAAATGAAATTCCTGAAATAGTATTAATAATATTGATAATACCATTTTTAAGAATAAACTGCCTTGATCTTTTTAATATAGGTATATCAAATTTTGATGCAGGCAAAATGCTCTGGTTGCATTCAGTAGGGAACATTGGCATGGCAACATACATAACCCAGATTTCAGCTGGTGTTATGGCTCCATTATTAACTTCATCTGTTAATATAGGAACAAATGACCAAGCTTCTTTTGGCGGCCTTTGGATGTTTGCAAAGGCAACTTTTAGCAATATGTTAACAATTTATATAATAGGGCTTGTCATGGCAAGAGTTATGCTCTTTGTTTATGAATTTATAACTTATGGATTTTTTGTTTATTTATTACCTATTGCTTTCATGTTAAGAGCTTTCCCACAATCAAAAAGATTTGGTGGCACTTTGGTTGGCCTAACATTTGGTTCTTTATTGCTAATGCCAATTCTGTGCGCTGCATTTTTTGCACTGTTTAAGGATGTCGGCCTTTTAGTATATGACCCAAATGCAAACCCACCATTGGGAAATTTTGACATAAATTGGAATGCAGGCATTTATCAAATATTTACCAATAATCAATTATTTTTCCAGCAACCGCCACCTCCTACTGGGAGTCAAAATTTATACAGCCAAAATTTATACAACCCTCCTCAACCATCTCAATCAATATCTGGTTATATGCCTTTAATTACATTTACATCAGGAGCATTGAATATTTTATCTAGATTTGGCATTTTTGGTGCTTCTTCTCAGAAATTGCAAAATGCTTTTAATATAATATTTAGCATTTCACTTATAATTACAATAATTACATATGTTATAATACCCGGTTTAATGACAGCATCAATACTTGCAACAAGCATGTTATTTATTGTGCCTATATTTATGAATGCAATTAAAATATTCACTGGTATTTTTGGAGAACCAATAGATTTAAGTAATTTGACGAGGTTAATATGAAGGTGGAAAAATGCCTAGTGGGATACAATCAATAGCAAGCTGGCAAGATTGGCAAGTAATAACTGTTATATTATCAATTACTGCTTTTGCAGGGGCATCAATTGTTTATATGCTCAGCAAGATATTGAATTCAAAAGAAATAGAACATAATGCAAAGAAAGAACTCATAGAAAGTTTAGCAAATGTTGTTGCAGCAATTTTAATAATATCTGTACTGCTCTTTTTAGAACCAGAATTAAATAAATTCATTATTAGCTCAGCTCAGAACTTGAATTTAATAAATCCAAACATTATTCCAACTTTAACAAATGCAAGGCCTGGAGAAATAGCTGCTGCTATATCATTACGCCTTTCAAAGTGCATAACTGATTTTGTGCCATTGGCATATTTCTTATTTTCCTTTACATCTTATGGATATCAAATAAAAAGCGTTGTCATAGATACAACAGTAGGGCCAGATGCTGATATGTTCATTACTATATCAGAGAACCTTTTTAATTTTATTTTGCAAGTAACTGTAATACTTTTTATATGGATTAAATTTTTACTTTTTGGAAGCTTTGTCGGGCCTTCATTGATAGCTATAGGATTTCCATTAAGGGCTTTTCCACCAACAAGAGGGGCTGGTGCTTATTTAGTAGCGATGGGATTGGGCATTTATTTTATCATGCCCTTTGCTTATATGGTCGGGCTTACGATATTTTATAATGGCTTTTTTGCATGCAAGCCTGTGCTTTCTAGCAATTACCAATATGTAAATTCAGCTAATTCAAATACTTTTCATATGATTGCTTCTTCTCTTATATATGTTATTGCAAACATAGGCAAGTTTATTACAAACATAACAACAGCATCTGCTGAATTAGTAAAAAATCTCTGCATAATACCATTTTTTGCTTTAGCCTTTACTCTAACATTTGTTAATATTGGTTCAACATTTTTGGGTGCGAGATTGAGTGAAATAGGCAGGGGGCTTATCAAGCTTATATGAAAAGATTTAAAAATAATTATAACAAGCTTTAAATGTGAAAAAATGAACATAAACCAAATGATTGATGAATGGAAGGCTGTCTTATTTAAACCAAAGGAAACATATAAATAGCTGGCTAAAAGAGCCAATTTGAAAGACGGCATTTTTTATTTAATAATTTGTATTATTATAACAATCTTAACATCTGTTCTGTGGGGATTAATACTCACTAATAGAATAGAGATAATAAGTATTATAGCAAATGTTATGATCCAAACAATAGTAGTTTTTTTCACACATATAGTGATGTTCATTACTGCAAAAATTTTAGGAGGAAAAGGAAGTTTTGGCAAGCAGTTGCATATGATTCTTGTTGCTTCAGTGCCTTTAACATTTATATCATTTATCATTCTTTTAATTTTCTTTATAGTTTTTGGCCCAGTACTTGGGTTTCTTTTCATTGCCTATGTAATAATTATTTTTATTAGTTTATATGCGATATATTTGACAATAATTGCTTTAAGAGAAACACACAGCTATTCAACATTTAAAGCAGTCATAACCCTTATTACCCCAATCGTCATTATTATTGTAATTTTCCTATTGTTAATTATATTTTTATTTGTATTTTTATTTGGCGTATTATACCTTATATACCTTATTTTAGGCGCAATTTATTATAGCTATGGCTATTAAATCTGCCCAACAGCTTTTCTGGCTATTTCTGATATGTCAGATGCAAATCTAAGTAAGGTTATTAATCCCTTTTCACTAATGCCATTATCTGTTTTATATGATTTTAAGAATATTTCTCCTACTTTTAATACCTCTGGGTGTGCTTTTAAATACGTATTAAGAATGCTATGCAATACTGTAACATTTATTGCTTGCATTGTTACCCGACTTATTACTTCTTTTTCTTTTAATCTCTCCAATGATTGATTTAAAGTTCTTGCTATATCAAAAACTTCATAACTTGATGCAGTATTATAAAATATATCTATTAAGTCTGTTCTTGCCCCGGCTCTTTTTAATGCTTCTATTTTTTCTTCATCTTTCATTATATATGCCAGATGTAAAGGAGTCATTCCTAAAATGTCTTTTGCATTTAAGTCAGCTCTGTGCTCTTTCATTAATCCAACTGTCTTGCTACCCCTTGCATAATGTAAAGCAGTTCTTCCATGCCTGTCTTTTATGCTAGCTGGATTAAGGCCATATTTTAAACCTAAATCTAATGCATTCCTTAATTCTTCCTCATTCCCTAAAAAAGCACTTATAAATAAGTAATATTTAACTTTATTCTCCTTTCTTTCCCTCGAACTAAACCTATTTAAGATTTTCCTCATTTTCCCCCCATAAAATTTTATGACAAATGCTTTATAAAGTTTTCTTTTTTGTTCTATTAGTGCTATTAATATTAATAGCCATCAACACCACAATAAAATAAAAAATAAAAATATAAAATGCAATAACATAGGCTGGAAGATTGTAAGAAGGCGCGCATAATAGGGTTAGTGCCTTCTTACCACAGGTAATAAAAGTGGTTGGATGATTGTAAGAAGGCGCGCATAATAGGGTTAG
>JAWACY010000003.1:0-49314 GCA_038896535.1 Candidatus Anstonellales archaeon | reverse complement strand
TTTTTAGAGTTTTGAATGAAAACTGGTGGTTTTATGCCGGTATTTGAACAAGATCCTGAAGCAACTTGTGTTAAAATTCCTTTGCATAAGAATAAGATAATAAAGAAGACAATATCAATAATTATTAGAGCATTTTTTACTATTTCATTAACTATTCTTTTTATTCTACCAACCTTCATGAAAAGCACATTTATTCAAACCCTTTATTCAATTCCTAGCATGATTATTGCTTCAATACCTTTTGTTTTTATCTTTTTATGGATCGTTTATCTTTATGCAATTCTTTATTACAAAACGTATTATTACAATATAAAAGAAGATAGCATTATAATCAGAGAAGGCGTTTGGTTTAAATCACAGATATCGTTTCCCTATTACAGAATACAGGATGTTTATATAGACCAAGATATTTTCGATAAATTATTAGGGCTATATGATGTTCATTTAGCAACTGCTGCTCCAACATCTGCTCGTTTAGCCCACATAGATGGGCTGAATGAAGAAAATGCTACAAAAATAAGAGACATTTTATTAGAGAAGATAAAAAAAGGACGAACACTGAAATAATAAAAATATTAAGGGAGTTAAATATTAAGCAAATCAAAATAAAGGGATAATAACTTTTTGCTTTTCCTTCACAATTTTCCTTCACAATTATTTTTTATATGGTATTATTTATGCGATTAATACTGATATTTATATATAATATGATTGATTGTTTATATGATGGGGTTGATTGAGTATATGATTTGGTATATGATGTTTATATTTGATGTGAATATATGATGAAAATTGTCGATATACCTGATTTTTAAATTTTATGTTTTAAATTTTTAGAGTTTTGAATGAAAACTGGTGGTTTTATGCCGGTATTTGAACAAGATCCTGAAGCAACTTGTGTTAAAATTCCTTTGCATAAGAATAAGATAATAAAGAAGACAATATCAACATTTTTATATTATGGCATATTAATACCAATGTTATTATCTACCGTATTTATAGCATTAATTCAATTCATTAATATAAATGCTAATTTTGTTTATACTACCGGGGCATTTTGTCTTATTTTTTATTTTGTGCTTTTATTATTCTCATATTGGTACTCAAAGCTTTATTACAAAACGTATTATTACAATATAAAAGAAGATAGCATTATAATAAGAAAGGGTGTTTGGTTTAAATCACAGATATCGTTTCCCTATTACAGAATACAGGATGTTTATATAGACCAAGATGTTCTAGATAAATTATTTGGGCTATATGATGTTCATTTAGCAACTGCTGCTGAAACATCTGCTCCTTTAGCCCATATAGATGGGCTGAATGAAGAAAACGCTACAAAAATAAGAGACCTTTTATTAGAGAAGATAAAAAAATATGGAAACAGAAATGATAGTGGGTTATGATAAACATTATAAATAGCAGTTTTATAAACATTATGTCAATATCTTTTTATGCAAAAAGCAAGAATAACAAAAGAAGAAGTAATGAGAATTGCTGAGCTTGCTAGAATAAAAATAAATGAGAGAGATGCAGAAAAACTTGAGAAAGATTTTGAAGAAATATTGTCATATTTTAGTGTCATTGCAGATATAGAAAAACAATTTGTTAAAAACAAAGAAACGTTTAAAGAAAGTTCCCATATGTTTGAGGCTAAACCTCCATTAAGAGAAGATATTGATAAACAGACTTGTGATCCAAACCTTATAATAAGCCAGTTTTCACAAATAAAAAATAGATATGCAAAGGCGCCAAAGTCTTTAAAAGAATAGCATGTGATAAAATGATAAAGGATAGGGTTGAGCAATTTCTTGATAAGATAAAGAAGATGAATAAGAAGCTTAATGCATTGCTTGACATATATGAAGAAGAAGCATTAAAAAGGGCTGAGATGCTTGACAACGAAGCAAAAAAAGGAAGAAGAGGAAAATTGTTTGGCAAAATAGCAGTTGTGAAAAATAACATTGCAATAAAGGGTAAAAGGCTTACTTGTGCCAGCAAAATTTTAGAGCATTATTACGCTCCATACAATGCGAGTGTTATAGATAAAATAAATGATGAAGGGGCAGTAATAATAGGCAGTGCAAATATGGATGAATTCGCTTGCGGGAGCGATAACACAAAAAGTGCATTTGGAAATGTTAAAAATCCTATAGATAATGACTATGTTCCAGGCGGAAGTTCTGGTGGCAGTGCATGTTCTGTAAAGGCAGGTTTTTGCGATTTTGCTCTTGGAAGCGATACAGGCGGGAGCATAAGATGCCCAGCAGCATTTTGCAATGTTGTTGGATTTAAGCCAAGCTATGCTGCTGTTAGCAGATATGGGCTTGCAGATTTAGGCATGAGCCTTGACCAGATAGGGCCTTTAGCAATGTCTGTAAATGATGTTGAAGATGTGTTCCTTGCAATTAGGGGCATTGATTATAAAGATAATACAACATTTTTCTACAAGCCTAATGATGCAAAAGAAAAACCAAAAATAGCAGTAATAAAAGAAATTCTAGAAGGAAGCGAAGACATTGTAAAGCAGGAGCTTTTATCAGCATTAGAAAATGAAGATTATGAGCTTGTTTCAATTCCTGGCATTGATATGGCAATAGCAATCTATTACTTAAATGTCTGTGCAGAATTTTCATCAGCAATGCAGAGATATGATGGGATAAGATACGGGAAAATAAAGGGCATTGACGAAAGAATGGAAAGCATAGCTGAATTGAGAGGCAAATATCTTGGAGAGGAAGTCAAAAGGCGCATTATAATGGGGACTTTCATAACAAGCAAAGAATATGTTGATGCATGGTATAAAAAGGCATTGAGGGCAAGACAGGCACTAAAAGAAAGAATAGAGTCAATTTTTAGCAAATATAATTGTATAATAACTCCAACAATGACAACATTGCCATGGAAGTTCAATGAGAAAAAAAGTGCGCTACAGATGTATTTGGCAGATATTGCAACAGTAACAGCAAACTTAACTGGCCTGCCTGCTGGCTCAGTGCCATATAAAAGCGAACACAACAGAGAGAAATTTGGCATTGGTATTCAAGTAATGGCAAATTATGGAAGAGATATGCATTGCCTTCATGTAATGAAGCATTTTGAAAAGAAATCAAAAATTGATTAAGTTTTTAAACCCTACTTTTTAATGTGAGAGTATGAGAAAAAGGCAGAAGAAGAAGCCTGCAAAGGTCAAAGCTCCACCAGCATCAAGAGTATTTTCAGGGCATTGTGCAATATGCGGTGGGGCAACTCATGGTTTTAAGTGTGAAGCATGCGGTATTTTCCTCGAAAAATTTGATGAAAAGCACAAATGTGGAAGTGTTCATCTCCTACCAATGTGTGCTAGATGCGAACAACCAGAAACGCTTTGCAGTTGCTTTGAATAAAATTTTTATAATGTTCTGCGAAATAAT
The DNA here is from genome assembly GCA_038896535.1 of Candidatus Anstonellales archaeon. Classification (GTDB taxonomy): domain Archaea; phylum Micrarchaeota; class Micrarchaeia; order Anstonellales; family J096; genus J096. The sequence continues at coordinate 45,901 of JAWACY010000003.1, read as the reverse complement.
GTTGTGATAAAATCTATTGAATTAAAAAACTGGACAAGCCATGAGCATACAAAGCTTGAGTTCAATAAAGGCACTAATATTTTTGTTGGCATAATGGGTTCTGGAAAAAGCAGTGTGTTAAAGGCAATTGCTTATGCTATTTATGGCACAAGCCCCAAGACAAGCAGGGAAATGAGATTAGATGATTTAATAAGTCATGGCAGAGATAATGCAAATATCATAATCACTCTTTCTATTGACGGAAATGAATACAGAATAGAAAGGACAATATCAAGAAAAGGCCAGTCAAAGGCAGTATTTTATAAAAACAACATTATGATTGAGCAGGGCAATGAAAGGGTTAGCGAGATAGCAGAACACATTTTAGGATTTGACTATGATACATTCTCAAAAGCAGTATATGCAGAACAAAATGCCTTAGAAAGCTTATTGAATGCAAGGCCTTCTGAGAGAAAAATGCTTATTGATAGATTACTTGGCATTGATAAGATACAGGAAGCAGCAAAAAAGGCTAAGACAGTGAGCAATCAGCTAAGGGCGCATTATAAAGCATTATATGAACAAGCCTCTACATTTAGAACAGAAGAAAAAATAGAGGAGTTAAATAAAATAAAAAAACAGATACAGGAGCTTGCTGATAATATAAGCAAGGATATAGAGTATTTAAAAAAATTGGAAAATGAATTTAATGAAATAAAAAAAGAAAGGGCAGAAATGCTAAAAAATAGAGAATGGCACAACGAACTTTTGAGCAAGCAGAAACAACTTGAGGGGAAAATGGCTGAATTTGAAGGCAGTTATAAAAAAGAAAAAGAGAATGAGATTAAATACAATGAGATAAAGACAATGCTTGATGGACTTAAGGAAAAACAAAAACTGCTTGAAGAAAAGATAAAAAGGCAGGAAAATAGGTTAAGAAACGCATATGAGATGTATTTGCATCTAAACAAGGAGTTAAAAGATAAAATAACATTAAAGTCAAATCTTGATAAGATTATTGAGAAAATATCTTTATATGATGCAAAAGCAATGCAAGAAAATATGGATAACATAAATAAAATAATTATAGATAAACAATCAACAATAAAATCCCTATTTTCAGAGATAAAAAAGGCTGAGATTGCAATAGAGCATTTAAAGAACGCTAAAAAAGGAAGATGCCCAACATGCAATACAGAGCTTGGAAAAGAAGGCATAGAAGTAGTTATGAAATTTTGGATATCAGTAATAAAAGAAAGCAATGCAAAAATGGAAAAAGAAAAGGAAGAATTGAGCAGGTTAATGAAAAAAAAGCAGGAAATTGAAAAAGACATGAATAATTATAAATCATTGGAAGAGCAAAAAGCAATGATAAGCGAGAAACTTAATTCAGTAAAAGTCGATGAAGAACAAGTTAATAATGCTAAGCAAAATTATAATAACGAAAAGGAAGAATTTGACAGAATAAAAAAAGAAATATCTGAAATTTTAGAAAAAGTAAATGTTCTTGAAAAAGATTTATATGCAATAGATATAAAATTAAAAGAAGCTAAAGCATACAAAGCTTATGAGAAAGACAAAATATTGATAGAAAATCAGATAAAGGAGATAGCTTTTGACGACAAAAAGCTTGATGGGCTCAATGAAGCTTATAGCAATAAATTAAAAGCACTATCAGCAGTGCAAGAAAGAATAAAAGCAAATAAAGAAAAATTTGAGACATTCACAAGCATGGCTGCAAGAATAGAAAAAGAATTAAACGAAAATATAAAGAGAGAGAAAAAGATAAAAAGGTTAGAGAAACTTGCAAATGACTTTGCCATTATAGAGCAGGCTTTGGAGCAATATCAAACATTAAGGAGAGATAGCATTATAGAAGCATTGAACAGTGCAATAGCCAGCTTTTGGCAGATTTTATACCCATATAAAGACTATGTCTCAGCATTCATAAGCATTGATGAGGATGGGGATTATAGATTTTATGTCTCAAATGGGAAAGAGCATAAGCTTCTTGATACAGTTGCAAGTGGAGGAGAGAGAGCGGTTTATGCACTTGCATTAAGAATGTCTCTTTCCTTTATTTTATCAAAAAGGTTGAGGTGGCTTATTCTAGATGAGCCAACGCATAATTTAGACGATGCTGGAGTTGAGGCACTAAAATACTTTATAAGGGAGCAGATAAGCGATTCAGTAGAGCAATTATTTATAATAACACATGATGAAAGGCTTAAGGACACCTCATTAGGAAAAGTATTTTTATTTACAAGAAAAGATGATAAAAAAGAAAAAACAGAAGTGAGCGTTATAGCTTAACATAGCTTAATATTTTATAGTGATATTTTATAGCAGCATTTTATGGCCATATTTTACATAAGCATATTACTAACTTTTACTAAGCCATTATTATTCTAATATCATTAATCTTCAAATGCCTTTCCATTGAGCCATGCTTTTAACTTGTTCGTTGTTTTCTTGTATATCCTCTCGAAAATAATCTCATACTTCCCATCAAGCTTATTTATTTCAACTTCCTTTATTGATATTTCCTTGCTCTTTCTTAACCTCTTTTTTATGTCAAGCCATGTTGTCAAAGCATCAACCCTTATTCTAAATGTTGAATAAACATAACCTTTTTCAATGAACTTGTTCAATCCATTTATTACTGCATTTATAGGATCAACTTCAACATGTGCATTAAAATCATGCTTAAACAATGCTGCCCTCAGCAATCTCTCTTGAAAATAGCCAGATGGAAAATCAAAAAGCATTTCATGTGCTTTTGAAAAATGTCTTGCTTCATTATTGGCGAATACATACTTTATCCTTGTTTCATGATTTTTCATTACAATGCCTTCTTTTCCCTGCTCGTTTAGGCTTTTTACAAGATTTTTTAATTTCTCAACATGCTCTCTCTTATTAGGATCGAAAATGCCATAATAAGGCACAACTTTTATATCATATTTTTTTGCATGTTTCTCAATCTCATCAGGCATTAAAAACTTTCCATCTTTTATTAAATCAAAAACAAGGAACATATAATCATAATCTTCTCTTGGCCTTGTATATGGTGTATTGCCAAGCATTTCTCCACAAACAATAAAGCCATTATCTGCTAAGTATTTTATGCCTTTATACAACTTATCATTTCTCAATTTCTCTGTTGCAAATGCTTCGATATAGCCACTCCTAGAAAATGCATATAAATTTCCATTTAATGATATGACCCTAACATTATAACCATCTACTTTTTCTTGCACATAAAATGCATTTTTAAAATTTGCCTTTATGCCATTCTCTAAATTTAGCACTCTTTTTATATGCCCATAAGCATGTAAATGTAATGCATTTATATCAACACAGCCCCTCTCATGCCCTTTTTCTTCTTTCACCCATCTTAAATATGTTATATCTTCAAACGTTTCTCTTATTGCCTTCGCCTTTTGCTTTTCTAATTTCCCTGCCATGTTCATTCCTTAATAAACCTGAAGAATGCTTTTGGCTCCATATATTCACAGCCAATCTCTCTTGCCATATTTATCATTCCTTCATCAGCAGTCACAAGAGTAGCATCAATTTCTTTTGCCAGTATTATTGCTTCAAAATCTTCTTTGCTGTCAATAATGCCAGTTCTTAATGCTTCTCTGTATTTTTCTCTAAGTTTTGCTATGTCTTCTGGCTTAACATAATTTAATCTTGCATATTCCTCTGCTATTCTCAAGCCCTTATTTATTCTATCTCTTACATTATTTATTAATGAATGCATAACAGCTGCTGGAATATAAACACTGTAAAGATTTGGCGTTCTTATCCTTACATATGGAGACATAGCATTAACATTATCCAAAAAATGGCCAAGCTCATTATAAATGGCTGAAGGAATATAAACTTCAACTTCCCTGTTTTTCTTTATCAAATCAATAAATTTCTCTAATGCTTGCTTTGGATTTTTAGCAAACCCTTTTATTGAATCAGGGTTAAGAAAAACGCTAGTATCTATGACAAATTTCCTTGCCATTTTAGCATATCTCTAACAATATTTTAAAAACCTTCTCATAAAAAACATTAATGGAACTGCATGAAAGAGTATTTGAGATAGCATTAAGCAGGCTTATATTTTATCCAAGTAATGAGATATATGGAAGCATAGCTGGATTTTATGAATATGGTCCTATAGGAGTTTTAATAAAAAGAAATATCATATCATTATGGAGAAAACTTTTTATAGAATCAGAGAATGCATATGAAATAGAAACTGCTATTGTTACGCCAAGCATAGTTTTAGAAGCAAGCGGCCATGTTTCTGAATTTACAGATCCTGTTGCTGAATGTAGCAAGTGCGGTTATAAAACAAGGGCTGATAAACTTGCAGAAGAGCAAATAGATGGCTTTTTATGGAATGGCAACATAAATGAGCTAAAAGCAGTAAGAAAAAGGCTGAAATGTCCAAAATGCATGGCTGAAATAAAGGATATTTATACAATAAATCTCATGTTTCCAACATTTATAGGTTATGACGGCACAAAGGCTTTTTTACGCCCCGAAACAGCACAAGGCATGTTTACATCTTTCCCAAGATTTTACAAAATAGCCGGAAAGCTTCCATTTGCAATTGCTCAAGTCGGAAAAAGTTTCAGGAATGAGATAAGCCCTAGAAAAGGCCTTATAAGGCTTAGAGAATTTCATCAGATGGAGTTTGAATATTTTTTTAACCCAAGCTTTGATAGGCATAATGCATTTAATGACATAAAACATGTAAGCTTTAATTTTAAACATAGAGGGGAAGATAGGATAGTAAAAGAAAATGCACAGAGCCTTGTTGAAAAAGGCATATGCTCTGAAATATTTGCTTATTATTTAGCAAAGCAGTGGCTATTCTTCTCTAATGTTGGCATAAAAGATATGTGGTTCAGGCATCTCGAAAAATTTGAGACCCCCCATTATTCAAAAGGCAATATAGATTTAGAAGTAAAAACAAGCTATGGCATAATAGAAATTGCTGGCAATGCATACAGAACTGATTATGACTTGAGCAAGCATATGCAATACAGCAAACAAGATTTAACAGTTGTTGAGGAAGGAAAAGCATTTACCCCACATGTTTTTGAAATGTCAATAGGTTTGGAGAGGACATTATTTTGCATTCTTGAACATTGCTTTGTTGAAAAGGGCCAGAAAGAATGGGCATGGTTTAAATTTCCTTCATCAATTGCCCCATATAAAGCTGCTGTTTTTCCATTAGTGCAAAACAATGAAGGAATTGTCAATTTATCAAGAGCTTTGAAACAAGAATTTGAAGATTCAGGCATTTCTGTTTTTTATCTCGAGAAGGGTAGCATAGGAAAAAGATATGCAAAAGCAGATGAAATAGGCATTCCATATGCAATAACAATAGACCACGAAAGCTTGGAAGATAAAATGGCAACAATAAGGTTTAGAGACACAGGAAAACAGATAAGGGTCAGCTTAACAGATTTAAGAAAAAACATATATGAATTTTTAAAAGAAGACAGGCAGGATATATGATGGAACTATTTTTTTTAGGCACATCTGCTGGATTACCTTCAGTTAATAGGGGTATGCCATGCATTGCTTTTAGATATAACGGCCAGCTTTTGCTTTTCGATATTGGGGAATGCTGTCAAAAAGAGCTTATGAAAAGGTCAATTGGTTTTGGAAGCATAAGAAACATATTCATAAGCCATCTCCATCTGGACCATTTTCTCGGCATATTTGGGCTTATAGAAACACTGAGATTATCAACAAACATAAGCAATGAAACACTTAACATATACAGCCCAGGGAATTTTGAGAAGTTATTAATAAACAAATGGCCTTTTTTAAACTGCATTCGCCTAAAAGATGGTTTTAAAGTACAATTTAATGGGTTTTATGTAAAATCTTTCAGAGTAAGGCATGAGAAAGAAGCTTTTGGGTTTGTAATAAAAGAAGATGATACAATAAAATTTTATTCTCAAAAAGCAGAAAAACTCGGCATAAAGGGAAAAATGTATAGAGAAATATTAAATAAGAGAAAAATAACAATAGGGAAGAATGAAATTAAACTTGAAGACATCTCTTATGTAAAAAAGGGCAGGAAAGTTGTTTACACTGGAGATACAGCATTCAGCGAAAATGTAGTAAAGGAGGCAATGAATGCAAACGTCCTTATTCATGAAGCAACATTTGATGAGTCAATGCAGGAAGAAGCAATAGCAAGAAAGCACAGCACAGTAAAAGATGCAGCAATAACAGCAGAAAAGGCGAATGTTAAAAACCTTGTTCTGACCCATCTAAGCTCAAGATATGGAAAAGAAGATGAAGAGCAATTAATAAAGCAGGCAAGAAAATACTATAAAGGCAATATCATAATAGCATATGACGGATTAAAATTATTAGTAGATTAGGTATTCTTTCAAGATATTTAAAGATTAAACACTAATTAAATATCAATCGCCAACTATGTTCATGCTATGTTCCTGAAAAACAAAAAAAGAAGAACAAAAAAAGAAGAGAATCATAAAAACTCAAATTTTGCTGGTTGCTTTTCTCAATTGCTAATCCAATGTGAGAATAAAAATTAGGTGGATAAAGGGGGAATAAAATAAAAAAAATAAAGGAGAGATAAAAGGGAAATAAAATAAAAAATAAAAGCAAAATAAAAAACCCATTACTAATTACTATATTACTGCAAGGAATCTATAATTTTACTATAAATAACCATATCGCCACTACTTGCTCCTACAACAACATATGAATAACCTTTTCCTCTTTTTCCTACAAATATTGTTGGTGTTCGTTGCACTCCTAATTTTAGCCCTTCATTTAAGTCAGCATTCACTTTATCAGCTGTTCTTCCTGAATCAAGGCATGTATTAAACTTATCTGCATCTAAGCCTATATCTTGAGCCCATTGTTTTAAACTAGCAACAGAAAGCAATTGCTGATTTAAGAATATTTTATCATGCATCTCTTTTCCTTTTCCCTGCTCTTTTGCGCATTCAAATGCTTCAGCTGCTTTTTGTGCCATTGGATGAATGCTTGATAAAGGGAAATGCATATAAACAAATGTTGCTTTTCCTTTATCAATGTAATTAGCCTTTAGCTCAGGTAAAACTGAAGAGAAAAACCTACCACAAAACGGGCATTGGAAATCGCTGAATTCTACAATAAGAATATCTTTATTAGTTCCTTCCATAACTGCCCCATTAGCTGATATTTGTGAAATATCAACATTTATCTTTCCTCCTCTCTGGCTGTTTATAAGAAGCTGCTCAACTTCATCAACATTGCCTTGGCCTGCATTGCCTGTATTTGCTTTTCCTGTATTTGATGTTCCAGCATTAACAGCATTTGCATTTAATGCTAAATAAACAAAGGCAATTAAAAATATCGCTATTATACCAACCAATATTAAAGTTTGCTTCGATACCCTAATTTCATCTTCTGCCATTTTATTAACCTCCAAAATATATAAAATGATATTAATATGTACATTAACATTTATAAACTTTATTGAGCTATGCTGCCCAGTTAGCTAAATTAAGTTAGCTGTCTGACTGTCTAAGTTGGCAATGTTAATATCATATCAAAGATGGAAGTAATAGAAGTAATCATTATCGCTTGATTTTTGCTTATATTCCTTATATTCTTGTACTCTCATTTCAGTATATGTATAAGCAAGTTCTGTTGATAAAACGCCTTTAAGGAATTCATTATCGCTCTGTATTGCTTCGAGTGATTCTTTAAATGACAATGGCAATTCCTTTATTTGTGCTTTTTTTCTCTGTTGTTCACTCATTATTATTGGGCTTTCTTCTGCAATGATCGGCTCTTTTTTCTTCTTTATCCCATCAATACCAGCAGATATTATTGCTGCTAAGCCAAGATAAGGATTTAACGCAGCGTCAGGGAATGTTAATTTAATATTGAACAATTCTGCATCTTTTATCATTATTGCATTAAACTTATCCTTTATCCCGACTGAACTAAATTTCTTATAAGCATTTAATCTCTTATATGAGTTTATTGTTGCATTTGTAAAGAATGTTATAGCATCAATATGCTCTAAAATACCGCCAATGAAATACCTGCCTATCTGAGATATTTTATGTGCATCATTTTCATCATAAAATATATTATCGCCTTTTTCAAAAGCAGAAAAGCTAAGCTCATAGTCAGCAGGCGCTTCATTAAAAGGCAATGGCATAAATGATGCTAAAGAAATGTTTGCAATAGCAACAGCTTTTGCAGCCATCCTCAATGTTGCTAAGCAATGGGCTGCATCAATTGCTTTAAGCTCATCAAAGCTCAATATTTGAGAGCTTGCATAGCTTCCATGGCAATGTGATAAAACAACATAATTAAAGTAATCACTCATAACATCGCTTATTTGTTGTCTTACTGCTGAATAAACATCATGCGGATCAGATGCCAATGCATTGCTGTCCTTTGCTCTCAATGCCAATGGATTCCAATCAGCTTCTTTTGATGGAATGTCAACGCTTCTCCTGCCTTCTTCTTTTGATATGCTTGTCCCATCAGTAATGAGAAATGAAACGTTTTGCTTTATTGCAATCTTCTCACCAATTGGATCGAGATTCAATGCCCTTTCAAGTGTATAAATAGGATCTTTAAGATATCGCTCTTTGCCTTTTTTTATTGTGCATATAACCCTATCAACAGCATCAGCCCATGGGAGTTTTGCATAAGTGCTGGGCAACGGTAAAAGGCTTAATTGCTCTTCATATATTTCATTAAATGCTATGTTTACTTCTTCTGCTTCTATGCCTTTTGCAAAATGATTTGTTGTCATTTTTTGGGCTCTAAAAACCTTTCTTTTTAAAGTCCCTCTCAAATCAGGAAAGTTTAAATTTATCCACCTAACCTCTGCATTGCTTATTCTCTGCATTATATCCTCAATCAGCATTTTACCACCAAGCATATATTAGCATGATGATTTAAAAATATATGTATTATGCCCCCTTATGCCTTCTTATGCCTTTTTCATTCATTATGCCTTTTTGCTTTATATCTCAGACAGCCTATCAATCATCACCAATCAGAGATCATCTCCTTCATCACTAAATTAATATGGCTGCATTTAATTTTTAATCTTTTGCATAAATGTATTTATGCAGGATTTTATAGATAAATATTTTATAAAGCCAATAATAAATTATGAAGGTTACAATATTGTTAACACAACAACCTATGCAATTATTGCAATCTTTGGGCTTTATTTAACATACAAATATTTTAAGAAAAATAATATAGATTTTGATGGGCATTTTTTTAAATCTCTTATCCCCTTTGTTTTCTTTGGGTCAATAAAAAGAGTAATAACAGATGCAGTAAATGCAGGCATTGCACAAGGCTGGCCTTATGCGCCTTTTTATGAATACAATATTTTTAATGTCACTCCTGGCATATATGTAATTACCAGCTTGCTTTTTCTATCATCTTTCATCATAGAGAAAAAAATAAAGGCGCGCAATCTATGCTTTTATTTCGGCCTTTTTTTAGCATTTATACATGCATTTCTACTTTTGCCTTTTCTTATTTATTATGATAGAGCAATATTAGTATTATTTATATCTTCAGCAAGCTATGCAATCGGGCTTTTATTATTTAAAAAAGAGATACAAAGACTTGCCTTGTTTGCACAAGGATTTGATGGCGCTGCAACATTTATTGGCATTGAGCTATATAATTACAGCGAGCAACATGTTTTGCCATCAATCATAGGAGAGCAATTTGGGTTCTTTTCATTTTTCCTCATAAAGATATTTATAACAAGCATCATTTTATATCTCATAAATAAAGAAAAAATTGATGAGCAAGAGAAAAACATCATTATTTATGCAATAATTGTTATGGGCCTAGCTCCTGGCTTAAGAGATACTTTAAGGCTTATGGGAGGTTTTTAGTTTAGCCATTGGTGTTTTTATGCCATTATCAATTGTAGGCCTTGGTATTTGTCTTGACTTGACTGAGAATGCATTGGAAGAAATAAAAAATGCTGATGAAGTATGGATTGAGGCATATACAACTAGGTATTCTGAAAGGATATTAAATAATGTAAAGAACAAGATAAAGAGCATAGCTAAAAAAGAAGCAAAAATCGTTGATAGAGAATTAATGGAAAGTAATATGCCATTAAGCATTGCAAAAACAAAAAATTTGGTAATATGCTGTTTTGGAGACCCCTTATTTGCTACAACGCACATTTCTCTAATAGCAGAAGCAGAAAAACAGCGTATAAAATGGAAGGTAATACAAAATGCTGGCATATTAAATGCTGTATTAAAAATTGGGTTGAGCCCATATAAATTTGGGCAGGTATTGACAATAAGCAAATGGTATGAAAATTACAAACCATTATCTTGGGCAGAAAAGTTGGTGGTTAATTTAAACAATGGCATGCATACAATATGCTTAATAGACCCTGAAATAAAAAGCGCAAATGAGCTATATGAAATAATAAAGCATGCTGATAGCAGATATGGATTTTCAAAAGTTATAAAAATAATATTCTACATTAAAAATGCAGGCTGCGAAAATGAGAGCATTGGCACAATTTCAATGCATGACATAAAAAATTTTGACATGATAGATAATTTAACATTAATAATTCCATCAAAAATGAATGAGAATGAAATATATTTCACATCTATACTTGCAAAAGGAGGAAATAAGAAACTGGAAAAATAAGAATTAGAAATAATAAGTAAAAATTGCAATAAGAAAATTGGCAGATAGATGGGAAAGTATTAAAAATATTAATGCAATATTCTATTATATGCCTGATATAGGGAAACTTGGTATAAAAAAGGATGTTGCAAGTATAAGCGATGCTAAAAGGTATTATGAGTTAGCAGAAGAATATTTTGATAAAAAGGATTTTGAGAAGGCAATAGAAAATTACAATATGGCTATATTGCTTAATCCAGTATTCTCAGAAGCATATTTTGGCAGGGCATTGACTTATTATAAACTTAAAGAGTATGAAAAAAGCATAGCCGATTATACAAAAGTTATAGAGCTTGACCCAAAAAACCCTGTTGTATATAATAATAGAGGAGATGCATATTACAGAAAAGGTGATTTTGGCACTGCAATTAAAGATTATGATAAGGCAATAATGCTAAATCCATCTTATATGAAAGCGTATTATAACAGAGGCCTTTGTTATGCAAGCTTAGAGCAATATGATAAAGCAATAGAAGATTTTTCTGAAGTAATAAAGTTAAAACCAGATTTTGCTGAAGCTTGGCATCTGAGAGGGCTTGCAAAAGAATACAATGATGATATAGAGGGAGCAATAGAAGATTACAAAAAGGCACTTGAGTTAAAGCCAGACTTTATGGAAGCAAAAGCCCATCTGGATTCTGCAAAAGCAAAAAAAGAACAATCATCACAAGGAGAAGATGCAGAGAAGAAAGGGGATATAAAACTTGTAGAAAGGCCAAAAATGACATTCAACGATGTTGCTGGAATGGAAAAAGTAAAAGAAGTCATAAGGAGAGCAATTGTCTACCCTTTGCAAGACCCAAGCTTAGCTCAAGAATATGGAAAAAAAGGTGGAGGGGGCGTTCTCATGTATGGGCCACCAGGATGTGGAAAAACATACATAGTTAAAGCTGCTGCTGGCGAAGTTGGATGTGCATTCATAAATGCAAAATTAAGTGATTTACTTGATATGTATGTTGGAAATACAGAAAAGAATATCCACAAGGTTTTTGAGCTGGCAAGAAAAAATGCACCAACAATATTATTTTTTGATGAAGTTGATGCTATAGGCGGGAGAAGAGGAGAAGGTGATCAAAGCCAGGCAATGAGAATGGCTGTTAACCAGTTGCTTTATGAAATGGATGGGATAGAAGCAAATAATGAAAATGTGCTTGTTTTAGCTGCCACAAACGCTCCATGGGATGTTGACCCCGCATTAAGAAGGTCTGGGAGATTTACAAAAAGCGTTTATATCCCAGAGCCAGATTTAAAAAGCAGGATGGCAATATTCAAGCTGCATGCAAAAAAAATACAAAAAATAGAGAAGCACATTGCATGGTTTAGGCTTGCTCTTGCTACAACTGGTTATTCAGCATCTGATATAAAAGCAATAGTCGAAGAAGCTGCCGAAATTCCTTGGGTAGAAGCAAAAACAAAAGGTTATAGAAGGCCAGTCAATACAGGAGATTTTATAAAAGCAATATGGAACAGAAAAAGCAGCTTAAGCCCATGGTATGGTCAAGCAAAAAAGCAGATAGGCAAGCAAGAAGAAGTTTCATGGATAGATGGAAAGAAAACTGTCAGGGTCATAGAAAGCAAACTAGGGCCTGCTGAAAGAGAGCAATTTGAGCCATTAATAAAAGAAATAAACAAAAGAAGCGGGTGGATTTTCAAAATACAGACTACTATTATTAAATATGCTGCTTTATTACTGCCAATTCCATTTTAATAATTTACTCTCATTTTTGCTTTTTCTCATGCGGCTATGCGATAGATTTTTAAATACATATACTATATTTTAAACAGGTGATAATATGACAAAAAAACTTTCTGAACTCTATGGGATGGATATCTTTACAGATAAAGGCAGGTTTTTAGGCACATCCCAAGAATTTCTTTTAGATGTTGAGAAAGGCGTTGTTGCAAGAGTTCTATTGGATAGAATATCTGGCTCAAGAGAATCATTAAAAGAAGTTTTAAGGAATAAGAGCGTTAAATATGAAAATGTTAAGTCAGTAGAAGATGTAATTGTTGTTGCTGGAGAAGCAAAACCTGCTTAAATAAAATAGTAAAATGAACTTAGATAAAATGAATTTAAATTTTTTAAAATTGTTTTTTTTGTTTCTTTTCTTATTTTCTATAATATTCTCAGCAAATTTGACAATTTCAGTAAAGGCAAGTGATGAAGATTGTAATTTGCAAACAGTTAAAGTTTCTCTTTATAATGATAGCAATGGGGAGAAAGGCGATCTTATAAGCTCAGCTGATTATGCAGTGCCAGCTGATAAAAAATGCGTTTATATATTTACTCACAATTTTACTAATATAGATGAATCACTTAATTACTGGGTTGAAGGAAATGCAACAGACAGTGCTGGTTTATCAAGAACAGTATTGCTAAGCAGAATTGCATTATCAGGAAATTATGCAACGCTATTTAATTTAATGTGCCCTTCAGAGGATTTATTTGTTAAAGTAACGAGGAAAGGAGAGCCATTGAGTAATGTAGATGTAAATGTAAGTATATTAACATCAAATGCTCCTGAAACATGCAGTTTTATTAATAATAATTTCAATACTTGTTACAAAAATAAGATTTCATATAAAGATTTATGTATTTCAAAGGGTTTTAATTTCAGTGACTCAGAACAAACTTGTTATGAAAGCATTGTATACGCACTTGCCAATAATAATGCATGCAGCGTTTTTTCTAACCTTAATAATAACATAGCAAATCAACAATGCACAACATTAGATAATAAAGCTGGCTGTGGATCCCCTCAAGTTTACTTAAGAAAAAGTGGTGTTGGTTATTTGCCAGGATATACTTATGCTATCCAAGGTTCTACCCAAGGTGCTATCCAAACAACTTCATCAATTGGCACATATGGAGAGATAAATAATAATTTTTTAGACACTAAGAACGGGAATCTAAGCGTTATATTAAAGGTTAGTGGTCAAACAAGTAATGTAGAAAATAGATTAGTTATCATGACAAGCCCTAATGATATATTAACGCCACAAAGAATAGCAAATGGGCAAATGGCTGAAAATGTTTGGTATAATTTCACTCCACAATCAACTGAAGTCCTTGCTTTAGCAGTTTATAATGATAGTAATATTAATCCAAACATGCAATCTCAAATAATTTTTGCTGTTTATCCAGAAGGAGCTGGTAATATCTCAGTATATGGGAAAAAATTACTGTATAACCCATTTGGAGGAAGTGATTTAGTCAGCTTAAGCACAACTAGTAGCACTAATATATTCTCATTCTTTAAATCAAATCTATTAGTTAGATATAAAAGCATTTTGTTTAATGCATCTCCATATCCTGGTTTTAGGTTTAAGTATTTTGTCTCGCCTCTTGGAACAACAACTACAAGCAATCCTTTTGAACTTAATATACAAGACGGTATTATTAAGCAAAATGGATTTATAATTGCTGTTTTTGAGCCAGAAGGAGCAACTGCAACTAGCAGTTTTAGTCCTTTTTGTTCATCATATGAGGATATATGTCAAACATTTAATAACCAGAAAATTGGGGGCTATAATTGGACATATGAGACATTGCCACAATCTTGCACAGGAACAAAAAACAAAAAGAATTTAAGTGAGCTATGCAATGAAATAAATGGTGTTGTTTTTGGAAGCTATTGCTATAATGATAGCATGAGCGTTGAATACACAAAAACACTTTTAGGTTCTAATAGAACAGATGTAAATGGCACTGCATTAATAAAAAGAAACTTATCAGATTTCGTTAGTAATAAAAATTGGACCGCATTTGTTAGTAATTTCCCAAGTGTTTATTTTGAAGGTAATTTCTCCCATCAAACATATGGGAAAAAAGAGGATAAAGTAAAGGCCATGACATGCCCTGTTAATGGACAATGCCAGGCTGGATTTTCTATGCAAGGCGATGTTTGTGTAAATACTGGTTGCCAAGAAGGCCAAGTCTTAGAAAACGGGCAGTGCATAGAAGACCCAACAAAAGGGATAAATGTAAATTACAATGTTTATTGCATGCCTGGGCAGGATAATTTAAGGATTGTTGAAGTAAGAGTAAGTAAAGGTGGTGTTGCTATTAATTTCGATTGTAATTTAGCAAATGCTTCTGATACAATTTCATGCCAAAATGGCAGGAGGGCAATTGTTAATGTTGGAACTTATACATTAAATGTAAATGTTCAAGAAGAAAATTATAGATATAAAAAAGAAATAAATACACAACAATGCACTGAAATAAGAGCAACTGGGGCACAGCCAACAATAACAATATACCCAGAAAACAATGCATTTATAAGCGGGAGTATAATAAAAGCAAACTCCACTGCTACTGATAGTGTAGATAAAGATGTTTCATTAATCCAATTAAATTTCCCATCTGGAAGTTTATCTAATACATCAGCAAGTGAAAGCGGGCAGGAATCATTAACAACAACGCTTGATATTGAATTAACAGAAGATAAATGGTATGACATTAATGCATATGCAATTGATAACGGCAATAATTATGTAAGCATTTCTTCCTCCTTTTATGTTTGCACTAAACCACAGCCTTGGAAAGATTTGAGCTTAACAAATAGATTAATTTGTCCAGATAATATATATGAATTTAACCTAACTTCTAAACAAGAACTGCCATCTCTATATTATTTAATAATTAATAATGGTCAAAGGCAAGAAATGACATTTCCATCATTTAATATTTCAGTTCCATATTCAGGGGTTTATAACATAAAAGTATATGCTTGCGGTTGGAACCCTATAGACAATAATTATAACCTACTTAACTGTAATGATGCTTTGAAATACTGCTTCCAAAAATCATATGAAGATAAATGTCAAGGCCAGAATAGTGGCCAATGTAATGATTTAGGAAGCTGCATTCAGCAAGAAAATGTATATAGCTGTGCTCAGAATTTCTTTAACACATATTGTAAATCAGAAAATGAAATATGCAATAGTATAAGAGCTTGTTTATCAACCTTTGGTATCAATGATGATAAATGGATCTTAGGCGGGGGTGGAGGAGAGGGAATAACAATAACAGAAGGAGGAGACTTCTGGCAAAAATATGGAAATTGGTTATTTGTTTTATTACTTTTGATAGTTGTTCTTGCTGCAATGTGGATGTTTTATAAGAGCAGAAGAGAAGGGCAATAAAATATATAAAATTATAAGCCGATAAACTGCAAAGATAAACTGAAAACGTTCATAATACATTTTGGTGCATTTTTATTGAGTTGCGAGTGAGTAAAAGTCCGGGTAGTAAAAAAAGATTAATACAATAAAAATAATGGCCTGCAAAGGTTCATAATATGTCTTTTGACCAAATGCTTCTTAAGAGCTTGAGCTTGATATTTTGGTAAAGATAGAAAAAATTTATTAATTCGAGAACAAACACATCTGGCTGAGTAAAATTAAGATAATATTAAGAAACATATTGGGAGCAATAAAACATAAACTAAATTTTAAAATAAATGAATCACTATTATTTGTATTTAAATTATACATAGGCTGTGTATGATTTAAGGTTTATTTTTAAAGTTTATTTAGGACCATGTGTATTTATACATTTTTATACTTCTGCTATATATTTAACAGGTAATAAAAAGCAATTAATCATTAACAAGGTCATCTATGCCTTTTTTTATTTTCCTTTTCTTTTTCCTTGTAATTTTATATATAATAAAGGTAAGAATTATAAGTATTAATAATACTGGGGTATAAGCTGGATATAACTGTCTTGTTGCAATTATTGTAATTGGCTCATTTATTGTCTTTAATTCATCAAATGAAAATGTGTTATTCAATATTTTATTGCCTGCTTTTACACTCTTTATCTCATACCCATCAACAATTATTTTATACCTAATATCTATGTTAATATAACTAGTATCTATTGCCTGTGCTTTTGTAGCTAATAAAGCATTTTGTTCAAAATTTAATAATGTTGTACTTGGCACAATATATGTTTTGTTAACACTGTCTATTCTGCTTTTTATGAAGCCATCAAGATCAGATGGCAATTGCCCTTTATAATCCTCTTTTATCACATTCTTTATTATTTCAATATATCTTGTATCATTCCTTATTATTGGCTGTTTTAACTTACTTATTTTTATTATAGCAGTTTCATTGCCTAAAATCCAATCAGTTTCTTTGTTAAAATTAAATCCCTCTCTTGTTGTAAAATTATACTCTATTCCAGAGCTTTTAACAACACAGCTTATATTGTTTTCATTCAAATAGCTACATTCTGCCAATGCAATGCCCTGCCTTAAAAGCCATAGCTCAAGCTGTGTTTCTTCTGATGCAAAATTTGGCATTTTCCTGGCATTATTTTCATATAAAGAATAATCGATACTTTTTTTTACATTAACGACTGCTTCATTTTCCTTTATATGCTGCTCTATAATATATTGCTGACTTATACATCCAAAAAGCAGCAATATAAAAATTAAATAAACAAATTTTTGCATATTGCTTTTTTTCAAAAACTTTTTTAAAATATGACTATATTTTTAAATGTTTTTTCCTTATATTTTTATGGAGGGCGGTAAAATGGAAGTAAATAAAAAATGGCAGGGAAAAACAAGAATAGCTAAGGCCAAAACATTAATGAAAACATTAATGATTGCTCCTTTGCTATCATTAAGCCTTCAGTGTAGTGGGATTTTTTTAAGAGATACTACAATGAATGTAAAAGGTTCTGTATCGCCAATATTTGGCATAACATGGGATGCAACATTTATAGGCCATTTTGACGAGAAAAGAAGGCAAGAAGTAAAAAAAGACCTTGCTGATGGTAGATTTAGAGGGGAAGATGCAAGAGAAGCTGAGAGGGTTACAAGAGCAGATATTCATGTTGAGGGAGATGCGTTATTAAATGACCTCATAAGAGGGCTTGATAGTAAAGACAGAGAAACAGTAATTGAATGCATATTTTTACTTGGTAATTTTAGCTATTCAGCAAGACATAAAAATCAAAAAATGGAGGCAATAAATAAAATATATAAAATCTTAGTAAGCAGCGGTAATTACAAAATAAGAGCACATGCATTGCTGGCATTGACAAAAATGAGATATGCTGTAATAGAAGAAGCAAAAATCATGCTTTTTGACAGCAATGCATTAATAAGATTTGTTTCTGCGCATCATCTATCAGAGTTAGGAAATGAAAGCTGCTTAGATGCCTTAAAAAAAGCTTTAAGCCAAGAAACACAGCCAACAGTAAGGAATGAAATAGAGAAAGCTATAAAAAATATAGAGCGTAATTATAAGAAATGATAAAGATAGGATGTTGCGGTTGGAATTATATAAAGGGCAAAGGTGACAAACTTATTAATTATGCAAACATTTTTGATGTTGTAGAAATAAACAGCACGTTTTATAATTTACCAAAGCCATCAACAGCAGAAAAATGGAGAGAAAAAGTTGATAACATAAACAAAGATTTTGAATTTACAGTCAAAGCTTATAAAGGCATAACGCACGTAAATAGGTTTTCAGGACATAGCATTAACGAGTTTAATGAAACATTGCAAATAGCTAAAAATTTAAGAGCAAATATTATATTACTTCAATGCCCACAAAGTTTTATGCCAACAAAAGATAATATAGAGAAATTGAAATCATTTTTGAACAAAATAAAAAATAAAGGCATAAAAGTGGCTCTTGAATTAAGATGGCATGAATGGGAGCAATATTTTAAAGAAATTTTTGCTTACAAATGGCTTTTGCATGCAACAGATCCTTTTAGGTTAGATAGCTATAGAAAAGATATATGCTATTTTAGATTGCATGGCTTTGGAAGGGGATTAATGTATAATTATAAATTTTCAGATGCTGAATTAAAAAAACTTTTAAACATAGCAAAAAGATTCAAAAATGGCTATATATTCTTCAACAATTTTTATATGTACGAAGATGCCTTGCGTTTTATTAAGTTGCTAAAAAAATCAGACAATTAAAAACTTACTGAATAAAAATGGATAAAAACCGAAAGATTTAAATATAAGTTTTACTTTTAAATTATTAGTATCCCCCAACAATATTTGGTTATTTTAATTTTTTACTCAAATTTAAGAGGTGATTTTATGCAAATCCTTTATAGAAATGAAAAAAAAGGAAAAATCAAATATGCATGGGAAAAGTTCAAAGATGTATTAAAAAAGCCAAACACTATTAAGACAATTTCATTGTCATTATATGCTGCTTCATTATCTGCTTTAACTGGTTATTTCATAGGCCTGCATGTTAGTAATGAAAGATTAAGCAAGCAGACAGATCATTTAGATTACTCATTTACATTAATACAGCAAAACTATGAAAAACAAAAAGCTGTATTGGTTGCTTTGCTTTTATTATTAACCTATGCTGGCCTTGGATTTCCTGGCTTATCAAAAAGAAAAGAACATTTTATAAGCAAAGACATGGAGGATAATTAAATTATTTCTAATTCTATATTCGGCCTATTTTCTGCCCCTTCTCCTCCTCCTTGTTGTTCTCCTGTTATTGCCCCACCAGTTCCTTCTATCTGCTCCTCTCCTAATGATATAACAATATCCGGCCTCTGTTTTGGTTGTTGTGGTGGTTGCGTTATTACTGGAGATGGACAAGTAGTTGTTGATGGACATAAAAGCTCCTCCGCAGTTTTTGGATTACCTCTATTATAGCATGTCCCTATCCAATCAGGATCATTAGGATTTCTACTGATCCATAAACCTTGTCCGTTTCTTTCATTTTCACATATATACTTTGGAGATTTTATGTCACTCCCACAATAGTTGTTGCTGCCAGATCTGATAACCCTACTATAACCGTGTTCAGTTCCTGGACAAAGTTGTTCCAGGGTTTTTAAGTCTTTGAAGCATAAATTACCAGTTACCCTTTGCTTAAAAGGAGCATTTTGATTAAAACGAAGATCTGAATTTTGATAACCAGCAGGGCACCATTTTACATTTATGTATATATTATTGTAATAACCTGTCCATTTATTCCCTAAATTTGTATTGAACGTACTTAAATTATTATACGTTTCAAAAGCACCAATGCTTCCCAGGCTTTGTAGCCTACTTAGTATATAATTATTTAGTTGCTGAAATCTTTGTCTAGCACTATCATTCACAGCATTACTACTTTCAAAATATATCGGTGGGTTATAACTTATTGCTCCGTCAGATTGTGTTGCTAATGTTGGTCCAATATACAAATAATTATTATTTGGGTGAGAAGAACCTAAAGCGTCATAAATATTTAAAGTTTCATTAGTTATACTTAGTTGTTGTAAATAGAATTGATAAAAGTCGTTTGGATAGGGGAAAAAGTTTCCATATAAATCTCTAGTAAAGCTGTTTGCCTGAATTACTGTATTCCAACATTCTTGATTTGTGCTTGCTAAAGTACATTGTGGTATTAGCCTAGTATTGTTCCAGCAATTAATATTGGTTGCGTAATTACAACTAACATTTATTGTTTGCCAATAACAAAGGCCCGAGCTTTCATTATAGTAACCATTCAATTCATTTTCGCATATGTATTTTGCTGGGTCTCCTTCTATATCCATTGTATCCCTGCAACAACCTTTTCTAGCATAGCAATTGAGATTTTCTAAAGTTTGGCCTGTGAGTCTTAATATGTCTATTTGCCTTAATGGTTCTTGGAAGCATGCAACATTTGTATCGTTTGGAACTAAAATAGGGGCTTCGCCAAATATATCGGTTGAGGGCACTAAATCGTATGTATAAAGTGGAACAGCTCCACCAGTTTCATTATAAGCATATTTACATGTATATATACCAGAATTCCTTGATACGCTTCCTATTATCGGGGCATAAACGTCATAAAGCAGTGTATCATTAAAGTATTGAGTTGCATTTCCAGGGGATAAGCTCCTTACTATAAGCTTATTATCCTGTGATTTTGTATAGCAGACAACGCTGTAATTATTATTGTAAAACCATGAAGCATTAACGCATAAAGATTGCGGTATTGATGATAGGCTCCTTTTATTTTTAACTTCAAATGGCCTTTCTGCCTGGTAAAGCGTTTCATTAGGAACAACTGGCTTCCTGCCAAGAACATAAGATACTTCTCTGCCAGTTAAAGTCCTGAAAGATTTTTCATATGCGCAGAAATTTGTTATTATTGTATCTAAATTACCTGATATTATTATCCCTCCTATTCCAGCATTAACAAGGTCATCCCTATAATTTGCTGAGAAATTTAGCCAATATGCCGGGTTAGTGAATATAGTGCTTGAAATATCTAATTTTAATATTGCTGGCACTTTCCATGCTCTTGCCATACCTGCAAGCTGGCTATTATTCAAAGCATCAAACGTAGCTCTTAATACATCTCCAGAATTTATTGTTGCAGTTATTACACTTGTATCATATAACAGAGTAGGGAATATAGGGCCAAAAGTCCCAATTAGCAATTGAGATGGGTTATTTGTTAATATCATGCATTCAGGGCAGTTATCTTTTGTTGTTTTAGCATTATTATAATCTGTTAAAAATATACCTGTTGGCCCGCCTCTTACTGAATAATCTAATGGTGAACTTGGAACGTAATTTGTTAATATTGGCAAAGCCCCCATATCAAGAGCTGACTGAACTTGTCCTGGCTGAATATTATTATTATCTCTACTATCTTCATAAGCATTAATAAAGCTACAACTCTGGCATGCTCCAACATTTGATTTAACTAAATTTCCATTATCATCAACCAAGCAATCACCAAATGTTGAGTAATTGCCAAAGGGTGTTTCTATTCTGGCAGCACTATGATTATAGACAAATACAGCCATTGAAGTATACATTTCACTACAATCAGCATCCATACAATAATCTTTTATAGTAAGCTGATCACATGGGGGTTCTAAAAAAATATATCGGTCAATAAGTGGTCCATAAGCACTATTAATAAAAGTTGAGGGCGGATAATAAAAACCTGGTGCTATTGATGAAGTGCCCTGAGCACTCAATACATATGGATTAAAACATACATATGCCTCTATATAGTAATTACCATTATTTTTTAACGTTACTCTTCTAATATAACTTGGGAGATTTTGTTGAAGTCCAGATATGTCAGCTTTACTGCTAGGATCATAAACAACTTGAAGGCTATTATCTCTATAAACTGGATCAGTGCTCGATTCTGGCACAGTAGAAGATGTTGTAGTAGGGGTAACTCCTGAGTAATAAGTTGCCTTTGCTCCGCCAATATTTTTATTAGGCATATAATTCTTTATGTTACACACCCTACCAAGCTGGAAGCCACCAGCATAATCTGAATATGATAGCTCATAATTAATATTTTCATTAAGTTTGTCTAAATCTTGGAAAAATTCAGGGAAAGTCTTTTCTACTGGTGCTACCGGTACCCATCTTACTCGCGGACTTGTTTTTGGATTTGTAACTTTAAACCCATAAACTCCCAATCTATAAGGGTTTAGAGGTCCTAATTTCATAGGAGCAGTATCATTATAAGTTATAAAAGAAAATGGCATATATACAAAAGGTTCGTTATTTATTGTGCCTAAACTAATACAATTAGACTGATGAGCAAAGTTTTCTCGAGAGTACATAAACGCATTTGGTAAGCCAAGATTATAAATATCATAATGAGGGCCACAAATTGCCCTATAACCATAACCAGTCATACCATCAATATTAATATAAGTCTCATCATCTATTATAACATTGGGTGGATTGTCACCATTATGTTTGCCATATGAGCCATTTCCGATATCCCCGAAGTGTTCATACTGATAAGAATAAATAATTCCGGGCTGAACCTTAACCAAATAATAATTGGAGTCAGAACTACTACCAGCAACATAACTATAATAAGGATCAATATCAGAAGCAAGAGCAGAAACCCTATATAAATACTCGCCATTAGATGCATTTGGAATACATTGCCTCTTAGTATAGTCTTGTCCAAGCCCCCCCGCGTCATGCGTCCAACTTACTTCTATCATAATTCTATCTCCTGGTATTGATATAATACCCTTAAAATCAGCACAGTCAGCCGCAGTTCCAGTACAGCACACCGCACCACCAGTTTTAATTCTAAACGCAATATCAGTATAATCATTACTATTTCCCAAAATTATCTCATCACCCCCATTATTTATGAACCTATCGATTGAATCACGGCAATTTGGCTGCCTATCCTCACCGGGAACTAGGTTACAAATCCGATCTTTCCCGCCCATTCTCTCTATAAATGCCTGTCTATGACTTCTATATCGCAAGTCAAAATATCGTGCTTGAACTAGCGGATCTGTATCAATTCTGTCACCATTAATACCAAGACATGCTGTTGAATTTGCTATCATGGTTGAATTTTCGTATCCTCTTGGTCCGGGTATATCCCAACCAGCCCTACAAAGCCAATTTGGCGATACATTTCTAAAAGCCACAAAGGCCTCTGAAAAACCCCAATTTAAGTCAGTTATCGGATAATAGTAATAAAAATTTATACTATTGTTATATATGAATGGGTACATTCTTGACACACTACCAAAAAAGGAAACGTCCCTATATGCCGAGGTAGAAAGTTTAGCACTTGCCAAAAGTGTATCTACATCATCAAAAGGGTAATCGTAAAATGTGACAGTTTTTGCCATTTCTCCAACATCATAAGTGAAATAGCTTGGTACGTCTGGATAACCGAAAATAGGGAATAATGTATCGCCAAGAACTGCTGTATTACTATCTATTGGTATAGCGACCATTCCCATTCCGGCCATCGGGCCATTTGAAATTTTCTTAAAAACTGTTTTTGCTTTTATTGAATTACCTTCTGTATAACTGCATCTATCAAACTTGTAATATGTTAAATCCATGCCCCAAGCCCATCTCCCTGCTGATGCATTTGGTAGGTCTTGATTATTTCCAAAAGCAGTGCTATTAAAAAATAAACCTAAATAATCATTATACTCTGGGGCTAAGACAGTATAAGAAACAACATCAGGGGTTTTTGGGTGAAATCCATAATCATCAATATAATAAGATGGGAAAAATAACGGATTAGTCATAGATGTTGTTTCAACAACCCTTTTGATACAGCTTATTTGCTGATTAGAAACAGCATTAAAGTATTCCTGTCTTGTAGTAAATACTTTATCTCTATAGCTTACTGGCATGTTTGGTACACATGTTAATGGACCCTCACTACCAGTATTAGTATTAGTCTCAGTTAACCAGCATCCAGGATTGCCAATTAAATGCTGGAAGGCTGATAAAACTGGTGGTGGGCCTTGGCTGCTTCCTTCAGGACTTGTTATGAATTCCATATAATTATAAAGGCCAGAAGAATTGACTAATGTGACTCTATTATGCAAACTAAAATCGCAAAAGCCAGATAAGCATTCAATATTACTAGTGCATTCAAAAGGCAAAGCCCCCATTCTATACCCGCCTTGTTCAAAACTTGATTTTGACACACTCATATCAGGATGAGCCCTAAAAATATCTGTAAGTAAAGAGCTTAGGTCTTTAGTTCCTATTTTATAACTTTGATTTATAACATTGCTATAGTTAAGAAATTCTCTTGCCAATGACTGGCCTGTTAATTGCCCATATTTGCAAACATCTTCTGAAGGATAGACTATATTTCCTTTATAAGGAGTATTTACTTGACCATCACTTAAACATGATAGTTCGCAATCTATATAACGTGAGAATATTTTTCCAGCATTTTTCCCTGTTGTGCAGTTATACATGTAAAAATAATTCTCATTTAAATCCTCTGCTATTGAGTTTTGAGCAGCATTAAGAAGTGGTTTAATAGCGCTGCCATTAAAGTAAACAACCCTGCAATTATTTGGATTTTTAAAGTAATAAGATGTCATAGCATCAACGAACCCTGCTAGGTTTATTGAACACTGTTCTGAAGAAAATGGTGTATAAGCAGATAATGTCTTAAATGAGTCATAGCCAGAAACTCCTATGCGAAAGCTCAATATTCTTGTCTTAGGGTCTGTTAAAAATGGATAATTTTCTTTTGATATTTCAAAAAGGCTGCATGCCTTACCCATCAAAGAATAAAGCGCACTTCCAGATGCACTTATATTATAAAGTCTGTTTATTTTCTCTCCAAATGTAGCATTCAAAACTTCTGTTATATTTCTAACTTTTCCTTCAGCAGTATCTGCAGGGCTAAGCACTGATGGTGGCTCTTTTGTAGCTCTTTTGAATAAATCATAACTGCAAGCAACAACTCTGCAGCCGGCCCCACAAATACTGCCTTCTAAAATAGAACCGCATATTGATATATTTTCATATTTATTCATGTTTCCATCAATATCTAGGGTAACATTGCATAATAAATTTTCATTAACCTCAGCTTGATTACACTCTATTGAGCTTAAAGTACATGTTTTATCCCCTATTATATTTTTTAATGAAGGAGAAAGCTCAAAATATCTTTTATCAGTACAAGATGCGCCTGCTTGTATAATAGAATTTTTAACACATAAAGAACCAATAATATCTCTGCTTTGTGAAGCTTGCTGAAGGCAGCCAGCAAAAAACAGTATAAGAAAAAATAATATTATTAAAGCCCTTTTCATAAGAACCCACCAATCCTCCTCAACAATGGAGCTGCTATAAAACCAGATGACAGCACTACATAAGAATTTTGTATAAATATCATTGAAACTGCTAATGCTGCTGCATGTTTCATCAAAAATGATAAATACAAACTATTTATAAATGATATTACGCTGCCAGTTTCAATAGATATTGTTGGGTTTGGTGTCTTCCCAGATTGTGCTAATGTAATGCTTAATGTTGCATCGCTCTTTGTTATGTATGTTGAAGGGAAAGTATTTATATTGCAAAACTGAGCACTTGCTATGTCAATAACATTTGCTGTTGCTCCTCCTAAATCGGGTGGTTTTGGTAAGTCCATAAATGCTTTATAAGCAACTGGGTAAACATAAAATGCTGCTAATGCTAATGATATCATAGCTGCTCCAGCACTTCTAGATGGGTCAAATGCATAATAAGCAAGCCCTGCTCCTAGCAAAAATGCTGCTGCCCTTGTTGTGAAAAAATCAAATAAAGTATTGCCAACTATTAATGATATTTGCGTATTGAATGCTGTTGATATTACTACTGTCTGTTCTGCTATTTCTCTTTGTATGTTACCCATACATGTTTCAACATCTAATGCTGTATTTATACCAAAATCACATCCTGCAGTAGAAACTGTTACTCCAAAAACAGATGTTTGTGATGAGAATTTGTTATAAGAGCTTTCAAGTCTTTTTACATATGCATCTCTAATTTCATTAAGTTTATCATTAGCACTATTTATCTCTTCTGGTATTGAATTTAAAAATGCTCCATAACCATCTAAACCAAACATTTTTGGTATTTGCTCTTCAATAAAACCAAGAAGAACAACTAGTAAAAAGACAAAAAAGCCAGTTGCAACAGAAGTAATAATGCTTGCTTTTGTCTTTTGTCTTGCTTGCTCATCAGCCATTAAAAATGTAAGCATATATCTTATTATATTGAATACCAAAGATATTACAAAGCCTATTGCAGCAAATGTTAAGAAATAATCATATGTCCCGCTTCCAAAGTTTTGTGCAAAATTAAATATTGATATTCCTTCACTGCCTGCCATTAAACCCACCTCATAAACATCTCAAATAAGTTTTCTGTTGTATCGCCAAATAAAAGCTGCAGAGACCTTATAGAAACAACAAGAGCAATAATGTTTATAGCACTCAAAAATGCTGCTGCAACAATGACTCTTGCATTCTTTTTCATAAGCTCATCATATTTAATTAATGCTTTATCTCTAAACTTAAATACTTTATTATCCTTATCAACCTTGAAATACACATCCTCCAAATATAATGTTAAAGGATTTGATTCACTGCCTAGAGGCCAACTTTGAGAAATAACGCCTTTTGATATCTCGACTGCTTCTTTTACTGGCTTATTTAAAACTATGGAGAAGGCATTTAAGTTATCAGTATACTCAGTAATGCTATTAACATTTAAATTATCTAACTTAAAAATAAAACTCTCTGCATATATTATTAATGGCATAACAATAACAAATGATACAATAACAGAGAATAAAACATTTGCAAAACCTTTAAATACTGGTATAACTCTAAACAATATAATCAATGGGAAAAGCTTAAGAAGCTCATTATTAACAAAAAGCATTAAAATATAAAATTGTGATATTAAAGGCAATACAGCAACATTTAGAATATTTGAAGCTTGGCTGGAAAACTCTTTTTCTAAATTCTTCCCTAAATATCCCATCGGCCTTAAATCATTAAGATTTATTGATATGTATTCTGTAAACGCTATTGCAGCATTTATACTATAAGTAAATGTCGATAGCTGGCCAGCAACCATTGCTGCCCATAAGTTAGCCTTATATAAATCCATAGCATTTGCAGACATATTCTTTAAATAAGCCAATGCCTTGCATGTTAAACTGCCTGATTGGGAAGTGCCAAATGAGGCTAAATTTTGTTGAGACGAAGAAGAAACAGAGGAAGAAACATTATTTACTAAAGCTATGAATACATTATTATTATCGGTTTGACTTGTTGCATGATTTAATATGGCTGCCATGAACAAAACTATTATTATAGACAATATAAGCTCTCCTGTCAAATATTTAGCTTCCATCTTGCCTCTTTCATCATTTGCAACTTCAGCAAATAAATAACGTATTAATATAAATAAAAAGCCCAGAATAATGGAGAAGCCAAAAATCGACATATCTAAAGTTATTGCATTACATGTGACCATTTAAGCTAACCTCCCTATTTGAGCAATAAGCCATATGCCCACTTCAGCACCAAATAATGATGACAAACCTGCTGATGTACTTATAACTGCTAAAAGAGAAAGTGATATAACCATAACATAAGCAAATATTAGGAATATTGTTTTTGCTGCATTTGTATCTAATTTGAACGTATCAAGCGCTTTTGTTGACATTGGCTTTGAATAATCATCTAAATAATAATAACCTATATGCTCTTCTTCTGGCAAATCTGGTATAGCATTCCAACTCAAACTCAAATCGGTCATAGCCCTTTGAATTAAAGCAAAGCCAAAAAGAAGGCTGGCAGGCAATATAATGTATAAAGATAACCCCATAGCCATCAAAAATGATCCACCTCCCTTGCCTATTAATAATATTCTCATAATTGCCCCTGCAACTATTAAAAATGTTATAGCATTTACAGTTAAAAGCCCTTTTAATTCATTTATATAAATTAGAAGCCCATGAAGAGAGGATAAATGAGTGTGTAATATTGTTAATCTCCTAGCAGCAACACTATATGCGCCGCCAAAACCAATAGCATTAGATGTTGATGGAATCATGCCTGTTACTGCCTTAGTTAATCCACTGCCAATTGAAGCGCCTCCCTCTTTACCAGCTTCTATCCCACCAGCGATATCAGTCAATGCTCCAAGACTATCAGAAGCGCCACCAGAAAATTGGTAAGTCATTCCTCCAATTTTTCTATTCCCTATTGTTAATAATCTATCACTTATATCAAAAAGCATATTTGTTACATTATTATAAGTTCTATTGTAAAATTTCTGATATTGGAGTGTTAAATTATCTCCAGCAGCGCTATCAATGCCACCAACAGTTGCATTAACAAAATAAACTGCTGATTTGCTTAAAATCCCTGCATCGCCATCTTTAACAAGTAATATAAGTATATATGCTAAAACAATTGTAAATAAAGCATCTGCCCCATTAGTAATAGCAATCTGCATGACATTTCTGGCATTAAAAATTCTGCCGAGTAAATAAATAGCTGTATAAAAGCTAATTGCAATTACTACTAAAATTGCAACTATTGTTAAAACTGTCATTTTCTCACAACAATTTTTCTAGCGCCGGGATAAACATCTCCCCGCCTAAAAAGCTTGAAAGCCCTGGAATTATTACAGCAGTTAAAGCAATTGCAATCATTGGTATAACCATTGATTTTATATATCCATTAGCTATTGCATTTATTTCTGGGCTAGAAGATTTTAAGCTTGCTGATAATGGGGAAAATCCTAATCTCTGGCATTTACTGCAATCAATTGTTGGAGGTAACCATAAAGCTTTATCAGGCACAGCTGCTATATTACCACAATTGCCAATAACTAAAACAGGAATAGAAAGATTATAATAATTTGATATATCAGATGCATAATCAGATATACTATTTATATTATTACTCGGCCCTGTTTTCGAAGCAACTGAGTAAGTGCCTATTATACTATTGCTTGCCCTATATATAGAGTAAATATAATTTGTATCAATTATTGAACCTCTTAAAACAGCATTAACTAACTCATTATTATTTGACCTTCCGCCGCTGTTTATAGAGAAATAAAATGTAACATTTGTTTTATTTACTGTTATATCGCAATCATTTGGTTGTTCATATATACCTTTTTGCCCACCAGTTCCATCAGGCTTGCTATCGCATCTATAAGTACAACTAGCAGTTCCAGAATCAACATATGCGTATTGACCATTACTATAATTGTAATAAATATTATAATACAAATTGTAATTGCCGTCAGCATAAGATGGAGATTGGCATGAATACCAATTTATAGAACCTGTGCCGTTTATTTTCACTTGCCCGCAATCGGGGTCGTTTGGCTGGCAATTTGGCAAACTTTCTCCATGTAGATATTCAACTTTTAATTGGCCCGTATTACCTACCCAACCAAACTTAGTGCGAGGCAAAGTTATTGTTACCCCAGATTGCTGGCCAGCATCAGTAACATTCATTTTTAAATAAATTGTTCTGCCTGCATTGAATAATGCTACTGTGTCAAGAAGGAAATTCAAAAAATTACCGCCTGTTGGCAATGCTTGTTTATAAAATTCTTCACACGAATCATATATTTTTCTCTCCTCATTATCATTTATATTATCATTTAAATTCAGAGTATTTGTTGGTTTTATAATCTTTATATTGTTTAAATCGCTCATATCAATAACAATTTTTCTAAAAATCTCTGGACAAAACATTGTTGTATTATAATTGGTCCCAGACTCTGGCTGGACTATAGCATTTCCATCTTTATCTTTTAATGGAACATTTTGAGGAATTTTTGATGGTATTAAATAACCACACGCATTATTTACTGCTGCTATTACAGGATGCTGCTGTTCGACTGTTATTGTATTTGTGCCTCTTTTTAATACAGGCACTCTTAAAGAAAGAAAATCAGGATCAGATATAATTGTGTTTGTCTTTAGATTGTTTTGATCGTAAACAAGTTTTGCAAAACATCCTCCATTTGTTATTTCAAAAAGGTTTTTGCAATAATATTCATAATCTCTACAAACAGGATTATCAGATGGGTATGGGATAATCCTGCATGCTGTTGGGCATTTACCATTTGATAAATCTACCTGCTGGCCAGAAGTCCAAGATAAATTACTACAAGACTTATAGCCATTATAAGATGAAAGCAAACCAAGGCTTAAATTATAATAGCTCATAAAATTATCATTACTAAATGGATCACTACCATCTGATGGCAGTGCACTTTTAAGCAACTCAGCAGTATCTGCCGCATTATTACTTGAGTCAATAATTTCTGGAACTGGATTTGAGCATGCTGCAGGGCATGATGGACTTGGGGCATAAGGAGAGCTTGGTTCTATAAATCCAGCTAAATACATTAAGTAGTTTAATAAAACAGGAAACACCACATATGCAGAAAGAGCCAATGCAAGGATTGTAGCTCCTAACCTCCTGGTAAAGAAAAGAGACCTTAAAAATATGCCAATAGGAAGCATTATAATTGCCAATGGGATTAAAAAATTATTAAAGAATGACTTAAAACTCGTTGTAAAAATATAAATATTTCTAGCATGCTGCATTGTATTACTTTTTATTGGCAATAAAGACAATTGGCCCTGATTTGTTTGTTTATTGTATTCAACATTTCCTAAAAGCGCAAGATCAGTCCCCCAAGTTTCACTTAATCCACTTGCTGCTTGTATATCAGCAACTTGTTTCATTGTATTCAAATATAAAGAACTCATACCAGTATCTAATTTCTCTAATGCTACTCTTACTTGTTGAACAAAGCAATTAACCCTAACAGCACCTGCAGCACTACAAACTGTTGGATCAGCGAAAACATTGTTTAACAATGCAATAACACTGCCAATTAATATGAATATTAATACAGATGCTAAAAATTCGTGTATTTCATTTAAAGCATGCGCTCTTAATGATATGCTATCAAGTGCTTTTGAGCCCATATAAAGAATAACAGAAAAAACAAATGAAATCATTAAAGCATAGATAGTAAATGCCGTCCAATCCTGAGCGATCCCTTCTGGTAATCCGCTTAGCCCTATATTTGATATGTTTGTTTCATTTATAAAAAGCCTTTCAGGAACTCCGTTTGTTGCATTATTAATGTATAATATCAGCATGAAAAACAAAAATAATTTAAATGCAACTTTCATATTGCCCATCATATTATCACTCAAAATAATCAAAAATCTTATTGAAGTTCTGTGCAAATGTCAGGGATATTGAAAATGCTATGTATGGAATAACTGTAATTAAAGGGATATAATAAACAATTTTTGGTAAATTTAAATTATCTGTGCATGAACTCAAAGGACCAAATTGAAATGACCTCTCTATTCCAGAGCAGAAATCATTAACAGGAGAAATTGAGTCATAACTTTTATACAGGGCAGCTAGCAAAAACAAGAAAACTGCTCCGAATGCTATTGCTATTGTAAAAACAAAATT
Organism: Candidatus Anstonellales archaeon; assembly: GCA_038896535.1. Classification (GTDB taxonomy): domain Archaea; phylum Micrarchaeota; class Micrarchaeia; order Anstonellales; family J096; genus J096. Next base: position 14,379 of record JAWACY010000003.1, on the reverse strand, counting down.
TCCTGCCTTTCTTGTTGGAGGGAAAAGCCTGAGCAATATTGCCATGATTGGTAATACTGGGGCAACAGAAGAGAAATAAAATGATATTATTATTCTAAATGGAATTAAAGAATTCTCTATCAAAGTAGCATACCTGCCCAAGAACTGTTCCATTATTTGAGAATAAAAAAGAAAATTGTAATCTGTCATAAATGAAAAGGTAAGCATATTTGCTGCTGCTGTATTTAAGATCGTAAGAATTATATTAAGTGCTATGCATAAAGCTAAAAGTATTTGCCCGACAATTGGAATTGCTGATAATGGACCAGACAAACAAGCTAATGTTGCTGTAGCTGTCCTAATAATAGTAGCAGGATTCCCAAAAATCACATATGCTAAAAATGCCGGATTTAAATTTAATGCTATTGCAGGCACAATAGTTGTTCCTTTAATTAAATATTCATATTGCTTCTGAATGCCTGTTTGTACGCTTGCTGTTATTTCTTTTTCTTTTTCCTGAAGATTTTTTATTACATAATCCTTAACTGAGTCAGCATCTGAAAATTGGAGAGTTTGTAAAAATGAATTAATAGTGAAGTATATTATGCCAGTATATATTATAACTAAAGCAATAGTCAAAGCAAGCTGCCATGCTTCCTTTTTTGCTAAAAATATCCATTCATCATTTTTTGTTAATATTCCTAATAAATAGACTGCAATTATTATGGCTAGAGAAAGGCCAATTAAAACAAACATCATTGGGCTTGCTTCTTTAAAAACAAGTTCTTCTGGTTTTAACTGACTTTGCTCTGCTGTAAATAAAATGCATAGCGCAAAAAGAGCAAATATAAATATGCTAAATCCTTTCTTGAATGCCATACAAAAAGAACTCACCTCCCAATAATAATGAGATTGACCTTATTGAAACGAATGTTGATAATACTGACAATAAAAAGAATAAAATGGTCTTAAGATGCTCTTTTATGGAAAAATCCGTCAATTCTTTAAGCCCTGAAGAGCCAAGGTCCATAACATTGTCAACATTGCCCTTTATTGCTAAATAATTAGCTATAGTTATTATGCTTATAATAGATTTTGCATAGAAGACAAAACCACCATGAATTACTGGCCCTAAGCCAGGGGCAACAGCATTTAATGCAATTTCTCCAACAGAAGCAAGGCCATATGAAAATGCCGCTCCTGGATGTGTCATAACAGTAAATGGTATTAAAGCTTTACTTAACATAATTTTTATTTTATCCTCAAGCCCCCCCATATTACTCATATCATCCCAATTTCTGATAGGCATTATCCCCTCAATTATTTTATGTGATAAGTAAAATGCAACAGGCATAAAGAATATAACTCCAACAGAGATAGATAAAAATGTTGAGCCAACTTTTTTTGTTGGTGGGAAAAATCTTAATATTATACCAGCAGGCATTAAATACTTAAAACTAGCGCCAATAGCAAAACAAATAAAATAAATGCTAGCCTGTCTTATTGCCCATAAATTGTATAATGCTTCTAAAATCGTATTCATATCCCCAACTAGTTGTTTTAAGAATACAAGAATATTTGATCTTGCATAGCCATGTTTAACTATAAAACTCTCTTGTTGTGTATAAGAATAAGGAGCTAAATCAGTCATATATGCAGTAAGAACAGAAGCTTTATTTATCACATTAGTCATATTATTTAAATAATCTGATGTGCTTGTATTGTAATTATCAAAAACTGTTCCTATACTACCACCAAATGTAGTAAGAAAAGATAGTAAAACAGCAACTACTACGCCTCCTGCAAGAATACTCCTTACCTCTGATTTCATTCTTTCAGTGTTGTGTTGTGGATTAGTTATCCTTCCAAGCATGTCTTCAATTACAATATACATAACGCCAATAACACCAGCTAATCCAGCAATACCAGCAGCAGAAATTATATCACCAGTTCCGATTGTACACCAGTCAGATGACATAAAAAAATATAGACAAGCCATTTAAAAAGTTTTTCTTTAATTATTTCATGAAGCCAGCTTTATATTTCCTTGCTTTGCTTTTATTCTTCAATCTCATATTTGCTGCTTGCCCGCTTGATGTTAGACCAACAGTTTATACAAGCATAGTAATAAGCCAGGATAAAGAAACAATAACATTTGGTGCTGTTGCTTTTGTTGATGGTACATTAAAAAAGGTCGCATATCCTGTATTCTTTGTATTAATTTCTGGCGTAAATATAAATAATATTGAGTGCAATCAAGCAAAACCATGCATTTATAGAATAACAGGGAATGAAAATGGCTATGCAGTATTGAGTAAAGAAAAATTATTAACAAATTGGGGCAATAATTTAGAGAATGCATCATTAACAGTTGTATTGCCTTATTATAATGTAACAAAATTTTGCTATGTTGGCGAATCGCTTGGATTTAATGAGAATAATTATAATGATTTAAATGCATGGAGAGATCGATTTTCAAATCTTAATAATTTAGGCAGCATTAGTGCTGAGCAAATTCCATGTTTCCCTAATACTGGGCAGAATAATGCTATATTAAATGGTAGTTGCGATATTAACGAAAGCTATATTCCTAGACCCGATGGGAGAAAAAGTCAAATAGTGCCGTCTCCAGCAACTTTCAGCACTATCCCACCAAACCCGCCAAAATCAAGCTTATCTTTTGGTCAACTAACTCAAACAAACTTCTTCTGGCCTTTATTCATTTGCACATTATTTTTGGGCCTTTTAATTGCAGGGGCAATTGCATCTGGCAGCAATCCATTTTTTTGGTTAACATTAGAAGCAAGTAGCAAAAAACCGTTGTATATAAGTCCTGGGTCTGCTGGATTGTCTTTTGAAAAAAAAGGCTACCTTTTCGGCTCTAAAGCGCTTGCAAAAACAGAGAGGGCAATAAGGCTTGGTCTTGGTGCTGGAGCCATGCTTTACGGATTATACGGCTTAGCAAAAAATGTTATTGGAAGTGGTGGAAAAAAAGGGGAGAAAGAACAAGGCAGCGGTGAAGGAGAAGGCGAACAACAAACCGGGGGAGGTAAGGCAGGGGAGGGCAAAGCACAACAAGCTGGCGGGTTAGGAAGCGCTGTTGCACCAGGATCTTCAGGTGGAACTGGCGGGGCTACGCCAGCTGGAGTGGTCAAACAATCAAATATTTTAACCAAGATTGTTGCAGCTGAAAAAGTTGCTAGGCAATTCTCAACACCAGGAGGCCTTATTTCATTTGCCAGTGGCAGGCTTATAGGGGACAAAGAAGGCAAAAATCCTCTTGAAAAAGCTGAGGAAGAGATAATAAAGAGTGCAATGGAAAAGAAAATAGATATACCAAGAGAGTTCTCGTTTTCTCAAATTACGGCAAATTTTGTAAAGCAGGCTACAGGTGGTGAGCCAAAAAGCGCAGCTATTAAAAATGCTTTAGCAGGGCTTTTACATGGCCTTATTATTATTTTAGCTATTTATGGTGGCTCTTGGTGGTATACAACTTATATAAAATTTAAAAAAGATTTTGATGCTTTGGTTTCCGTAATTGTTGATTTAACCGATAAGATAGAAATCAAAAAAGATACCGAAAATGCAGAAAATGCTAATGGAAAAATAGGTCAAAAAAACGAACCAACTGAACAAGAAAAAGAGCTTTTACGTAAGGAATTGGGTGAACAAGCGGAATCATTAATTAAACAATTAGAGCAAACACTTAATGATATAGGAGATAAAATAGGGAAGGATCCTAAATTACAGGAGGAGTTTGAAAAGCAAAGTAAGGGAAAAAAATGGAGTGAAGCAACGTCAAGAGAAAGAATAAAATTTCTATTAGGTAAACCTGACTTATTGCCAGAAAGTGAGCGTGGGCAAATAATGGTTGTTGCTCAAGCAGTTATGAAGTTTTTAGAAACATTGGATAACAGAATAAAACTAATTGAAGAATTAAATAAAGCACGACAGCATGGTAATACTGAATTAATGGCATCAGCGCTAAAACAAATTATAGAATCTAAACCAGAATCACAAAGAACAGAGATAGAAAAGAAATTTTTAGATTTAGTTAAAGGGGGAGATCAAGGAAAAATATTAGAGTTTTTAAAAAACCCAGAGAATGCTAGTGCCTTAACTAAAACAATTTCATCTGATCAAGAGACTGTTGTTGGAATATTAAATACAAAGAGTTTAGGGGAACTAAGAGGTAACAAGTTCTTTAGTGATGGCGTTGTTGAAAGTCTCTTGCATAGCGAAAATTTAAGAATAATTAGAATTAACAACGTTAGTATTGTTGGCTGGCGGGCTTATGGTGAAAATATTGGCCTTGGTTTTACAATTGATACAAAAAATAATACTATTTCACAAATACAGGGACAGCAACTACAAAGTATGAAGTTTGTAAATGGTAATATGCAAATAGCATCTACAATTGAAGAAAAGGATGGAAAGAGAATATTAAAAATTGGCGATGGACTTGCAGTTATTGAATTGCCTTCTGACGTGCCAAAAGACATAGTCGGCAAGAAAATTTTTGTTACCGGAACAAATTTAGATGATAATACATCAGCTTATATCATAAGCGAAGCTGATGGGAAAAAAAGTATTGGAGCAGTAATAAATGATGCTGGTGGAGGTATATTTTTCACAAACCAAATAGGGCTTAATGACAATGGAGAAATCACACTCTCAAAAGTAAATATAGAATCTAGCAAGGGTAGTTATAGAATTGACTTTGGGAATGGAAAATACATGAAAGTTGATATAACAGATAGCCAATATGGTACAACAAGCGTAGCCATAACTAATGCTGAGAAATATAGTAGAACAATTTCTTCATGGAGTATATATGGTTCAACAGAGATTAATATAGAAGGGCAATTAAAAGACGGTAAATTTGAGGGCGGAGGTTCAATTACTTTAAATGGGAAAACTTACAGATCAGTTGAGGAAGTGATACATCTTAATGAGGAAGCTGTACAACGCTCAACAGCTGCACAAGTCCTTGGAATTGATGCGCACAATATTGTAGAGATGAAAAATGATGGAGGAGTAGTAATTATAACAACTACTGAAGGAAAAGTATATAAATTAACATCTCAAAATGGTTTGAGTTTAAATATAGAAGCGGATGGAAAAACAAGGCAAGTAACATTTAATAATGAAGATGAAAAGAATTTGGTTGAGATTATATTCGCAAGAGATCTAAAAATATCGGGCCATTCAATTACTTACACAAATCCATTTTTTACTAATCTTAAAGAGAGGGTTGAAGAGACACACTATTTTAATGTTGATTACAATATCAGAGATGGCATAACATTTAATATTGGAAATCAATCACTTCAAACAACAATAGCTCAACTAGATCTGCCAGCAGAATATCTTTTAATTTTATCTGCATTAAAGACTGACACTCTTAAGTTCGGTGACAATGGCAAAATTGACTTTATAAATCCATACAATATGTCAGACCCAAATGTTTTTGCAATAGCAAGAACCATTACTAAAAATGGTAATTATGTAAATTATTTAAATCCAACCGAAATAGAAAAGATAGAATATAAAAGGGATGAAAATGGAAAATTATCTTTATATGTAACTACCACTGATGGGGGTAAATATAGGATAGAATCAGAGAACATTCCACCAAATGCAAACTTAACTCCAAATTCAGTATATTATTTAGATAATGGAAGAGTAAAAAGCGTAGAACAGGGCAGTATGATTCATGATGAGATTGCTTCTTATGCTATTAAAGACTTATTTAGATTTCTTTCTCAATCTGAGGCCTATGGCTTAAAAGGAGTACAGGCGATCTCATATAATGATTTTGAAACCTTTAATGGAGAAACAAGGATTAGAATTACAATTACAAATAAAGATGGAAGAACTGAAACTGGTTATATAACATTTGATAAAGAGGGCAGTCCAGATAAATTAACTATAGGTGAGAGAAAAATAGATATAAAAGACGCTCTTAGTGGCGCTCTTAGTGGAATTGAAAACCCCGTTGAAAGGCTTGTTATTGAACAACGTATTCTTTCTTCTTTGGTAGGAGCTAAATATGAGAGAGAACGTTACGAAGAAAATATAAAGGGAATACAAAATGCAATTGTTACTGCTAGCCCAGAGCTGGAAGGGGCTAAGGTTTTAGGGTATCAATTTAGAACAGAAAATGGGCAAACAAGAATTGAAGTACAAATAATAAAAAAGGATGGGCAAGAAGATAAAGTTGATATAAAATTTGACCCTGCTACTGGCAGCCCTGAATTGCGTTATGGCAGGGTTGCTATAGGATTAGGAAAAGAAGTTGAAAAATTAAGAGAAGAATATGAAAGAACAAATTATTCCATAAGAGATGAAGTTAGAGATTTAACTGAAGAATTATCAAAATTACCTAACAGTCCAATTAAACCAGATGAGATCCGATCAATAGAAGTGGGAAGAGGGAGGGGCGTTACTATTCAAACTTCCACTGCCTCTTATACAATTGAACAAGCCGAAGAAGGAATAAAAATAAAAGATGCTGGAGGCAATGAAATTAAAATAGATGATCAGCAACAGAGGGAAAGGCTTCAATATATAATGGGTGGATTTCGGAATGCTTTAAATAATCAGCGATTGAACAATTATGCTGGAAGTGTAGAATCAATAAAGTACAACAAAATGGAAAAGGAAAATAAAGAAACAGTAGATAAAGAAACAGTAGAAGCTTCAAATGGAACATTTGAGATTGGCAGTAGTATGGAAATTAAACCAGTTAAATTAAAAAGATTAGAAAGTGGCTATACTGTACAATATCTCCCAGATTATAAAGAAAATGAATTACAGTTTTCTCATCCACTTAATTTATCTAATGCTTATGGCTCTTGCTTACCAAGAGAAAATGGGAATGAGTGTACAATTTATGCCAATACTGTATTCCCTCAAGCAGCACAGCCTTTTGGTATGACCTCATCATTAGCAAATGTCCCTATTAATACGGTAAAAAGTGGTGAAATAGAAAATGTTTCAAATAATAGTCTTGGGAAAATAGAGTATATGCTTGAACAAACTGAAAAATTCGGGGGCGGGTATCCAGAATTAAAGAAGTCAATAGAAATGGCAAGGTATGAAATAGAAAAAACAAAATACAAATTAAATGAAGCATGGGGACCTCCATTAGAAGAATTAAGACAGCTAATTGAAAAGCAAAAACCAGAAGAGCAAAATCCTAATAATACTGGTGGTGGCACTACAGGGGGCAATACAGGTAATCAAAACACCCAAAATGAGCAGGGTGGCAATGCGCAGAGTGGCCAGAGTGGCAATAGCCAAAGCCAGCAGCCTTGATGAGCTTTATATGATTTAATTGACTTTGCTTTAACCTTTGCTATTTAAATTGGTCAATTATGCTTGAGATTATGCTTGGAAATTAATGAGCAATATTTATAAATTCTCTTGATAAAAACTTAGTATGAATATGTTTGAAGCAAAACTGCTTGAGGACTTTGAAAGTTTTAATGACACTTCAGAACTGCCAATTCCATTTGATCCATTTCTAAAAATCATAGGCCAAGAAAAAGCAGTTAAGATAGCAAAAGCAATAGCAAGGCAGAGAAGGCATTTATTGCTTGTTGGCGCTCCTGGAACAGGAAAAAGTATGATAGCAAAAGCAATAGCAAGCATTTTACCAAAGCCACAATGGCAAATATCAGTTATTCATAATGAAAAAAGGCCAGAAAGACCATTATTAAAAATAGAGAGCAGCTCTGAAATAGAAAATATGCCAAAAGAAGAGCAGACATATGGAAAACTTATACAGCCATCTCAAGTCCCTATATTTGTTTCAGAAGAGTTAGGGTATAGATGTAAAAGATGCGGGGAAATAAGTAATCCAAGACAGGAAACATGCCCTTATTGCAATGCAAGAAAATTCAGACAGCAAACAAATCCTTTTGACGATTTAATAATGCCAAACATTCATGAAGAGAGGAGAAAAACAATAAGGACAGAAAGAAAAAATGCAGATGGGAAAAGGGAAATAGTAATCTATGAAGAGGCAGGAGATATGATAAGAGTTTTAACTGAAAAAGATATAAAAGATTATTACAAAGGCATGACAGAAAAAAAGAAAGTCATTGTACCAATAAATAGGGATTTGTTTGTTCGCGTTATAGGTGCAAGTGAAACAGAACTGCTGGGGGATGTTCAGCATGATCCATATGGTGGGCATCCTGAAATAGGCATTCCACATTATTTAAGAGTAACTGCTGGCGCAATACATGAAGCACATGAGGGTGTGCTTTTTATTGACGAGCTTGCAAGCTTTAGCAATGAACTCCAAAAAAGTATTTTAACAGCAATGCAAGAAAAAAGGTTCTCAATAACTGGTAGGAACCCAACAAGCACAGGAGCAATAGTTAAAGTTGACAATGTTCCTTGCGACTTCATATTAGTTGGGGCTTTGAATATAAATGATTTATCCACAATAAGTCCTGCATTAAGGAGCAGGATAAGAGGAAATGGATATGAGGTTTTAATGGAAATTGCTATGGAGGACAATAAGTTAAATAGGGCAAAAATTGCACAATTTGCAGCACAAGAAATTATCGAAGATGGAAAAATCGCACATGCCTCAAGAGAAGCTGTTATGGAATTAATAAACATTGCAAAACATATAGCAAAATCAATGGATGAAAAAGATGGGCTTACATTAAGGCTTAGAAATTTGAGTGGGATAATAAAGCTTGCTGGGGATTTAGCAAGATTGAATAATTCAAAGCTCATAGAAAAAGAGCATATAATAGAAGCCAGTAAAAATGCAAAAAGCATAGAAGAGCAATTAGCAGATTATTATGATAACTGGTTCAGAGCAAGTTCAACTGATTATGAAATAAAGAAGGGGAAAACTTCTGGAGTAGTATAAATAGCTGATTAGAAATAAAAATCATTATAAGAAATTTATTAAAAGATTGAGTAGGAAATTGTTGAGTAAGAAATTAGGGGGACATGTAGAGTTTATATATGAAGATAGGCTTGGCGCTTAATTTATTATTTCTTATTAATGTTTATATCTCTTCACTCTTGAATTAAATCTCATTTCTGCAATTAAATCTTATTTCTGCCTTTTATATCTTTCTTATTTTCTTATCCATGTATTTCTTATCCAATGCTATGATAAATTATAGGGCAGATAACAGATTCATAATTGGCATTAAATGACTCATTCATTAATATGATAGATTTATAGGATAGAGGTGGGCATTACTTATAACGGTTGGGCTATATTTATATCTACTATTATCATCTATTATAATTGATTTACGGCTCTATTATAATATGCTCTATTATGATGGCTCTATTTAAGATAATGGATATTTGTCCATGTATAAATGTGCTGCAAGGATTATAGAAAATGGAAGCACTAATAAGGATATTAACGCATATGCAACATAACTGCCAGTTTCATATGATAATATGATAAATGAAAGGTTTGATATAAGTATTATTGCTACAAAATTAAAAATCACCCATGCAAAATAATTTGCTGGGTTTTTCATGAACATGCTAAAACTTTTTATAAATGCAACAGCAAACTTATAATCATCTATGGCTATTGCATAAGGCATTGCAAAAACAAAACCAAAAACTAGGAATAAGAGAATATGAAAGCCAAGCAAGAAATGCGTATAAAGGCTTAAAAGTTGCATCAAAAAGCCAAGAACAAAAAGTAATAAATACAAGAATGCTAATTGGGGCAGATGCTTTATTATGCGTCTAATAACCTTGTTAGAAGTGAAATCTATGTTTGTCCTTCCCTCTTTTACAAGTATTGATATCGCTATAACAGTAAATGATAGAAGAGAAACTGCAATGATAACAACAACAAGGGCAATGAGAAATTCAAAAGGAGATAGAAGAGCTATATCAGAAGCCCTCAAAAAAATGCTACCTAATGCAGTATATATATAATTAGAAAATAGCATAGTCAATAAAACTCCAAGAAAAGCTGGTAAAGAAAGTAAAACAGCAGAATCCCAGCTCCTCCTAAAATCATGAAATGTATTTATAAATGCGCGCATATTAATAAATTATGTAAACATTTTAAAATATTGCCTTTTCTCCATGTCTCCATGTAGTTATTTTTCTTTATTCTTTTAACGTTTTTTAAAGTCTTTATGAATAGTTTCAAAATATGGTAAAATATTAAAAAATGTTTTTACTACATTATCAATATGACAAGTAATAAGAGCAATATTTATAACATAAGAGCAAATGATTTAGGCCAATTGATAAAGCCAAAGGAGCTTAAAGAAAAACTGCCAATCGAGGAAAGGGACATAAATTTCATAAAAAGAAGCAGGAATGAGATAGAAAAAGTATTAGATGGGGAAGACAAAAGATTCCTTATCATTGTTGGCCCATGCTCTATTCATAAAAAGGATGAAGCACTTGATTATGCAAGGAGATTATCTCAATTAAAAGAAGCTGTGAAAGATAAAATTATCATTGTTATGCGAACATATTTTGAAAAACCAAGAACAATAATTGGATGGAAAGGCCTTATAAAAGACCCAAATCTCGATGGATCAGCAGCAATAAATCTTGGCCTGTATTTGGCGAGAGAAATAATGTTAGAGATAACTAGGCTTAATCTAGCATGTGCAACAGAAGCATTGGATGTCATGATTCCGCAATACATATCAGATTTGGTTTCCTATTCAGCAATTGGGGCAAGGACTTGTGAATCACAACTACACAGAGAATTGGCTTCTGGCCTATCAATGCCTGTTGGATTTAAAAACAGCACTGATGGAAGCGTTGATATGGCAATAAATGGAATAAAAGCAGCAAATGCACAGCATGTCTTTATAGGCATAAATGAAGATGCTGTATTAAGCATATTTTCTACATCTGGAAATAAATATGCACATCTCATATTAAGAGGGGGCAGAAATGGTCCAAACTATGAGCAAGAATTTGTTAATGAAGCAATAAATAAATTGAGGAAAGCAAATGTGTGTGATAAAATCATCATAGATTGCAGTCATGATAATACATTAACAGAGAGGGATGGGGCGTTAGTAAAAGATTATAGAAGACAAGAACATGTATTTCTAAATGTATTAGAGCAGAGATTAAAAGGAAATGAAAACATTGTTGGCGCTTCGCTTGAATCAAACATAAATGAGGGCAACCAACCTTTAAGTGATGAACTAGCATATGGCATTTCAATAACAGATGCATGTATTGGATGGGAACTTACAGAAAAGCTCATAATGGAGGCATATAGACATCTCTAATTTAATCTTCTAATTTAATCTTCTAATCTTTTTTCTTTTTATAAGCCAATGGATTATCAATAAGTCCTTTATTGCACGGGCATTCTTCTTTTCTCAAGCCATACATAAGCATTTTCTCGCAGCTAGGCATTTTATATTGCCTTCTTTTTATATGCTCCAACTGGTATGTTGTTATTTTTTCATTATAATCTGGCAGGTTTTCATATAATTTTTTTATCTCGTCAGTTTGCATTCCAGTATTTATTAAATAAACTGCTAGCACCCATCTGCTGTAATGGCTCAAATTTTCATGTGCATAAAGCTGTGTTAATATACTCTCTATACATGGCGGCTTTTCAAAGTTAAATTTAACCTTTGGCTTTGGTATAAATTCCTTCAATTGCTCAGCAAATTCTTTTGCTCTTTCATCTCTCTCCTGCTCATATATTAATGAAAGCTTTGCTCTTATCGCTTCTTGCAAAAACCTGAAAAATTTCTTTTCATCTAACTGCACAAAGCCATCTGAAACATGCAGATAAAAGAGTTTATAATCTTGTGAAGATGGCATATTATTGACATAGCTTTTTAAATCAACATAATAAATACCTTGCTTTTTTTCAACTACCATGTTAAATAATTTGCAGAATTCCATTGCTTCTTTTTCATCAAGTGATTCATAAATTGCTTTTGCATATGCAATTGCTACTCTATTTGTTATATATGCATTATTTGCTTCTTTTATGATTGCTCTTTCAGCCCTAAAAACTTTTGTAAAAATATCTGTTGGCAGTGTTGAAATGCTTTTCTCTCCTTTCATTATTGAAGCCAACCTCTTATATGCTAGTTCAAGATCATCGTATGAGAATGTTATTTTCTCAACATCATTAAAGTAATGCTTGAAAAAAGAAGCATGCATAAAATTATTCATAGGCATATTAATAAATGTTTTTCTCTAATTTATTTATGCAGATGCACAAAACTTTGCCAGCAGGCCTCTATAAAAATTACATAAAGTTTGTATATGAACTTTATAAAGCTGGAGAAACTGGCTGGGCAAAAAAACCAACAAAACAAGACATTGATATATTCCTGAAAAGCGCTTCTTCTCATTATTTTATAACGCATTCTGGAAAAATTGTTGCACATGCTGGTTATCACAAAATTTATGGGAATGAAAAAAATGCCATCATATTTATAGCAGTAAATAAAGAATACAGAAGAAAAGGCATAGGAAAAAGGCTCGTGAATTTCATATTAAAGGAAGGAAAAAGGGGGGGCCTTTCAAGAATGATTGCATTCGTAAAAAAACAGAATAAAGCAGGAAAAATGTTTTTCTCTTCTTGCAATTTCCAAAAATTGTATGATATGGAATTAGCAAACGTTTATGCTATTGATTTATAAATTTTTATCTCTAATATAATTAAATATTTTTCTATTTAAGAGGTTAGCTATGGAGAACAGTCTGCAAGAAAATGTACAAAATATAAAACAGGATTTAAATGAAAAAATAAATGAAAAAATAAAAACAAAGAGAGAAGTCGTGCACAATTTGAGAAGGCTCAATAAAAAGCTTAAGTATTTAAAAATAGAAAAGGAGGCACTTGAAAAGTTGTTGAATGATTATAATGAACAAGATTTACAAAAGTTGCAGATAAAACTTAAATCACTTGAATTTAAAATACAAACAAAAGCACTAACAGCAAAAAGGGAAAAGGAGCTATTAAAAGATATTGTAGAAATAGAGAAAAAGATTGCAGAATACAGACCAATGATAAAAGCAAAGAAAAGGAAAAAGATTGTTGATGAAGAAATAAGCAAATTAGAACAATTAATAAAGCAGGAACAAGAAAAATTTGAACAGTTAACAAAGGAGATTGGAGCATTACTTAAAGAAAGGAAGGAAGCTGAGAAAGGAAAGGGCGGGCACATAGCACAAAAACATGCCTTATCATTAACTGATGTTATTGTTGTTGAGAAAAAAAATGAAGATAAAAAAACTAAAAAAGCAGATAAGAAATAAGTTAAAAAATAAAGCTGTTTAAATAAAGCTGTTTAAAGACTGTTAAAAATTATAAAAAAATTATACAAAAATTAGGCGATAAAAATATGGAATAAAAAGCTTAACCTAAATGTTAAATCCATGATATGGCCAATAAAAGCAATTAAAACATATTGTTATAGATAGACAATTAAAAACGTTACTCTAAATAAAATATATGCACAAACAAAAACGAAATACAACTAGGAAAAGGAAGGGGGGAAAAAGAAGGCAAAAAATAGCTAGAGGAACATGGACACAACTAAGGAATGAAGGAAAGATAATAAGAGCAGAATATATAATAGAAAAATACAAAGATAAAATACCAAGGGGAATACAGGCCAAATTAATAGGGACACAAAATGAAGAAGAGAAAAACTCATTAAAGATAATAGTCGCTAATATTTTGACAAAAATTAATAATGATTATGCAAGAGATGAAGCATTCGAAGCTCTTAATTCACTCCTAAAAAACCCCAATTTCAAGCTAGAATGGCTAACCCCAGATTTAGGAGAAAAAATCTCATCAATAGCAAATACAATAATAAAAAACACATCAGGAGAATCAACAAAAGAGGGATTCATAGCTATTAACTACCTCCTAAAAAACCCCAATTTCAACCCTCAACTCTTAGACACAATAAAAACAATAGCAGAAAACACATCAAGAAACTCAACATGGAAGGCATTCGAAGCTCTTAATTCATTCCTAGAAAAACAAAATTTCAAACCAGAATGGCTACATCAATACTCGAACCCAATTTTCAATACAATAATAAAAAACACATCAGAAGAATCAACAAAAGAGGGATTCATAGCTATTAACTCCCTCCTAGAAAACCCCAATTTCAAACAAGAATGGTTGACAAAAGAATTAGGAGAAAAAATCTCATCAATAGCAAATACAATAATAAGAAATACATCAGAATACTCAACATGGGAGGCATTCAAAGCTCTTGACTCCCTCCTAGAAAACCCCAATTTCACCTCCAAATTTATACCACTAATTGAAATAATGATAAAAGGTAAAAAAGGCCCAGAAATTCAAAAAACCTTAGAAAAGTTCAATGAAATTATAAAAGAAGAAAAATCAATAGTATTATTACAAGA
>JAWACY010000002.1:0-240444 GCA_038896535.1 Candidatus Anstonellales archaeon | reverse complement strand
GTAAGAAGGCGCGCATAATAGGGTTAGTGCCTTCTTACCACAGGTAATAAAAGTGGTTGGATGATTGTAAGAAGGCGCGCATAATAGGGTTAGTGCCTTCTTACCACAGGTAATAAAAGTGGTTGGATGATTGTAAGAAGGCGCGCATAATAGGGTTAGTGCCTTCTTACCACAGGTAATAAAAGTGGTTGGATGATTGTAAGAAGGCGCGCATAATAGGGTTAGTGCCTTCTTACCACAGGTAATAAAAGTGGTTGGAAGATTGTAAGAAGGCGCATATATAAGGGCATTGCCTTCTTACTATGCAGGGGGTGGGATTTGAACCCACGAACCCACTAAGGGACTAGCCCCTGAAGCTAGCGCCTTTGACCAGACTTGGCTACCCCTGCTTAATGCAAGACCAAAGCCCAATGTTTCTATTTTTTGCTACCTGCTCAATTTTTAAACATTCATACGTTTTTGGTAAATAAAAAACTGCGTTTCTGTAATAACATAAAGCAAGCCCATTTCTAACCATGTCAAGCTCTAAGCTTGTTCCATTATAATAATTGAATTCAGCAAGAAATCTGCCATACCTATCTTTAAAAAATTCAGAATAAAATACATAAAAATCTTGTGCTTTGCTCGTAATAAATTCTTTTGCTTTTTTCCCATAATACGATAAGCAGCTTTCATTATTTATTATATTCTTAACCCATTCCTTTTGTTCTTTTAATTCTGGTGTATCTATATAAATTGCCCTAAAATATGAATGGCTATTTTTTACAGTATCTCCGTCAACTATTGAAAATTCATAAACATTTTTTGATGTAGAAATTAAAAGTAACATGAATAAAGAAAATAAAATTAAAATGGCCACTATATTTTTTAATAATTTTTTCATTCATGCTCCTCTATAAATTAGCTGCTTTTTGATTCCACAAATCAATTACGATTTTAAGCATTTCCATATTTATTATTGGTTTTCCATAAGCTTCAGTATCATCAACTATTCTAGGGCAGGCTGTATTAACATAGCAGTCAAAAGACATAAAATTATATAAGCTTGAAGGATTTAACTCATTTGCAACAAGTATTGCTGCTTTTTTATTGAATTTCTTTATTTGTTCTTGCGCCCATTTTGCTTGTCCAATATTGTATTGCCCTATTTTTGTTGAAACAAGAATACCGAAGCTTTTTGCATTATATGCAGCAATAATATTTGCCTTTCTTCTTTTTTCTAAGTTTTTTATAATATGAGTTATTTCATTCAATCCGCCAATATTCAAAGCAAAAACTCTTTTTCCATTGTTAACAGCTAATGGATGGAATAGGCCATCGCCAATAAAAAGTACTGCATCAGCCTCATTTATATTCGCTGCAATAGCATCACAGCCAAGTACTTGGCCAGGCATTGTTGCCCAATAACCTTTCTTTAGATAGACTTTAATCCCATTCTTCTCTATTATATCTTTCATTCTCTCTATTTGGTGAATATGCTGAACAGTTGTCAAAAGTGCTATGCTTTTTATACCAATATTTACAAGCTTTTTTGTTTCTCTTTCAACTATGTCAAGGGGAAAATCGATGCTGAATGGAATGTATTCAACTTCTATGTCTATATCTTTTTTAATGAATTTGTTATGTCCAACATGTATTATTTTATCAACTTTCAATGCCCTTGCCTCATCTATTGCTAGGTCGCAAGCTCCATAACAAGGAGATGCACTTATGTAAACTTCATTTCCCTCTTGCTCTAATTTTTCAGCAAATTCGATAGCATATTTTTTTAATCCTTCTGGAAATTGTATAAGTATCCTCATAATTAATCACATATCACACGTTTAATATTTTGTTAATATTTCATTTATTCTTCCATCCTTGCTTCTCTCATTATGTCTATTAATTCCTTTTCTGCTTTTTTGACTTCCTCGTTTATTTTCTCATAATACTCTTTTGTTCTCTCGATATTTTCTTCAAGCCTTTTTAAAGCCTTTTCTCTATCCATCTTCAAATAATAGCCAAAGCCAATTGGTACTAAGTAAATGTCTTCTTTCAAAATTGCATAGCCCAATAAACCACCGCCAACAGGAAAAATGATGTCACTATTTTTCTTCACATTTAATGTTGCCTTTGCTCTTTCAAGCTCAGTTAAAAGTAAAACAACTTTCTCGAGTTCATTTCTTAAATGTTTTAGACTCCTATCAAGCAGAGAGGCCCTATAAGCAAGTTCTGCTTCTTTCTTTTTGTCCATGCTATCACTTCATAATTTCTTTACTTCCTTTATATCAATCAAAGTCCTTTTTAATCCATTATTGCTACCAAAAATGCATAGAACAAGCTCTTTGGCATGTTTTTCGCTTTCTGCTTCAACAACCTTCTTAAATGGCCTGTTTAATTTTCTTATATAACCAGATATCTCATATTTTGCTTTTCCCATGCTCTCACCATAAAAAATGTTATAATAAAAAATGAAATAAACATTTTAAAAAATATAAACAAAACCAAAAATTTAAGAGCTCGCCAAAACTGCTGTTGCAAACTTTCTCCCTACGCTTGTTATCTTAACCTCATATTCTTCTCCTTCTTTGACGTCACCTTTTACAAAGATAACATATCCTTGTATTTTGGCAACGCCGTCGCCTTGTTGGCCTTTACTCTCAACCTTTACCTTTACTACATCTCCTTCTTTAACGGGCTTATTACTAGCCCCAAAGTCCCTTCTAAAAGAGGGCCTTCCACCTTTTCTTTCTCTCATAATTTCACCTAAGTAAAAGCATATGCCAGCATCATTTATTAAATCTTTCTGTTTTTTGCTTTGCATAGTAATGCTTATAAATCAAGATGATATAAGTAATATTATGTCAGAAATAAATGACTGGGTAAGAAAGTTAAAAGAGGAAGTGGGAGATTTAAGATACACTATTGTTAAAAGAAGAGAAAGAAAAAAGACAGGGGATGTTAAAGAGGGAAATATTGATCCAGATAAGATAAAAAAAGCAAAAACATTTGCAGAACTTGCAGAATCATTAAAAGGGGAGGAGCTAAAAGAACTTTTTAATAGGGTCATGAGGAATGAAAGTGCATCTGCTGAATTTTTGCAATATGAGTATGGGGAATTAATTTTTTTGAAGCTTCAAGAGCTTTATGAAATAAAAAGAGGAATGCCAGCAGAAAAAGCAAAATCAAATGTTGAGATAGCAAAAGAATTAATATATGCTTTAAAAGAACATTTAAACCAAGGAGAAGACCCATATAATGCATTTGAGGAAATATTAAAAAATAAAGAGATATTTAGAGTTAATAATGAAGGCGGTATAGAGCAAGTCAAGGCTGATGATTTGTTAAATGGGATATACGCATTATTAAGATATCCGCCAAAAGAAGGAAATGAAGAAGCTTATAGGGCAATAACATCATTTGCAGGCATAAGAGATATATTAATAACTCTTATAAAAAAACCAGAAATATTTAGAAGTGCAGAAACTAGTAATATATTAATTAAAGAAGAAAAGACTGAGAAAAATAAAGAAAGCGGTATTTTTGAAAAGGTTGGCAATGGGTTAAGGTTAGAAATAAAAAGCAATTTACATGAGCTCCAAGATAGAATTGCTATTATAGATAAAAAAGATTGGAAGCTTGTTGCTGCTATTGATGGTGTTTCTGGAGCAGGAAATAAAGGCACAAAAGCGGCAGAAGCATGGAAAAAAATATTTGAAAATCTTAATATAAATATAGATATAAGCTCATTAAGTAATTTGAAAGGAAAAGAAGCTGATCATATAGCTAATAGCATTTTAAATGAAATAAGAAAAACTGCTGAAAGACTTGGTTATAAGAATGAGGTTATTCATGCTGCTGTTTTTTCTGCAGTAATAAAGTTTAAAGATAAAGAGGGAAATTGGAATGTTTTATACCTTTGGTATGGAGATGGTGGTTGTGCTAGGTATGATCCTAAGCAAGACAAGGTTTTTGTATCACCCTTATTTTATGATCCAGAACTTGTTAAAAGCCCGAAACCACTGGACGTTATAAAGCATGATCATCCTCTTGGAAATGTAGTTGCACATCCGCCTCTTGATAAAGCAGAATTAAAACATCTCAGTGAAGTAGATTATATGAGCATCATTACTGGCAGCACGCCAATATATTACTTATTTAAAGCTCCAAAAGAAAGTGGTGAACCAAAAATAATTGCCTATACTGATGGATTGACTGATGCATTCTTTGGTTGGTTGGAAGAAAATGAACATTTAAAACATGGCTTGAAAACAGAAGGGGAAGCAGAAGAAACAAGGTTATTTGGTATTTTCTTGAATGAGATAATAAAAGGGAACATTACAAAAGATGAATTAATAAAATATGCAATGAAACGTGCAGATTATAATGATGATATATCTATTGGTATAATATGAAATTATAATAGAAATAATATTATCAACTAACTCTAAATATATTGCCATATTGCCATTTAATTATACATTCGGTTTTATTGTTTTAGGTTTTTCTTATAATAATATCATCTAACGCACTCATTTTTTATATTTTCTTAGTTCTTTACTAAAAAATGGCAATCCAAAAATCAGCCAAAATCAGACAAACAAAAAGTCAAGTAATAAAAAGCACATAAAAATTAATGCGCATTAATAACTATAACCAGCTTTAATAATAGTTTACTGCATGGACTTGTGTTAATATTGAGTATATAAGCAAAATCTAACTGACATAGCCTAATTTAGCTAAATATAAAATGAAAATATTAATATGCATTAATTCTAGAAAAGAAGGCGCCAAAAAAAATCAAAATAGCTATAACCAATATTGCTGAAATAATGATTACTGGGATTACTAGTGTAGCTACTGCTCTAAATGTTGAATAACCGTGTGTTTCTCTTAAAGCAATTACTTTCAAATACAACGAATAAATCCATAATGCTAAAAGCGTAATAATGTAAATAATAAGACCAATACATGGGATAGGGCTGATAATTGTAGCTATAACACTAACAATAGATGTAATAATGGTCATAGGAGTATCTCCAGCATAAATCATATGAAACTGCTGACCAAAACTTCCTTTTCCTCCTAAAATTTTAGCCATTACTAATAAAATGCCATTGTATATTAGCGCTGTGATAAAAATAGCTATGGCGGATACAACGCCTAAAAGCAAGGCAACTAAAATAGAACCTCCAATTATACCAAGGTTTTTAGCTAATGCTCCAAATAATGAGCCAAACACTATAATTGCAATAGACATGAATAAAAAGTAAAAAACACACAAAGCAGCTAAATGGTAAAGCCCATCTCTGAAATTGGCTCTTTTAGCCAGCTCCTTATATGTTTCCTTTGGTTTAAATAAGACGCCCTCCCATTCATCAATCATTTGGTTTATGTTCATTTTACCACTCTTAAGATTTGTCATAATCATTTTTAAATCTTTCGTTTTTGCTGTTTTTTTAATTGTTCTTTTAATAGCTTGGATTGATTTTGTAAATTTAAATAAGAAAATAATGAGATAATGGTGAGCAAATATATGAGTATGGCGATGATGATAAATGGCAGTGTTATGTTTTGTTATTTTTAATTATTTTTTTGACAGCTCTTTGAACCTTTTTTCTACAGCATCTTTAAGTTCTTTTCCTATAAAATGCCCAGATAAATCTGCTTTGAATGCTATTGCCAATTTTGAAGCTAGAGCTCTCGCCATTTTTCCCCTTTTATGCTTTGGTAATTTATTAACGTAATGACTTAATAGCAATATACCATGTTTTGGCGGTTTTGTTTTTGCTCTTAAATGCTTAAACAATGCCCTTTCTGCACCTAAAACTTGTATAGTACTTGCTGGCATTTCGGCTAATTTCTCAATGCTTCCAGCAAGAGATAAGAATTTTGCAACTAGCTTACCTCCTATTAAGGCATATGCATTTGGCAATATCTGAGCAGTGCATTTTTCAATTAAATTCTCTTTATTCTCTATCTCTTCTTCTACTTTTTCAATTAAAGCAGCTGTATTTTTTATTGCTTCTATTCTTTCTTTTTCCATTATCCAATCTTTATCAGGTTTCAGCTCTTTTATTTTTTCTACCAGCCTTTTGCCCTTCTCCTTAATGCCATATATATAAGCCCATTCATTAATCCTTTCTTCAAGCTTATTTTTTATTCCATATAAATCATCTAATGTCCTATTTAATTGTATTATATAAAGATCATTCCTTTTTCTTTTTTCTTCAAGTTTTTGTTTTGCTATTTGCATAAACTTTTCTCTCAATGCCCTTTCTTTCATATTTCCACCATTTATTTTTTGCTTATTCTACCTTTTGGCTTCTTTACCTTTAAGTCAGGATAAGCTTTTATCAGCCCATCCAAAAAAGGAAATGGTCGAAAGCCTTTAAAAGAGAATGCTTTTTCTATCCTATCCTTCTCTGTTTTGCATTGCTTTAATTGCTCTAATGCTTGCTCTAAATTTTTCACTGCATTATAATCTTTTTTCAACGGCCCATATTTTATTAAATAATATTTTTCAATAAACCTTTCAATAGCATAACTTAGCATTGCAGAAACTTCATAAGGCATGGCATTGCTGCTAAGTTTTTTTATCATTACCCAATCATTATAAACTGCTATTATACCAATGCCTTCAAACTCTTGCTTATTAAGTTCAATTGCATTGCATGGATTATTTTTTTTATCTATAATGCTTATGTTCTCTTCTTTAAGACGGTAATATAAGTATGCACTTTTTGAAAATGATATTAAGTTGTCCTGTTTTATGAGTTTTTGTTCTCTTTGTTTTACTGCATTTTTTAATGCTTGCATATCAATACCAGAAAGCTCATAAGCATTTTCAGAGTAATTGTATAATGTATAAACAACATTTTCAAAGCATTCTCTGTCATATTTTTTATTGGGCATAAAAATGCTGTTATAATTTCCATAAATAGTGAAAAATTCTTCTATTTTTTGGCTGTTTTTCATTTTCTCATTGCCTTTCATTTATTTTTTTTATTTGCGTTGATAAAAGGCTGTAGTGCTCATGAGGCTTTCCAGTAAAATAGTACAAAAAAAAGTTTTTTGTATTGAAATGCAAATACTTTAGCCAGCCCCATTCCCTTATTCTTCTTGGAAATGTGTATGCCTTTGCTTTTTTTACGTAGCATACTTTTCCATATTTAAATGAGCGTTTTAATATATCAGTATCTTCGCTTGATTTTAATGGATTGAAACCGCCTATTTTGAAATAAAACTTCTTTTCAAATGCCATGCTATCAGCTATTGCATATGGAATTTTTAATAATGAAAATGCATGTACAACATAATCAAAAAAGAAGTTTGTCATTATTCTTTCATGTGCCTTCATATCAAGGAAATAAACCGGGCCATATGTTGCATCATAGCCATGCTTTAATGGATTAATAAGCTCTTCAAGCCAGTCATTTGCATGAACATTATCAGCTGAAGTGCTAACAATAAAATGTCCTGTTGCTGCTAATGCACCAGCTCTTCTTGTTGCACCTATATTTCCCTTATAATATTGTAAAACCCTTGCCCCATAATCCTCTGCTATTTTTGCTGTCTTATCTTCACTGAAGCAATCAACAACAATAATTTCGAAATTTTGGTATGTTTGCTTCATTATGCTTTCAAGCGCTAAAGGAAGGTATTTTTCTTCATTATAAGCAGGGATTACAATAGAAGCCTTCATAATAAATAATAGATGAAAAAACTATTTAAAAATATGATGCCTTTAGGCTAATGCTTTTATGCTAACTTTATTTTTATAATTTTTTTATAATTGGATGTTTCGGATGTTTTAACGGGGCTATTTAAATATAATTTTTGAAATGCTTGGGTAGTGTATATCTAATGTTTCCTTCACTTCATTAGCCATTTTATAAAGAATACCAACGGTCAATAAAATGCCTGTTCCTGTCCCATAAACCGCTAATAAATCGCCAAAACCAGCAAGAAGGGCAACAGCTAATGAGCCTGTAATTGTTAAAGGCCATATGTACTCATTAAGTCTTGATGTTATGAGCCTTGGGTCGCTTCTATGTCCTCTTATCTGTATGCCAGCACTTATTATTGCTTTTGCTATATTCTCTGGATTTTGCTGTGGGTTCATCTCTACCCAGAATTTACCAAAGAGTATTGATAGAATGCATAAGCTTATAACATATGTTATTGCATGTAACCATTCTGGCAATCCATAAACTGGCGTTTTTCCCTGTGTTAAAAATGCTATATAAGATGGAATATTCGCCCCAGCACTTATCGGTGTTGCCATATATAGAATGCCGCCCAAATAATGCTCCCAGCCGTATGAATTTTTGATCGGCGTTGAGAGAAGCGAATTTGATATTAAAAATATATAAACAAGTAAAGCAGAAGCAAATATAACAGGCAGGTTTGAGACAAAGAAGAAAGGCAGTTCAAGAGCCCTGTTTATGCCTGGAATGCTTAATGGCAATACTATTTTTGCACTTTCACCCTTTACAATGAGCCAGAATATAATTATTGTGCTTATAAATGGCAGGAGCATAACAAAAGCATTTGTTAAACCCTCTATTCCTCCTTGAGAAACTGCA
Organism: Candidatus Anstonellales archaeon; assembly: GCA_038896535.1. Lineage (GTDB taxonomy): Archaea > Micrarchaeota > Micrarchaeia > Anstonellales > J096 > J096. The sequence continues at coordinate 231,877 of JAWACY010000002.1, read as the reverse complement.
TTTATAATGCCATTCTCACTGAATAGAGTGAATGAAAAACCAGAAATAATGCCATATGATACACCAGCTGCTATGAATATGCTTATTCCACTGCCAATGCCGTATTTACTTATAATTTGATCCAAATATATTAATGCAATTGCACCAAGAGCAAGTTGTAATGCAACCCCAAGCATTGTCAAATTATTTACACTAACTGTGAAAAGGCCTATGTTGGCATAATTTGTTGTATAAATTACTGCTTCAAATAATGCTATTAATATTGCAAATGTTGTTGTTGCACCAGCAACCTTTTTTCTTGTGCTAGGATCATTAAAATCTAGATTTAATAGGCCACCACCAGCAAAAAGCTGGATAACAATGCCAGCAATAACTATTGGCCCTATTCCAAGAGCTAGCAAACTTCCCTGCCTGCTAGCAGTTATGAGCTGAATAAAATCTTGTTCCCCCCTATGCTCTTTTAATCCAATAGCAGTAGTATTAAATAATATATAATAAATGGCCAATACAATAATGACCCACTGCAATTTTTCTTTTGATGACAATTGTCTTTCCGGGCTTTTGATCAGCGGAAGTTTTTTTGAGATCTCATAAAAAAATGTTAAAATTCCTTCAAACAATAGCATCCCTCTTATTATTGCTTATTTTTCATCATTGCTCATTTTTTGTTAATGCTTTTCCACCAGCTTCTTCTATTCTTTGTTTTGCTTTTTCAGAAAAAGCAAGTGCTTTAATTATGTATGCATTGCTTAAATTACCAGTGCCAAGAACTTTGCCATCAAATTCAAATATGTATGCTTTATCTTTCATTTCCAATAGCCCTTTTTTTGCCATGTTTTCAATTTCCCACAAATTTATTGTTTTTATATGCTTTTTATTTTGCCTTACAAAACCCTTTGATCCAAAATGGTCTTTTGCGTATTTAACTGTATAAGTCCATTTATGCTTATGCAATCCAGCATTGCCTTTTCCTCCTTTATTTCCAGAGCCCCTCCTATTTTTTATATTTCCATGTCCATGTCTTCTGAAGCCCCTTAAATATGCAGTCTTTTTTTTCTTTCTTTTTGGCATATTAACACCTTTAAAACAACAACTTTAAAACATTCTTGAAACCAAGCTGTCAATTTCAGCCCTTTTGCCTAACGCCCCGCCCATAGAAAATGGCCTCTTTATGCTTTTATATCCTTTTCTTGGCGGGCGTAATCTAAAAGTGAATGGAAATCTATAATTTTTACTATTTAAGAATTCTTGCAATATTGTTTTTGCATCTCTGCCATTTGCTTCATTTTTTCTATATTTTAAATAGACCTTTTCTATTAACTTTATTGCATTTTCTTCATTCAAAGGCCCATATGTTATGTAATCTTTTGCAACATCAAGCATTTTTAACAAGCTCTCATTATCTTTTATTATTATTGCATTATTTACTTTATTTAAGCCAAGCATTTCCAATGTATGCCTTATTTTTGGCTTTATGTTTCTTATTCCTCTAACCCTTATTGCGCATATGAGCATATTCCCACCTAATATTCATTTAGCTTATCAAGTGCTTTGATTGTTGCAAGCAATGTGTTATAAACATTGCCTGTTGCACCTCTTGCTTTGCCCCAAACATCTTTTATGCCAGCAATGCTTAGAGCGTTTTTTATTGTATCATTTACTGCCAAACCAACACCTTTTGGTGCTGGTTTTAATACTATATATGTTGAACTTTCTTTTCCTCTAACTAATTTTGGTATACTATGCTCTGTGCCACATTGGCATTCCCATGAACCACAACCTTTGTTTACTTTTATTATGCTTCTTTTTGCCTTATCGAGTGCCTTTGAAAGTGCTAATGCAGGCTCTTGTGCTTTTCCTGAACCGAGCCCTATATATCCTCTATCGCTCCCAACAATGACAACTGCCCTATAACTTATTTTTCTTCCTGAATCAGTCACTCTTTGTGTTGTTCTTAATTCTATTGTCTGCGATTTTAAATCTGGTAATAAAGCATCAACAATCCATGTTTCAAGTATGGGTTTTCTTTTTGTCAGTATCTCATCTATGTTTGTTATTTCCCCATTTCTTACTGCTCTTCCAAGCTTTGTTTTTGCTTCTTGCATATGCATTTGGCTCATTTCTTCATTTTCATTCATGCTATCCCCTCAATTTTCTTTTTTGTTTGTTCAAATTCTGCTTCCATATTTATGTGCTTTCCTTTCTCTCTTTGCTCATCTAATTGTGCAGCAAAAGGAATATCAAGCCCAGCATCTCTCGCCCCCTTTGCTGCAAAAAAAACAATTGCCCCTTCTGTCGGGCTATGCATTCCTATATCAACAACAGCACTTTTAATACCAGCTTTTAATGCCAGCTTTCCTGCTAAGTAGCCAGCTAAATAAGCACTTGGCGCATTTGCTTTCATTTTCCACCCATATTTTTCAAGTTGTTTTTTGCCAACATAAACATGTGTTATATCTCCAATTTCTTTGAATGATATGAGCTGAACAATAACTTGCCTGTTTGTTTTTCTTATTACAAGCCTTGCTTTGCCAGATTTCAGCAAGGCAAGCCTTTTTTTGTAATTTGTCTTTTGCTCAAGCCTTCTTCTGAATTGCATTTTATAAGATGTTTTTGCTTTTGCCATTTATTTCCCCCTCAATTTTCTTTCTTTTCTTCTAATGGCTTTTTTAACAGCCCCATATCTTTTAAGTATGTTTCAAATGCTCTTTTGCTCTTGAACTGATTTCCTTTTATTTTTAAATAAAGCGGCCTTTTCATTGCTTTCTCTATATTTCCATTCAATACAAGTTGTTTTAAATATGCTCTTAATGTCCTGATTTTTTTCATATGGCTCTTTTTGCTATCAAATCTAGCATTTTTGCTCCCTTTTCTGCTTCCCTTGCCTTTTCTCCTTGGCTTTTTCCTTAATCTTTGCTTAACATTTTTTGATAACTGGCCCTTTATTTGTTTTATTTTTATAAGGCCTTGCTTATAAAGGTCTTTAATGTCCTGCCTTGTTGCAACTTTTTTCTCAACTTCTTTATTATCAGCTATCTTTATTCTATACATGCCAACTTTAAGTACTTTTGATGCAAGTTTTTTTATTCTATTTTTTGGCTTGTTTTTCATTTTATCTCCCCTTGTTTAGAACCAAAAATCCAAGCTTCTCTGCCTTTTCTATAATAATTGCTCTTTTTCTTTTTCCGACACTGCGCCTTATTCTTATTGCATATAAATCTGGATTAAATGCATCAAGCTCCTTTTCATTTGAAATAAGTGCCTCTCTTTTATAACTTGGATGCAAATGTCTTAAATGCTTTGAATTTTTATATCCTATCTTTGGCACTGCTCCATGGCCTTTTTTCCTGATCCTTTTTTTGTTATCTATGCCCCTAGGCTTTCTCCATCTTTGCTTTACTCTTTTTTTTGCTCTTTTCCCTGTTGCATTTGGAACATTGAATGAACCTTTTCTTTTTTTATTCATATATTACCACCATGATCATTACATTAATTTATTTATAATATTACTCATAAGCTTCATATATGCCATCTTGAAAAACTCTTATGTCCTTTTGCCTTATTTTTACAGCTGTTTTTATGTTTGCAGCTGCTTGGCCTAAAGCCTCTTTATCCACGCTTTGCAAAATAACAAATTGGCCCGATGGTTTTACTACAACACCATTTGGAATTCTTGCTTTTCTTGGCTCTTTTTCACCAAGAAAGTTCTCTATTAATAAAGTATTCCCTTTTAAGACAAATTTAACAGGAAAATGTGCATATCTGACAACAAGTTTTTTTTCAAATCCTTTTGTGACGCCCTCAATCATATTATTTATTATTGCTCTTACTGTATTTATCAAGGCCTTATTGCTTGCATTTACTTCTATATTTGTGCCACTTACTTTTATATCAACATCTTTTGAAAATGTTTTTTCTATACTGCCTTTTGGCCCCTTTATTTGGACAACATTTTTATCTGCTTTTACTTCAACATTTTCTGGTATTAATATATGTTTTAATCTCATTTTAACCCTCAATAAACATACAAAAGCAATCTTCCGCCCATTCCAAGGCTTTTTGCCTCTATATTTGTTAATATCCCTTTTGGCGTTGAGACTATAAGATGGCCAATATTATAAGCTGGTAAATATTGCGCTTCTTTTTCATACCATGCCTGCCTTTTTACAGGCGCTCTTGGTTTTATAACTCCTATATCATTTATTCTCCCTTTTAACTTAACAATGATTATCCCGCCCTTGTTATTGTCTTCATATCTGTAATCTTCTATATAACCATATTTCTTTAACTGCTCTAAAATACCAAGCATGAGTTTTGAATATTTTATTACACATTCTTCCTTTTTGAGCATATCATATATTTTTATTTTATTTATATTTTCAGCCAATATATCTTTTGCCATGCCATCACCTTAATTTTCATCTTAATTTTCTGAATCCCATGCTCTCTCCAAGCTCTCTAAAACATCTTCTGCATAAGTAAATGCCATATTTTCTTATAAGTCCTTTTGCTGTTGAGCATCTCTTGCATTTTCTTATGCCTTTTCTTTTCTTTGATGTTAAAGCCTTTAAATGTTCAATTTCTATTTTTTTCTCTTCCATAAAAATCACCAATTATAATATATTAATGTTGAACATTTTTTTAATGTAATCTATTGCTTCCTGCTTTGTTATGGCCTGATTCTTCCCTACTTTTGCTTTTTTAAGTTTTCTTTTTGCGACCCTTATGCCTTTTTTTGCAAGCGTTACGCAAACATCAAATCCATACATGCCTATTTTTGGGTCATATTTAAGGCCAGGAACATCTATGTATTCAGCAATGCCAAAAGAAAAATTCCCATTATTATCAAAGTTTGATTCTTTCAGTTGCTTTTTTGCACTTAATAACCTTTTCAACATTTCCACAGCTTCATTCTTTCTAAGTGTAACCTTTACTCCTATGTTAAGCCCAGGCCTTATGCCAAATGCAGGCACTCTTTTCTTTGCCTTTGTCCTCAAAGGTTTTCTTCCTGTCAATCTTTTCAAAAGCTCTTCTGCAGCATCGAGCTTTTCGCTTTGCTCCCCAACGCCTATATTTATCGTTACTTTCTCAATAAAAGGTTCTGAAAATTGTTTTTCATATGCTTTTTCAGATGATTTAACTGGCTTATCCAACTGCTTATTAACTGACTTACCAATTTGCTTATCAACATTTTCCTTTGCTTGCATTTTTGTTTCTGCTGTCATTATTATCATCCACCATAGTTATTTACTCAATAATTTCTGCCATTCGTCTGGCAAGAAAAAAAGGTAGTTGAGCTTTGTTATTATTTTCTCATTATCAATTTTTAATGTTGCCTCTTTCTTGCCTTGCATGTCCTTTATGTCTTCTAACTTTGCTATTTGCCCTGCATGTTTTCCATCTGTTATTAAGCATAATGCATTCTGCTCTGGCCTTTTTATTTCCTTTATCTCTTTTTTATTGAGGTCATAAATTACAGTGTATCCAACTTTTATGCTATTGTCTTTTACAAGTTTTGTTGTGCCATCATGGAATGTTAACTGCCACAAGCCTGGTTTAATGCTGACCTTGTTTTTTATTTTCAATGGCTTGTGATCTATTTTTGCTTTTATCACATCAAGCCTGCCTTTTTTATCAAGCACAATAACATAAGTTTCACCACTTATATTTATAATGTCAAATAGCCCTATTGGATAATCAAGCTTTTTTATAACCTTTCCATCAACTTTTACAATGCCTTTATTCAATATGTATTTAGCTTCCTTTTTTGTCTTTGCAATTGCTAATTTATCCCTTAATAGAAATAATAATGACCATGTGCTATCTTTATTATGCCTTCCAGGCATTGGCTTCATTATAAATTTCTTTGCCTTTTTCTCCTTTATTGCAAGCCTTTTCTTTGTTGCAATTCTTTTTAAATGCCTTCTATTTCCTTTTTTTGCCATAATACCAGCCCACTAACTTATTGATAATATCATAACATTTGAAGGATGTATAGGAATAAGCTTTTCCTTTCCTCTTGCATCATGCTTTGTAATGCCTTCTATGTAAATCCTTGCTTTTTTGTATGAAACCTTTATAACATTGCCTTCTTTTCCTTTAAAAGCGCCCCTCATTATTTTCACTTTATAACCCTTCTTTATTGCTAATGCCCTTTTCTTATATTTCTGTTTTAATTCTTTGCTTAAATGTGCATGCAAAAGTTTTCTTCTTTTATGTAAAGGCATGCTAAATATTTTTTTTCTTTCTTTCCTTTTTTTTGCCATTCTCATCATACCACCGTTAAATAACGCCAGGAGCAATTGCAGCGAGTTTTGGAAACCTTTCTACAACTTCTTTTGCTATAACGCCCTTTATTTCAGTGCCTATAGGAAAGCCATCGTCATTAACAAGAACAGCAGCATTGTCTTCAAAAGCAATGCGCATACCATTTGCTCTTCTATATTCTTTCCTTTGCCTTATTATAACTGCTTTTACTACTGTGCCCTTTACACTTATATCTCCCTTTGTTACTGAACATATTACCATATCTCCAACACCAGCTTTTGGATACCTCCCCCTAGTGCCTTTAAAACCAACAAGCCCTATAATTTTAAGCTCTTTTGCTTTGCTGTTATCATTGCATTTTAAATATGAACCAGTTGTTAATGCCCTTGTTATGCTTGCTTGTAATGATTTCATGATTTTTCACCTTCCTCCGCCCTTTTAATAATTTTTGTGACGACCCAAGACTTTGTTTTACTGATCTTTCTTGTTTGTGCTATCTCAACAAGGTCCCCATTATTGATGTCAATATCTTTTGGCACATGTGCATTTATTTTGCTTTTTATTCTTGCCCATCTTTTATATTTTTGCAGGAATTTTGTTAATGCTCTTTCAATTGTTATTGTTTTTTTCCTTTTTGTTGAAACAACAACGCCTGTTAATCTCATGCCCCTCGGCAATAACCTCTCCTCGACCAATGCTTGCTTTATTTTTTCATTAATGCTTTCAATATCATTTTTATCTGCCATTTTATCAACCATTTTAAAATTAACATTTTGCAAATAAAGTATTTAAATCTGGTATTTTATTTCATTAGAAGTATTTTTAAATATTAATGCAAAACTTGTCCTTAAAAATGAGCGCCAATAACTTTTCTAAAACAGCAAGCTCAAGCTCATTGAATTTAGCAAAGTCCTTATAAATTTTTAAATCTTACCATTACATGTTTTTATGGAAATTTCAAAAGAGCAGGCAAAAATCACTTTAAAAGAAGGAAGCCCTCTCTTAATTTTCTCTGCAGGCATGTTTTTATTAGCTATTGGGATCTTTTTATTTTTTTCATCTGATAAAGGCCAAGGATTAACTGGCAAATTAGTTGGCATAATTGTATCATTTATTGCTATCCTCATAATTATTTATGGCAGATCTGGCATAATAATCATTGATAAGGCAACTGGCACAATAAAAATAATGAGACAGAGCGTAATAAACAAAGAAGTAATAAAAGAAATAAAATTTTCTGATTTAAAAGAGCTTGTTCTATATAAAATACTTAGCTATTCACAAGGAAGCAGGAGTGGAAGGCATGGCAATATTACCAGGGGTTTTTCTTATATTTATGAACTGCATTTCTTTGATAAAAATGGAGGGGATTATAAAATCTATGTCGGCACAGCAACTTTAGGCAGTTTTAGAAAATCAACAACTGATGTTTCTATTGGTGGATTAAATGTATTATCTTCTAGCGAAGCACATGGCTTGGATATGCTTGAAGAAATGAAAAAAGCTCAAAGCATGAAAACACCAGAACAGCAACTTTATGAGAATTTAGCAAAAGAAGTAGCTGACTTTATAGGCATTAATTTAACTTTTAAGGAAATAAATAATCCATTAAACTACTGGCAAGAAAAACAAGAAAACACGAATAAGAAAGCAGAAGAATAAAACAGAAAAATCATTGTTATCATTTTCCTTAACTTGCCAAGCTAAACCGGCAATAACCAAACCATGCCAAACCCGGCCTTATATTATCAGCCTTATGTTATGTTAGTTTATATTATTTTATATTATGTTGGTTAATTTAGAGTTATGTTAGTTAAATCCCCTTATTATCTTTTTCTGCATTTCTTTCTGTTAAAATTCTTAATTTTTCCGTCATAACTTTTTTCTCTGCGCTTGCAACGATTTTTCTTGTCCTTTCTATTGCATCAGGATTTACACTAATGCTGGTTATGCCAGCTTCAACGAGTATTTCAGCAAATTCTGGATAAACACTCGGCGCTTGTCCGCACAAGCTTGATGTAATGCCATGCTTTCTTGCTGCTTTTATTACATGCTTTATTGCTTTTAAAACAGCAGAATTTCTCTCATCAAAATCTCTACCAAGGATTGCGTTATCTCTATCAATGCCAAGTATAAGCTGTGTTAGGTCATTGCTTCCAATGCTTACGCCATCAATGCCCTCTTTTATAAATTCCTCTATATTAAAAACAGTTGATGGCACTTCAACCATTATCCAGAGCTTAAAATCTTTTGTTCTATAAAGTCCTTCTGATTCCATGATCTGTTTAATAGCTCTTAGCTCTCCTGTTCTTCTGACAAATGGTATCATGAGCCACAAATTCTTTAACCCATCTTCTTCTCTGACTTTTTTTATTGCTCTCAACTCCATCCTAAATACTTCTTCTTGTTTTATATACCTGCTTGCCCCTCTAAAACCAATCATGGGATTTTCTTCATGCGGTTCAAATTCCTGGCCGCCCTCCAGATTTCTGTATTCATTTGTTTTGAAATCAGTGGCTCTATAAACAACAGGCCTTGGGTAGAATGCAGCAGCAAATGTTCTCAGCCCTTCTGCAAGCTTATTTATAAACTCATTCTGTCTATTTTCCTTTACAAAAACCATTGGATGCTTGCCCATTCCAGCAATCATGAATTCAGCTCTTAATAAGCCAACTCCATCAACAGGCATTTCAGCAATCTTTTGTGCTAACTCCGGCTCTGCTAAATTAACATAAATTTTTGTTGCTGTTGATGGTGTGTAAGCACTAACAAAAGTTGCTTTTTCTTCTTTTTCCTTTTTCACTGCTTCAAACACTCTGCCTTCATAAACAACACCAGTTTTTGCATCAACTGTTATTTCCATGCCCTCTTTCAATACCTGTGTTGCATTTCCTGTTCCAACAATTGCTGGTATTCCAAGCTCTCTGCTGACTATTGCTGCATGGCTTGTTAGCCCGCCCTCATCTGTAACTATGGCGCTTGCCCTTTTCATTGCAGGCACGTAATCTGGATTAGTCATCTTTGTAACGAGTATATCGCCCTGCTGTATTTTTCCAAGTTCTTCTTTTTTAGTTATTATTTTTACTTTTCCGACCCCAATGCCAGGGGATGCAGCAAGCCCCTTTAAAAGTATTTTCTTTTCTTCAATTTTTATTTGCTCTTCTGCCTTTGTTTCTGCTTTTGTTTGCTTGCCTTTCTTTAATGTTGTTATTGGCCTAGATTGCACTATGTAAAATTTATTATTCTCATATGCCCATTCTATGTCTTGTGGGAATTTATAATGCTCTTCTATTTTTATACCAATCTTTGCAAGCTCCTTTATTTCATCGTCATTTAATTTTTGCATTTTTCTCATAGGCTCTTGTACATCAACTCTTTTATTTTCTTTTTCTGCTCTTATTAACATCCATTCTTGTTTTGCTATATCTTTCTCAACTATATCAAGGGTTTTTTTATTTACTCTATATGTATCTGGAGTAACACTACCAGAAACAACAACCTCCCCAAGGCCATATGCAGCTTCAATACTTAAAATGTTTTCATCTTGCAAAACTGGATCAACTGTAAACATGACCCCTGCTTTTTCACTATTAACCATCTTCTGCACAACTGCAGCAAGCTTAACTTTTGCATGCTCAAACCCCTGCTGTTCTCTATAGAATATGGCCCTTGCTTCAAAAAGTGATGCCCATGCTCCTTTTACGCTCTCTAATAATGCAGAATCTCCTTTGACATTTAAATATGTCCTTTGCTGACCAGCAAAACTTGCTTCTGGCAGATCTTCTGCAGTTGCTGAACTTCTAACAGCAACAAACTGCTCACTGCCCTCCATTTTATTTAATTCATGATAAGCATTTAGTATTTCCTCTTCTAAATCTTTTGGTATTGCCCCTGACATTATTAAATCCTGTATTCTCTCAGATGCTGATTGCAGCATATTATTATCATTGACATCTATTGCTGCTAATATATCCATTATGATATTCGTTAAGCCATTCTGCTCTATGTAATAGCTATAACCATCAGCAGTTATTACAAAACCATCTGGCACAGGAAAACCGGCATTTATCATCTCTCCTAAATTAGCCCCTTTACCACCAGCAATTGCTACATCCTTTTTTGACAGCTCTTTGAACCATTTTACATATTTCATTGGCTCACCCAAAATATCTTTAAAATGGCTTTTTAAATTTTTTCCTTTTCTTGCTTTTCTTTTTCTTTACTTACATTTCTTTACTCTTTACTTACATTCCTTTACTTATCTCTTCCCAGTCCTTCCTTTTCTTAATTTTCCAATATTTCCCTCAAATTTCATATTTTGTAATCTCATAATCTCACTTATATCTTTTATGTGTATAACTCTTTGTGGATATGGAATGTCTATATTTTCCTCTGCTAATCTGTTATATAACAATTCAAGGAATCTTGATTGTGTGTTAAACCTTTTTGTATAATGAGGAACTGGAAAAACAGCAGTAAATTCAAGCCCATCAGCTCCAAAATTTGTTAATCTGAGCTCTGGTTTGTTATTTTTATCGTGAATCACAAAATTTTCTTCTATAAGTTTTTTTATTATTTCATTATAAATTTTTCTTAATTTGTTTATGCTCACACCATAACCAACGCTGAAATTCACTGTATGCACATAAGGAATGTTTTCTTGACCAAGATTTGTTATTACACTTTCAGTTATTGTTTTATTTGGTATTATTATAATTAAATTTTTATTGAACTTTTGTATTTTTGTTGACCTCCAGCCGATCTCTTCAACAAACCCATCAGTATTGCCAATTATTACATAATCCCCTTTTCTAAATGGCTTATCTGATAATATATGAATGCCAGAAAAGAAATTTGATAACGTATCCTGCAATGCAAGACCAACAGCAAGGCCGCCTATGCCAAGACCTGCTATTAATGGAGATATCTCTATTCCAAACTGGCCAAGAGCTATTATAATTGATATAAATATAATTATGAATTTCAATACCTTCCTTGCTAATGGAGCAATTTCCTCTGGGCTTATCTCTTTGCTTGTGGATATATTTTTAATAAAGAAAAAGAATAACAAATCAGCCATTTCTGAGAAGATCAGGCCAGCATAGATAATCAAGAATACCAAAAACCAATCAAATATTGTTTTTGAGAAAATCTCTATATTTCCATAGAAAAGCTGTACTGCTATGAAAACAGATAAAACAGCAAGCAAAAGAGCTTTTCTTTTCTTTATTAGCCTAACTATTGCATCATCAAAATCTGTTTTTGTTTTCTCAGCAACTTTTGTTATAGCACTTAAAAATATCGAGATAATAAGGTCAAGAATTAAAAATATTAATAATGCTACTAATGAGGCAGTCGTTATCTTTCCTCCAGGAATTGGCAAAATTAACTCTGATAAAAGTGCGCTTTGCCCAAAACTACCAATAATGCCAAACAATGAGAATAATGAAAATAATGGGGCATATAAATTTATTGATTCTACCATTTTTACCATCTCCAAACAATCATGTCCAAACAATTATATAAAGCATTTTAAACGACCCATTTTAAACGACCCATTTAAATTATATGACTCATTTAAATTATGTAAATTATGTTTAAGAAATTAAATAAAATATTTAAAAATTCTTTTGCTTCTGCTGATAAAAAGCCATAAAAAGCAATACAAAGCCATAAAAAGCAATACAAAGCAAGCCAAAATAAAATAAAAACATAAACAAACCAAGATGGAAGCATAAAAACAAAAAGCAAAGAAGATAAGGAGGTGAGGCTAAGAAGAGCATTTCTTTAAAGCCTCACCTCAAGGGATTGGGGAATGGAGGGCTGATATCATTCATAAAACAAACAATTTAAAAATATTACTATTTTATTATTAGCCCTTTCATGATGTCTATTATATGTCTATGATATTTAATTCTTTTTATTTTTAATTCTTTTTAGCAAAGCAAATAAATTACTACTCTTTTAAAAATGCTTTTAGATATTTTTTTATATTATGGAAGAAGTAAATGCACAAGCAATCGAAACAAGTAATAAAAGGGCAAGGAAAAAAGCTGGCATAATAGTTGAGATAAATAGGTTGTGTAATCTAAGTTGCCTATTTTGTAACGTGCCTAATGAGAATTTAAGATTAGATATAGATAAATTCAAACAAAGAATAGATGGTTATAGAAAAGTTGGCATATCTGGAGGAGAGCCAATTTTGCATCCAGATCTAAGAGATATGCTAATGTTATGTAAAAATAAAGAAAACATTGTGCTTGCAACAAATTTAACAAAAATGCCAGCATATCTTTTAAATGACCATGAGCTTGAAAATAATGGAGTATATAAAAAATTATATATACAGATTAATTTGCCAAGCTTGAATAATGAGCTTTATAAACATATAACAAATGCAAACATTAGCTTAGATGTTGTGCTTTCTAACATTGAAAAATTGCTAAGTAAAGGAAGGAATGTGATAATAAACGTTGTATTAACAAGTATTAATGCGAAAGATCATGAGATAATGTTATTTATTGATTATTTTCAAAGAAAGCCAATTTATATGCTTAGATTCCATCCAGTTATTATTATGGATAAAGGCAAGGAATATTTAATGCCTGAACATGTGGATGAGCTTTATAAGATACTTGAAAAATGCCTTTTACATGGAAAGGGGAAAGGCATTAACATCGTTTTTCCATCTAGGTATGATATAAAATTGATGATAGAAGGAAAGACAAATTATGATTATATAACTCTTGAAGGATTGATATTCCCATCTTTATTTCATGCTTGGTTAGGCAATGAGCTTTAGCTTTAATTAATGCTTTAATCAACTACCAATTCAATTTAAATATGCTTTTTAAGTTTTTGCTATAAATAATAGGTATAAAAGAATAATGGCATAAAAGCGGTCGTAGTCTAGTGGTAGGATACCAGATTGCCAATCTGGAGACCCGGGTTCAAATCCCGGCGGCCGCATTTATTTAAAATGTTTGTTTGAATAGATAGCATTACATAACATTATATGAATGACATTATATGAGAGGAGAATGATTAAATGGTAAATATATATAGGACAAATTTTTACTTAATATTAACTGCTATTGCATTATTGATGATTGTTATCTCATTATTGAATATTAGTAAATTAAAGCTTGGAACGGAATTCTTGGGCGGGTCATTTTTAAGTGCTGAAATAAGAGATTACATAAACCCCGAAGATGTTGAAAAATCTTTTCTTGAGAATGGCATTGAGGCAAAGGTCTCTGTTTTTAGAATAGAAAATGTATATAAATTAGAAGTCGAAGTGCCATTTACTAACGAGCTTCTTGAAGCAGAAAAGGTAAAGGCAGGCATTGACAAGAATATTGAAGAATATGCAAAAACATCTGACCAAAGATTTTTGGAAATGGCAAGAGAAAATTTGCAGCTGCTTGTTAATAAAAACATTTCAAATTTATCACCAGCGGAAATACAGGACTATGCAGATAAAATATTAGAAGAAAAAAGAACTGATTATGAGAAAAAAATAAGGGCAGCAATATCACCATTTGTTAAAGATGTATCAATACAAACAACAAGCCCGGCATTGGGAAGCGCATTTTTAGAAAAAGTAAAAACAACATTGGCAATATCCGCAATACTTGCAATAATAGCAGTTTTTTGGATATTTAAAGAGCCATTTGCTTCTCTTGCAGTATTATCAGGGGCATTTGCAGATATCATAATAGCACTTGGTTTTATGGCGACAATGGGCATTCCATTAACACTAGCAAGCGTTGCTGCTTTGCTCATGCTTGTTGGTTACTCTCTTGATACAGATATATTATTGACAACTAGGGTAATAAAGAGAAGCGATGGAGAAAAGCAAGATAGGGCATTTGAAGCAATGAAAACTGGCTTAACAATGACAACAACTGGCATAATAGCATTCATTATTTTATTTGTTATAGGACAATATCTTAGAATAGCAACATATTACCAGATAGGCGCTGTTGTCATTGCTGGTTTAATAGGGGATATATTTGCAACATGGGGCATAAATGCTGTGTTGCTTTTAAAATTTAGTAAGAAGGGAGAATCATGAACTTTTTAAAAGGCATATCAATTTTGACTGCTATAATTGTTATTTTATGCCTTATATATCCAAAAACAGCAGGCCTGGTTTTGATATTTTCTATATTCATTTATGGAGCAATAGCTGGTTATGCGAAGACATTAAATGAAAAAATTGCATTGCTTGCTGGCCTTTTGGTTATTTCTGCAACAATTATTTTATTTAATGGCATAAAGTTTGGGCTAGATTTTAATGGCGGAACAAGAATACCAGTATTTCTCTCTTCTCCAGTTGATAATGAGGTTATGGCTGAGATAACAGAAAAATTAAAAACTAGGATATCAACGCTTGGTTTGGAGCAAGTAATAGTGAAACCAATAGGCAATGACAGGCTTTTTATAGAAATTCCATCTTCAAATCCTGAGCAAGCACAGAGGATAGAGGAAGCAATAACAACGCAGGGTGTTTTCATTGCTGTTGTTGATGGCATTATTGTTTTAGAAGGAAGAGACATTATTCCAGGCACAATAAGCAATGTGCCATCACAATCTCTTGGTGGGGCAGATTGGGGCGTTTCATTCACTATAACAAGAGAAGCAGCGGAAAGATTTAGCAATAAAGTAAGAGGAAAGGCAAACAGGCCATTATTTTTGTTTTTGGACAAGCCGTACAATGCAACAATATTAATAGATGAGTCATGGCTCATTTCAAATGCTCAAATGCTCTCTGCAAATGGGATAAATGTAACTCCAGCAGATATTTTATTTTTGATTGAAGATGTATTAAAAGATGAGAGGGGGAATGTTAATATTGTGCTTTACAAAGATAATGAAACAAAAATTATTGGGGATAATATAATAACATCAAAGCGTATTGCAGAGAAAATTGCGGATAATAAAAGCTTGAATATTAAAATAGTTGATGAAAAAGATTTATATCCAGAGCTGTCTGTTGCTGGAAATAATTTAATAATAGTAAGATGGGGTGCAGCAGGTTTAATGAGCGCTCCTTTACTGAACCCAAGCGTTACTTCTGGAAATACTATTTCCTTGACTTATCAAATAACTGGTAATGCCCCGACAAATTTAACGTTGAATGAAAAGGCTATCTTTGCAAGACAGCAAGAGAGGTTCATATCATCAGTATTAAAAGGTGGAGCATTACCAGTTAAGCTATATATAGGCAGCAAAGAAACAATACCAGCACTTTTAGGCGAGAAATTTTTATCATATTCAATATATGCACTTGCATTGTCAATAATTGCTGTATCAATTTTTGTTGCATTAAGATACAGGAAGTTAAGCATTGTACTGCCAGTAATTGTTATTACTATCATTGAGCTCATAATACTTGTTGCAGCGATTGGTTCTTTTTCTATTGACATGGCCGCTATGGCTGGTTTAATAGCAGCAATGGGAGTAAGCATAGATGCGCAGGTAATAATAACTGATGAGGTAATAAAGCATAAAAACAAAGAGGAAGCAATAAAAAAGGCCTTTTCTATAATAAGCAGCAATGTGCTTGTTGCAATATTAGTCTTTCTTCCTTTGTTTTTTACTCATATTGTTGAAGTAATTGGCTTTGCTGTTGTAACAATAATAAGCTATATATTAGGAGCACTAATATCAAGGCCTGCTTATGCAGCATTAATGGAAATCATTGTTAAATGATTTTATCTATTCAAAAGTGCAATATTAAGCGTATTATTAAAATATATTAGTTAAAATATATTAGAACATGAAGTGATTATAAAATATTATTAAAAAATGCATACATTTATATAAATGTTATTTTTATATTATATAGCTGGGATTTATATTGGGATTGGGAAAATGGGCATTAAGCATTTAAAAAATGCTTTTTATGCTGGTTTTGTTAGCATTGCTCTTATGACACATTGTAATATGAAGAATGATGAGTCGCACAATCATTACAAACAAAAAGAGCCAATTGTTGATATATATAGCGATACAAAGCATTTCAAATTATTGCCAATCATTAATAAAAAAGATGCTAGCATAATTGATAAAGAAAATGATGCGCACGATGTTGATTATTATAAAAGTTGTAATATTAAACCTGAAATAAAGAATGAAATGATAGATAGAATAAATAAATTTATAATGTTATTGGGCATGAAAACAAAGCAAAAGGAGGTTAATGAAAAGCTTATAAGCGAGGCATGTTTAATAATATTTAAACCAAACTTTACAGAAAGAGAACTTAATTATATGGAATCAGCTTTGCAATTTGACGGAAATGAATTAAAGTACATGCTGCCAATTATTAATAATGTAATATCGAGAAAAGAATATGATATATCTTATTTAGATAAACTATTTCAAACTTTCTATGAAGTTAAAAGGCAGTTTGATGGAGATTATAGATTTATAATGTTCCTTGACTTGCTTAAGAGTTTAACTGATAATAATAATTTTTCTCTTTTTTTTATGTTTGACCAAAAATTAGGTAAAATAAGAGACATAGTGGAGATTTTATTCAAGCATTATGAAGATGATTATATAACCCTAAATGAGATGCGCTATTCATTGTCAACGCTTTTTAAGCGCAGCAATTTTTACATTGATAATATAGATGACCTTTATTTAATGTTAACTGATAAAAAAGCAAGCAATCCAATAATTGTTGTGCAGAGCTTTTATGCATGGGCCAACTATTTTGATTCCTTATCTAATTTAAGTTCAAGGCATGCATTCATAAATATAAGAAATTTTATGGAAGTACATGGCATAAGGCCTGAATATACGCTGGATTATTTATACGCCTCTTATATATTGGGGTTGGATGAAATATTGAGATTGCATGAGAAATTTAATATAGATTACTTTTTGAGATATGATAAAGAAGTACTCTTGCATTTAATGCTTGCTGCAGATAAGGATAAATTTAAGCAAAGGCCGATTGCATTAGCAGTGTTTAATAAAAGTGATTATAACGGAGCTTTTTATAGAGAAGGGAGAACACTCAACAGCCTTTTAGATTACTTTAGGCTTATTATTATTGAAGTGTCCTCTGAAAAAGAATTTTATCAAGCACTAAGGGATATTTTCGAAGAGTATGGAAAAATAGAACTACTCATTATTGCTGGGCATGGCTCTGCGAATTCAATAACGCTTGGTGATGGAGAAGGAGAAGAAAAAGAGCTTGATATATCAGATAAAAATGAAATAAGCGATTTATCATATGTATTCAGAAAAGGAGCAAATGCTATACTCATTTCTTGTGAAACTGGAAGCAGGAATAAAAAGAATATCGCTTCAACGCTGGCAAAAGCATTAAAAATAAATGTCTATGCTCCAATAAGGCCAAGCGCATCAACAAAAATATTAGTTGACAGGGATAAAGGTTTTATAGATGTTGAATTTGATGTGGAAAAACAGGTTTATTCTGATAATGCCAATAAGAGATGAGTAATATGGAAAAATCAATAAAACAAGTCCAAGAAGATAAGCCAAATAAGATTTTTGATATTAAAAAATATTTTATAGACAATATAGCCATAGTGAGTGAAGCTAACCCAGTTTTTGCATTTTTTGAAGTTTTTATATCTAACTTATCAGTAAAAACATCTCTGAATTCAAGAATTTTAGGCACATTTATTACATTTATTGGTTTTGGCACTATATTCAGTAAAGGCAGGGACATGTGGAGAAAAATATTTAGAGTAAATCAAAAAACTAATGAGAAAATTCAAGCTTTTCATGATTTTATTTATGCGGGTATTTTAAATCTTGTTACAATGCCCCCAACATACGCTTTATCACAATACATGGCAAATGAAGAACTAGATATGAAAAAAATATTAACTGCATCTGTGATAGCAGCAATTGTCTCAGGGCTAAATGGCCCTTTTGTTGGTTATGCTATAGACATTTATAGAGATTTATCAAATATAAAAGAATGCGAGAGGACGTTTTACAAAAAATTAAAGATAAATAATAAGAGTGTCAAAAAAATAGGCATTTATGCTCTAACATTATCTTCATTGGCACTTATCTCAACTATTTATTATATAAAATCAAGATTTGAATGAATCTTTTCTTGAATCATTATTGCTACAGCTATGATGGGCATAAATTTTTAAATCATATTAACATATTTAGTTCATGAGAAGTGCTGCATTGCTATTATTTTTATCATCTGCATTTGCAGTTTATGCATTTTTTATTTCTTCTACCTCCTTTGCCTCAATTGAAGACCCAGTTTTAGAAGTGCTTATACCATTTTTCATGCTTTTAGAGCTCTATTGGATTTATATTAAGCAGGACGTCTTTGAAATGCCTTTCTCTTCTTTAAGATTTTCTTCTTTTGCTTTTATACTTGCCCATAACCTTGGCTCACGCTTGATAGCAATAGTCTCATCTTTAATAGGGATTTTACTTGTTATGTATGTTGCATTTGTAATTGAGAAGCACAAACATGTTGAAAAAAGCAAGTAAAACATTGTTTTAAAAAGCAAAGCATAAATATAAACATGCATGAAGCCTTTAAGGAAGAGACATTTAAAAGGGAAATTGATACGGCAAAAAGGGCTATTGAATCTAACAATAAAGAGCTTGTGATAGAAGCAGGCTTAGTAGTTGTGGCTCTTGCTGCAAAATGGCTTCTTGCTCTGGAATTGCCAGAAGGAAAAAAAGATATGCCGCCAAAGGACAAAAATTTTATGTTGTTGAAAGAGGTTAGAGAAGAAAAAAGAGAGGAAAAGAAAAAAGAGGTAGAACAAAAAATTGTTATGAATAACTTAAATCAGGAATTAAATGCTGGCAAAATAGGGCAAAAGGAAGAAAAAGAAAAATTTGTTTTAAAAGAGCATGAAATAACAGACAAGTATGCGTTTATATCATATAATCCATTAACACAAAAAGCAGAGGTAGTAAAAGAAGATGTAAAAATATCATTTTCAAGCATAGAGCAAAAGATTGTTGATGAGGCATTTAGCTTAAAAGATGCAGACAAAGCACTTGCATATATTGCAGACCCTGTAATAAAAAAAGAGCCAGAAGAGATACAAAAAGAGACAATGGAGATAATAAAAAACAAGGAAAAAGAAAAAGCTGCTTTTGGAAAAGACATATATTCAGAGCTGATAAAATCAATAGACAAATATGTTTCAGAAAAGCCTGAGAATATTGATGAGGCCATAAAAAGAAAGCAAGACATTATGAATGAAATTGAGAAAATAGAAAAAGTTTTAGAAGAGGCAAAAAAAGCTGCCGAGAGCAAGGATTACAAATTATTAGATAAGCATATATCTTCACTCCCTCCTATAATGAGAAAAAGGTTAGAAATCTCAATGAAAGAAAAAAGAGAGAAAATTAAGATATTCATATTATTGGAGCTATTATTTGCAAGAAACCTAAAAAATGCTTTAAATAGTATTGGCATAAAATCAATAATAAATATTGCAAAGACAATAACGATGTCAATCATGGCAAGCGTCATAAGGGCTTGAGAAAGGTTTAAATATATTGAATATTAAATTTCAATGTGATTGTATGGCAATGCATATAAAGATAGGTGCAATGGCAGGAGAAGGGGCATTTGCAATGGGCCGTACACTTGGCAAGCTTTTTTTAAGAGGCGGCTATCATGTTCATGGTTATCCTGAATATCCTTCTTTGATAAGAACTGGGCATAATGCTTATTCAGTGATAATAGATGAAAGCCCTGTAAGAGCTCCAAGAATATATATTGATGTGTTGATTGCTCTTGGCAAAGATGCAATATTTTTTCATAAAGATGCGTTAAAGGATAACGCACTCATTATATATGATAAAGCCCTTGTTAATATAGAAGAATTTGATATAAAAAATGCAAAAAGCATTGCTTTTCCTGCATTGCAAATATTAAAAGAAGCAAACGCTCCAATCATTATGAAAAACATAGCCTTTGTATCAGCAACACTGGCAAGCATTTCTTATCCTTTAGAATTTTTACTCTCTGCAATAGAGGAAGAGTTCAAGAGAAAAGGAAAAGAAGTAATAGAAATGAATCAAAATGTTGCAAGAATGGCTTATGAATACATGAATAAAATGAATACGAAGGCAGATAAGCAAATAATGCCTATTGAGAAAAAGAATGAAAATATTTATTTGAGTGGAAATGAAGCAATAATTTTGGGCGCTCTTGCTGCTGGGCTTGGTTTTTATTCTGGTTATCCTATGACTCCTTCTTCAAGTGCTCTTGCCTTTATAACTGAAAAAGCAGAGAAGCATGATGTTATAGTAGTGCAAGCAGAAGATGAGATTGCTGTTGCACAAATGGCAGCAGGTGCAGCATTTGCTGGTTTAAGAGCAATGTGCGGAACAAGTGGCGGTGGATTCGCATTAATGACTGAAACAGTAAGCATGCTTGGCATGGCAGAGATACCAGTAGTGTTTTTAGTAAGCCAGAGAACAGGGCCATCTACAGGCATGCCAACATGGACTGAGCAGGGAGATTTAATCCAAGTGCTTGGCGCAGGGCAAGGAGAATTTCCAAGAGCAATTATTGCTCCTGGCACTGTTGAGCAGGCATATTATGATACTGCAGAAGCATTTAACATTGCAGAAAAATATCAGACAGCTGTTTTTATTTTATCAGATAAGTTCTTAAGCGAGAGCCATTTCACAATGAAAAAACCGGATAAAGTAAATATTGATAGAGGGAAAATTATAATGCAAGATATTGATAATATTGCTCCGACCCAAAGGTTTTTGCGCTATAAAATAACAGAAGATGGGATAAGCCCAAGGCCTATTCCTGGAGTAAAAGGCGGGCAGCATGTAACAACAAGCTATGAGCATGATGAAGATAGCTTTACTACAGAAGATTTTAAGAAAAGAGCAATGCAAGTTGATAAAAGGGCAAAGAAACTGGAGGGCTTAAGAAATGAAAGTTGGCTTCCAGACATATACATTGATGGAAAAATAGCAAATAAAGAATTTATGAAAGAAATGCAGATAAAGAATGGCAATAATTATTTATTATCCTGCTGGGGGAGCCATTTAAACATTTTACTTGATGCACAAAGAATGCTTAAATATGAGCATAATATATCAATCCCAATAGCCCATTTCAGGTGGCTTTATCCATTGCATGAGCAAAAGATAAGGGCAATGCTTGATGGTAGCTATATTATAATGGTTGAGAATAACAAGACCGGAATTTTCTCTCATCTGCTCAGGATGGAAACAGGAGTTAAGGTTAATACACTTGTTTCAAAATACAATGGCAGGCAGTTTTTCCCAGAGCAGATCGTTTCAGTGGTTTTGGATATAATGAAAAATGGACCAAAGCCTTATTATGCATTGAATGAAGAAATAGAGAAATATGAGTTCTTTACTCCATGGAGGTATGGAATATGAGCAAATTAGAAGAATTTAATGTTAAAGAAAGGACACAATGGTGCTTGGGATGTGGAGATTTTGGTATATTAGCAGCTGTAAAACAGGCATTGGTAGAGCTTGGTTTAGAAAGCCATAAAACATGCATAGTATCTGGAATAGGTTGCGGGAGTAAAATACCACATTATATAAGGGCATATGGTTTTGAAGGCTTGCATGGCAGACTTTTACCAGCAGCAGAAGCAATAAAGTTAAGTAATCATGAACTTACTGTTGTAGCTATAGGAGGAGATGGAGATGGCTTTTCAGAGGGAGGGAATCATTTCTTACATTCGTGCAGGAGGAACAATGATATAACATACATAGTGCAAAATAATTATTACTTCTCATTAACAACTGGCCAGAGCAGCCCAACAACAAAAAAAGGTATGAAAAGCAAAACACATCTTAAAGGGAATACAATAGATGAATTCATGCCTTGTGCAACTGCCTTAATTGCAGGAGCAAGTTTTGTTGCAGCAACTTATTCTGGAGATGTTATGCATTTAAAGGAAGTAATAAAAGAGGGCATTAATCATAAAGGTTTTGCTTTTATAGAATGTTACCAACCCTGCATAACATGGGATAAGCAGAATACTTATGAATGGTATAAGCAGCACATTTATTATGTAAAAGATAATGACAGGCAAGATTTTCAAAAAGCTTTGCATTATTGCTTAGAGCCTTTCACAAATAATTTTGAAAAAGTTCCTGTAGGCATATTCTGGCAGAAGCAAAGGAAAACTTTCTTAGAAGATTTCAAAGTACTTGATAGGGGCCCAATGATAAAAAATAACAATATATTTAACAGAAACCTAGATGAGGATTTTGCAATGCTTATGTAAAAATTATTGTGTTTTATTATTGATATTAATACTATTTAATGCTATTGATCTTAATTTAATGCCATTTAATGCCATTGTGTTGTTATTTGATTATTTGATTATTGTGCCTTTTGATTCTTATCAAGCCATTATGGCTTTTCCACTCATGCCCTTTCCTATCAAAAAGATTAAATGATTAAGATTAAGATTAAGAAGCATTTCCACTACCATTACCC
The DNA here is from genome assembly GCA_038896535.1 of Candidatus Anstonellales archaeon. Classification (GTDB taxonomy): domain Archaea; phylum Micrarchaeota; class Micrarchaeia; order Anstonellales; family J096; genus J096. The sequence continues at coordinate 209,118 of JAWACY010000002.1, read as the reverse complement.
CCCCAACCAAAGTCTATAATAGGGTTTGGAAGTTTGTAAGAAGGCGTGTGTAATAGGGTTAGCGCCTTCTTACCACAAGCGTATATTAGGGACGGGATGATTGTAAGAAGGCGCATATATAAGGGCATTGCCTTCTTACTACAGGGAATAAAAGTGGTTGGATGATTGTAAGAAGGCGCGCATAATAGGGTTAGTGCCTTCTTACTACAGGGAATAATAGGGACGGGATGATTGTAAGAAGGCGTGCATAATAGGGTTAGCGCCTTCTTACTATGGGCCAGCTGGGATTTGAACCCAGGACCTACGGCTGTCTTAGATGTAGCAGAGCTGATCTTATAAGACCGTCGCTCCGCCAGGCTGAGCTACTGGCCCATTTTAGTATTTATTTTTATAGTGAAAGGCTTATAAATATTTATTATTGAATTAACATATGGCATCAGTTGATATTATATATTTTAAAAGAGCAACAGAAATTAAATTGAAAAAACCGACATTAATTGTTTGTATGCCTTCTCCAAGTTTAGTTCCAATAGTTGCTGGCTTATATTTAACTGAAAAACTTAATTTTGAAATTATAGGTTATTTTAGTAGTGATTTATTTGCTCCTGTTATATCTGTACATAATAGCATAGCAATGCCTCCAGTTAGAATAATGGCAAATGAAAAGTTAAATATGATTGTAGTGCTATCTGAAATAGGCTTGCCATTATCAGCAACAAATAAAACAGCAGATGCAATATTGGATTTAGCAAAAGACTTCAATGTTTCTGAAATAGGCATTTTATTATCGACGCTTGAAGGGGAAAAGGGAATTTATTATATTGCAAGTAAAGATTATTTAAAGGAAAAATTTCATAATTTGAAAATAAATGCATTTGATGAAGGGGCAATAACAGGGGCAGGATCTTTATTATATATAAAGGCACAGAGCTCTGGTTTTCCAACTTATGCATTAATAGCACACCAGGAGCAAAGCTTGTCTGATGCAAAAGCAACAGAGAAATTGCTAAAAACGATTGGGAAAATGTACTCTTTTAATATAGATACAAGGGAGCTTTTGCTTTCAGAGCAGGAGGTAATTAAAGCAGAAGAGGAAATAGCAAAACATGATAAAGAAAACAGCATGTATGAATAGAAAGTATTTAAATTATCAATTTTTTTTATCTCGTAAAAGGCTTAAAAATACAATGACTGTTATAGGCAATGTAATCAAAAAAAGGCTTGTTACTAATACTGAATCGAGAAATTGTATTATAACAGGAGGGAGAAAATATAAAATTACTGAAGATATAAATGCAGTAAGTAGTGTGTAAATATTGCCATTATCATATAAAAATTTTGCAAGTGCTATTAACGATGTTATGCCAGCAGAAAATAGGGCTAGGAAAAAAACATATGATAAAAATGGCTGGCCTATTTCAAAAAACTTGTTTTTTATTCCTTCAAAAGCAACGAATATGTCTGGTTGTGGGGCCATTGAAAATATAACAATTAATGATATGATCGCAACAAGAGTATCAGAAAGGCTTACAATAAATGCATTCTCAAAAGTATTTGATTTTTTTGAATATATTGAATAAGTATAGAGAAGGCCAGTCCCAACGCTAAGTGAAAATAAAACGTGTGCCAAGCCTTGTTTTATGCTTTCTATAATATCTTTTGTTTCAAATGCTAACAGGTTTGGCAAAGTTTTTACATTTGCTAATAAATACAAAAGTAAGATAAATAAAAGAAGCATAAATACATTGTTTACTTTTTCTATGCCTTTTATACCATTTAATACTGCATAAATAGTTATGGCCCAAACAAGGAATAAGCTACCAATATGTATGTCTATAATATTAGTCAAAACTTGTCCAAGCACTATTGAATAATATGTTGACAAGACAAAAAGCGTTATTAATGGCATTAAATACACATATTTGAAGAAGCTTAATTTATGCTTTTTTGCGAATATGGAATAAAGTTCTTTTACTGGTTTTTTATAACGCTCCGATAATTTTAATTCTAAATAAACTAGTGGCAAGCCAATTATTATAACGAATACAATATAAGAAATAAGAAAAGCAGAGCCATAAAATGAGAAAAGATAGGAAACCCTCCATATGTTGCCTAAGCCAACAGCAGATCCAATTAAGGCAAGCAATAAAGCAAGCCTAGATGAAAATTTTTCCATATTACCAGTTCAATGTTTTTGCGAATAAAAGCGTTATCCCTGCCCCAAATAATAAGCCAGTAATGATCCTTATGTCATTTGTACTTTCCCAAAATCCTAGAAACTGGCCTGAGCCATCTATTGCAAGTGGAATAATAAGCAAAATTATATACGCCATTCTTATTTCATCTTTATTTTCCCCGCCTCTTCTAAAAGCCAATGTTGTTAATGCCATACCCATGAAAATGCCTAAATCCCTTGCGCATACAGGAAATTTATAGCCTATCAATATATCTCCAGTCTCTTCTTTTATTTTTGTGCATATCTCCGCCCTTATAAGGCCTATTTCACTTCTATTGAAGTAGAAAGGCCCATTGTAGTCCTTTGCAAATATTTTTGTGTACATAGTAAAAACAGGTAAGCCTTCTTTTGTTATGCAATTATTTATGCTATTATCTAATGGGAATAAGGCAAGGCTTCTATATGGGTATTGATGGCATGTAAGAGCAAACGCATTATAAAAGAATGATGCTATGCCTTTATATCCATAAAAAGCAAAAAATGGCGTGAGAAACGCAGAAATTAATAATATAAAAATGAATATTGTATAAATCTTAAAAAAGTCCATAATAAAATAAAAACCAAAATATTTTAAATATTTGCTCTTATTTTTTTTATGCAAAAATACAACATTTTTGCTATTTCTTTATTGCTGGTATTGTTATTAATGCTTTTTGGTTGTTTTGGCCAGCAGCAACAGCAACAGCAGAAAAATGAATCATTAAATGAAAGCCAAACACTGCCAGAAAAACAAGAAGAAGAGTTTTATAACATTATTATAACTGATTACAAGAAAGAGTACTTTTTAGACGAGCCAATAAACATAACAGCACAAGTTTATGCTTCAAGCCCGACTGTTGTGCCTTTAATAATTGTTTATGGCAAAAACAGCGTAGTATTCCCATCTAGTATTAATGATTATGAGTTTCAAACTTTACCTTTTGAAATCAATGCGCCAGGATTAATGACAAGGCAGATAAATGTAAATGAAACTGGCACATATTATGCCAGAGTTTATGGGTTTATAAAAACAAAGCCTTATTGGAGTCAAGAAATAATGTTTGAAGTTAAACAAAGAGAAAAGGAGCTGCCAAGTGATGTTTTAATAATAAACATAACAGATAATGGCCTATCTAATAATGAAATAAGGTTAAAGCCTGGCACAGATGTAAAAATTCAATTTGTATCTTATATTGATGATGATTTAATGGTTGTTTATCCAGCAGGGTCATTTGTAATACCAGCAAAAGGAAAACTATACATAGAGTTTAAATTTGTGAACTCAGTCCTTATACAGATTAATAAAGGCGGTAAGAAGTTTGATGAGCTTAGATTACTGCCTGGATAAATTTCTTTCTATTGCATTTTTAATGCCTTCTAATTAATTTACAAAATGTGATGAAGGCGAGAACGCTGAACTATGCATATGCATAGAATGATGAAGATATTAAGTGCTGAATTAAAGATAAGCACTCAGCCCAAACTGCCTTTTACTTATATAATGATTTAATAGCACGCTTTGTTTCAGATATCTTTGCATTGGAATTTTCAACTTTGATTTTAGGTAGGAAAGTGCCTCGTTCATTGTATTAAAAGATAAATACTGCTTTTTCATAGCTTCTCTTACGCATTCCCTGACATTAAAAACACCTAAAGGAACATACCCTTTATAAGCCTCTCTGAAAACAAAACAACCAGCCTGTATTTTCATTCTTTCCAATGCTTCTAAAACAGCAAACCTGCATGTATAAAAACAACCCCCGACTGAAGAATAGCCAGTTTTTTTATGAAATTCAGCATCATTAAATATCAGCTCTTCGTCTCCATAAATGTGTAAAAATGCTTCAAACCACTCATAAATCCAATGAGATGGCACAAGAAGTATGTAATAGCTATTGAACAGAGCATTGTAGTTATAAATCCTATATTCGTCAATTATCTCATATTGTCTAACATTCTTAAGCAGCATATTCCCAAGCATTGAATCAACAGCAGTTATTGCCCATCTTGTTGGCACGAGTTTTCTGTTTTTCTCTATCCCAAAGCAACCAGCAGAAAAACATTTTGTTATTGAAGAAAAAGGCACGCCATTTAAATAAAGCTCTTTTACTGCTGTGCTTGCTTCTGCATCTCTATCGTAATAAAATTTCTCTAATTTTGGATTCCAATAAGTATTATCAATATAAAAATTATTTATCTCTGCTGATGGGCCATATAGTGCATGCTCCTCAATTTCTTTATTAAAATTAATATTGCTACTCATGTTCTTTATTTCCATTATTGTATATGGCTCTTTATTAGCTAATGCTAACTCTTTTAAATTTTCAATGAATTTTGTATTTTCACTTACTCTTGTTTTTTTCTTCCCTCTTAAAAGACTTAATCTAAATTTTATTATGTCATGTTGTTTAAGATTTTCTTTTAGCCAATGCTCTGGCGTGTCAAAAATACTGCATTCTTCATGCTTTGATATCAAAGGCCCTGCATAAACATATGGATAACCATAGCTTCCTATAAAGATTGAAGGAGGAGAGCTGCCATATATTTCATTTTCATTTATTTCGAATGTTTTATTATATATATTTGCCGATTCTATGACCTTTCTTAAATATAATGCCTTGCTCATGAAATAAAATTTTAAATAAGTGTTTAAAACCTTAACTTAACTGCTAAAATTAAGTCAGCTAGTTTCTAATCTAATTATCTAATTCAATTATCTAATCCAGCATAACCAATTTCTTCTATCTCTTTTGCCAGCCTTTCATCGCCTTGCTTTTTTATCATGCCATCTTTCATTATTAATACAACATCAGGTTTTATATATGACAGAATTCTGTTATAATGTGTTATAACAATAAATATCCTTTTGTTATCTCTAAGTTTATTTATTGCATTTGTGACTAATCTTAGTGAATCTACATCCAAGCCAGAATCTATTTCATCTATCAATGCAAGGTTTGGTTTTAATATAAGCATTTGCAACATTTCTGCTTTTTTCTTTTCCCCGCCAGAAAAATTTCTATTTACTTCTCTTTTTATGAAATCTTTATTTAACCCTAATATATTAATAGCATTATTTATTTCTTCATTGAGCCTTCTATATGTTTCCATGCTTTGTTCTTCTAGGTTAAACCTTGCTATAAATGATTTCTTTAAAAGTTGCTGTATTGTTATGCCTTCAAGAAAAGGGGGCGTTTGAAAGCTGAGAAATATGCCTTCTTTTGCCCTTTCTTCTGGCTTTAACTCTAAAATATTTTTACTATTGTATATAACTTCCCCACTTGCAACATAGCTGGGATGCCCGGCAATTGCATAGCCTAAACTTGTTTTTCCAGAACCATTTGGCCCCATTATAGCAATAACCTTTCCATCATCAAATTTTGCATTTATGCCCTTTATTATATGCTTATCTTCAACATATACATGTAAATTTTTTATTTCTAATGCCATTTGATCACCTTCAAGCTATATCAACTTATAAGTGAATAAATATTCTCATCAATTTTTTTGTTTAAACGCTCCAATAGAATATCATTAAAACCAAGGAAGCTTTTTACTATTTCTGCATATGCTTGCTTGTAGTTTAAGCCCCTTGTTCTAAGATAAAAGAGGTCTTCTTCTTCAACCCTCATTATTGATGAAGAATGAGTTGCCCTCACATTATTGTTTGCTATTTCAAGAGATGGATAGCTAAAAGCTTTTGCATTATCTGAGCAGACGAGTGCTTTTTGGTCAAGAAATGCATCACTATTGAATGCATTTTCATATATTTTTATCATGCCTTCTATTGAGCAAGAGGCATTGTTAAATAATGCTATGTGCACTTTACTATCTGATTTGTTTTGCTGTTTTTTGTGATTTAATTGCGTATAAGTTCTTATGCTTCCATTTGATGATAAAATTGAAATATTCTCAAATGCATTTGCATTAATCCCATTAAAATTTATGAATGTTCTGTTCTCAATAAAATGCTTATTCATGCCCATAATATTTATTTTAACATCTGCATCATTACCAATATAGAAAAATCTGGAAGCATAAATAAAATCAGCATAATAAATGATGTTTAATTCAACATTGATGCCATCTGATATAAAAAAATGCTCGGTTCCAATAAAATTTTTATCATGTAAAATGTTTAATATTGCATCATGCTTTATTACATATTCTTTTCTCAAAGCCCCTCCTTTATTTTCATTTATTTCAAAATTTTTTGCTTTTGTTTTTTCTATTTGCATTGTTTCTTTATTTAAAGCATTCAAATAATCATCTATCAAAGATTGTGTCTCATAATTATCATCGCTTTTTAAATGATTGGCAATGTTGTCATTTATTTTGTTTTTTTTGTTTTTCATTTCATTTTTCTTTTTTAAAAATTCTATATTGAAAGCTCTTATGAGTTCATAAAATTCTGTGCTTTTTAATGCTGTATACTCATCATAATAAGCGCTTTTTCTTAAATATTGTTCCATGCCATCTATTTTCATTTCTTCCATTTAGCCAACGCTCCCTTCCATTTCAAGGCTTATGAGCCTGTTTAATTCAACTGCATATTCCAAAGGCAGTTCTTTTGTAAATTCTTCTAGAAAGCCCATAACAACTAAAGTCCTTGCTTGTTCTTTATCTATTCCCCTGCTCATTAAGTAAAAAAGCTGCTCATCACTTATTTTTCCTACCCTTGCTTCATGCGCTATTGAAATGTCCTTTTCTGCTATATGTATATTTGGATATGTATCTGTTTTGCTATTTTCATCAAGCAATAATGCATCACAATTAACAGAAACCTTGCTCTTTTTTGCCCCTTTTATTACCTTAACGAGCCCTCTATAGCTTGCCCTTCCCCCATTGCTTGAAATGCTTTTACTTATAACGTTTGAGCTTGTATTTTTTGCTAAATGTATTATTTTTGCCCCATTATCTATTATTTGCCCCTGCCCAGCATATGCTATGCTTATGATTTTACCTTTTGCATTTGGCTCAGCAAGTATTATGCATGGATATTTAGCAGTTAATTTGCTTCCTATATTCCCATCAAGCCATTCTATGTATGCATTTTCATAAGCAATGCTTCTCTTTGTTACTAAATTATAAACATTTTTACTCCAATTCTGCACTGTTGTATATCTGACTTTTGAATGCCTTTTTGCAAATACTTCAACAACAGCAGCATGCAAAGATGCTTTGCTATATACTGGCGCTGAACAGCCTTCTATGTATTGAGCTTCTCCTCCTTCTTCAACTATTATCAATGTTCTTTCAAACTGGCCAATGCCCTGCATGTTTATTCTGAAATATGCTTGTAATGGCTGCTCAATTTTTACGTTTTCTGGTATGTACAAAAAGCTCCCACCACTCCATAATGCAGTATTCAATGCAGCAAACTTATTATCATAAAACGGCACAAGTTTTGAAAAATATGCCTTTACAATGTTTTCATGTTCTTTTAATGCCCTGTCCATGCTGCAAAATATTACTCCATATTTTTCCAGATCACTCCTTACTTTTTCATATACAACTTCGCTTTCATATTGTGCTGCTACACCAGCAAGCACTTTCTTTTCAGCTTCTGGAATTCCAAGTTTTTCAAATGTATTTTTAATATAACCAGGCACATCATCCCATGAACTAGCTTTTGCATTACTGTTTATTTTCGGTTTTGCATAATATGTTATATCATCATAATTAATATCTATATTATGCATCCATTTTGGCAGCTCTAAATGAAAAAATGCTTTAATTGCCTTTAATCTTAATTCAAGCATCCAATCTGGCTCTTTTTTTATTCTGCTTATATTCTTTACGAGGCTCTCTCCCAATTTTAGATTTTCTTTGTATTCGTATTCAGCATCATCCTTAAAGCCCCATTTATAATTATTGCTTACCAACGCATTATTGATATTATCAATATTTTCTTCGATATTCTCGTTATATTCATTTATATCATTACTTTTAGCCATATCATAATAGCCCAGATTAAAAATTTAAATATGTAGGTTTAATATTTAAACCATCCACATTTTTAAGATACTTTTGTGCCTGCTTTAACTTCTTTATCTGTTGTTATTAATGCTGCATTATCTCCATCAATGCATGCAAGCAACATGCCTTTGCTTTCTATGCCCATTATTGTTTTTGGCCTCATGTTTTCTACAATAATGACATTTTTTCCTATAATTTCATCAGCTTTGTAATAATGTGCAATGCCAGCAGCAATAACTCTTATTTCATTGCCAATATCAACTTCGAGCTTTATTATCTTATTGCCCAATCTTTCTGCTTTTATTATTTTACCAACAACAAGATTCATTTTCAAGAAATCTTCATATGTTATTTCTTGCATAATACCACCAAAATATTATTGAACATCAAGCCCTTCAATTACATTGGCTATTTCTATTCCAGTTGTTAATTCACCAAATACAATGCCTTTTTTATTTGCTATTATACCCAATTTAGGAAAAGCAAGGCCTAAATTTATGCTTGTTCTTTTTCCTCTTATTCCAAGTATTTTTTCTAAACGCGCCAAATCTTCTAAACCTGCTTTGTATGAGACAACAAAACCTTTATCATTAGTAACAAGCAAGGAGCCAATTGTTTTATACCCTGCTATATCAATTGCTATTGTCTCAATGCCAAAAATGTCTTCTATGCTATCTTTATAAGGCATGAGATTTGGATTTATAAGTATTGCCTTTTTTCCTACAACAATATTATTGCCAAGTGCATTCATGTTTGTTTTTATTAAATAAATATCAGCAATTCCATCCAGGCCATTTTTTATTTTCGTAAGTTCAGAACTTGAGATTATGTCTGGCATTATCAATATATCATTATTGCCAGCAGTATAAATACCAATAAATGGGCTTTGTGATATTGTTGTTTCTATAATTTCAACATCAAGCGCTTCTTTAATAATTGCTGAAAACTTATTGTTATAGGGCAATATAGCAACCTTATCATTACAAAAGCAGAAAATCCCTATGTGTGGATTTCCAAAATAAGAAGTTTTTTTTATCATTCTATTTTTTCAACTCTTCCTTGCTCTTTTTCTTTTATTACCTTTATTTTCAATTTTCTTGGTGGCTTTTTTATGCTTTTTTTGAAGAACAACTGATTAATGCTGTTTGATATTTTTACAACATTAACTTTTGCAAACCTTTTTACTGCATCTCTCAACAGTTTTACAGCAGTTTTTAACCTTTTTGTCCTTGGCTTTTCATACGCTCTCCTTAAATTTATTGTCATAACAATCTCTTCATTTTCTTTACCTTTATCTTTTTTATCTGTCATTTTATCTACCTCTATTTCTCCAATTTCTAGTGCCTATTTTATCTGTCCTCCAATTCCTTTGTTTTGGATTATTCCTTACTTTTCTTTTACTTCTCAAAAAAGCAAATACTGGCACTCTCCTATTCTGCCTTGTTTTTTTTGCAAGTCTCATTTTTATTCCAAGGTTATTTTTTGCCATATTCACACCCTATAAAATCATAATCATTTATTTTTTTATTCATTTTCTTTTTATTTGTATGCTTCCCTCTTTCCTTTCATTTTGCGATAAATAAAATAATATATTTTTTAATTCTTCATCATTTATTTTCCTTTGTTTTTTGTAGAAATACTGCATACATAATTCAAGTGCCTTTACTGCTTTTTCGCTGTTATACTGCATAACAGTCATAAATCTCGTATATGCCTCTGGCTCGAATAACTGCAATGCAGTTGCCTTTATTTTTGCAATTTTTTCCATTTCATCCTCTTTTGTCATTTTATCTAGCTTCCTTTGCTGCTTTTGAAAGCAATTGCATGCCCTTGTTCGTTATAACTCTGCCTTTTTCAGTTTTTTTCAATAATCCAAGCTTTTCAAGATTTTGTAATGCTGCTCTTATTATTTTTCCCCCAGCTTTTCTTTTATGCTCTGGTTTAACCCTTCCTGTTTTCCTTCCTCCAAATGCCTTTCTCAATCTATTTACGCCAACAGGCATTTTCGCAGCTTTTCTTAATATTGCAGCAGCCCTAATATAAAAAAAGTCCTCATGCTCTGGCGGCCTTTGTTTATGTGCCCCAGATTTAACAAAATCAACAAAGCTTGGCTTTTCTAAGCTCATTGCTTTAAGCATTTCTGCTGTCTTTAATATGTGTTTATAAGGGCTTATTCTAGTTAGGTCCATCTAATACCACCTTTATATTTAAATATTACAAAGAATTTAAAATTCTTATGACTCGCTTGCTGGAGCTAAATAATATCTTATTTTTGCTCCTTCTACATTAGATTCCAACTTTAATGGTTTATCAGTCTCTATATATAATTTTACTTCAGAATCTTTTGGCAAACTTTTTATTATATCATTCAGATATTTGACTGGGTATAAGGCCTTTGCCCCATTTTCTGCCTTTATATCAATTAATTCATCTCCTTTTTCAAAAACTGCATTGCTTTCTCCTGTTTCACTTTTTGCATACATTTCAAGGCCATCATTGCTTATTACTAATTTTACATAATGGCTTGCTAAGGATGCATCATTTACTATGCCATCCAGTGCGCTTGCTTTTATTATTACAAAATTATTATAATCTATATTTGGCTCTTTTGTTGGCCCCTCTCCAAGATCAAGCAATGGCACAACGAACTGCCTTCTTGATTTCTGGCTTTTGAATGTTATTACAAGCTTCTTTTCCTTTTCTTCCAGAGTTATTGTTTCTTGCTGTCTTGCCGTTTTTAGTATTGTTTTTGTATAAGCCAAATCAAGCCCAACATTTTTTGTCTCTGTTGTAATATCAAATTCAGAAAAAAGTTCTTTTGGCATTGTAAAAACGATCATTGATATCTGGCTGGGATCCATTGCAAGCAGTCTTAGGCCCTCTTTTGATACTTTAAAAGTCCCTTCATCTACTATATTCCATACAACTTCTAATGCCTTAGCAAAACCCTTTGCAGAAGGATATGTTAGTTTCATAATAAGCACCAAATAAATTTTAATAGAAGAATATATAAATTTTACTTTACTCTTGTGGTAAGAAGGCGCTAACCCTTATAAACATGCCTTCTTACAATCTTCCCCCCCTGTAAGAAGGCAATACCCTTATATACACGCCTTCTTACAAACATCCCGCCCCTATTATACGCTTATTGAAGAAGGCACTAACCCTATTACACACGCCTTCTTACAAACTTCCCGGTAAGAAGGCACTAACCCTATTACACATGCCTTCTTACAATTATCCAGCCGCTATTATTCCCTGTGGTAAGAAGGCGCTAACCCTTATACACACGCCTTCTTACAAACTTCCAGCCCCTATTAAGCCCTTCGTAAGAAGGCAAATTGACTATTACACATGCCTTCTTACAATTATCCTCCCCTGTAAGAAGGCGCTAACCCTTATACACACGCCTTCTTACAAACTTCCAGCCCCTATTAAGCCCTTCGTAAGAAGGCAAATTTGATTATACATGGCTATTCTTACAAATATCCAGCAGCTGTTATTATTTTGTTGAGGTGAGGAGAGTAAATGTGGAATAAAAGAAATAAAATATAAAAGCATTTTGTTATTCCCATTCTTTTGGCAATGTTGCATTTTCTTTTAATGATTTTAATGCATCTGGGTTTTTTATTCTGTCGTTGAATGGGCTGTCATTCCTCTTCAATAATACAATTCTGGCCCTTTTTTCTTCATTTATTATTTTGTAATTTGGCATGATTTTTACTAATCTTTCTGCATAAGATTTAACATATTCAAATGTTGGCATATTTTCGATATTTAATCTCTGTCTGCTCTGGCCTAGGAACATGTAAGCTTTGATTTCTATATAATCAGCTTTGCTTTTCTCATATATTTCAGCATATTCTTTATCTAAATATTCCATATCATTCATGCCTTTTATTAATGTATATCTGAGTACTCTTCTTGTTGGTAGCTTTGGCAGCACTTCTTTTATAGTAGTCATTAATCTCTGCCAGCCATCTTTGTATAAGCTTCTATTGATCTTTTTAAAGAGTGCCTCATTGCTTGCATCTATGCTTATATAAATTTGTGTTGGCAATGCATTATCTTCTTTCATTTTTAATAATACATCTGGCTCTTGCCCATTGCTCACAAGAAAGACACTTTTTACTCCTTCTGTATTTTTTAATATTTTTATTAGCTGTCCTATTTTAGGGTATATGGTAGGCTCTCCGCTGAGGCTTATAGCCCAATGGCTAGGAAACGAATCATAAACATTTCTGAAAAGCTCCTTCTGTACATTTTTATCTCCGCCAAAACCAGATAAAAGCCTTTTTCTTACTCTTACTGTTTCATTTATTATCTCTTCTGGGTTATCAACCATGTTTTCAGGCATTTTAATTCTTGAATACCACTCCATTGGCCTCCAACAGAATACACATGCTTCATGACACCAAGCAGCTGCTGGGCTCATCTCAGCACACTTATGGGTGTCAATGCCATAAAACTTATTTTTATAGCATCCCCCTTTACCATGTAAGCTGTCTTTTGTATACTTGCATATATGAACAGCAGAATGATTGCCAACTATGCCATAAATGCCAGACCATTTCTCAAGTTGTTTTGGATTATAACTTATCCTTCCGTTATTTATTGAATCTTCCTCTCTTTTTTTAACTTCCCCCGTGTCAATTTCTTCAACATTAAAAGCATTTACATTGTCAATTAATACATTAGCCATATTTTTCTTTAAGGCAAAGGATTTTATATATTAACCATCCAACAGCATAGCTATAAAATTCTAAACCTTTGATAGGCCTATGCTCAACTATGTCAACAGCAACAACATTATTGTTTTTAATTAAGTATGCTATGTTATTGATTAATTCGTGCCATGAAAAACCAGCAACTTCTGGATTAGAGCAGCAAGGCATTGCTGACATGTCAAGTGCATCAAGGTCTATTGATAAGTAAATATCCTTATTATGCAATTTTATAAAACTCTTGCTTGTTTTAACATTATGCCTTTTTAGGAATAAATGTTCTTCTTTACTTGCTATCCTCAATCCAGATATATAAAAAGCAATGTTTTTTTGTTTTTTTTCTATTAATCTTCTTAACCATGTTGCATGGGTAAGGCTCTTGCCTTTATATAAATTCATACAATCAGCATGTGCATCGAATAAGAAAAATGTATTGAAATGAAAAAAATTAGATGACCAGTAACTTATAGTATGCTCTCCTCCAATAAATATGTTGAATGCTTTATGCTTTTTAGTTTCTTCAATGACATTTTTTAAATCATCCTTATTACTTATTAAGAATGCAGATATGCCTTTTTCTACAGCATTTGTACCAAGCTCAAAATCGTATGTTTCTATATTATGGCTCTGCTTTATGATTTCTTTCCATGATTTAGAAGTGCCTTTCATAAACCCAGTGCTTTTCTCGTATGGAAAGAATATTAATGCATATTTGTATGGATATGAATTAGGCAAAGATAAAAAATTTAACAATTTATAACCTGCCATTTAAACCACTATTTTTATATTCTATATCTCTTTTTTCCAATTTTCCAATTATCCATGCTTTATTCTTTTTTGCTTTCGAAAAATATATTGGCCCTTTCTCCATATTTTATATTTCCATTATCGCTTATTACCATCTTAACATCATAAGTCCCATCAGATATGAATATTGTTGTTTCCCCTCTCCTTTTTTCATAATCTATCATTAATGAAGATGTGTTCAATGCTTTTGCTAATACCAAAACATTTCTGATGCCATTTTTTATAACGTGCATGTCTTTTTTATCTATTATTACGCCTACATCATTAACCATGAAAGGCATTGCTTTATCTGATATAGATATTTTGCTGCTAATGATATTATTACCAACAAGCATAATATAAGAGCCATTTTTTATGTCTATGATAAGGAAATTTGTATTATATGAGCATCCCCTAAAATGATTTGATAAAATAAAAGGCAAAGTCAGTTCCTTTATATCTATTTTTAATTCACCATGCTCTTCTTTTGGGCTTATAACAAATGCTTTATTTGTTTTATCAAAAACATATGCTTGCTTTTCATTTATTTTAAGTATTCTGGCATCAATTGTTATTTCCCTTAGCCCCAATCTTGATGGCGCTATTATAAAAAATTTACTGCCTTTTCCCAGATATAACAAGCCATCGTTTATTGATAATTTTAAATTGCCCAATAAAGCTTCATTATCAAGCACGTTGTTTAATATCTCCATTTAATTAATGTATATAAATTATTTTTAAACATTGCTAAATAATTAATATGCTTGTTGCTTTCACAACAACAGATAAAAAGAGTGTTGCAGAAAACATAGCAAATGCATTGATAAGCAAAAATATTGCCTCATGCGTACAAATCATAAGCATGCAAAGTTTTTATTTATGGGAAGGCAAAAAGCAAAAATCAAAAGAGTATTTGATCATAATAAAGGCAAAGAACCAGAATGTTAAAATAATAGAGAAGGAAGTAAAAAGGCTTTCAAATTATGAATTGCCCGAATTTATATATTTCAAAGCAAATGCTTCAAAAGATTATGCTGCCTGGATAAATGGAAAAAATAATGGAGGAAAGTTTAAAAATATTAATAATAAGTAATAATCATATGAGTGATAATGTTAAATATATGAATATGAAATACAGGATATTAAGCATTTTAGCAAGCCCATTTTATTTTATAGCATTCTTAATTTTCAGCATTGCATTTTTCTTTTTTTATTCATATTTCCAAGTTTTTGGCTTGATCGATAACATTGGTTTCTGGATTTCAACACTAAATATTTATCAACTTTTATTTGTATTTGCTTTATCTTTGCTTTTTGGCTTATCATTCTCATATCAACTCTATTTATTGAAAAACCCCATATGTATTGAAGTAAAAGACAATAATAAAGAGACCAAAAATAATGGAAAATTAGTTAAAAATACTTTTCATATGATGCCATTATCATCTTTATCATTTATTTCAACATTGCTTGTTTCAACCTGCCCAACATGCTTAACTCTCGCAGTTTTTATATTGCCAGCAAGCATGTTGACGATACTTTCAAAATACACATGGGAAATAAATATTATAGCAATATCAATTGTTTTATTTGCCCTTTATAAGAATGGTGCATTTGACAAGATAGAAAATTGATGGTAATATGGCAAGTATAAAATTTTTTGCAATTGCTGATCTGCATGATAGAGAAAATGTATTGATGAACATAAAATCATTTGATTTTTCTGGTTTTGATGCTATCATAATGGCAGGAGATATAAGCTCATATTATATATTCGCTGATCAAGTCATAAATGTAGTTAAATCAATAGGCCTGCCGTGTTTTTATGTGCCTGGCAATAATGAGAGTTTTGAAATTGAGCGGAAATATAGAGATGCTGGTTTAAGCATACATAATAAAGTTGTAAATTTTAAATCTTATAAAATAGCTGGTTTTGGTTTTTCACCAATAACGCCATTTGAGACTCCAGGAGAACTTGAGGAAGATGAAATAATGAGGCAGATGAAAAATCTCGATATTGATAATAATACAATATTAATAACTCATTGTCCGCCGAAAGGTATTTTGGATAAAGGTTATGGTAGCATCTCCATATCATCAATAATAAAAGAAAAAAAGCCTTTGTTAAATGTGTTTGGTCATATTCATGAAGTTGTTGGCATAGAAAAGCATGAAAATACATATTTTATTAACTTGCCCCCAGCAAAAGAAGGAAAAGCAGGCGTAATAAGAGTAAATAAAAACGATGTTGAAGTAGATTTTATAGAAATATAGTAAAAAATATCAATTATATAACATAAATAAAAAACATAAATAATAAAAGAAAAGTTTATAAAATTTACGGTTTATTAATTATTTAAGCCGAATTGATAGGGTTTTGGGGAATGGGGAAATCAGTCCCCCAATTTTTCTATTTCTATTGTAATTTAATAAAAAGCTTAATAAAAAGGTTGAAATAAAAAATAAAATAAAGCAAGAGTTATTTATGTTTGTTATGTTTGGTTTAGCAGAAGCAAGATTTAGCAAGCGATAATTTATCATTAATTATAATAATGATTTATAACGATTTATCATTAAGTATAAATTTATAAATATTTCTTATGCATTTAGTTTTATGGCAAGATGGGATTTGGGGGATGATGATAGGAGAAAAGGAGATGGCGATAGAGGAAATTGGAATAAAGGCAATAGAAATGAGGGCAATAATGGAGATAAACCTAATTTTGGAGACAATGCAAATTCAGAGGGCGGGATGACAGTAATTGGACAAGATGGAAAAAGTCCAAGGGGCAATTATGAAGCTGATTACAGTAAAATTGAGGAAGAAGCAAAAAAACACTATAAAATGTATAATGCCTCAATCAGAGAAGCATTGCAATATAATTCATTTGTAGAATGGCTGGAACAAAAGTTTGAAGGCAGGTATGCAATAGATAACAGAATAAAGAATGAAATTATATTAAGGCTTATACCAATGATTGCTCCTCAATATTACCCACCAGAAGTGAAACCACATACATTAATAAAAGGACCACCAGGCACTGGTAAGAGCTATTTGGTCAATGAGCTATCAAGGCTTACTGGAGTTAAACAGATAACTTTAACAGCATCAACTTTAGCAGATCCTTCAGTAATAGAATCAGCATTTTTTATTTCAAGATTATTCAGAAGGGCATCAATAATAACCCAAATGCTTGAAGAAAATATAAAAGTTGCTGATATAATAAGCAAGATAGCTGAAAATGTTAATTTAGATAGCAATTTGATTGCAAATCATATAAAGGATACGGATTCTTTTCTTAATATTATACAGCCATCAGAAGCTACAGAAAGCAGGCTTATAACAAGTTTAAAAGAAGATATAAATAAAGAACTTGCAAAAAAAGGCAATAATGATGGGATAACTGAGAATTACCTTATCTCTCTGATTAATAAAATTGTTCCTGGCGTTCCTGTAATAATATTTATAGATGAAATAGATGCAGTCGGTTCAAGAGATTTAATGAGCAATGCTCCTTTAAACCAGCTTTTGCAGCAGATAGATTCAAGTTCATTGGCATCATTCAATAATGGCATAGCAGTTGTTGGCATAACTAACAGGCCTGTTATGATTGATGAAGCTTTAACAAGGTCTGGTAGGTTAAGAGTAGTGCATATGCCTTATCCTTCAATGCAAGCAAGAATAAAGATTGCAGAAACTCTAATAAAACGTTTTGAAGACCCTGCTATAGTATTTAAAGATAAGCAAGGAGCAATACAAACATTTGCTTCTATTCCATTTGTGACAGGAGCAGATATAAAAAGAATGCTTGAAGAAATGGTTATACAAAAAAGGGTAGGAGATAAATTTGACAGCCCTATAAATATAAATAATGAAGAAATATACAAATTATTAAAAAATGCTAATGAAGATAGCATCAGATTAGGCAGATTCATGGAAGTGTCTGGAAGGCTTGACTTGCTTGAAGCACTCTATAATAAAGATAAAATTGAAGAAGAGCCAGCATTGATAACAATGAGAAGGGCATTTTTTGATGCATTGAAAGAAAACATTGATAGCTTAACACTCTCAATTATTGAATCTCTATTTAATGCAAGATTAAGGAAAGGCACTGGGGAAATAGATGAAGAAAGGTTGGTTGAAGATACAGTTGTTATGATATATAATGTTTTGACAAGGGCATTGCCAACAAGCACAGCATTATCCCATGTAATAGATTACTTGCAAAAATCAATGGATGAAAAAAAAGGCAGGGTAATGGGTTTTGGAGATGAACTAATATCGTCAAAGGTTTTAGAATCAATGCAGTATTTATCATTAAAGAAAGTTATAGAACATAAAAGTAGGGAAGACCCATATATAGGAGTAAAAGTAGATGGAGCAGAGCTTTTGCATGGTATTGTTTCTGTAACGCCAAAAAACATATCAGAAGTAAAAGAAAAGCTTATTGAAGCAGAGAATTTACTTATTTATATTAAAAACATAGAGACATTATTTGGAACTGGCACCTTTAATATGGAGCATACGCCCAAATTTAATGAGCTGGTAAGAGAGGCAAGGACAAAAGGACATATTTTAATTTATGGCGGACAAATAATTATTGATAATACAGATTATGGTTTAATGCTGTTTGTGAGTGAAAGCACTGATCATATAAAAGGAGAGCGGGATTTCATAGAGTTATTGAACAACAGCAAGCTGACAAAAATTGAATTGTATAAGGAATTTTATGGCGAATATAATAACATATTGAGAAAGCTAACAGAGCTTGTTAAAACGGAAAATTTAGCAGATCCTGCAAGATTTGGCCATGAATATGTGAGAACATCTAGTGCATTGATGGGCGGTTATGGGCTTGATAGATATTTAAAATCACATAAAGAAGTGAAAAAGCTTGTTTTAGGGCTCACTGAATTTTCTCTTGAGAACAGTAATTTTAAGCATGATATAGAAGAAAAAGCAAGAGAATTTATAAGAAGAATAAAAGGCGGAACAAAACAAGGGAATGAAAGCAGTAAGAAAGGAAGCGGGGAAATATTAACGAATTAATTTTAATTAAATTAGTCTTAATTATTAAGAGGGGGAGTATGGTAAAGAAGTTTGGTGAAAAAAAACAGCAAGAACAAAACATAAGAAAGCCAGATATAAGAAAAACACTGAAAAGAATAGAAAGTTTATTAGAAGCGCAAGAAGAAAGGTTAAAGGAGCTGAATGAAAGATTGGTTGAGAGTGATGAAGAAAAAGTTGAGCTTGAAATAACAGATGAGACTGGGGCTAAAACAACAATACAAATAAGCAGAAGAATATTGGAAACAATAAAATATGCTGGTGAGCTAGCAAATATGGACTATGAATCAATAAAGGAAGAAATGCATTTACTAAAAGATGAAATAAAGAAATTGCTGGGCGATAATAAAAATAATGAAAACGCCCAAATACTGGCATTTGTCCATCTTATTGAAGAAGCAATAGACAAGCTTGCTTTAAATATAGCTGTTGAGTATGAAGGGCAAGATGATAAGGGACAGCAAATGTTTAAGATAAGAGATGAATTCAAGAAAGATTTTAACTGGGAAGCATTAAAAGAGGTAATAAGTGCAATTGTATCAGCAGAACTTGGTTATAATGTTACAATTGAAAATGCAGACCTTGGAAAGGTGTTAAAACATGTTGAGGAAGTATTTCTTGATTTGGAAGCATATAATATAAAAATTGTAGAAAAAGAAGGATCTTATGAAGTTCTAAAGGCAAAAAAAGCAGGTTCACATGTTGAAATATCATCAAGCACTGAATCCGGAGTTATAAAAAATGTTGAGCTCGAAAATTCACAATTTAGCATGAAAGCAGACACTAGCTCGCTGTATGAAAAAGCATTAAGCGTGATTCCAGAAGAAACAAGAAATGCAATAGGAGATGATAATGCAATAAAAATTGTAGAGACTCTTGTTCAAGTTTATAAGAAATCATTTTCTAAATAAATAGCAAGAGATAACAATTTTTAAGTTTTTGCTATTATTCTATTAATGCCGGGAATGGAATGGAAGGTATTGCTTGAGAAAAAAGATTATAAGAATGCTTGTGCAAGTGCAATAAAGGAAGCAATAAAAAACAAAAAATATGAGAGAATAAGGCCTTTGCTAGAAAAATTTCTGAGCATTGAATCATTATCAATAAATGATTTTATTGATTATTGCAAATGTTACAACCCATATTTATCATTCCATAGAAGCCAGGAAAGGCAGGCTAAGTATTTTTCTATCATTCTTTCATCAATATTTGATGGAAGTGCGCAGCATTTAAGGGCATTTGAATACAGGCAAGCAGAGATTGCTTTGATAAAGTCATTCCTTGGCCAGAGCCATAATTTTGAACAGAACTTAAAACCAAGCCATTTTATCATTGAGCCTAAAACTGGCATTGATGTAGCAATGTTATTTAATGATAATGCTGTCAATATACAAAATTTAACATGCCTTGTTGCAAAAGACATTGTATATAATCCAGCATTTTTGCTTGATTTATTAAACCTGACTTATATAAATGGTTATGATGCGCTGCTTGTAAAAGCAAAAATTCTTAATAACATTCCAGGAAATCACATAATAAAAATGCTGCTCAACAGAGCTTTATGTGAATTGAGAAATATGGCATTATTAAAAACATATGTAGAATTTAATAATGAAAAATATGCCTTAATCATGCCCCTCGCATTTTTTGATCATGCAAGAAATGCATTTTATGCTAGTCCATTTGCAACAGCAAAAAATATTGATGAGAATGTGCAAATTAAAGCCATTGGAAATTTTCCATATTACAAACCATTTATATATAAACATAAGGAGAAGATAAAAACATATTTTGATGTTCATGCCGTGATGTCTTATTTTGGAATAAAGAAAATTTTATATAATTATGAATTTATGGCATTTTTAAAGCAGTTCTATATAGACATTATTGATGATGAGGAAATAAGAAGCATGGCAAATAAATTCTTATCCAAGCCAAATAGCAGCCAAGCTTGGGATGAACAATATGGGCCATATGGCTTGCCAATAGCTGTGCAACCAAATCAGAATAATAATCAAAGTGAAAAGCTAGTTTTTGTTATCCCGCATATTTATGATATATTTAACATTAATAACGTTAATAATATTAATAACATTAATAATGCATCAAACATTCCAAGCCAAAGTTTAAATTTTGAGGAAAAACAAGATTGGCAAGAAGCACGTCCATTGTTTAGAGTTATTTATAAAATATTAAAAAAGGAGTTAAAAAATATAAGAGGGGAAATAGCACTTAAACATTTTGTTGTTGCATCAGAATATAATGAATACAGATACCTTATTGGGCATACTTTATTTTTTGCATATTGGCATAGCTTGAAAGAGAGAGAAAAATTGTTAAAATTTATTTTTAAACACCAGTTAGGATATATTGTAAGGAAGTTTAAAAATGTTGGGCATGAAGATTTTCACTTAGAAAAGCAGACTTATGAGCCAGCTGTGAAGAACCTTCTTAATATTATGTCATCATTTATTGATTCCAGATATGAAATGACATACCCATATATAATGCCAATCTTATTAGATGAAAAATTTAATGTTTCTATTTATGCATTGGAGAAATATGCACATATGAAATTCCCTAATGATGCTATTAGGGACAATTTCATAAAAGCATTTAAGTTATTTTTTAGTTGTATAGACCCTGAAAATATAAATAACAGGGAAAAAAGAATGCTTGTTAAGCATGTGCTTATGAAATGCTTGGATGAAATTGAAAAAGATTGCGGAGATGAAAACGCTTCAAAAGAAAAGTTTGAAATTTTTATTGAATTTACTCATAAAACAACAAGAGAAAATTTGAAGAAATTAAGATTTTATGATATTTTGGCAAGGGTAAGTTTCATTATAAACAAAGCAAGAGCATCTAAAAATAATCATATAAAGAGAATGGCAAATTCTCTTGATATTAATTATTGATTCATTACTTATTGATATAAATAAGAAAATTTTAAAAGAAAATTTTAAAAACAGGAATAAAAAAAACATTTTATGATTACAATAGAAGCAGGCCTTGCATTTTTGGCAGCAATAGCATTGTTCATATATTCAATTAAAGCACTAACAAAGGAAACAGAAATCTTTGTTAAAGAAGAAGTAAAAAATAAATTATTAAAATTTAGGAATTTTTGGGTAAATATAATAGCTGGCTTTATTATAACTGCAATTTTACAGTCAAGCAGTGCCTTTTCTGTTCTTGTAATTTCATTAACAGCATCTTCAGCCATTACTTTAAGACAGGCCTTTGCCTTAATAATAGGTGCTAATATCGGTTCTACAATGACTGCCCAGATAGTTTCATTTAAATTGTTCTTTATAGCCCCAACTTTAATAATAATTGGATTTTTAATATCTTTTTTTAGAAGGTTTTCAATTTTAGGAAGGGCTATATTTATGTTTGGGCTTGTTATATTTTCTTTGGAATATGCACAGGATATAATAAAGAGAAATGCAGATTTAACTCAATTCTTTGAAACAAAAGATACTTTATTGCTATTTATCATTAGTTTGGTTGCTACAATAATAGTTCAATCAAGCGGGATAATAACATCAATTGCTGTTTTGCTTTCTTCTTCTGGCTTAATATCATTGTATAACTCATTTTTCGTAATATTTGGAGGAAATCTTGGTACAGTATCGACTGCCTTAATTGCTTCAAGGCATTCAGATAAATTTGGGAAGACAGTAGCTCAATTCCATGTTTTATTCAATGTCATAGTTGTTTTAATAGGCATATTATTCATAAATCAGCTTTATGATATAGTATCAAATATATCAAATGATCCTGGCAGGTTTGTTGCCAATGCCCATACGTTATTGAATATCCTTGCTGCCTTTGTAATGACATTTTTCTCTTCACATATTGAAAGGAAGTTAAGAGAAATTAATGAACTGCCACAGCAAACAATATTTGAAGTAAAATACTTAAAAGCAGAAAAGGATGTAAATAGGAGAATAAAAAATATAAGGACACAACTTCTTGATTATATGAATGCAATTGAGGAAATGGCAAAAGAGATAAGAGATGGGGCAGAAAAGCAAAAAAATAATGAGGTAATTGTTAATAAATACCATGCTTACTCTGAATTTATTTATGATGAGATATCATATTATATAGCGAAAACTTCAATTAAGGAAACAGACAAAAAACATGCAGAAATGCTTGCTTATTTATCGAAATTTTCAGTTTTGCTGAAAGATCTGGCAAAAAGATTAAAAAACATAAATGATTCAATGAATTTTTACCATATGGATACTACTGAAAGGTATATAATTATTGAATCAATGGAAACTTTGATGTCATGGATAAGGAATATTAAGAAAAAGCCAAGCAAAGAAGAAGCAAAGCAAATAAGAGACAATCTTTATAAGCTTGCAGATAATTACTATAAGCATGTTATATTGAGATTTGAGAAAGAATACAAAGGCAGCATGGGAAAAGTATTTATAATAATTGCACAAATAGAGAAACTTGCTTCAGAAGTTCCGCAGATAGTTTATGTGATGAATAAATTAAAGTCTATTTAATATATAAAAAAGCAAGCTGAAAGGATAAAGAGTTAAAGAATAGCACGTTATTAAAAAATCTGAATATTAAGATTGAATAGAGCGAAAGCTATACAGGACAGCTGACAGAATTTGATGAGCAACTGCTTTCCTCTTTTGCTACGCCCCTCCAAAAACATCTGTTTGAAGGTATACACGCTTCATCTGTAACAGCATTTTTTTGTTCTTCTATATTCCCTTTTCCGTCAGTTATTAATATCCTATCCAAATCTTTTGGTTTATATGTGCTTATATTCTGTTCAATCCAAAATAAAACCCCTCTATTAACATAGAGCTTTAAACCGCAATATTTTTTGTTTTTTGTTATTAAGCAATTATCTGTTAATGTCATATTTATGCTCTTAAAAAAATCTTCTAATTTAGCATTTTCAGAGTGTATGTGCAAAACATTTCCGTTCATATCATGTAAATGTATAATTTTGCTTAATTCCTTTCCTTCTTCACTCATATACTCTGGTTTTGAAAAATTTACTTCTTGCCCATCTAAAAAAACTTTGAAATCTATGTGAATATGATAATGCCCTTCCTCTCCTTTTTGCGTAAATATTATTAATAAAATGCTTAAAATAGCAATAAGGCCATTTATTGCTATGATTTCAAAAAACTTCTTATCTGTCTTGCTTAAAGGCATAAAATTTTAATATGATAACTATTTTAAATATTATGCATGCATTAAAAGAACCGAAAAAAGAAACGAAAACAAATCAACCTTCAAGCGGAGAAAAATACAAAATCGTTAAAAAATTTCCAGTTTGGATAAAGGGGATAACGCCAAATGTAAGCTATATGGAGCTTTATAAAGATAAAATTATCTTATATTATAAAAATGGCGAGAAATTTACTTATTGGATAATGCATAATGAAAGATTATGGAATGAAAAAATGGCTATGTATAAAAGTGCAAAATATTTCTATAGGAATCTTCACCCTTTTTTTATAAAGGATGGTAAGTATGTGCTAGTTTTCCCACCAAGATTGCCTGAATATATAAAAGTAATAGAAAGCCTAAAAGAAATGGAAATAAAAAATATTATTAAGATTAGAAGCGAAATACAAAAGTTCTTTGATATAAAGTTTATATTAAGCTTGACAATGGGCGAAATAGTAGGAAAACAAATTATTAATGATGAGGAAGCTATGCTCAATATATTTTATGCTCTTTCTTCATTTCCCTGGAATGCTCTTCCTTCATTAGATAAAGCAAATAGCATTGGGGCTTTTCAAATGAGAGAAGCAACTTATAATGGCTTAGTAAACTTATTCGAAGGGCATCTAAATAAAAATTTTTATGACTGTGTAAGTTTTCATTGCCAAGCAAAAGCAACTTTATTACTTAACTATTATGAGTTAGGCTCTATTGGAGAATATCTAAATTCAAACAAATTTTTTAATAAACTCTGGGAAAGCGCAAATGTCGAGCAAAGAAAGAAATTTGTATCTATATTAGTGTCTTCTTTACATAATTTAGGGCTGCCAGAATTTAAGCGATTATTGAAAGAGTTTATTTATTATTATGAGAATAAAAAGAATGGCAATAAAAGCCTTCAAAATATGAATGATGCACTTTTATTATTTCTTGATAATAAAACTACTTATAAGACTGGCGGTTATGCAAGAGCAAATTACAAACTTTATCAACTTTTGGAGAAGTATTTTGAAACACTAAAAAATTTGGCCCCATAGCTTAGAGTTTTAGAGTTGGGCAATAAAAAATTGGAGCGTCATATTTTTAAATTACAATTAAATAAATGTTTTATGCGCGTTTTAGTCATTGGCGATAATGCAGTTTCGCATACAGTTAGTGATAGAGTAGCTAGAAGTGCAGAGCTTTATGCTGTAATGAGAAGGGACAATCCAGGAATAAGAAGGCTTAGTATTTCATATTTGATACAAAAAAAGCCAGAGCCAAAGCAGATAGCAGATTTTGTTAAAAAACATAGAATAAGCTATGCTGTTGTGCTTTCAAGAACTTTTATAAATGCTGGTGTTGTTGATGAATTAGAAAAATATGTAAGTGTTATAGGTTCTGGCATTGAGGCATCAAAAATTGAATCAGATAAAGTTTATGCAAAGGAAATATGCTCAAAGCTTGATATAAAGACAGTGCCATACAAAAAGGCTAATAGTATAGAAGAAGCAAAGAATATACTTAATGATTTTAGTAATATGGAGGTTGCAATAAAGCCAAATTACTACACAATGGGTAGGGGCACAAGATTTTTCAAAGCTAATGATAAAAAGGCAGTTTCTTATTGCAGGAAATTATTAAAGAATAAAGATGCTAATGTTATAATTGAGCCAAGGATAAATGGGAAAAATTTTGTTTTGCTATCTTTTACTGATGGAAAGAGAGTAAGTATTGCTCCACCAGTTTATGTATTGAGATTTTATAATGGCTATTCAAGTCAGGGTTATGCTAGCTATACAACAGGACAGGCATTAGATTTTTTGACTAAGGATGATATAGAATATTGCAAAAACCAGATAATGAAAGTAGTTAAATATTTTGATGAGAATTTTATATTTTTTAATGGTAGCATAGGCGGAGAATTCATAAAGACAGAAAAGGGGATATTTTTAACTGGTTTTAGTTCAACATTCAATGACCCTGCAGCATTGAATATATTGCAACTAATGTATGATGAGATAGCAAGCGTTTTTGCTGATATAATAAATAAAGAGTTAAAAGAAATAAGATTCAATACAGTGCCAAATGTATGCAAATTTATGTTTGCAAAAGGTTATCCTGAAAGAGCGAAAAAGCCAGTAAAGATAGAGATAAATGAAAAATGCATATGGGCTTTAGGAGTAAGATATTTTTTTCAAGGCCTCAATGAGAAAAACGGCGTTTATTATTCAAGCCCTTCAAGGAGTATTGCACTTGTGACAAGAGATGAAAGCATACAAAAAGCGGAAGAAGCATTAAACAAAGCAGCTTCATGTGTTAAAGGTTTGACATACATAAAAAATGCTTTTATTAAATAACATCAAAGTCGCCTAAAAAGGAATGCATTCATTAAATTTCCAAATAAAAGTCCAAGCAGAAATGTCGATTGTAATAAGTTTAAATAACCTGAAATAGCATCAACTATTGCTATTGCAAAGCCAAATACTATTTGTTGCCATGCTTTTATTGGGCTTGTTTTTGGTTCAGTGATCATGAAAAATGGTCCGAACATTGGAACATAAAAGATGTTGAAATTTTCAAAGCCCCTAAAAGCAATTATTATAATGATTGCCCCTATTATGTAAGATAAGCTAGCATATAATCTCATTATTCTTAATGAAACAAGAAAGCCAAGTATTAGCATAGGAGCAAGTATTAATATGTTTGGAGCAGATACCCACCAAAGTTCAGCATTTCTATTGATTAAAAAAGTTATTATCATACCAGAAGCTGCTGGATTAAATATGTTTGAATTATTATGTCTTATTATATGCTTTATTATTATTGCAAGTGCAGAAGAAAGAAAAGCGTATAATGGCATGTTATAATTTACTACGAAGCCAACTATAAGCCCTGTAATCAATGCAGTTTGCTTTATCTGGCCTTTTTTTGTTTTTAACATTGTAATTAAATAATCAAAAATAACTGCTGTTATAACTGCAATTAAAGGGCTTAATAGTTTATTTATATCAAATCCAAAAAATATGTTTATAGCCAGTATTATGATTAAAGATAATGTTATTAGATTATAAGGATTTGGCATCCTATTCATTAAAACATTTATTGCCTTGCTTAAATCAAAATCATTATAAACCTGCATAAAAAAATAAAAAAGAGCTTTTTTAAATATTTTTGTTATTATGTTTTTATGACAAATAGCCAACAAGCTCAGATACAGCAACAACAGGAAACGCAAAACATTGAAGAAGAGGCTAGAACTGCATTTAATGAGAGATTTGGTGGCAATGCAGCAAATAATTTTATAACAGCTCATCAAAATCAACAATGGTTTACTAGCCATATAACACGCATGCAGCAATTAAAAGGTGCAGATGGAAATCCCTTAAAAACAGACCAGGCACAAGAGCTATTAATGTTATGGGTGGCTTTTTTACTTAAAGCAGGAGTAAAAGAAGATAAGATAAAAGAATATATGCAAAATGAGAGCAATCCTGTTATTGGTTCTAGAGGTTTTGTTGAAGAGATAACTAATGGAAAGTTTGGTGAAAAAGCCAAGAAGGCAATCTTAGAGTTTGGTGTTACAGAGTTTAAAAGTGAAGCTACAGGAACTGGTTCAGCCGCACAAGGAACTGGGGCAAGTGTAGCAAGCGAGACAGCAACAGCATCAGCAACTGGATTAGATAGATTTAATTCTTTATTGGATGACGCTAGAAGTAAAGGGTTTGAAGATTTTTATAACGCTCATAAAGATGATAAGACCTCTTTAGAAAGACCCATGGCAGCTTTAGACTTAAAATTTAATGATGAACAAGATAAAAAGGCTTTTTTATATTGGCTTTGGAAATTGGCTCAATTAACAAAAGGGTATAGAGAAGAAGAACCATCTAGCAGCCCTCCTCCAGCATCACCCTCTCAAGCAACAGCACCACCAACAACACCTCAAGCAACAACAACTCAATATGATTTAACAACTACAGAAGGCAGGAAAAAATTTGCCGATGAAGTTTTATTATCCGAGCAGACTATCACTCAATTAAAAATGACAGGGGTAAATATTGATGCTTACAAGAAAGCAGTAGAGGAATTTAAAAAGACAGAGAAGTTAGTGCTTTATTTCTTGCATAGGGGAAGAGATGAAAAAAAAGTTGGCAATAGAAGGATAGATAGAGTTAAAGAAATATTAGAGGGCTTGTTTGAACAGCACGGCCTTGATATTAGCTCAAATATAATAGAATATGACCCACAAAACGACAAGCCGAAAGCAAGAATTGATGGGCAAAAAAAAGAAAGGCCGGCGGATGTATTAGAAATAAGAATAGAACAGGCGGAGAAATAAGAATAAAGATTATGGTAGGGGTTAATCAAATAGAATGGAAAAGCCATTTATATTTGTTTTTTCATTTATGCGCTCTATTTTTTCTATTTTTATTTCAGTGATATTATCTTTATAATGATTTTTTAACATGTTTATAAGTTCTTCCTTGTCAGTTATTAGTTCAACTGAGCCATCATTCAAGTTTTTTACATAGCCATTTGCATTTATTTTCATTGCATAATATTTTGCAGTATAACGAAATCCAACGCCTTGAACATTACCTTTGAAAATTACCTTTAGCATTTATAATTTTTCTGCATATTGTTTTTAATATTTATTTCTGGATATAAATAAAGGGGCCATGGTGTAATCTGGCAGCACGGCAGGCTCCAGATAAAAATAAGAGAAACCTGTAAGTCGGGGTTCAAATCCTCGTGGCCCCATAGTCAATAATATTTAAAAACACTTTTATACATATTATGTAAAATATGGGCAATATAAAAACATTTTTTTACAGATACCCGGAAATAAAACCTAAATCATCATTTTATAGGAGACTTAGGTATAGAAATAAAGTAATTGAAAAATTGGAATATGCAAATGATGAAGATGTAAAAGCACTTTCTCTTGATAAAAAAACAGCAGAATTTAGAAATATATTATTTAAATCTTATTGGGATGGCCTCAATCCATTTATTGATAAATTTTTTGTTTTGCTCAGTAGGGATAAAGAAAAAGCATTAAATGCATTTGCATTATTTCTTTACGAAGTTGCTGGTTATGATATTAATACTTGCTATCATGTTGTAGAAGAAGCAACAGCGATAAGAGGGATGGCAAAGTCATTTGGTCTGCACAGAATACCGAAATTCTTTATTAATAATTTATTTTTGCGTACAAGCTATGGCTTTAATTATGGACGCATAAATTATGGCATCATGTTAAGACAGAAAATAAAGCCGCTTATTGAAACAATAGGGGAAATATCGAAATACATAAAGCAAAAAGCAGATTTTGATTTAGCTTTTTATGAGTTAAGGATTAAAGCTCCATTTGATGTTTATGAAAAATTAAGCCAATATGGCCTTGATGAGAACCACATATTTGAATTACATGACCTTGTTGGGATAAGGCTTGTTTTTATGGAAAAAGAAAGGGAAAAGCAAATGTGTATTTTAGAAGATGCTTTAATAAAATATATACAAAAAAATCCGGCCTTATTCATAGATACAGATCCAGCTACAACAGATAATAGCATTAAGGAATACTATCTTAAACCAAAAGATAATGGTTATAATAGATTACATATAATATGCAAATTTTTGAGCGAAGAAAAAAGCCTATTTATTCCAGTTGAATTGCAAGTTGATACCCATGAAAATTATGGAAGACTGGAAAACAGCATAGAAACAATACATGGCATTCAAAAGTATTTAATGCAGCATCTAGAAGTGATAAAAAAAGGAACAGTGAATATTAATATAGAAATAAAAATCAATGATTTGGGAAGGCGCTTAAGAGCAAGACATGAAATAAGATGTTTTAGAGATGAAAGGGTAGTAAGAAATTGTTTAAGAGAATTTTTATTACATTATTTTGACAATGCGAAATCAGAAATGATAATAGAGCAATGTATAAATGCTGTTATTAAAACAGAAAAACCAGATATAAAAGTTATTAAACAAAACAATGCTTTTGTAGTGGTGGTAGAATGAATAATAAAAATTGTGATGAAGCATATAGCAGGAATGTTGAGGTTATAAGATTGCCATACTTCATGTTTTCTAGTGTAAGGAGAAAAAACAGCTTGGAAAGGGTTTTTAACAATTATTTTCGCAAAAAGGAAATTGCCATAAGAAAGCAAGTAAGGCAGAATACAGTTTATTTTAACAGCAAAATATTAGCACATATTGCTTACATACTATCATATTATGGGGCTATAACTACTGATAAAAACGGCAAGTTCAGGCTTATTTCTGATGATGAAAAAGCAAGACAAGCATTTAATGCTTTGATGGAACCTTCATGGCAATCTTCTGTTTTCTTATCACATGCAGCACAAATAGAAGCATTCTCTAGCGTTTTGGGTTCTTTATATATGATTGCATTTCTTGATAAGATATTTGATAAAAATAGAAGGCAATTTAGGCAATATGTAAAAAGTATGAGTGAAGCATTTTCTTTTATAAGCAGTATTTTAAATAAAATAGAAAGAAATGGCATTGAAGCAGAGCTTATGTATTCATTGCCTTTAACTACCAAAAGCTTTACTTCAGTATTCTCAAGCTTTGTTTACAAACCAAAGGTGTTGTTGTTAAAAGTCATATCAAATAACAGAGAATTTATGTATTCATTACCAGAAAGCAAAGGATTAAGGAATAGGGGGCAATGGTTAATATATAATGCAATGATCCAAACAGAAGAAGGCAAGAGCAGGCTTATTCAAATACAGTAAATTTAAATCCATAATGTATAAGTCCATGCTCTCCGTCTTGCTGCAACCTTCTAAATACTAATTTGACTCTTTTTCCTATCTCAACATTCTCAGAATCAACAATCTGTGCAGTTATGCAAGGGCCTTCATCTAATTTTATTATGCCTACATAATATGGGGCTATTTCCTCAAATCCTGCAGGAGGCACAAAAACTTTTGTAAAAGTTAATATTTTACCATAACCAGAGAATTTATGCGTTGTTATCTTCCCCTGCCTTCTGCATTTTGGACATACAATTCTGGGCGGGAAAAAATGGCTATTGCAATTCAAGCATTTTGTGCCTTCAAGCTTATACCTATAAGGGATCCTCCTCCAATTTAGAGGTATGCTTTCCTTCATGAATGTAATAAAATGTTTATTTTTTTAAACACTGCCTTTAGTTTTTTGGCTTTTGCTAAAATACTTCAATATGAATGTTTTAAAAAGCGTTTTTTCATATTAATATTAATGGGCATTTTAAAACAATTGGTAATTAATTCAATAAGCAGGGCAAATAAAAAAGCAGTAATGAAGGCAGAGCAATTTGAGCATTTTGAAAATAAGAATATTGAAACAGGGCATTTTAGCCATATCTGGAGAAATATTATGGCGGTAAATGATTTTTTGCTTATTGCTGCACTTGATAATAAGGCAATGGAAAGTACAAGGCTTATTTTAAAGGCAATTTGCAATATTGCATCCCTTAATTTATATCTCTTTTTATTGAAAAGCAGTGGAGAAATAAAAGAAAAGGAAATAAATAGCTATGATGGCTATTATGGAAAAACACATACAGGCAATCCAAATGCGTATGTAATAAAGCTTCTTAAGGAGTATATAAAAAGTTCATTCAGGCATAAATAAGCTAGATGTCAATAATGAATTCTATTATTGTTTCATTTTCAATTTCTTTAATAACAAGCTGATGGTATGTTACTGCCTTTATTGGCGTTTCTATTTCATTGACTTTATAGCCAAAAACTATTGCTTTTAATGAATAAAAATTGTTCATTTCATCAAATGATATTACTTTTACATCATAAGGCATTATTTTTTCTATTTCTGAATATGTTATAAGTTTTTCAAGAGCATTTACAACAACATCTTCAAGGAATTTTTCTCTTACTTCTATTATTAATTTTTCTTCTTTTTCCCTTTTTTCTTTTTTTTCATTTATTATACTGATAATTGCCTTAAATGCTCCTTCCATTGCATCAGCAAAATTTTTCCCTTTTGCCCTTATTTTTATATCAGCAGTATGCTCAAGGAATTCATATTGCCCCATAAATAGAATTGGGCAAGCATATTTAAAGCTTTTAATTAAAATTTGAATGCTCCATTTTCTTTATGGCTTGAATCCTTTCATAAGCAATGTATTTGTAACAACACTTAATGAGCTTAATGCCA
Source organism: Candidatus Anstonellales archaeon (assembly GCA_038896535.1). Taxonomy (GTDB): domain Archaea; phylum Micrarchaeota; class Micrarchaeia; order Anstonellales; family J096; genus J096. The sequence continues at coordinate 176,957 of JAWACY010000002.1, read as the reverse complement.
TTGCAATACCAGCTATTAACGGGTTTAACAAAATATTATATGAATAATAAAATAAGCCGACTGCAATTGGGATTGCAATAATATTATAAATAAAAGCCCAGAACAGATTTGTTTTTATTTTCCATAAAGTGTATTTGCTCAATTTTATTGCTTTTATAAGGATGTTTAAGTCATCTCTTACTAAAACAATGCCTGCTGATTCTATTGCTATATCAGTGCCTTTTCCTATTGCTATGCCAACATCTGCTTGTGTTAGAGCTATTGCATCGTTAATACCATCTCCAACAAAAGCAACAATGCCATGTTTTTGTAATTTTTTTACTTCATTTGCTTTATCATCAGGGAAAACATGAGCTAAAACATGCTTTTTATCTATATAAACTTGTTTTGCTATTGCATAAGCGCTTTTCTCATTGTCGCCAGTTATCATATAAACATCGTAGCCCATATCTTTTAATGTTTTTATTGCTTGTTTTGAGCTTTCTTTTATAGTATCTGATATTGCAATTATACCCCTAACATAATTATCAATAGCAACAAAAACCACTGTTTTTGCTTGTTCTTCAAGGCTATATGCCTTATCAATAAATGATTCAATGCCCTTTAATTTATATTTCTTCATTAGCGCCTCGTTTCCAATTATAACATTTTTCTTATCAACTTCTGCGGTTATGCCCATCCCAGGCAGTGCTTTGAATTTTTTTGGATTTGATATTTTAATTTTCATTTTTTTTGCTTTATTCAATATAGCATTTGCTAAATGATGCTCTGAATTCTTTTCAGCACTTGCAGCAAGGTAAAGGAAATTTGTTTCATCCATGTTTGTTATTATATCAGTTACCTCTGGCTCACCTTTTGTTATTGTTCCAGTTTTATCGAAAACTATTATTTTTGCATCAGCAAATTTTTCAAGTGCAGATGCATCTTTTACAAGAAAGCCATTTTCTGCTGCTTTTCCTAATGATAGCATAACAGCAGTAGGGGTTGCAAGTCCCATAGCACAAGGGCAAGCAACAACAAGAGTAGCAACAAATATTGTTATGGCAAAAGCAAATGGCTGCATTGCTATGAAATACCAGTATATAAATGACAGAGAAGCAATGATTATAACAACTTTAACAAAATTTCCAGCAACAATGTCAACAAGCTTTTGTATTGGTGGTTTGCTTGCCTGTGCTTCTTCAACCATTCTTATTATTTGTGCCAGCATTGTGTCTTTACCTATTTTTGTTGCCTTTATTTTTAATGACCCGACTTTGTTTATTGTGCCAGCTATCACAATATCGCCCTTTCTTTTATGTACTGGCATGCTTTCTCCTGTTATCATGCTTTCATCTATGCTGCTTGATCCTGAAATAACAACGCCATCAACAGGAATTTTTGCCCCTGGTTTTATCATTACTAAATCGCCAACTTTAACCTCATTTATTGGCAATTCTATTTCTTTATTGTTTCTCAACACTATGGCAGTTTTTGGTTGTAAACCTATAAGTTTTTTTATTGCCTCTGATGTTTTTCCTTTTGCAACAGTTTCAAAATATTTTCCTAAAACAATAAATGCCAGCAATAAAGCAGCGATTTCAAAATAAACATGGCCACTAAAAACAGATAGCATTACAACAGTACTATATAAATAAGCAGCCCCAACACCAAGAGCAACAAGGCTGTTCATATCCGGCATGTTGCTTATTAAGTTTCTTATCCCGCTTACGAACATATTCCTATTTATATATACAACAGCAGATGTTAATAGGAATTGAATGTAATATATGTAATTAACAAAAGGCCCATAATCAAATAAAGAGGGTAGCATAAAAGGCAGAGATAAAATAAATGTTGGTATTGCGAATAAAAATGAATATGTAGCAATATTTTTTAGTTCATTAATTTCTTTTTCTCTGGCAGCTTTTTCTCTGTCAAATTCTAAATCTGGAGATGCTATTTCTATTTCAAATCCTCTTCTTTTAAGTGCTTCCTTTATTTTATTATAATTTAATACTCCTCTATCATATGTTATTATTGCTTTTTCTAACTGATAATCAACATTTACCTCTTTAATACCATTCAATGATTTAATAATGCTCTGAAATAAATTCGCCCTTTCTTTATTACTTATACCGCTTACAATAATATATAATTTGTCCAAACCTTTTACATCTCCCATATCTTCTATTTCTGCTTTATAACCAAGTGATTCAATTGCCTCCTTTATATTACCAAGGCCCAAAATGCTATTGTCATATTCAACAAAAGCTTTATTGCTTGCAAAGCTCACGCTCGCATTTGCTATGCCTTTTATATTTTTTAGCTTTTTCTCTATATTAAGTGCACATGTTGCGCAGTGCATTCCAGTTATAAGAAATTGAGTTTTTTTCATTTGTTTATTCCCCATATTTCCACCTTAAATAGGAAAAATCAAGTTGCTCTTTGGCCCAAATATGATCAAAAATATGTTAATAAAATTCAATGCATTGCTTGTTATTAACATTTTAATGAGCATTTTATGTTTTTTAAATTCATTTTCAATATCGTGTATTTCATGTATTGGCTTTTTTAATTCTCTATAAAGCATATAGGAAAGGCCGTGCATTCCAATAATTGATATAAGAAGGGCGATATAAAGGAATGTTATAAGGTTATCATATATCATCATTACAGAGATCATAGCACCCATAGGCCCAGACATTAATGCAGCAAGAATGCCCTCTAATGCTCCCATTATACCGCACATTTTTCCTGCTTTGAGGCCAAATAAGAGGCCTATGATAATGCCAAATACAGAGCCAACAAACAGGCCATTTGTTGCTCCAATTAAAAGTCCAGCCATAAATCCAGATAGCATGCCAGTTATCATACCAGACATCATGCCAATATTACAATTTATATAACCCTTATATAATTTCATGTGAATATATGAATATACAATATAACAAGAACTAAAAGAAGAAAATAGCAAAAATGGTAAGTAATTTTTTAAACTGAGATTAAGAAATACTATTATTATAGATCCAATAAAGATTGTTGATATAAGGCATATAAGCAAATAATTAAATAATGCATTCTCTAACTTTAAGTCAGCAGATAGGATAAGTTTGATATAGCTATAAACATTTTTTATATTTCCCCTCTCCAATGTTCTGTCATTTTTTTCTTCCATTTTATCACGCTACTCTACAATCAGCGTTCCTCTAAACATTCTCATTGCGCATGAATATTCATAACTGCCTTCTTTATTTGGTGTGAATGTTGCCTGTACTGTTTCTCCATCATAAGATTCAAGTGTTATGCCAAACTCCCTAATAAGCATTATTTTTCCACAGCCAGCATATTTATCAGCACTAAAATATAATTTTACAGGTATTCCTTTCTTTACTCTTACAACTTTTTTATCATAGCCATAAGGTGTTGCCTTTATATAAATTTCTTGAAAACCGCCATTTATAATGCTTTTTTCATTGCCATTTTCAGCATTTTCATTATTATTTATTTTTTCATTATTATTTATTAAACTACCCAAATCATTTTTTGGCATGAAATAAGCTAGAAATAGGCCAACAAAAACAGCTATAAATAATAATAAATAAATAAAGGTTGTTTTGCTTATACTTATGCTATCATCATCTTTATTGCTTTCTAATTTACCATTTGTTAAATCACTGCCCATAAAATCACCAAACTACAAGCGATCTATTTTTAAACTTTTGTTTATAATGTTTCATTTAAGTGAAACAATATTTAAATATGCATGAAACGAGCTAAATAGTAATATAATAGCAATAATTACAAGGTGTTTTTAAGGTGTTCTTATGAATATTAAAGATAGGAATTATTTGGAGTTCTCAGTATTTGTTATACTAATATTTTTGCTTATATCCATACTATCAGGTCTGTCAATTGCTTATTATATGATTGAAAACAAAGCTATTGATCCATTATCAATGCCTTTTTTACTCAAAATATTCTTAGATTTCCATATCGAGCTTATGTTCCTGTCTGGTTTGATAGGCATTTTTTCAGGACTTATTATATATAGAGTTTACAATAAATACAATGGTGAAAAACAGCAGAAAAAGGCATTGCAAAAAATGCATTTCTCGACTTTGCTCAAATTATTCCCAAAAGAAGATATAGAAATAATAGAATACGCAGTTAAAAAGAATGGAACATTAACGCAGTTTGATATATCAAAATTGCTTAACTCAAGGCTTAAAGCACATAGGGCAGTAAAAAGGCTTGAGAAAAACGGCATAATAATTGTGAATAAAGATAGAAAAACAAATATTATAAATTTAAAGCCAGAGATTAAAATATTGTTTGAAAACTTTTTAAATTAATAAATATTTAATGGGCCTGCCAGGATTCGAACCTGGGCTCTTCCGCGTGTAAGGCGGACGTCTTAACCTCTCGACTACAGGCCCTGATTATGGTATTTATTGATAACATTTTATAAATTTTCATTTATTATCTGGCTTATAATTTATCAGCCTTTTATAACAGCTAATGGCTCAAGCTTTGCTACTATCCTGCTTATGCCTGCTTGCTCTACAGATTTTGCTACCTCATCAACATTTTTATAAGCCTCTGGAGCTTCCTCTGCAGCTACTTTGTATGTTTTTGGCTTTACATATATGCCTTTTTTCTCAAGTAATTGCTTAACTATTGTTTCTCCTTTAAATTGCTTTAATGCTGCACTCCTACTGAGTTCTCTGCCAGCCCCATGACAGCTTGAGCCAAAGCTTATATTCATGCCCATTTCTTGGCCAATAAGTATATAGCTTGCAGTCCCCATACTACCTGGTATGAGAACTGGTTGTCCTATGCTTTTATAAGCATTTGGTATTTCATCCCTATTCTTTGGAAATGCTCTTGTTGCCCCTTTTCTATGCACTATAAGCTTTTTCTTTCCTTCTGATGTGTCATGCTCTTCTATTTTTGCTATGTTATGTGCTAAATCATATAACAATGGCATATCATTGTAATCAAGCCCGAATATCTTTTCAAAAACGACCCTTGCTTTATGGCACATTACCTGCCTATTTGTAAAGGCAAAATTTATGGCACATTTCATTGCATTCAAATAATGCGTTGTTTTTTCATGCGTTATTGGAAGGTAAACAAGTTCCTGATCCGGTAAATAAAGGCCGAGCTTTTTTGCAATTGGCATAAAATCTTTTATATAATCACTTGCTATTTGATGCCCATAGCCCCTGCTCCCGCTATGTATCATTATTACTATTTGATTTTCATAAATGCCAAAATGTTTTGCTGCTTCATCATAAAAGATTTTGCTTACCCTTTGAACTTCAAGGAAATGATTACCAGCCCCAAGCGTGCCTATTTGTTCCCTTCCCCTTGATTTTGCTGTTTGTGATACATATTTAGGATCAGCCCCTTTTATGCAGCCATTTTCTTCAATAAACTCAATATCTTTTTCAATGCCAAAGCCTTTTTCTATTGCCCATTTTATGCCGTTTGTTGCTATTTCATCAAGTTCATCAAAACTAATTTTTTGTCCAGTGCTTGCTCCAACACCAGTTGGTATATTTTTAAATAGCATTTCAGCAATGTCCTTCAATTTATTTTTTACATCGTCATATGTTAGTGGAGTTTTTACAATCCTTACTCCGCAATTTATATCATACCCAATACCGCCTGGCGATATTATGCCATTGTTTGCATCAAATGCTGCAACTCCTCCAACAGGAAACCCATATCCCTCATGTGCGTCAGGCATAAGAACAGCTTTATCAACAATCCCTGGCAATGAAGCAACATTTTTTATCTGCCATAATGTTCTATCTTTTTGTATTGATTGTAAGAGTTTTTCATTAGCTATAACGATAGCATCAACGTTCATATTTTCATTTTTTTCTATTTTATATATACAATTACCAATTTTTTCCATATTCCCATATAATGCAAGATGTTTTATAAAGTTATTTTTATGGCTCTGAATAGCTTACCTTTTGACTATACTTGTCTTTTGACTATATTTACTATCTTTATATTCTTTTCTATTTATTCTTCCATTCATTTCTTAATTGCCTTTGTGCTTTATTTATATACTTAGCAGTTATTCTTTTAAAGTTTTGATTTTCTATTAACTTATGATTTGCTATTATATCCTCTAATAACTCTTTATCCCTATATTTTACTGCAAGCATACAAGCAAGTTCATAAATATAAATATAATGCCTTTTTAATGCATCTACCATGATTTTCCTTATTTTTTCTCTTTTTTGTTTATCTTTATAATATGCAGACAATATTTTAAGCCCTAAAAAAGATAAATCATTATCTACATCTTTAGAAAGTTCAACTGCCTTGTTGTATGTCCATCCAAAGCCAAGCAATTGTGCTATTTTTAGGTAAAAATGCATACTCAAGAGATAATTTAAACTCTGTGTCTGGCTGCTCTTTATATTTATCAAATTCAAATCAACCCTTTCCCTTAAATATCTCGATAAGCCAAATCTCATTTTGCCGAAAATATGCTTTGTTCTTTTTCTTCTTTCTCTCTCAAAATCTATAACATTAATAGCATTATTCACCATAATTTAATAAGGCTAGGCAAATGTTTAAAAATACTTTTCTTATCTTATATAATTAGCAGCGGCCACAGGAAGAGGGAAACGCCCGTTCCCATATCGAACACGGAAGCTAAGCCTCTTCACGACCAGCTTTTTACTGGGCTTATGCCCGGGAAGAGCGGTTGCTGCTGCTACCTTATTTTATTTTTCCAATAAATGCCTTATTATTTCTTCTGTTATATCAATGACCAAATCTTTTGCATTTTCATTTATTTTTATGCTTGCTGCATTTTTATGGCCCCCTCCTGAAATAACGATATCAGACCTTTTTTTCATCTCATTAACAAGCATGTTTAAATCTATGTTATAATGTTCTTTTGCTTTTTTGCTTAATCTGAAAGAGCATAAATATTTAGAGCAGCTAACTATTAAAGCTGGCTCATCAACATCTTCAGCAAGCAGGCTGGCAATTTTACCAGATGGCGGGAAAGATTTCTCTTGTTGTTCGGCATCTATGTAATAAAGAGAAAAATTGCCAATTGTTCTCTTTTTTTGATTCTTTTTTATTTCTATAAGTGATTCAAAAATCTTTTCGTTCGCTTTTTGTGCTATTGAATCCATAAATCCATCGTTTGTCATTATTTCTTTATATAGAGCAATTGCATTGCTATGTGCAGAATAAAAAGCAGCATAATCCAAAGCAAGCGCTGTTTTTTTTGCCTTATCACTATATGCAAGAGAGCTTTTATCACCAGCAAGAGAAACTGTATAGTCAAATGATGGGTTGATGCCAAGGCATAATAAGAGTTCATTACATAAATAGCCAGTTGTGTAGTCAGAAGTTTTACCTTCTAATAATGGATTTGCTATGTTGACAAGATTTTTTATTTCTTCATCTACTGGATGATGATCAATTACTAGGACATCAATATTATCATATTTTAATAATTCATAAGCATCTTTACATTCATTACTGCCACCAAAATCAAGAAAAACAGCAATTGGCATATCTCCATATCTCAATAATGCAATATCAGAAAAAGCATCTTTTAATGAATAGACCGCAGCATGCTGTGCTATTTTATTGCCCTGCAATACTTGCCCAATAAGAAGAGCAGAAACAATGCCATCAGCGTCATTATGAAACCTTATTATGTTCTGCCTCCTTAAAAGCTGTGCTGTTTTTATTATTCTCGCCGCATTTTCTATACTTTTTACAGCAGGTTCTTTTACAATTTTAATATTTTTTTCTGTTTCTTTTATAAAATTTTGCATTTCTTTATCATCTGGTTGCCAATATTCATTAATCATGAATTCTTCTCCATTTAAATATCCTTTAACCAGGGTTTTTTCATTAACATTTATTGAGGCCCTTGCTTTAATTTCATGCCCATTTGAAATAAAATAAGCATATCTTCTGTCTTTAGTATATGCTACAATATATGCAGTTAATTCATCCATAATATTTGTTCCTCCTGAGTTATTTAGCATCTTTTTTCTTTACAACTATAAAATCTCTGGCAGTTTTACCATCAGGGAAAATTTTTCCAAAATCAGATAATATTGGAATGTTATTCTCATTAGCTATTTTTACCAGCACTGCTTTTGGCAATCCTGTATTTCTGGCATCCAGAATGTTATAAACGCCAAAAGGCGTTTTATCTTCTATTAATGATAATGATATCTTTTTTGAAACACCAGAAACGCTGATGCTAAATATCCTTTTTTGTGTTTTTTGCATGTATTTTTGTTTTTGCATAAAATATTTAAATTTACTCATTTGTTTTATTTTTCATTTTTTATTTTAATATTTATTATTATAAAATTCTCTAAATTACCATTAAAATTCTTTTATGAATTCTTTTATATTTACAATGTTATAAAGCTTGAAATCTTTTATTTGTGCTATTTCGTTAAGAAATATTGTGGCATAACTGCCAGCAGGCAATTTAAAGCTTACATTGCCGTCAAGTTCTTTAAAATCAATAAAAGGAGCAAAGCAAACCCTATAACTGCCTTTTAATGAAAGTTCTGGTATTGATCTTATTTTAAAGTCCTCTTTTTTTATCCCAATGTTTGCTAATAATTCATCTTGCTCCTTTGTTGTTTTTGTTTCATAGCCTATTATTGGCATGCATAAATAACCATTATTCTCTGTTTTTTCTTCAATAAGAGGAAAGCCAAGAGCATCTTTCTTACAGTAATATTCGTTTTCTTCTTTTGTTATGCCATTTAATAACTTATAAGATAGCTGCATATTAAATATATAACTTTGTAATGCATGCACAAACATAAGCAATGTCTGTCTTGGCAAATGCCTCAATGCATTTACATAATCATTTTCATACTTTGAAAGATGTGCCAGCAATGTTCTCTCATGTTTTAATGACTTTGGGAAGTATTTTAATGCCTCTTTGAAGTTCTGCTCATTTTTCAGCATATGCCTGGCTTCTTTTATTTTTTGTGGTTCTGAGTTGCTTGTATAAGTTAAATATGTCATAACTGCTTCTTTGAATAGGCCCTTTACTATAAAGTAGCCTATGATATGAGATATCATCCTAGTTTCACCAAATCTTTGCGGGCCAAAATAGTTTGGAAAAACATTTCCATGTTCTGACAAAAATTTTATGCTATATCTGCTATAGTCATTTATTTTAATTGTGAATCTATTGCCTTTTAAATCTCCAATATTTAATTTTTTATTGCTGTAATAACATTCTAATATATCTATGCCTTTTATTTTTATGTTTAATAATTTTTCTTCTATCAGATGCTCTTTTGCATTTTTCCCCGCAAATAAACAAGCTAGCTGAACAGTTAAAGCCCTTTTATCCTTACTACCAGCAAAACTAAAACGTTTTTTAGATAGATACAAAGATTTTGCAATTTTTTTTATAGCAATATCAGTGGCCCAGTCTTTTTTTTGCATTACAAAATAGAGAAAATCGCCTTCTCCTCCAGTAAAACCATTGTATTTATTAATTTCAAGTTGCCTTCCATCTTTTGTTATTTCTTCAACAATGAATGCATCTGGTTCTTTTTTTATTTCAATAATAGGCCTGCTTCCTTTATAAAAGTTCTCATAAAAGAATATGTTATCCATCATTATTTTTTCATAATTTCATTTATCAAGCTTACCTCTTCTCCTTCACTATCTGGCATGGATATATTTAATTCATCTTCAGCCCCACTTATTATGAATGTGCCTTTTTTAGCTTTTATTTTTATAAACTTTAATACATCACCAGTTGATGCTATAGTGCTTTTTACATGTAAAAAAATCTTTTGCATTGCCTCTAATTCAATATCATTCAAAGATAGTTCATTCTTTGTTATTTTTCCTCCTTTTATTTTTATTGTTTTCATTTTACCACCATTTTATCAGCAAAAATAATTAATTCAAGTGGAAATGGAAAAGCATTGCTTGTTAATAATACATTATTATCTTTTGTCGTTAATTTTATATTTATATTTGCTAATGCTTCAAGTGTATCAATATCTTCCCCCTTTTCATCAGATAATAATATTAAAGCTCCACCAGTCTCCTTTATTCTTGCAGATATTAGATCTATAAATCTCATAACAGCATCTTTTGGATTCTTTTTTAACAATGTTGAAATAGATAAAATGATAACAGCATTTATCTGCTTATCAGAAATGAGTTGTGATGTTTCCAATGATATATCATTAATGGAACTAACATAAACTGCTCTATCCCCTTCTCTTGGCTTAACCCCTCTCTCTAATGAATAAGCATCTATAAAAATTGCATTTGCATTTATTGTATCAGGTTTAAAATCTGTACTTATTATTATTGCATTCCCTTTTTTTGGCACTAGATATTGGCTGAATATCCTGGCAGTATTTTTATCATTAAATGTTATTAATATAATGTCTCCTTCTTTTATTGGGCCGAGCAATTCATTAAGCTCTTCCATTGATGTTTCTATTGCCATAATTTGAATGATATAATAAAGTTTAAAAATGCAACAGGAACTTTCTAATATGGATGAAAAAGATAAAAAAATTATATCAATATTAAGAGAAAATGCAAGAGCGCCTTTATCTTATATTGCCAAAAGCATTGGCATAAGCGTAACAGCAGTCAAAAAAAGAATAGCAAAGATGCAGAAAAATGGGGTCATAAAAGGTTTTAAAATAATAATGAAAGAAGAGAAAAATAAATATAAAGACAGGGCTTATTTACTTATCATGCATATAGAAAATCCTTTAGCATCTATTGAAGGAAAAGAAAAATTTGAGCAATTAAAGCATTATATAAAGCATCATTCATGCAATGCATATGAACATTCATCACATTTTGGTTATATTTTTTATATTATCTGTCCTGATGCGAAAATTCCAGCTGAGATAATAAGCCATGCTAGAAATTCTGGCCTTTTATTAAAAGCCCTACCAATAACTGAAATAAAAATAATTTGAATATAAAGCCAATGCAAAGCTAATGCCAGATTACATAGCACATTACATGGCAGATCAAAAGTTAAATTAAATTATCATAAATTTTAATCTTTCTCTATTCATTAATTTCTCTATTAATTATTAATTATTCATTAGCTATTGATTCGTTCTTTCGTCATATTATTATATTTACTCCTATTGCCATTGTTTATTTTATTAGTTAAATCATTATCTTGTATCTTTCAGGAAATTTTTTACATTAATATTTTAATCTCATAATTTACTCTAATTGTTTCATAATGAGCGTTTTGTCTAATGGGATTTCTATACCAAGCAATCTATGGATAAAAGAGAAGATTTCATATATTTTTTCTTTATCAGTCAAGCCAGCTAAGTTTGCAATTTCTTTTAAGCGGAGGTCTTTACCAACAAGATCATACATTATGACTCCAGCCTTTCCATATTTTCTATATATGCTTAATGAATCATAACCAAATTTCTTCCTTATTTCATCTCTAGATAACTGGCTTATTTCAATTATGCCGGCCTTTTTCATATCCTCTATAACAGCTTCAACCTTTTTTATATCTATTAAGTTTTTCTCTACTAAAGTTATTGTATCAACTTCTTTTTCTTTATCAATTGTCTCAAATATAAGCCTTCCAAATTTTTTGTGTCTCAATACAATAAAGAATTTATTTTTCAACTTATCGAAAAAACTTAATTTTTTCATTTTTATTAACTTTATTGCATCTTCATCTTTTACAGCTGATACAAGTTCTTCGCCCTTTGCTGTTAATGGGGCATATTTATCCTCTTCAGCAGGCTCAGCCTTTTGTGTTGTTTCAACTACTGCTTCTTTAGCCTTTATATAACCTTTATTTAATAGAAAATTCTCTATTTCTTTTATATCTCTTTCTTCCATACCAAGGGCTAATGATATTTCTTTTGTTGTTTTTCCCTCTTTTAATTTGTTCAGCACATCAACTCCTGTTTCGCCATATACATTGTAAACATCCCTTTCTTCATCACTTAATTTTGCTGTCTCTCTTTCTCTTATTTCTTCAGTTGGCAATTCTTCTTTGCCTGGCTTTTTCTCAACTATCCCACCTGTCTCAAATTCTGGTTTTATTTCTTCTTCAAATTCTATTTCATGTGCTTTTCCTTCATGTATTTCTGCTTTTTCCTCTTCAACTTCTTTTTCTATTTCCTCAGCAAACTCTTTAGCTTCTTCACCACCTTCTAATCCTTCTCCTAAAGCTTCTTCCCTTTCAGCTTCTTCCCTTTTAGCTTCTTCTCTTTCAATTTCTACTTTTTCTTCTCTTGCTTCTATTTCAGGCCTTTCTTTTATTTCTTCTTTTATTTCTTTTTCGCCAACCTTCTCGCTTACTTCTTTATATATTGCCAACATGCCCTCTTTTTCCATGAATTCAAATATTTTTAATATACTACTTTCATCAAGTCCAGTTAATTTAGCTACTGCTTTCTCATCTATCCATTCATCTTTTGATACTGCATTATAAACTTTTATAGCATCTTTACCAAACATTTTGCTTATCTTTACTTGATTCTTAAATTTTTGTAAATAACTTTCTTCTATCTTTTTAACGCGCATTTACAAACCACCTTTCAATGCTTTTATATTATAAAACTAAACATTTATTAATATTGTTATTTAAATATGTTCAATGGCAGGAGAAGAATTTAAGGATTTGCTTGTTTCTACCCCAATAGATGCTTTTATCAAGCTTGTCATGGAACAAGGAGAGCTTGACCTTAATTATGCTTCACAAAAGCTCAATATACCAATAAAACAGCTTGAAGAATGGGCAACAATATTGGAGCAAGAGGGCATTATAGAAGTAAAGTATGGAGTATATAAAATTACTGTTAAATGGAAAAAAGCAAAACCTGAAGAAATAGAAGCTTTGTCAAAAGAAGTAGAGAGAACTAAAACAACGGTTATAGAAGAAACGAAGCCGATATTTGATAAATTAGAAGAAGAAAAAGGCAAGCTTGAAGAGCTGTATGTTAAAACAGGGGAAAAAATAAAGATGCTTGCAGAAGATGTGATGAAATTAAAACAAGCAGCAGATGAGATAAAGAAATCAGCAGAAGAGCAGAAAGAATATATTGAAATAAAGAAATCAGTAGAAGAGCTTGGTTTGAAGCTCAGCCTTATTAGCGATGATATAAAAGTTGTTGCTGGAGAAATAAATACATTCCAAGACAGCATAAAAGCATCAAAAATAGACCAAAAAATAGAACAAGTTAAAAAAGCTAAAGGAGAACTTGATAACTTAATTGGCAATATGTCAAACATGCTAGATGCGATAAAACAAGCAGAAAAGCAGTTGTCAAATGCAGAACTTTTATCAGCAAAGCTAAATGAGTTTGAACAACTTAAAGAAGAAATAAACAATGCTTTAGAAAAATTAAAAACGCCAGCATTTCAGCAAATTGGAGAGTTTGCAAAATTAAAAGCTACATTAGAGCAAGAGTTAGAAGAGAAAAAGAAAGAGATAGAAAAGCTCAAAGTCGATGCAAATAATGTTAAGACAAGTGATGAGATAAAAGAAGTTATAAATAGGAAGGAAAAATTGCTGAAAGATTTAGAGGAAATACGCTTTGCAATAGAAACAATGAAATCTGCAATGTCTGAATTTAAGTTTGATGCCGAGAGCATAAAGCATGAAATAGAGGGGTTGCATAAAAAAGCGCAAGACATAGAACAGCTTGAAGTGGCAATAAAACAAATGAGAGATATTGACAGAATAATTAAAGAATTAGCTAATATGAGTGAAAAAATAAATGAGCAGAAAAAAGCAGTAATAAAAGAAGTTGGCGATCTTTTTTCTGCTCTTGATGAAGAAATAAAGACATACAGCACTTATACAACAATAAAAGATAGACTTGTTTCTTCTTTAAATTTATATTTGAAGCAGATATCAGATATTAATCAAAATGCTGAACAATTAAAAGCAAAGCTTAATAGCATAAGTGAGCAGCAAGAGAAAAGAATGGAAGAAGCAAGGAAAAGGTTGTTATCAAATGATGTTATAGCAATCGTTAAAAAAGCAGAAGAGATATCATATTCTTTTGACAAGCTTAATGAATTTTATAACAAACTGGCCGAGCTGAAACAAGCATATGAAAAACTTGAGAAGAATATAAATTTGCTATTGAAACAAATGCAGTTGCTTGATTTAAGAAAAGAGGAAAGAGGAAAGAAGGTTGAAGAGGCAAAAGCGCAGATATCAGAGTTTGATGAAAAAAGAAAGAAGGTCGAGCAATTTTTAATGCAATTATGGCAATCAGATGAGAATGAAAAATAGAGCTTGGTGATTTTTTATGCATGCAAAAGAAAAGCTAATAGAAGAAGCAAGAAATATTGCAATGATAAATGCTGCAAAATATGGCAAAACAAGCATAGATTTTGTGCTACCAAAATTGTTTGGCAAATTTCCTGATATGAAAGATGAAATAAAAGCAATTGTGAATGAGATAAAGGCCATTGTTGAAGAAGTAAATAAAATGCCAATTGAGGAAATAGCATTGAATGCTGAGAAAATAAAAGAGCATTCAAAAATACAAAAGCAAGAGAAGAAAAAATATATCATAAGAGATGTTGGGAGAGATATTATAACGAGATTCTCCCCAGAGCCATCAGGATTTTTACACATAGGGCATGCAAAGGCAGCATTTTTGAGCTATGCAATTGCAGAAGAAAACAAGGGGAGGATGATTTTAAGGTTTGATGATACAAACCCAGAAAAATCGAAGGAGGAATATGTTAATGCAATAATGGATGATCTAAATTGGCTTGGCATAAAACCAGAGAGCATATCATTTAGTTCAGATTTTATTCAAGGTATGTATAAAAAGATTGAAGAGCTAATAATAAATGCCAAGGCATTTATCTGTGAATGCGAAGATGAGGAAATAGCAAATTACAGAGCAAAAAAGATGGAATGCCCACATAGAAACAGGGAAGTGAATGAGAATTTAGAAATTTTTAACGATATGATAAAAGGCAAAGTAAAGAAAGGAAAGGCAGTATTATTATATAAAGGAGATATAAAAAGTAATAATACAGCATTAAGGGATCCAGCAATAGCAAGAATAATGGATGCATATCATTTTAGGCACGGCAATAAATATAAGCTATGGCCAACTTATCATTTTGCTTCTGTTTATATGGATGCAATGCAAGGCATAACACATGCAATAAGAAGCAAAGAATACGAGCTTTTTGGCGAGCTTTATTATGCACTATTAAAAGATATGTTTCCAGAAAAAGACATTGAGCTTATACACATTTCACGCTTGTTTGTTCCTGGCTATCCTATAAGCAAAAGGGAGATAAGGGCATTAATAGAACAGGGCAAGATAGCATCATGGGATGACCCAAGGCTTTTAACATTAAAGGCATTGAAAAGAAGAGGGGTAATGCCAGAAGCAATAAAAGAGTTCTCCTTATCATTTGGTTTAGGAAAGCAAGAAAATCCAGCTGATATATCAATATTAATGCAGAAAAACAGAGCGATATTGGATAAAATAGCTAATAGATATTTCTTTGTTGAACAACCAATTGAGGTTAGCATTGAATCAGATTTTGATATCCCGGAAAGTATTTTAATAAGAAAAAATCCAAACAAGCAGGAGCATAGGATTGTTATGGTTAACAACATTATATATGTTCAAAGGGCTGATTGGGATTCATTTGTTGATGGAGAAATAATAAGATTAAAGGAATTTTCAAATGCAGTTGTTGATAAGAAAAATAAAAAACTATTGCTAGAAAAAGGCGAGCCAAAAGGATTGCCAAAAATACAATGGATAGCAAAGGATTTCTTTGTAAATGCAACAATCATCGAACCAAAGCAACCCTTGCATGATAATGGGGAGTTCAATGATAATAGTTTAATAATGCATAAAGGCATAGCAGAAAAGAATATAAATGAACTTGATGAAGGCAGCATTATACAATTTGAAAGAGTTTGTTTTTGCAGGCTTGATAAAAAAGGGCAGGAGCCATTATTTATATGGAGTTCTTAAAATGAGAATAAAAGAAATATCTATATCAAATTTTAAATCATTCAAAAAAGCAAATATACAATTATCTGAAGGCATAACTGCAATAATGGGGCCAAATGGCTCTGGAAAAAGCAATATAATAGATGCAGTGATGTTTGCTTTGGGAGAAACATCATTATCAAAGCTTAGAGCAGAGAAGCTTGAAAACCTTGTAAATAAGAATTCAAAAGTTGCATCTGTTTCATTAATGCTATGTCCAACAAATGGAAAAGAAGAATATGTAATAACAAGGCAGATAAGGAGGGATGGAAAAACAAGAATAATGCTAAATGGTAAAAAAATAAAAATAAAGGAGCTAAAGCACTTCCTTGTTTTGAATGGCATAGGGAATATAAGAAATGCAATAATCCCTCAAGGAGAAATACAGAAAATAGTAAAAATGAAGCCAAAAGAGAGAAAGCAATATTTAGAAGAGCTTGCAGAAACTGCTGTTTACACAATAAAAAGGGCAGAAGCAATGAAAGAGCTTGAAATCGTTAATGGTAAGATAAGGGAAATAAATCTAATATTGGGCGAGAAGTTAAATATGCTTAATCAATTAGAGCAAGATATTAAAAAGATGAGTGAATATGAAAGCTTATTAAAAGAGAGGAATGATATAAAAGGCACAATTATAAAGATGCAGCATGATTCAATAAGCGCGACATTAAAAATGCAGGAAAAAGAAATAGATGAGAAAGAAAAAGAAAAGGCAGAAATAGAAAAGAACTTAAATTATGTGCTGGAAAAAATAAATGAAATAGACAAGCAAAGAGAAAGCATTGATAAGGAACTTATAAGATTAAGAGAGAGAGATGAGCTGTTCAAAGAATTAGAAAAAAAGAAAGCAGAAATAAAGATAATTGAAGCTAATATATCACATTTAGAGGAAAAAAAGGAAGAGCTAAATAATGCCTTGACAAGCATTGAGCAAGAAATAAGCGTAAATGCAGACAAGCTTGTTGAATTAAGCAATATAAAAATTTCAGAAAAAGAGCAGGAGGAAATATCTATTATTGCGAGCATAGATCAAAAAATAGATGAGCTGAATCAAGCAATTGAAGAAAAAAGGGCTTTTTTAAATGACGTATCAATAAAGAAAGAAAGATTAGAAACATTGAAAACAATAAAGATAGATAAAATAGAAGGGCAAGAAATAAATATAGAAGGCATAAGCAAGAAACTAAATGAGGCAATAAACAAAGAAAAAGAAATAAATGCAAGGCTTATAGCAATAGACAATGAATTAATATCATTGAGAGAAAAATATGCATTAGTAAAAGCAAGCGCATCTTTATCACAAAGCAATGCTTATCTTTTTATAGAAGAATTAAGAAAGACCAATAAAATAAATGGTATTTTTGGAAGAGTCATAGACTTAATCGATTTCCCAGAGCATTTAACAAGTGCTGTTGATGCGGCAGGAGGAAATAGGCTTTCTTATATTGTTGTTTCAGATTCAAGCGTTGCAAAAGAAATAATAGAAATGCTCAAGAAAAATCAGCTTGGCAGAGTAACATTTTTGCCAATAAAAGAGATGAATATAAAAAAAGATAAAGAAAATCCAAAAGCAATAATAAACTTTATTGAATACAGCCCAGCATATGAGCAAGCAATAATATATACATTTGGCACTACAATATTAGCAGAGAGCTTTAATGAAGCAAAGGAACTTGCAAAAAAATATGACAGAGTTGTTACATTATCTGGAGAGCTTTTTGAAAAATCTGGCGCTATAACAGGAGGGGCAAGCAAGTCAAGCTTAGCTTCTTCTAAATATGTGGAGGAGATAAGTAAAAAAATTGAGGCATTAAAAGAAGAGAAAGCATCTTTGCTTAATACGCTCAACAGCATTAGAGAAACAATAAATGAGTTGAGGTTTCAAAAAGCAAAGGCACAAGCAAAGGAAGAAGAAATAAAATTAAGAGAGGAACAGATAAAAAGGCAAAATGAGATAATTGCTGAAATAAAGGCGATAGAAGAATGGTTGAAAAACAAAAATGAAGAAATAGAAAAGAGCAAGGAATTCATTAACAATGCACATAGCATGTTGGAAAAGTTAAAAGAGGAGAAGAAAAAAGCTGAAGAGATGTTTAAACAAGAAATAGAAAGAAAGGCAGAGCTTAAGATGAAGATAAAAATGCAGATAGAAGAAAAGGCCAATTTAGAAATAAACCTTGCCAGGCTTAATGAAAAAAAGCAGGCCTTGATCAATAGCCTTAATGACATAGAAAAAGAATTGAGAAGGGTAAATGATGCAAAACTTTTGGCAGAGGCATCAATAACATCATTGGAAGATGAAGTTTCGAGAAAATACAAAGAGTTTGAATCATTCATAGAACAGTTAAAAGAGCTTGATGCAAAACAGCAGGAATACGCAAAACAAAAATCTGAGCTGGAAAAAAAGCTTAACAGTATAGAAAAATCTATAAATAGTATAGAAATAGCTAGAGCATCAACAAAAGAAAGGCTTAATATCATAAATCAAGAATTGGCAAAAATGGGGGCTTTCACTTTCATTTCTGATAAGTCAATTTCATATTTGGAGCAAAGGCTAAATGAAATAGAAAATAGCATATCAAAGCTAGGGGATATAAACTTTTCAGCAAAATCGCTTTATGAGCAGATGGAAAAAGGTGTGAATGAAATAAAAGAAAGGGTAGATAAACTAAAAGAAGAAAAAAATGCAGTAATTAACATGATAAGTGAGATAGATAAAAAGAAGAAGCAAGCATTTATGCAGGCGTTTAATGTATTAAATGAGAAATTCAAAGAAATGATAAAGTATATTAAAGGTTTTGAATCTGGTGAGCTTATATTAAAAGGTGATGATCCTGATAATGCAGAATTACACATAATTATATATCAAGATGGAAAGCCAATTTATATTGATTCTTTAGCTGGAGGCGAGAAAACATTAGTATCTCTGTTCTTTTTATACTCAATAAATAGTATAAAGCAATCTGGTTTCTATATATTTGATGAAGCTGATGCTGCCCTTGATAAAGTTAATTGCGAGAGAATGATTGAATTTTTAAAGACATTGAGCAAAAGAACACAGTTTATAATAATAAGCCATAGAGACCCAGTCATAAGCAAAGCAGATTCTATTATTGGCGTATCAAAAGTTCAAGGTTTTTCAAAAGCTGTTATGCTATCTCTTAATGATGTAAAAGCATATTAAAAATAAAAGCATATTAAAAAAGTAAGGCACATAAGGCATTATAAGAAAGCATAAAAATAGCAGGAAATGGCCTGAATTAAGAATTAAGAATTAAGAAATGTAAAAGATGTTAAAATAATAAAATGAGACACTTTTTTTAACATTTTTCTAACATATATATTTTTAAAGCCCTTTAAATAATTTCTAACATGTCTTTAAAAATGAATATGGGGATGAGATTATGGAGCGGGAGATTAAAAAAAATGTAGGTAGAATAGTAAATCAAAAGACGGACAGTGGATTTACTGAATCTGGTAATGCATTTCATAATAAGCAGCCATTAGTAGAAAAGGAAAAAAATACGATAAAAAATACAATAGAAGAAAAAAAGAAGGAAATCCTTAGCTTAGCTGATAAGGGTGAATATGAAAAAATAGCGGAAATGATAATAAGTGATAAAAGCAGGAAGGTTGGCATTGCTTTGAAGGGAATAAATAAAGAAAAAGCGGAAGAATTAATGGAAAATGAATATGAGCAAATGAGAGAAAATGCAAAGCTAATAAACAGTTCAAAAAATGGTGATATTATTGGAGTTGTTAAAGCGTTTTTAAATGGGGCAGATGTAAATGCTAAAGATAAAGATGGCAATACTGCTTTAATATGGGCTACTGAAAATAACAATACTGATATAGTTGAATTATTAATAAAAGCAGAGGTTGATGTAAATGTTCAAGATAAAGATGGCAGAACTGCTTTAATGTATGCTGCTAAACATGGCAATACAGAAATAGTTAAACTATTAAGAAAAGGAGGAGCAGCTGTAAATCAAGAGGATAATTATGGCTGGACTGCTACGATGTATGCAGCTTATTACAGCAGCAATAAAGAAATATTTTGGTTATTAATTAAATAGGTGTAAGAATAGGTGTAAGTTAAATGAAATAGGTGTGAGTTAAATATATATAAGTTAAATGGACTTAGGAGTAAAGGATGAGTAAAGCATCTTACTCTAATAAATACTTTCTAATTCTTCATAATCGACCCTTATGCCGTATGATTTTATTATTTGTTTTTTGTCCTTTATCTTATCAAATAATGCCTTTAAATCTTTACCACTTATCTTTCCTATGCTTTTCATTATTTCATCTTCATCTTTTCCTTTTTCAAGCATTATTATTGCCGTTTCTATTGCTTTTTTCGTTATTTTCCCATTCTTATAAAGTTCCAAAGCCCTTCTTATTGAATGTTCCTTTGGTTCTATACCATGTTCTCTTCTAATTTTTGTTATTGTATCTTCCAATGTTATAGCAACAATTAAAGGGTCTATTGATTTACTTAAATCCTCAAATAAATACAGATGTCTACCTTTTAATATTTTATATGCCATCTCTTTATTAAGCATTTTTTCAAGTTTTTTGATTTTTTCATGGAATGGTTGTGCAATACTTTTGGCCTTTGACTTCAGCTCATCATTTAAAAATATATATGGCACATCAGTTTCTGGATACATTCTTGCTTTTCCAGGCAGAGGTCTCATGAATATAGAGCTTCCATCTTCCTGTACTTTTCTTGTTTCTTCAGGAATAAAGAGCATGCTAGCCCTATTTTTAAGAAATATACTTGCTCTATTAATTTTTTCTTCTTTACCAACCATAATTACAAAAATATCATCTTCACTCATATTAAGAGCTTTTTTTATTTCTCTTTTCAATGCTTCATTTATGCCATATTTATCAAGCATTTCATCATTGTGTATTATGCCTCCAATGCCAGCTGCTTTTGCATAATCAGCCAGCTCAGAGCCATACCTTCTATTCCCTGCTTGCATTGCCAATATGCCTTTATGCTTCATTAATTTTATTGCAAAAACTTTTTCATTGTTTGCCAATGCATTTCTTATGAAACCAGCAAGTTCTTTCTCATGAGATAAAAATAAGTCAGTTATATCGACCAATGCCTGTTTTTTAACTTTCTCATTATCAATGCCCCTTCTTTTTAGTTCTTCAATGACTTTTAATAAATCACTTTGTCTTTTTATCTCGTGATTTATCCATTTATCTATCATATATAGCTCTTGAGCCCCTTTTAGCTCGACTCTTGCGCCATTCTCAATGCTCACATTTAAATCCTGCCTTATTGTGCCTATGCCTCTCGCTGTATAAGGAATTGTTCTTAACATTAAGCCTATTGTTTCTGCAACTTCTCTTGCCTGCTTTCCATCTTTTATATCTGGCCTTGTGCTTATTTCAAGTAGCGGAATTCCAAGCCTGTCAAGTCTGTATACATTATTGCTAATAATGCCGGCACTCTCTTCTTCCAAGCTTAGAGTTTGTATTCCAATACTGTATGTTTGCATATTTATTTCTCCATCAATGCCTATAAGAGCAGTTCTTTGAAAACCTGTTGTGTTGCTGCCATCTATTATAATTTTTCTCATAAAAATTATTGCATCAGGCAGTTTCATGTTCATCTGCATTGCAACATTTATTGCACAGAGCAATGCCATTTCATTTACTAAATGTGGTGGCTCTTCATCATATTCAACAAGACAGGCAGCATTATTACCAAAGTAGCTAAATACATTTCCTTTATCAGCTTGCATCAATGCTGCTATGTCAATTTCCCCTGTTTCTGATGTTATTGGCCTTAATTCTCTAACTATAAAATTCAAATCCAGATTGCTTTCTTGTTTTGATTTGCATTGGCAAAAAAGCTTCCCTACATCAAGCCTTTGGTGTATTTCAATACCTATCTTCACTTTATTTCCAATTATTTTATTCTCATTTTCCATTTTATCGCCATTTTTAATTTTTCTTGAACTTCTCTATGATTGCATTAATTTTATCAACCTCCTCCTTTGATGGCCTGCTCAATTTTTCGCCAATTTTCCAATAAGATGCAGCATGATATATTAATGGAGCCCCATTCCTTCTTTTTGCTTCAATAATATCTCCTATAAAAAGCACATGGTCACCAATATCTAAGATATTTATGACTTTGCATTCAGCATTAAATAAAGCATCTCTTAATAATAATACATCTATATATTTTGCCTTTTCAAATTCATAGCCAAGTGCTTTTATTACAGAGATTTTATCAACATCTTTTCCTGATATGTTTCCACATATGCTTGATACCAATGCTTGTTTTTCTTCTAGTATATTTACTCCAAAATATTTTCTCTCCATGATATTTTCAAGTGTCGCACTTTCTTTATTTACAGATATGCTAATTCTGGCTGGGTTATAAGATATTTGATGTGTCCATTCGCAAGACATGAGGTTATATCCATATTTACCATTGCTAGAAATTATGCCTATGTCGCTAACAAAAACTCTTGCCCTTTCATCTTCCCAAGGCATATTTATTGCTTCGTGTGTTTTTTCTACCATGATTAGATTTGTGTAAAATTATTTAAATCATTTGCATTAATAAAAAATAATGCCGCGGTAGTTTAGTTGGTAGAACGCCAGACTCATGGAAGCATATATCTATGAGTGCTGAGCTTATGCAATGATGTTTGAATTTAATTTATAAATTTATAATTTGGCTTTGGGCTATCTGGAGGTCGTGGGTTCGAATCCCACCCGCGGCAATATCTGAAAACAGCCAAAAACGATAATATTTAAAAACTTTACCCCCATATAATTATATTGTGGTAAATATGGCAATAAAATGTATTGAAGAAGTTTTTAA
The DNA here is from genome assembly GCA_038896535.1 of Candidatus Anstonellales archaeon. Lineage (GTDB taxonomy): Archaea > Micrarchaeota > Micrarchaeia > Anstonellales > J096 > J096. The sequence continues at coordinate 154,070 of JAWACY010000002.1, read as the reverse complement.
AGGAAGGTTTGGCGAAAAAGCAGATGAATTGGTAAATGGCTTAACAAAATTTTTATCTTCAAAAAACATTGAGCCAGATAGTCTTTTAACTATGAAATCAAGAGAACTCGTCGATTTGTTAGAACCTTTCTTTAAGGAAAAAGGTCTTAATTTAAGTCCTTTGGAAATAATTGACATATTTAGGGAGGCAAGCGACTTAAGATTCAGAGAGGCAGCGACAAGAGCTGCTATTCCGGCTATTATGGCTAGGTCTGGCGGCGAAGTTAAATCAGATATTGTTGAGAGAGTAAGAGAAAAGTTAAAACAATGATATATATGTTTGCGGACATTATAATAGAAAGGCGTTTAAAGTATCTTCAGACTCTAAGAGAAAAGGTGAAGAATTCTTTACCAGAAAATCCTGAGAAGGCTTTCTCAAAACTCATGATTTGTGAAGAATATAGCCCAAAAAATTATGTTGAGAATGCGAAGAGAATGGATTTTTTCAATGACCTTTATCAAAAGTTAGGCAAGTTCTCTGGCACTTCAGTAAGGCAAGCTCTATTCGTTGAGGATTATTCTGAAGACTTTGTAGCTGCAATAAACTCTATAACTTCCTCAATAGATTTTGTTTTTGCTCCGTTTACAGAAGGTCTCCCAGCTTTCCCATACTTTTTCTCTGGTCTGAGTGGAATAGAGAATATTAAAGGCGATTTAAATTGTATCGGTAGAAGTTTAACCATCCCTGTGGTTTACAGCTACGAAAAAGACCCGTTTTCTGATCTTGAAATAAGGTTAATAAGTTCAACCAGAAGATTCAATAAAGTCATTTGGGCTCTTGAACAATTAAGAAAAGGAGAGAAAATAATAATAGATGAAACAAGTCCATGTTTATTAGAACCAAGTAAAGCAGTTCTTTCAAGTGGTTTAGAAAAAACTTATACCTCCGCGTTCTTAAAAAATAATCCTGAACTTGTTTATATTGATGTAGATACATTCCATGGAATTTTTAGATCTTGGGAAATAGAAGAACGATTGCTAGAAAGCGCTCTTTCTCTTGATTACTTTAAACATGTACACGTGCATAATAAAAAGAATGGCGAGACCTATGATTACCCATTAGAAGTTGAAAACCTAGGCAATTATAATGCATATGACTTAGAAAGAGGCATTACAGTTGTCTCCATAAACCAGTTCATCCACTTCTATTGTTCTCTTTTTGAAGACCGAAAAAAACTTCTGGACCTGCTGGCCTTTGTTAATTCAGTTGAACCAGACCCTTGCGATTTTATGTCTCTAGGCTCAAGAGCGCACTTATTTGTAAACCTTTTTATGGTGGATAAACTTAGAGAATTAGTACATAGAATTATTGAGATAACAAGTCCAAACACACCAGCAAACTGGCTTATTGTTGCTGTTAAGTTAGGAATAAAAACAGAAAAGGAAGCGAGGGAAGAAATAACAGAAAGATACAAAAACCCAGAAGCATTTGAGCTTGCTCTAAAACGTTTCAATTAGCATCATAGCATCACTCTTTCTTCATTTACCCTTCATTGCCTGATGTAAACATATCCACTATTATGAAAAATCAGTGAATGATCAGTGAGTGTTTTCTTACGATTTTTATGTAAATATTCTGTTTATCAACTATATCAGCCACGCTGTTACTAAAGAAATAATTAAGAAGCAGCGTTCTCATTTCCTTTTATTCATAAATCTTTTAGCATAGGTATAAAGAAGAACATACTTAAATCTTTAAGTTTTCTTTTAATTCTTCGTCAGTCCCATCCTTAACTTCTGATTTGTTGTGAAGTTGTGGATCATTCAAATAAGTTAACAACAATATCATTGCAAAATGTTATTATGTTATTGCAAACATTATAGTAAAATATTATAGATTATTGTCATATTGCCAATATTATGTCATTAAATTTTATGTCATTAAATTTATTGCTGTTAAAATATCACATTTTTAAATCTTAAACTATAAATATTGGCATGGCCAATGAGGATATAAAAGCCCAGCCGTTTTTTAAAGAGAGAGAAACAGAGGTAGATACATTAGAAAAAGCTGAAAAAGTTGGTATTCAGATAGCAAAGATAGCAAAGATAAAAAAAGAAATAAACAGCCCGCCAAATGACCCTGCACAAAATTTTTTACATGATTATTGGAATGCGCATAAATCAAGGCCTTTTTATTGCGCATTCCTTGCCACAGATTTGAGAGGATTCACACAGCTAAGTTACGAGAAAAATGCTAAAGACATTGCGGCCATAATATCAATTTTTTCTAATATAACCGGCAGTTTAACAGAGATAGCTGGGGGGCATGTATTAAAATTTCTTGGAGATGGCGTAATATCATTTTTTCCTTGCCAAAAAATAGAGGATAGTATAAAGAGAACACTTCTATGCTCTTATGCAATATCAAGAGCAATGCATGAAATAAGCGATGTAATGCATGATTTAGGCATGCAAAAAGTTGATTATGGCATAGCTTGTGATTCTGGTTATGCAATAGCTGTTAAAATAGGTTCACCTTATAGTAAAATACATTATGATATAATAGGCAAGCCTATAAATGTTAGCATGAAGATACAAAGGCTTGCAGAAAAAGGGAATATAATAGTAACAGAAAACATTGTGAATATGGTAAATGAGAGCAATCAAAAAAACCTCAACATGTTTAAAAATATGTTTAAGCATTTTAATATTGAGGACAAAAGGCACCCGTCAGGATTCATAGGCTGGATGCTGAGAAGCACTTTATTCTTCCGTTCCAGAAAGCCAGAAAACTTATTTTATTTTATGCCGAAAATTAGCAAAAAGGAAGAAAAGGAAGAATGAACAAGGCAAAAAACAGATAATATAAAAAGAAAAAGGATAAAATAGGAGAATGATATGAGCATAATGTTAGAGAGCAGAATGTTGTAGAGAGAATGTTAGAAGCAGGATTATAGAAAGATGATGAGAGCATAAGGATATGAATAATAAGGCTGAATGAAATAATAAAGCTGAATGAATAACGAGAACAATAAGCATGATATAATAAGCATGATAATATAATAAAGATGATATAATCAGAGCAATAAAAAATGGATAAAAAAATATAAAAAATGGATAAAAAAAGAATAAAAAGAATGAAAAAAGAAAAAAGCAAGAAAAAAGAGCATATATTTAAAAAATGATAGGCAAATTTATTATCTTAAACTATATTTAGATTTTAATATAATAGCGGACCCTCAACAAAAGAGGGCAACCGGTGGTTTTATGACAGATATAAGAAAACCAAGAAGAGGATCAATGGCTTTTAGGCCTAGAAAGAGAGCTGATAATGAGAATGCTGGATTTAATGCATGGCCAGTAGTTAAAGAAAAAGCTATTCTGGGTTTTGCTGGATATAAAGCTGGTATGCTTACAGCAACATGGCTAGAGCAGGCAGAAGGTAAGAAAGGGCTTATAGAATATGCTGGAGGAGCAACTGTTGTTGAAGCACCTCCATTATATGCATATGGAGTAAGATTAATAAAAGATTCATACTGCAAGGACATATTAACAGATAATAAAGATGTATTAAAATTAATGAATATAAAGAATGTTAAAGCAACAGCGAGCAAAATTAATGAAATAAAGGACAAGTATGAGAATGCAAGGCTTTTATGCTTTTCTATGCCTTCATTAACTGGCATAGGGAAAAAGCACATAGAGAAACTTGAGCTAGGGATAGGTGGAAATGATTTAAATGAAGCTGTTGATTATGGCTTGAGCCTTTTAGGAAAGCAAATAAGAGCAGGAGATGTTTTAAAAGCTGGTATGTTTGTTGATGTATCAGCAGTAACAAAAGGCAAAGGTTGGCAAGGACCAGTTAGAAGATTTGGCATAGCCAAGCAGAGGAGAAAAGCAACAGGTAAAATAAGGCATGTCGGTACATTGGGGCAGTTTAAACCGCCTTATACATTTTATACTGTCCCTCATGCAGGGCAGACTGGTTATCATAAAAGGGTCGAGTTAAATAAGTTAGTAATGGCAGTTTTGCCAAAAGAAAAAGCAATAGAGATAAATCCAAAAGGCGGGTTCCAAAATTATGGAGTTTTAAAAAATGATGCTATAATAATTAAAGGTAGCTTGCCTGGCCCTGTTAAGAGGCTTTTGAGATTTAGATTATCAATAAGAAAACAAACATTAAAGGAAATAAAAGATGCAAGCTTTACAATATGAAATGATAATGAGATGATAATATGAAAGCAAAAGTTTATGATATTGAAGGCAATGCTGTCAAGGAAATTGATCTGCCAAGCATTTTTGCAACTCCATACAGAAAGGAGGTTATTGCAAGAGCAGTCATATCAGAGGAAAGCAAAGAAAGACAGCCAAAAGGAGCTTATAGATGGGCTGGCCTGGAAACTTCAGCAACTTATGTTGGAAGAAAAGAAGCTTATAAATCATTGAAGAATAGAGGGCAAGCAATGAGGCCAAGAGAATTTTATGGGGGTGGCATTCCAGGCAGGGTAAGGATCATTCCTAGCTCTGTTAAGGGAAGAAGAGCACATCCGCCAAAACCTGAGAAAAAAATAGAAGAAAAAATGAATAAAAAAGAATATATGCTTGCATTGAGAAGTGCTATTGCAGCAACAGCTAATAGGGAAATTGTTATTACAAGGGGCCATAAGGTTGATGTTGATTTGCCCATTATTATATCATTTAATAATTTGGACAAAGCAACGATAAAGACAAAAACATTTGTGGAATTTTTAAGTAAAATAATGCCAAAAGAACTTGAGAGAGCAGCTAAAAAAAGAGGGAGAAATAAAAAATATCCTAAATCAGCATTACTGGTTTGTGCAAAAGATGAATTGAAGTTTGCAAAAGCTATAGAAAATATTAAAGGCGTTGATGCTGTAAATATTGATGAGCTTAAAGTCAAGCATCTTGCTCCAGGCACTCATGCAGGAAGGGTTGCAATATATACAGAAAAAGCAATAGAGGAGATGAGAAAATGGCAGGAATAATAATAGCCCCAGTAAGAACAGAAAAAATTATAAAACTTTCTTTAAAAGAAAGGAAGCTCGCATTTTTTGTGAATATAAATGCAAATGCACAGGAAATAAAGAAAGAAATAGAAAGGATTTTTAAAGTTAAAGTAGAAAAAATTAATACTCATGTCAGGAAAGGTAAAAAAATTGCTTATGTTAAATTTGCTCCAGAAGTTAATATTGAGGAGCTTGCCACACAATTAAATATAGCGTGATAGTATGGGAAAAAGATTAAAACAGCAAGTAAGAGGAAAAGGCACGCCAAGATATAGGGCGAAGAGCCATAGGTTTAAAGCTAAAGTCAGCTATAATGATTTTTATCCAAAAGCAGTCAGAAAAGAAAAGCCATTATTAACATGTACTATAAAAGATTTTGTAGATGCACCAGAAAGAAATACAATATTAGCAAAAGTAAAGTTTAATGATGGGAATGAAGGTTATTTAATTGCATCAGAGGGCATTGTATCAGGAAGCAATATAGAGATAGGAGAGCAAGCAAGCATAAAGCTTGGGAATGTCTTGCCTTTGAAATCAATACCAGAAGGATTTTACATTTATAATATAGAGAAGCAACCAGGCGATGGTGGGAAAATAGCAAAAGCAGCAGGCAGTTTTGCACAGATATTGATGAAAAGCGCGGATTATGTGCAAATAAAACTGCCGAGCAACAAAATCATTAATCTTAATCCAGAATGCCTTGCCCAGGTTGGCGTTGCTGCTGGCGGGGGAATAAAAGAGAAGCCATTATTAAAAGCAGGAAATGCATTTTATAAATATAGAAAAGCAGCAAATGCAATATGGCCAAGGGTAAGGGGCGTTAAAATGTCTGCTTATGACCATCCATTTGGAGGAAAAGAGCATCATGGCGGTAAGCCTACAACTGTTGGAAAGCATGCAGTTCCTGGACAAAAAGTTGGCCATCTTAGAGCAAAAATGACCGGCAGAAAATCTAGAAAGACAGCCGCATCAAAGCAGCAAAATCAATGACGAGGTGGCAAAATGGTAGAAATAGCAAAGGATGTTTATAGAGGAAAAAATGAGCAAGAATTAAAGGCAATGCCTATTGAAGAATTTGCAAAACTTGTAAAAGCAAGAAGCAGAAGGGCAATAATGTCAATGCTTGATGGAAGAAATATTGAGTATGCAAACTTAGTTAAAAAAGTTAGGAAAAAACTTGCAAAAAAAGAAGATTTGCAAAAAAAACCTATAAAGACGCATTGCAGAGAAGCTGTTATTATTCCAGAATGGCTTGGGCTGAGATTCCTTGTTTATAATGGCAAAGAATGGAAGCCAGTTGATATAACAATAGATAAGCTTGGCCATAGATTGGGAGAATATTCATATACTGTGAAATTCGAGAGCCATTCAAGCCCTGGAATAGGGGCAACAAGAGGAAGCAAGTTTGTAGCAGCAAAGTGATAACATGTATACAATGAAATTTGATGAAGAAAATAATATTGTAGGAAAAGCAAGGAATGAGGCAATTAATGCTTCATTCAAGGATCTTTGTCAAGTTTGTAATAATATAAGAAATATGAATGTTCAAAAAGCCATTGTTTTTCTTGAAAAAGCTTCTCTTGGGAAAGAAGGAAAAACCCCTATTTTTTATAAAACCCATAATAAAAAGCTTGCTCATAGAAAAGAATTGAACGGCAGAAAAGGCAGATATCCAGTAAAAGCAGTAAAATATGTTTTGTCTTTATTAAAAGATGCTATTGCAAATGCAGTTAGAAAAGGAGCAAATGAAGAAATGCTTTTTATTGCTCATGCATGCGCTAATAAAAAAGCGGCATATAGAAGAATGCAACCAAAGGGAAGGAGGATGCCAAGGTCTTATGAATTAGCAAGGCTTGAAATTGTTGTAATGCAAAAAGGAGCAAAGCCAGTAAAACCGAAGCAGGAATTAAAGGAGAAGAAGCAGGAATTAAAGGAGAAGCAAGAGCCAAAGCAGACAGAAGGAAGAGAAACAAGTCAAAGTCAGGAAAGTATAAAAGCAGAAAGCAAAGAAAAAGAAAAACAAAAAGAAAGCAAACAAAAAGAAAGCAAAGACAAAAAAGGAAAAGCAAGAGAAAAAAAGAGCAGAGAAAAAGAAAAAGGCGAAGGGCATGAAGATATTGATAAATAGTATGTGGTGATAATATGGTTATGACAAGTATAAAAAATAAATTTATATCAGATGCAATAAAAAAATCCATGATTGCAGAATTTCTTGAAAAAGAGCTTGATAATGTGCTTGTTGCTAATGTTATAATACAAAAGAGCCCGGTAGAGACAAGAATATATATAGAGATGCTTGATCCAAAGAGATTGATGAATAAAAAAAGCAGGAAAATACAGAGCATTGTTGAAAAAATAAAAAATGATTTTGGCATAGACAATCCTAATATAACAGTAATAGATGTCAAAGAGCCATGGCTTGAGCCAAGGATTGTTGCAAAAAGAGCAGCAAATGCAATAGAAAGAGGAGAAAAAGTAAAGGCAGTTCTTAATAAGCTTATGCGTTCTGTAATGAACGCTGGAGCTTTGGGGGTTGAAATAATTGCTGGTGGAAAGCTTGGTGCAAAGGGAAGCAAGGCAAAAAGTATAAAAGTGAGTGCTGGATTTGTACCAAAAGCGGGGGATGTATCAAGATATGTTGGTGTTTATAAGTATGGAGCATTGACGAAATCTGGTATTATTGGCATAACAGTAAGAATAGCCAGAAAGGAGATTGCAAGGCTTGTTAAGCCAGAGATATATGCAGATCAAGAAAATGAAAAACAAAGCCAAGAGCAGCAGGAGCAAAATAATTAGGTGGTAGAATGAAGAAAAAAGAATTGAAATCAATGCCTGTTGATGAGCTGAAAAAGCAGCTTGAAAATATTGAGAAGGAGATGCTTGCTTTATCAGCCCAGGATGAAGTGAAAATAAAGAAATTAAAAAGGATGCGAGCAAGAATAATAACATTCATACATGGTAAAGAGTTTGAAAAAGGAGGTTATGCAAGTTAAAATATATAATGGCAGTAAGAGGAGGTTGATATTATAATAGGAGAAAAATGTCCTACATGTAATTTACCACTTGAACTTTGCGTTTGTGATACATTGACAAGAGAAGGAGCGGTTAAAAGAATAAAAATATATACTGCAAAAGCAAAGTTCAAGAAATTTATAACAATTGTTGAAGGCATAGAAAAGAGCCAGATAAAAGAAATTTTCAAGCAGTTGAAATCAAAACTTGCTTGCGGTGGGTCTTTAAAAGATGATAAGATAATGTTGCAAGGTGAGCATAAAAAAAAGGCAAAAGAATTGCTCATAAAGATGGGGTATAAAGAAAATATGATTGAATTGGGTGATTAAATGGCAAGATTGCATTCAAAGAAAAAAGGAAAAAGTTCAAGTAAATTTGCTGGCAGGAAGAAAAGCAGTCCAGCATTTGCGCAGTTAAATGCAGAAGAGGCAAAGGACATTGTAAAAAAACTTTTTAGGCAGGGCAATAGTACTGCAAATATAGGAGTAATTTTAAGAGACCAGTATGGTGTGCCTTCATTCAAAGGGCTTACAGGAGTTAGCATGAAACAATTTCTCAAGCAGGAAAAAATATATACAAAAATGCCTGAGGACATGCTTAACTTAATTAGAAAAGCTGTCAGGTTATGGGAGCATTTGAAAAAGAATAAGAAGGACATTGCAAATAGGGTTAAATATAACCATATTTTGAGCAAAATAAACAGGCTTGCTTCATATTATAAGAAAAAAGGCGAGATAAGTGCTACATGGAAATATGACCCAGAAGAGGCAGCAGCACTTATAAGAGCATAATAAGAGTGATAAAATGGCAAGAAGAACAAGAGCAGCAAAAGCAGAAAAAGGAAAACAAAAAACTGAATATGCTATCATTGCTCCAGCATTATTTAATAATAAACAAGTTGGTGAGCTTATAGGAAGGAAGGATACAGTAATAAATAGAATAATAAAAGTGGCTTTGAACGAGCTTGAAGATATAAAGGCATCTCCTTTAAGCCTTTATACAACAGTTTTGTTAAGAGTAATTGAACTCGGCCAAGGAACAGTAAAAACAGAATTCATAGGCCATGAAGTTGCACAATCATATTTAAGGAGCCTTGCAAGAAAACATAGGAGTGTTATACATGAAGTCATTGATGTCAATACAAATGATGGGCAGAAAATAAGGCTTAAGATTGTCATAATAACATTGAGAAAAGTTTCAGAAGTAGTAAAGAAAAATCTTAGAAAAGCAGCAAAGGCATTTGTTTTAAAAGCAGCAAGCAGTAAAACAAGAGAAGAGTTAATAAAGAGTATATTATTAGATACATTTGCAAAGGATTTAGGAAGAGAGCTTAATAAGATAAATCCAGTTTCACATGTTATTGTAAGGAAAAGCGAGCAAAAAATTATAGCAGCATGATTATAGAGATGAGAACATGTTTGGTATGAGTAGAGAAAAAATGATGGCAATGCTCAAGCAGGCCGGTATAAAGGTTGATAGTATTGATGCAGTTGAAGTTATTATTAAAACAACAAAACATGAAATAAAGATAGAAACGCCTTCAGTAATTGAAATGGAACAGGCAGGCAAAAAAACATTTATAGTAGAAGGCAAGGTAATAAAGGAAGAAAAGGAAAAACATGAAGCTGGAGAAGAAAGGCAAGAAATGCAAGAAGTTTATAAAATAAATGCTGCTGATGTAGATTTTGTGTCAAAGCAGGCAAATGTAAGCAAAGAAATAGCTGAACAGGCATTAAAAAAAGCAAAAGGCGATATCGCAAAGGCAATTATGATCATAAATAAAGAAGCATGAGGCGGTAATATGGGACATATAATGAAGAATTTTCAACAAACATTTAAGACAAGGCCTGATTACTACAAAAACAGGCTTGCTGAATGGAGAAAGCAAGGCGCAATTGTAAGAGTAGATAAGCCTTTAAATCCTGAAAGGGCTAGAGCGCTTGGATATAAGGCGAAAAAAGGATTTTTTGTTGTTAGATGCATGGTTAAAAAAGGGCTTAGAAAAAGACCATCTCCAAAGGCAGGAAGAAAAGCTAGGCATAATTATAGATATATTCAAACCTCATTGAATAAGCAGGCAATTGCTGAACAAAGGGTTGCTAGAAAGCACAGAAATGCAGAAGTTTTAGGAAGTTATTATGTTGGGGAAGATGGACAGCATGTATTTTATGAGGTTTTGCTTGCTACCAGAGATGTTAAAGATAAGCATGCTTCAAATGTAGTAAAAAGAACAGGCAGGGCATTCAGAGGCTTAACAAAAGCAGGCAGAAAATCAAGGGGATTGTTATGACAGATGAAGTAATAAAGGTTGAAGCAAAAGAATTGAAAGTCGGGAGGTTTGTAGTTATTGATGACATTCCTTGCAAAGTTGTAAGCATAGAAGTGTCAAAACCAGGCAAGCATGGCTCAGCAAAAATGAGAGTTACTGCAATAGGCATATTTGATAATCAAAAAAAGACACTCTTAGTGCCTACTGATGCAAGTGTTGAAGTGCCTGTTGTTAAAAAGAGAACAGCACAGGTTTTAGCAATAAATGGCAATATCGCTAATGTAATGGATAAAGATAATTATGAAACATTTGATGTGATAATTCCAGATGAGCTAAAAAATGAGGTCGCAGAAGGCAAAGAGATAGAAGTTATGGAAGCATTAGGCAGAAAAGCAGTTTTAAGAGTATTTAAAGAGTGATAAGATGAAAATAAATATAATAACAAAAAATGATAATAATGCAATAGGAAGGGAAGAATATATTGCTGATTTGCATTTTGATAAAGCAACCCCAACAAGAGCAGAGATAAAAAGTGCTATAATATCAGCTATTGGAAAAGACCCAGAGTTAACTATAATTAAGAAAATAGAACAAAGGGCTGGTTTGAGGGCAATAAGGGTAACATTTTATGTTTATGCTGACAAGGAAGTATTAAAAAGAGTCGAGCCAGTTTACATACAAAAAAGGGAAGGTTTTTTAAATGATGCTAAACAAAGTAATCAACAATCAAGCAGTTAAATAAGAAGGTTGATAAAATGGCAAAACCCTTTGATTATATAAATGAGATGGTTGGCAAAGATGTTGTTATAGGCATAAAAGGGAATAGAGAAATAAAAGCAAAGCTTGTTGCATATGACATACATTTAAACCTATCATTGCTAAAAGTTAATATGAAGCTTGAAAACGGCCAGGAAATAAATGCTGAAAAGATGTTTTTAAGAGGAGATTCAATAGTCTATATTTATTCCCTTTGATTTTTGGTGGTTGAATGCCTGAGCAGAAAACAAATATTTTTGATATTATAGGGACGACATCTTTTATTGTTGGAATAATAGCTTGTGTTGTTTATGTATTCCTACAAAACAATATCATATTAATCTCAATATTATTGTTTGGTTTTATAGTGGGCTTATTGAATATAACACCAGAAGAGGTTGTAAAACTGCTTGTTTCAGTCACAGCAGTTATAATTGCAAGTGAATTTTTAAAGAGCAATTTAACAAGCGATATAATGCCAGCATTTATAACCGAGCCATTACTACTATTTTTAAAAGCATTAATACTCTTTCTAGCCCCAGTAATATTGATTGTTGGCATAAAAACAATTTTCGATATTACAAGGGATTAGCTTTTTATTAGCTTCCTTTTATTAGCTTTTAGTGCATGATAAAATGGAAATAAAAATAAATGAAGAGCTCAGGAAAGTTTTAGCAAGTCCATTTGGAAGTATTTGCGATATTAACAATATTATTGATTTTGCTCAAGCCAATAATAGAAATTTAGTATGCGTAGGAGATGTTGTAACGCTATCATGTTTAGATTATGGGTTTAAGCCCTTTGTCGCTGTATTCGATTTTAGGAATTTGAGAAAAGAAATAAGAGAAGAAGATAAAGCAAGGTTAAAGCAAACATTCAGGCATATAATGCAGGCAAAAAATAATGCTGGGACATTTAATAAAGAGCTTTTGGGCATTGCCAAACATTTAATGCTAAATGGCGGAGCTTTATTGATAAAAGGAGAAGAAGATATTGCAGGGCTTGCATTTATGGCTTATGCTACAAAAGAGCATGTTATAACGTATGGGATAAAAGACAAGGGCCCTGTTTTTCTTTTAGGCGAAAATGCAAAGCACATATCTAATTATATATTATCAAAGATGGGCATCAAAGATGGGCATTAATCTTTAATTAAATAGTTTAAAAAATATTTAAAAAAATTTAAAAGTACGGAAAAAGAGGCCCAAGTTCTATTTTTTTTCTGAAATCTTCTGCTATTTTCATGTTTGCTCCATATTCTTTTAATAATTCTACTATGTTTTCTTTCCCGAACCATATAGCAACTTCAACAGCATAAAACCCTGTTCTCTTTTCTTTTGTGTTTGGATTAACCCCATTTTTTAAATACCTCTCAACAGATGTAATATCTCCTCTTTTTATTGCTTCTATAAATTTGTCTTTTTTATTTGATTTATCTTTTCCTATTTGCCCATTTTTCTCTTTTTTCTCCTGCTCATTTTCCTGTCTCTGCCAATTTTCCAATCTATTTACTCCTTTTGTTATTGTATTTGTTGTGTTTGTTTTCATGCATTGTTTAATATTTCTTCCATTTTTAAAATCTTTAACCATACATTTCGACAATTGCTTAATAACAGCAAAATAAATGAAAATAAAAAATAAATAAAAAATACATTTTTAAAAACTGCTATAAAATAAATATAAACCTATTTATTTGGGTAAGATGATGGGAAGTGGAGAAATTAAAAATGTGATTAAAGTAGTAAAGCAAGAAGGGAACAATGTAAAGCAAGAAGGAAATAATGTATCTAATTCTAATAAATATGGTAATGCATTTCATAATAAGCAGCCATTAGTAGATGAGGAAAAAAATACGATAAAAAATACAATAGAAGAAAAAAAGAAGGAAATCCTTAGCTTAGCCAGACAGAAGAGGTATAAGGAAATAGCAGAAAGAGTAATAAATGATGAAAGTGGAATATTAGCAATTGCTTTTAAGGAGATAAATGAAGAAATAAATGCAAAATTAAAAAAATATTATAGATTTGTGCAGATCCAGAAAGAAAACGGAAAACTAATGGTTAATTGTCGAAAGAGAAAAATTGCCATGATTGTCAAAGCTTTGTTAAAAGGGGCATATGTAAATGCTCAAGATAATAAAGGCAGGACAGCTTTAATTTATAGCGCTTCAAGAGGCAATGCAGAGGCAATTAAATTATTAATAAAATTAGGGGCATATGTAAATGCTCAAGATATAGATGGCAGAACAGCTTTAATGCATGCTGCTTTTTCTGAATATGAAAATAAAGAAGCAGTTGAATTATTAATAAAATCAGGCATAGATGTAAACGCTAAAGATAAATATGGCAATACTGCTTTGGTATATTTTGCAGCAAATGGTGATGTAGAAATACTTGAATTATTAATAAAATCAGGAGCAAAAGAAAGCATTAAAAGTAGATATGGGGCCATTGCTTTAATGTATGCTGCTAACATTGGCAATAAAAAAGCAGTTAAATCATTAATAGAATTAGGAGTAGATGTAAATGCTAAAGATAATAAAGGCAGAACAGCTTTAATGTTAGCTGCTTACAGAGGCTATATAGAGATAATTAAATTATTAATAGAAAAAGGAGTAGATGTAAATGCAAGAGATGATGAAGAAAAAACAGCTTTAATTTATGCTGTTGACACTCCTTACGGTAATGTAGAAGCAATTAAATTATTAATAGAAAAAGGAGCAGATATCAATGTTAAAGATAAAGAAGGCAATACTGCTTTAATATATTCTACTTATGGGATTCATGAAACCAATGAAATAACTGAATTACTATTAAAAGCAGGCGTTAATCCAAATATCATAAATAATAGAGGAGAAACTGCTTTAATGACTCTTATTGATGGTTACAATAACAAAAAAGAAAAAGTTAAATTAGAGGGAGTTAAATTATTAATAGAAAAAGGAGCAGATATCAATGTTAAAGATAATAAAGGCAGAACAGCTTTAACATTGGCTGCTGAAAATGTCTATAAAGAAATAGCTGAGCTATTAAGAAAGGCGGCTGGGCAAAAAATAATAAGAGCAGGCAAAAGATAAGAAAAAATGATAAAGCATTGGAAAAATAAGGGAAAGAATAAATTGGAGATTAGTAGGAGTAAAAGTTTATCTTGAATTATTGTGAATTGCTTATTGGAAGTAAAATTTTAAAAAACGAATTCTATTTTATTTTATGGGGGGCTTTGATACAAGAAAAAGATTAATAATTGAAAGACATGATTATTTGCAAGCTTTGAAAAAACAGCTCATAAAATGCAGGAAGATTTTTTTAAGAACTGATAGCAGTTTTTATGACAAATTAAATGCTAAATTAGCAGAGCAAATAAAAGTGGCTGGAACATTAATAGATAAAATATTTGAAGTAGACAAAAATTTATCAGAGTTTAGGCAAGAAATAATTGGCATAGATGGCTATCACCCGAGTAAAGTATTTTTAAATGAACATTTTCCCCCAGTATCAGAGAAATTTGATAGGTTACTTATTTACATATTTGGAAGCGATATTGTTAATGAGTTGCGCTATTTAAGGATTCATCATTTTATATTAAAAAATGCATTTGATATAAAATCAAAAAATGAAGAAGATGGGCAAGATTACATAAAAAAAGACCTATTATCATTATCTGGGCCTAGGTATATGATTGTTGGAAATGATTATAGAACACATTTACAAATCTCATATAGCTTTAAATTTACCCGTGCTGATAAAAACAATTGCTATGATGTGGAATTTAATAATAATGATAAAAAATACCCAGATTATTATTTTGATCAGGATAATGTTAAGGAAGATAAGGCATTTAGAAACCCGATGCAGTTAATAATTGCCCTGAATATGGCTTTTAAATATGGATTTGATAAAATAAGGCTTTTTTATAAGCCTGTAAGGCATGAATGGCTAAATGCTTTATTCTCAGAACATGAAAAAATACTAAGATTGATGTGTGATGTGGTAAATTTTGAAAAAGGAAAATTAGTTTTAAGGCCATTGGGCATTTGTGTTATGAATGAAATAATATACACCCCATCTTTAGCGCTAAATATTGATACGGGCAGCTTATCAATGCTTGATTACAGAATACCAATTAATCTTGAAAACTATATAATGCATGAACGTAGGAAGAGACTATTTATAGAAGTTATGGATAAGGCTTATGATGAACTATTATTTAAACAGACCAACCCAGCATTAGAAAGCGTTGATTCTTATTTTAATAATGCCGGCATCCCAATTTTTGTAGTTAGGAGAATAAAAGAAAAAGTGAAGAATGAAGTTAGTGATTACAGAAAGCAAAGAAATAAGAGTGACCCAATATCAGAATCAGAAAAAGAACGAAAAGCATTTTTGTTATATTATTCAATGTTTGTATGTAATTTAATAAAAACGCTCAATTCTGATAATATTAACGATATATATTTAGTCAGAGCTGTTAATGAAATTATAAATGATTTTGTTTATAGCATGGCAAAAACAAAACAGTTCAGCAACATAGCTTTTGATAATGAAGTATTGAAAGTATTAAATGAAAAGTACAAAGAGTTTGAATTCTACAAATTTATTGATGGTGATTATTCATTTATTGTAAGAAATAAATTAATTTATCTTTTGCCATTTTATGTTAAAAATGCTGATAGCTATATAGACTTTTATGAGATAAGAGATATTTTTAAAGAGAGCAAAATAGGATTTTTTACAAAGCTTAACATTATGTCAAATATCGCTGCTTCATTTTTGGATAGATTGATAGAAGAGAAAAAAAGCTTATATGATAATAGGTCATTTTTAAATTATCTAAATGAATTAAATAAGTTGTTTGAAGCTGAGGGGTTATACGCAAGAAATGATATTAAAGAGCCAATAATCTCATCTCTTATTAAATATGGGCAGAGATCGATTAAGAGCTATGTTGAACTGCTACATATAATAAGAACAGAAAAATTAATTGCATTTTATGCTAATGATAATTTAAGAAATTTCATATTGAACATACAAGTTTCAAAAGATAAAAAAGAAAGGCTAAGCATAAAAACGCTTTTTTCAGCGCCAGCTTCATTTATAAGGATTTTGTCTATGAAAATTGTTAAGCCCATATTATTAAAAATCTTCAAAAAGTATATAGATGAGCTAGAGATCATGAGACTAAAAAATAATGAAATTGGTTATTAAATAACTTAATTATTAAATAAATTGATTATTAATGTGGCCATCAATAAAATCTTAATAAACAATAAAATCTTAATAAAATCAACCAATAATTGTTAATTTTTTACTTATTATTAAATCGCCTGACTTTATTAAATCAATTGATATGTTTAAATATTCTCCCTCATTTATTGTTTTATTGCTATTATAAGATGTGTTTATTAGCCCAATACTTGTGTTTAAAGTTAGATTATATAAAATTGAATAACTGAAATTATAATTATTATTAATCTTTTCTTTTGTTTCATAAATGATATTTGGCATCACAGCATCTTTGTAATACTTTTTTACTTCTTCTGCATTAACAGCGTCATTTACTATTATATACCCTTCTCCAACAAATGATACAAAATCTGGTTTTTCTATATTTGTCATGTTTGTATAAACAACATTTCTAATATTAATATTTGATTCATTATTTTTTGGAATGATATTTCTATAATCAAATGGTATTGAATATAAATAATTAATAATTTTTGATTCTAACACTTTAGCGCTCTCATTTATTAAGTCTCTCTTTGTGTATATGCTGTTTATACTTATGCTTGATATTGAATCATTTATTATTGTTGCTGTGCCCTCAAGCTCTATTGTTCCATTTAATTCTATGTAATATGGTAGTGTAATATCCATGTCTTGCGTGAAATTGCCTTGGCTTACCTTTGTAATGACTTTCTCTGTATTAATCTTATATCTGAATGTAGTGCTGTTAAAACCATCGAAATTTTTTAAAATACTGCTCAAATTGCCCTGCTCTTGGCAGCTTATTATGTAATCATCCATTATTTTATTTTGGTTGCAAAAACTTAATGCATTTGCTAAATCGCTATTTTTTGTTGTTATCCTGTCAAGCTTCACTATTTTTGCTTTTATAATAGCAGTAAAAAGCTCTCTTTGTTCTTCATTATTGTTGCCTATATTTACTCTTTGATTATTTATAAATATTAAATATAAAGCTTCCCCAAGTAATATTAATGCAATAAAGATAGCAAGAGCTTTTTTTGCATCCATAAATGAATTTTTAAGGAGAATTTAAAAATCGTATGTTTTAATTATGTATTGGTGGTAAAATGGCAATATTTGGAGATTTTCTTGTTGTTGATTACAAGATAAAAGAAAAAGATGGCGATTTAAGCATTGAAACAAAAGAACAAGGGGCGCTTATAATATATGGTTATAATTCAATATTCAATGCCATTGATATTGATATAGGCAGGCTTAAAGAAGGGCAAGAGATGGAAAAAGAGCTGAACAAGCATGAAGCATTTGGGGAAAGAGATTTAAGCCTTGTAAAGACATATCCCCTATCTGCTTTTGCAAATGCTGATATAAGAGAAGGGCAGACATTGGAATTTAAAGGGCCATACGGACCAATACAAGGAACTGTTAAGAAAATAGAAGCTGGCAGAGTGACAATAGATTTTAACCATCCACTTGCTGGCAAGAGCGTTATTGTGAAAGTTAAGTTAAGAAAGGTCATAAAAGATGAAATTGAAAAAATAAAAGCATTCTTTAAATTCGCTGGTTTAGAAGTAATAAATGTGGACAGAGAAAAGAAGGTTGTTACAATAGCAAAAATAGATGATAAGAAAAAAGAAGAAATAAATTATGAAAGGTTTAAATCATTTGATTTTCCAGCCTTTTTCCCAGAATATACGATTGAAGAAGTTGAGCCATAAATTTTAGATCAGTCCTTAATAGCATTAATTTCCTTTCATTCTCCAATGGTAGATTTAAATATTGCTCTAGCTCTCCTTCTTGTTCTTTTTCGAATTGCTCTTTTCTAATGCCAAATCTTTTATCAATGTTTCCATATCCAGTTAATAACATTATAGCATAGACATCAAAATAACTTTTTAACAATTTTATGCTTTCCTTTTTTAGGCTTGGATAAAACTTTGCATTTGGATCAACTGCCCTTTTACTCCAACAATTTATGCTATCTAACTGGAGAGCATAATGCATGTCAATGAAAACATCATTGTCAGATGCTTTTAATTGCTTTATTAGTATTTGAGTAAAATAATTCAATAATTCATAATAATGCTTTTTATCAGGCTTCCCAAAAAATGAATGAAAATACTTGAAGAAGTGCAAATATTCTGCTTTGTTTTTAATTGCGAGTTCTCTAGCAAATGTTGTCTTTCCTACTCCTGAAGCTCCGCCAATAAAAATTATCTTCTGCATAACTCCCAGACCTCCATTTTTGTGTATAATGGAAAATTATGAGAAAACATTTTATATGCTTTTCTTGCATAGCATTTTTTAATTCCATTTTTTGTCAAATAGAAAAATTCTGCTTTTGGGTAGTGTTTTGCAATTGCTGGCAATGCAGATGCTGTTATGCCATTGCCCCTTATCTTTCTTATATATGAATTACATAGCCTAAATGAGAAATTGTCTTTTGCTAATTCAATGAGACATTTTTCTTTGCCAGTTCTTTTAGAAGTGCCTAAAAATGAAAACATTAATAGCATTAACTTTCCGTCCTTATTCAATATTTTTTTTGACAATGACAAAACGCTTTTTATATTTTGCCAGCCATTGGATTTAGCAAAATTATAATCTATGCTCTCTTTATTTAATCTGAGTTTTTTAATAATCCCAGCATTGTATGGGAGTTGTGCTATATTGCTTGTTATAAAATCGAAGGTTTTATTCTTATTTTCTATTAAATTTATATCCTTATTTATATCTTTTCTTATTATTTTTATGTTTCTCAATTTATTTATCTCAGCATTAGTTTTTAATTCTTTTAAAGGACCTGCATGCTTTTCTATGCAATAGCAATCTATATCAGCAAATGCATATATGCCAAATAAAACTGCTCCATTGCCAGTGCCTATGTCAAGAACTTTATAAACTTTATTACTTTTCATTTTCTTTGCTGTTTCAAATGCAAGAAAAAGACCAGAACTTTTCGGCTTTTCACCGCTTTTTATCATAATGTTTCTCTTCCCTTTTATTACTGTTACTGGCCCATATTTTTTATGAAAATCTAAAAAAACATTTTTTGTTTTGAATTCTATGCCAAAGCATTTTAATGCTCTTTGTTTTCCCTTTTTGAATAGAAATCTAACAGCATTTTTATCTGGCTCTAATTCTAGCATACTTTCAGCAATGTTTTTATTTATCCAGAATAGATTGCTTGCTGACAATTTTTTTATCTTGCCTTCAAATGAGGTTATGTGAAAAACATGCTCATAAGAATAATTGTTAAAATCTTTTATTACTTTGAATGTGCCGAGTTTTTTATATTTCAATGGTAAAATGTCAAGCTCTTCTTTCATTTCTCTTATTAATGCTTGCTCCTCGTTTTCGCCCTTTTCTATATGCCCGCCTGGGAGTGTTAATGCATTTGAATACATTGATTTATCCTTTTCATGTAATTCAATCAGTAATTTTTTATTTTTTTCTATTAGTGCTATAACGCTTGCCATAAAATATTTTATTCTGCCTTTTTTTATTTATTGCTGTTTATTTTGGCTTTATTAATATAGCATTTCCGTCATAACTTATGTTTATCTCTCTTATTCCTGGCAATATCAATCTATCTTTTCCATCTATAGTTGTATTTGCTGGCATGATCTTTGTCATATTACTGCCTTCAGTTTCAATTACAAGTAATATTGGCATGCTGTTTATATTTTTTATAGCAATATTCTTTATTCCATTCGGGACATTTATGACTGCTATGACATAACTGCCATTACCAGCATGATAGACAGATAAAGCATTTGAATAAATTGCATCTAAATAAGCACTTGCATAATCATTTGATGCCTGCCTTGTTATATCTGAAGACCTTATGTAAAAAAAATATAATATAGGGATAAATAATGCAAAAATAAAGAAGATAATAGCAAGCAATTCAAATGAAACTTGTGCCCTATGTTTTTTCATTCAAATTCCTCTTCAGCCGGTTTTCTTAAGTGTTTTCTTCCCTTTTCTTTTAACGCCCGCGCTTTTATTATGTCAATGACTTTATAAGCAGCCATTAAAAGCTCTTCATCTTCTGAATGGAAATGCTCTATTTTGCCTTCTGAATAAACCCCTACATTATAACGATAAGTGCTTTTTCCTTCTTTGATTGTTATTGATATTTTATCAAGGCTTTTTATTTTATTTATTTTTTCTGCCAACTTCATAAATGCATCTTTTATCTCATCAAAGGCCCACATATTTTTATCTTTTAATCCAGATATCTCTATTTTTGTTTTTGGCTTTTCTATGTTCTCTAAAACTTTTTTGAATATCGCCCTTGCTGTTAATATGCCAATTGGCTTTCTTTTTTCCAAGCTTTCAACTACTAATGCATAAGAAACATTTTTTTCATACATTTTTGTTACAACATCATAAAGCCTATCTGTTTTTGCTACTATAAGCAATGGCTCTCTTAAAAGCTCTTTTACTTTTGTATTTTCAATATTTTTCACTTCTTTTACAAGTTGCATGCTTTGTCTTTGTTTTGGTTTTATTTTCAATGCTATAAGATCAAAGCTTGATATGACACCAATTAATCTGCCATTCTCCAATACTGTCAATCTTTTTACGCCCAGCTCTTTCATTCTTGCTTTTGCTTCTCCTAATGTTGCATTTGAATCTATTGTATAAATAGGAGCAGACATAATATCTGTTATGCTAACATCTGGCAAAAGGCCTTTATCAACAATTGCCTTTAATATCTCGCTCCTTGAATAATAACCAACTGGCCTGTTATCTTTTCCAACAACAGGAAGTGCTTTGAAATGCTCGTTAGCAAAAATTTTTATTAAATGCTCTATGCTGCCGATTTTCTTTATTTTATGGCACTTTATGGAAACACTGGAACATTTTATCTGCGAAGCATCTTTTGCCCTTATGCTCAAATGTCTGTCATCTAATACCCCAATTAAGTTATTGCCTTCTAAAACACCAACAATCGGAGATGGTTTTAATAAAAGTGCAATGCCTTTAGATAATGGCTCATCTGCTTTTACCAATGGCAGTTCTTTTAATTCAATCATTTTACCACCTTTAATGCAATTAAGAGCTAACAGAAACTTGTATAAGCTCTCCTTTATTTGTAAAGCTGGCCGTGCCTATCTTCCCATCTTCAGAGATCCATGTAACCTTCCAAACATTTTCTCCTATCTTTTTTGGTATCGGGCTGGCCCCTTCATTTATTACGAAATCTCTAAGTTTTTCAGTGCCTTTAATATTTGTGCTTGCAATGATTGCTTCCTCTTCATATGCGATTAAGCAATTATTGCTATTCCTGCATAAGTCGCAAGATGTTATTACTTCTATTGGGTATTGAGGCAAAAACCTGCCTTCTGGATAAGAATAGTAAACATGCTCCCTTTTTGGGCATATTGAAGAATAATTATATGTTACTCTTAATACTGCAACCTCATTGTTATCTTTTTTTGTAAGTTTTACAATATCTATTATATCAGCCCCTCTGAATCTCTGGCTTGCGTCTTCTATTATGGCGTTCTCTATTGATTGTTTCTCCACACTTAAAATTTGGCCTGTTTGTTTTGCAGTAGCAAAAATTAGCAATATGCTAATAATGAAAGCAACTATTAATAATATTGATATTGCAACAACAACATCTCGCATAAAGCATTTTCTCAATTTGTTTTTTAAACTTAACTCTACTAGTGCTATAAGCTAATTGTATTTAAGCTAATGGTATGGCAAGATTAAACACCTTTATTAAAACGTCTTCTTTATCTATATTTTCATTATCTATTTTTTCATTAGTACTTTTTTTTGCTAATAATTCTTTATCGACCCCGCTAACAATAAGTTTTAAGTATAAAACTTTAAGCCCATTAATTTCTTTTATTAACCCTTTACTTATTGTGAATGAAATCCTTATAGTTAAATTATTTTCTTCCTCTTTATTAACAATTAATGCCATTCTTCCTCCACCTATTACTATAAGAGCAGCCATTATATAAAGATCTTTATCTGCTGTGATGTCAATATCTAAATTTATTTTTTCTCCTTCTTTAAACTGTCTGTTCATGTTGTTCAATAATTTCATCTCTATTGAGTTAGTTAAAAAATCAGCCCTTATTTCTTTTATTTTTCTTGCCATTTCTTCATAATTTGTTGTTCTTGTATTTAAATTAATTCCTGCAATGCTATTATAAAAAGCAATGTCCATATTTGATTTAGCCAAATAATTTAATCCATTAATGTAGGAAAGAGAAGATAAAATAGCATAAGCAATGGCAAATGCTCTTGGCATTCTTTTGATTCTATTCATTCCCCCATTTATTTTATCCCCATTTATTTTATCCTTTAATCCATAAAAGGATGCTATTTTGCTTTTTATCTTATACCCTTCATTATTCTTATCATTTTCAGCACTCCTTTTTATTTCTTTATTTTGCCCAAATCCCATGCATAGTGTCATAATAATTTTTATAGTAGAAACATTTTTAAATACGTAATATAACAATTATATTGTGGTTGATATGTTAAAGGATAAAAAAAACAATGCAGAAAAAAGCAATGCAGAAAAACCTTATTTTGAGATTCAAATAACTGGCAATGAAGGGTTGGTAAAAAAACTCAGAAAATGCGATTTTGTTGCAGTGAAAGCAACTATTAAAACACCTAATGAGTTTGGAGATGCATTGAATGGCAAAGAAATTTTTGAGCAATATTTGCTAATTTTTTATCCAATAGGCAGGGATTCATACAGGAAAAAAGGCGTTCTCATAAATTTGCCATATTACCAATTTTATGTATATGATAACAATAAATTAAATGATAAAAATGGCGGTAAAAATGATGATAAAAATGCTTTAGCCAATAATATATTTTCATTTCCTTTTAGCAAGCTTAGAGATATGTTCTTCAATGCAATGCTTGTTATTAAAGTAGAAAATACAGAAGCATTAAAAGAAGCTCATGGGGAAAGCGAAACAACTATTATTGAGCAGGCAAAAGCATTGAAAGATAATACAGAAGTTTTTGGTTTTGTCCTCGCTGGCGTTTCAAGAATGAATTTATTTGACTTATCAGGCAAAGCAAAATCTGACTTGGAAACATTAGATTACATAAGAGATGAAGATGAAATGTTGCAAGAGGAATTCCCATATATAACCCTAACAGAAAGATTAAACTAAAATCAATTAGGCATTAATTGTTGCAGTTAGGATTTTAGATTGATTTTTTACCATTAATTTTTAATAGGCATAAACACGGAAGAGATGAGCGCATTTGATATTTAAAAGTCTTGACAATATAAGCCTAATACGAGCCTAATACTGCTTTCTCTTTTTTCCTGCTTCTCTTACTGCATTGACAAAAGCTTTTATTTTTTCTAAGCCGTTATCTTGCTCGAATGCTGTTCCTATCTGCACAATGTCTGCACCAGCTTCTATAATAGATTTTGCTTGCTCCGGCTTTTTTATCCCGCCAGCAACAATATATGGCAGTGAAGTGGAATTTCTTACTGCTTTAATAAATGGCAAAGGAATATGCCTGTCTGGATTGCTGCCAGCATCAGTTAGGATATATTTAAAGCCCATTATTTCAGCAGCCATTGCATATGCGCTGGCAACTTTTAAATTGCTTCTTGGTAATAGGTCAACTTCTCCTACAAAGCCAACAGAGCCACCAGGCTCAACAACAAGATAAGCAACAGATAATGCTTCTATGCCAATCTTTTTTACAACAGGAGCAGCAAGCATTTGTGCCCTTGTTATCCAGTAATTATTTCTAGAATTTAATAAGCTCATAAAATAAACAGCATCAGCAAATGGGCTTAATGTCCCTATATTGCCTGGAAATAGGATAATAGGGATAGATGATATGCTTTTTATGCCTTTTATTATTTCATCTAAATAATGGCCCTGCACACCTATTGAGCCGCCAATAAGGATGCAATCAACATTTCCTTCATTCAAATTTTTTGCTGTTCTAAAAATTTCTTCCTCATTTTTATAATCCAGAGGGTCAATAAGTGAGAATATCATAGCTCCTTGTTTTTCAAGCCTTTCTTTTATGTATTCAGCAACCTTTTTTTTGTCCATAACCAACATTCAATAGTAGGGTTAAAAAATCTTTCTTATTTACCTTCTTATTCACTTTCTTATTTTACAGTAACACTTTTTGCTAAATTCCTTGGCTTATCAATGTTATTCCCTTTTATTGTAGCTGTATGATGTGCTAAGAGTTGTAATGGTAATATAGAGAGAATTGGATAAAATACTGGCATTGTTTTGGGCAAATTGAAATTAGCATTATGATCAGATATGAGTATAATATTTCCCCTCCTTGCTTCAACTTCTTTTATGTTGCTTTCCATCTCATGCTTTGCTTCATTCTCAGGATTTATTGCTATGACATTAGTATTTTCATTAACAAGTGCTAATGGGCCGTGTTTTAATTCCCCTCCTGCATATGCGATGCATGGAATATAAGCTATCTCCTTCATTTTCAATGCTCCTTCAAGTGCTATTGGGTAGTATAAATTTCTTCCTATGTAAATAAGATAATTTGAATTTCCTATTTCATATGCAAGATCTTTTGCTTTCTTATCATTTTCCATTATGCATTTTCCTATTTTTTCCGGCAGTCTTTCAAGTTCTTTTAATTCCTGCTCTACATCAATATTATTAACAGCTTTAAAGTATAAATACATGAGATATAGAACTGCAAGCTGTGTTGTAAAAGATTTTGTTGAAGCAACGCTTAACTCTGGGCCAGCATAGGTAAATTTGCCCCCCATTGTTTCTTCTGCTATTGTGCTTCCAGGCACATTGCATATGCCAAATGTTGGCTTACCCATTTTGTTTACTTGCCTTAATACTTCAATCGTATCTGCTGTTTCTCCTGATTGGCTTATAAATATGTATAGGTCATAATGCGGCTTTATTGTTTTTATCGCTTCTGATGATAGAAATGCATGTGCTTCAAAATCATTTATGGAATTAAATAAATATGAGCCCAATAAACAAGCATGGTAAGATGTGCCTGCTCCTATCAATGCAATTCTCTTTACTTTTTTCATGTATGAAACATTAATGCTGCCAATATCTCCAAGGCCATATTCAGCATTTCCCTTATTTATCTGTTCTTTAAGCAATTTAAGCCTGCCAAAGTTGCTTTTTCCAGACAATGCCATCCTGACAGCTTTTTCTTGTTCAAATATCTCTTTAAGCATATAAGTTGGGAAAGCTCCTTTTGAGACTTCATCTTTTGTAAATGAAATTGCCTTTAATTCAGCATTTCCTTCTATTTTGTAAGAATCCCTTTTTATTATTGCAATCTGCCCATCATTCAAGGAAAGGTATTTTTGTGCCCTGCCTATTAAGGCATTAACGTCAGAACTTATATAAAAGCCATGATTTGCAACGCCTATTTTTAATGGACTGGCTAATCTTGCGCATATTATGCAATCATGCTTACTTGATAAAATTGCAAGTCCATAAGTTCCTTTAAGCATTTCTAATGCCTTTTTTGTTGCTTCTATGAATGTTTTGCTTTTCATATGCTCTTCTATTAAATGTGCTATAACTTCTGAATCAGTTTCTGAATTAAAGACATGGCCTTTATGTATAAGCATCTCCTTTATTTCTTCATAATTTTCTATTATCCCATTATGTACTATAGCAATTTCATTATTGCAACTTAAATGAGGGTGTGCATTTTTCATTGTTGGCTTTCCGTGTGTAGCCCATCTTGTATGGGCTATTGCCATATAATAATCAGTGCTCAAAAAAATCTTGTTTGTCAGCACTTCTTTTTTAAGCTCTTCTACATATCCGTTCAATTTTTTTGTTATAATATTTTTTCCATTACTTGCAGCTATGCCTGCTGAATCATATCCCCTATATTCGAGTATTGACAACGCATTTATTGCTTCTATTGATGCAGGCAATTTTCCTATATAACCAGTTATACCGCACATAATATCATTTTGTAATAAGTATTTAAATTTTATCATTTTTTCTTTATTATGCAATGGTATATGCATATCATAGTAGCACTTGTTCTCTGCCTTTTTGCAGCATTTTATAAAAATGACATAGAAAATTTTATGATGGCAGTTCCATTAATAATTATATCATCACTTCTCCCAGACATAGACATAGGAACAAGCATAATAAGAAAACTTGTTTTTGCCTTATCTATTGCTTTTGCATTTGCATTATGGCTTTTCACAAACAATGTTCTTTATAGTGCAATTGTTTTAATTGTTTATATATTAACAGTGGTTTTTATACCAAGGCATAGGGGTTTTACGCATTCGATTGTTGCATTGTTATTATATACTGGTTTTATATTTTTTATTATCCAAGAGCAGGTAGTATATGCTTTTATATCCTATGCCTCACATTTAATTGCTGATTTAGAAATAAAAATCATATGAGGGATAAAATGCCAAAAGAAAATGTGAATTATGAAATTATAAGAGAGAGGGTAAGAAAAATTATTAGTGATATATCATCTTATCCTGTTGCATTATCATGGGCTGATAAAGAGAGCTTGAAAAAGGAATTGGTAGAGATATACAAAAAAAATGATGATGTAATAAAGGGTTATATTATAGCCATAATAAATGAAAGGTTAAGCTCATTTAGATATTTTAGAGATTTTTTAAGCATGTCACTTGCAAAAGAAAGGGGGCAAAATATAAAAGCAGAAGATATAACAACAGCAGTGCTTGATTACACTTCCTCTTTTGATGGCATAGATGACTTTTTATCATTATTGCTAAATTTTGATGATACATTGAGCTTGAAATTATTAAGCTTCCATCTGACGAGATATTTAAATCTTAATACGCAGGAATCGAGGCTTTTATCTTTGAGGGCGATAAAAGGGTTGGGGCAATCAAAAAACAGTTATGCAGCACAACTCTTAATAGTGCTCTCTGACATTACAAAAGATGAACTTTTAGCAGCAGTGCTTGATTCTTTAAAACAATGGGAGGAGAAATTAGATAAAATAAAAATAGATAAGAAAGAGAAAGAGAAAATAAAGGAAGAAATAAGTAAAATATTTATTCATTTTCCATCAGAGCAACCAAAAGTTTATGGCTGAAAACGTTATGAAATTGACTTTATTTATTTAAAAATCTGAGACCAGGTGGTTATGTGCTTGATGTTATAAATAAGTTTTCATATGCTATAGCAAAAGAAACAGGATTAGCAAATGAGCTTGTTTTTAATACAATATCATTGCCAAAATCTCAAGAGCAGGGGGACATAGCAAGTACAATAGCATTCAAAATAGCAAAAGAAAAAGGCGGGAATGTTTATAAAATTGCCCAAGATTTAGAAAGCATTGATCTTGATAAATACAATTTAAGCGGATTTCGTTTAAAAGCCATTAACGGATTTTTAAACCTCTATGCGGATAATAAAAATTTGCTATTCTCTTCTTATACATTTGAGAGAAAAAAGAGACATTGCATAATAGAGGGGCCTTCTGTTAACCCAAATAAACCATGGCATATTGGCCATTTAAGAAATGCACTTATATGCATGGCAATCTCGAATATTATGCATTATTATGGCTATGATGTAATAAGAATGGACTATATAAATGACCTTGGCCTTCAGGTTGCACAAAGTTATTGGTATTATAAAAAATTTGGCAAAACACAAAACACTGGGAAATTTGATTTTGATATTGGGCTTGATTATATAAAAGCAAATGAACTGGCTGAGAAGGAAGAGAATATAAAAGAAATAGCAGAATTAATGAAAAATATTGAAGCCGGAAAAGAGCAAGGTTTTAAGGAATTCATAAGAAATGTTGTAAATGCACAAAGGGAGACTGCTAGGGAATATGGAGTAAGGCATGATTTTGCAATTTATGAAAGCGATGTTATAAAATTATTTGATGATGGGATAAGAAAAATAAAGGCACTTAAAAATGTTGAAATGCCGGAGCAAGGAGAGTATAAAGATTGCGTTGTAATAAAAATAAATGATGCTAATCAAAATGATAATCAATATAAAGTGATTGTTAGAAGCAATGGCATACCAACATATCTTGGAAAAGACATAATATTTCATATGTTTAAAGCAGGCCATTTATGTTGCATTTTATTTAAATCTCATAATGGCATTTATGAATCCTCTGATGAAGGGCTTAATTTTTATAATGTGAAAGACCCAATCATCATAAATGTTATTGGGCAGGAACAACAGCCCCATCAAAATGTATTGAAGAAAGCATTAGTTGAGATGGGCATTATTAATGAAAATGACTTTTTCCATGTATCTTATGGCCATGTTAGAAAAAAAGAAGAGCGTTTTTCAGGGAGAAAAGGCACATGGATAGGTTTTACTGCAGATGATTTGCTTAATGAGGGCATTGCAAGGATTGAGAGGGGGGATAAGAAAAAAATAGCACTTGCTGCAATTAAATACTCAATGTTGAGAATGGCAAACAACAGCATTGTTGTTTTTGATTGGGATAAAGCATTGAAGTTAGATGGGGCAAGCGGTGTTTATTTACTATATGCCTATGCAAGGGCAAATAGTATTTTAAATAAAGTTAAAAGCGATATTGCTGATTATAATGCTGAGTATAAAGAAATGGAAAAAAAGCAGCTATCTCTAAATGTTGTATTAAATGAGGATGAAAGGGCAGTTGCAAGATTGATATGGCAATTTCCATATTATGTCCAAAAGTCTGCAAATACTTTCGAGCCAAATGTCATTGCAGATTATGCATTTGAACTTGCCAATGCATTCAATACATTTTATGAGAAATACAAAATAATAAGCGAAGATAAAGAGCAAGCACATAAACGCCTTTTTCTGACAAAAAGATTTTTAGCAGTAATAAAAACATGCTTAGAACTTTTAAACATTGATACATTAGAAATTATTTAACTTTCGAGACACTAAAAATTTAAAAACATCTACTATTAATGTTAATATGGCAAATGGTGTGCAAAAGAGCAAAGAGCAAAAGCAAGAAAAAACTAAATATGATTTAAAAGATAAAAAAGACAGAGAGAGATTTGCCAATGAAGTTTTATTATCACAACATACTATCACTCAATTAAAAATGACAGGGGTAAATATTGATGCTTACAAGAAAGCAGTAGAAGAATTTAAAAAGACAGGGAAGTTAGTGCTTTATTTCTTGCATAGGGAAGGAGATGAAAAAGAAGTTGGCAGAAAGATAAATATGGTTAAAGAAATATTAGAAAACAAGTTTAAACAGCACGGCCTTGCTATTAGCTCATTAATAATAGAATACAGCAAAGGAGGAAATACTATAGCAGCAAGAATTGATGGGCAAAAAGAAAAAAGGCCGGCAGATGTATTAAAAATTATGAGTCCAGAGCTTTTAGCAGAAGATATGGTAGATGAAAAGATAATTGTATTCTTAGGATCAATAGGATATGAAAATGAAGAACAGTTCTATAATAAGTTTGATCATCTGAAAGCAGAGATGGGAAATAAAAAATATAGAGAAGTAAAGAATCAAGTTAGAAATTTTTTGCGCATAATGACTTTAACACAGGCACTTTATAATGGAATAATTTCTAAAACTATATCAGAGGAAAGGAGGTATTTGACTACTGAAGAAAAGATTGAAGCTGCTATTATATCAATGACTTTATCTGTGTGGATGTTGGGTTATAAGCCAAAAGCAACAGCTGATCTTGTAAGCGCAATGAATGAAAGAGTCTTAGATTGTGATTCTAGCTCATTTCTTTTAGGGTCTTTTTTATCAATAGCTCTTAGAAATGAAAAAGAAAAAGTCAGCATTTCTTACATGAATGCATTTTTATTAAAAGAAGATAAAAAGAAAGAAGATTCATTTGTTGGGCATACAAATCTTATTATTGGAATAGGTGAAGGAGAGAAAGCTAGAAAATATTTAATAGAAGCAACAAACATGATATCTAGTGATAAACCATTTTCTTTTTTAACACAGATTAATTCATATTATCTACCGCGAGGGGGTGATTATACGAAAGGAGATGAATATGAATTGTTTAAAAACATAAGTGCCCTTGGAATAAAAGAAGATGTAATGAAAAATATTGCTTCAGAAGCAGAAATATTACAACATGTTATAGCAAGGTTTATCGCGGCCGGTTTAACTAACCCTTGGAATCCAGATCCGATTAGGTATTACTATGCTGAATATCCGGCCCAGGAAAAACCAAGAGAAGAAAAAACATACCCTCCGCCGAAGGAAAAAAAGCCAAGAGCATAAGTTAAAGTTCCCATTCTTTGTAAGCAAGTTTATAAGCTTCATCAAGTTTTATGCTAACAGTTTTTGCTCCGTCGTTTTTGTTTATATATTTTGTAGGAAGAAACAAAAAACCTTTTTTGGGCACTTTCCATGCTATGTATAAAGCAATGCCTGTGTTTTTTTCCCATTTTTCCATATTATCCAGCTGCTCTCTGCTAAATCTTAATTCTTTTTTATTGTGTGCCTTTACTTCAAAACCAATATAAGTGCCGAGTTTAAAAGCAAGTAAGTCAGGGCTTTTTAGATGCCCTGAACCAGCAGCCCTTATTACGAAGAACCCTTTATTTTCTAGTAAATGAAAAAGCTCTCTTTCTGCGTTTATGCCTTTTCTCATTTTAGCCCTCCAATATAGAAAGCAATACTTCCCTTTCTCTTTTTCTTGTATCAAGATTTATCAATAGAATGTTTTGCCATTGGCCTATTTCAAGCCTTTTGTTTATTAATGGCATTGTCAAATGTTGCTGTAAAAATGCTGCTCTTATGTGGCTTTTTCCATTGCCATCATGCCATGCTTTGTCATGCTCATAATAATTTTTTGATGGCGCTATTATTTCCATTGCATTAAATAAATCTTTTATATGGCCATGCTCATACTCACTCAATATTAATGCGGCAGTAGAACCTTTAGCAAAAACATTGCATATGCCATTCTTTATCTTGCTTTCTTCAACAGCATTTTTTATATCATGTGTTATATCAATAACTTCATCTGCATCCAATGTATAGAGAAATTTTTTTGAGAACATAAAATAAATAGGGTGTAAAATAATAAATATGTTTGCTTTTTTTCTTTTTTATTTCTCAGCCCTCAACAATAATTTTACCTTTTAATCCAGGGTTTAGATGGTCATGATAATCCCAAGTTCCTATTTCATTGAATACAAATATAAATGACTCATCTTTTTGCAAGGGCTTGCATGCATCGAATTTACTCCCTATACAACCCCCTTTTTCAGGATATACATTATGTGTTGGATGGACATCTGATGCTGGCCAATGTTTGTTTGTATCGACATTAACGAATTTCACTGCCTGGCCTTTCTTTATTTTTATTGTGTCTGGTATAAAACCACTGCTTGTTATATTAATTACATTAATGCTTTCATTACTTTTATTAATATTTGCTAACTCCTCTTTGATTTCAGTATTTGATGGGCTTGTGCTTTGATAACAGCCATATAAGAAAATTAGCATCAATATAAGGAATAAAGCATAAAATTTATTATACTCCATACTCTATTTTAAGAAAAGATTTTTAAATTTATATAATAAAACTGCTGCTGATAAAAGTATTATGCCATATTTTATGTAATCATTTTTCATGAAAATTAAGCCTATGTTTGCTGCATGAATTAGCGCTAGAATTATTATTATATATATTAAATAATGCAATGTTTTCCAGTTTTTCTTTAATAATGCCATAGAGAAATTATTGCTTGTTATTGCTAATAATGATAAAAGAAGCAGTGCGATCCCGCCAATAAATCTGTAAGTATTACCAAAAATTGCCTTTTCAATGTCCCATCTGAAAAAAAAGTTTAGTACTAAAGTGATATGTATCAAAGCAAAAAAGAAGCCATAAAGCCCAACAATCCTTCTTTCTTTTATTAAGAATTTCAATATCTCATTATTTGGCAGGAATTTAATTGCAATTGTCAATGATGTTGTAAAAATAAGCCATAAAAGGGCAAGGAATCCAAAAGCACTTATAAGCAGTGTATTTCTTTGCATTTCCTGTTTTGCTATTATAAATGAAGCAAATAAAATTAATAACATAAGGCCAATACAAAACAAATGTATGTAAATTGCTTTCATACCTTTTTTTATTTTAGCAACATTTTTAAATATAACTAAATAAAAATTTAATGGGTGTAAAAATGCCTGATCAAACAGCAACTGAAAAACAAATTGATGTTAAGCAATTAGCACAAAAATATGGGGTAAGCGAAGAAGTATTAAGTGCATATGTAAACAAATTTCAAATAAAAAATGAAGGTGAGTTAATAGATAGATTAGTAAAGCAAGGTTATGCAAAAATATGGCCTAGAACTTTTTTTGGTAGAATTGCCTATCTTGTAAGGACTGATAGGGGACTTATAGAGAGTATATTGAATGAAAAAGACCCTAAAGAAAAGGCAAGATATGCGTCAACAATAGAAGCAGCAATGCTTGTTGAATTAGCTGCAAAAAGGAAAGGATTAGGGGATGAAGAGATTGCAGATGTGATAAAATCTCTTGCAGAGTTAAAAGATGTTGGAACAGAAGCTGGAAGAATAAGGCTTAGTCTATTGCAAGTTATTGGCATTGCTTATGATGGTTTTGATTCAATTGGCCAAAGTTTAGAATTGCCAGCAAAAGAAAAAAATGTATATATGGAAGCAACAATAGGACTTATTATGAAAGCATTATTTGATGAAAAAAAGCTCAAAACCGGCAAAGAGCTTTATGATTCTGTTGCATATTTGAATTTGACTCTAGCTAAGGGTTATTCCATTTTAATTTCTAATGAACAAATAGGAGAAAGAGAACAAAAAGTAGACCTAACAAAATCGATGAATGATTTTTACGATGAGTTGAGTAAAGGCATGAATGACTTAAGGGGAGTAGTAGAAAGATTGGTAGAAGGAGGAAAATTGCCAAGTAAGTATCTTCATCTTTTTGATGCAGAAGCAGGAAAGCTGGCATCTATTTATCTTATTGTCTCAGAATTTTATGATAAACTACAAAAATTCTATAAAGACAGTATAAGTAAAAATTCAGGAGATCAAGAAAAAGAAGAGTTTGAAAAGCAATACAGAAAGCTGGCAAAAACATTTGCTGATATGAATGCAAAAGCTTCTACAATGACAGTTGCAAACCAATTTGCTTTAATTCTTATTCAAGAAAGATTATCATATAGAAGTGCAGGGGATAGAGAAGCATTTTCAATTGTTTCTATGAGAAGGCAAAATTTTTTGACTCAAATAATGAATTCAATGACAGCGGATGAATATTTATCATTTGTTGCTGAACTTTTGGATGAAGACTGGTATGAAAAAAGTATTAACTTAAGAAGCATGAAGTATAGAGATTTTAACGAATATCTGGAAGACAAAATAAAAGAAAAATGGTCAGATGTTGTGTGGCAGCAAATAAAAGAAAAATTAAAACAAAAAAATATTACTATCAATGAAAATAATGAGGAAGATGTAAAAAGTTTATTATGGGATTATGGTTATGATATAAATGATGTTGTATTTATGTTGAAGAATAATGTTAATCTAAAAGATGTTATTGCACAGATAGAACAGTTAAAGAAAGAGGATAATGATATAAGGAGTGAGCTTGTTTCACTGGCAAAAAGAGTAGGGATAGAAGAAGATTTTATGCCCTTGTTTTTAGAGCCTTTAATCAGGAGAATAGCATTAATACAAATTATGAATAAGCAGTTGCCTGATAATGAAAAGGTCGATGTGCTTAATATTATAAAGGAGCATTTAAAAACCGATAATGAGATTTCTGCTTTTAATGAAGAGCTTAATAAAAACGAATATTTTGCTAAAGGATCAGAAGAGCAAAAGCAGGGTTTGCGTATTCTAAAACTTGTAGAAAGCATACAACCAAAGCTACCGGTTAAGTATGTTGAAGTTGAACAAAAACCACCTGAATCACCACTGCAGCCACAACCACCACAAGGGGCAACAGAGACAAGAGTATATTATAAACCAGCAGGAGAAAAGAAGAAAGGTAAAGGTTATAGTATAACAGCAAGTTATGAATACAGCCAAGAATTTCTTGGCTATTATCCATCTGTTGCTTGGATTGTTAAATATGCTAAAGGCAGCAGAGTAAATGATTTGAATGGCCTAAAAGAATTTGTTATAAGAAGGTATTTTGGTTATGTAAGCGAAGAAGCTAATGAAGTATATAGGAGGAGATATAACGCGGTTTTTGATTACTTTCTGAATAATACACAAAGGATTTTTGATTCCATGTCTGATACAGAAAAGAATAACTTAAGAGATAGTGCAAGAAAATTGATACAAGAACTTGGCCTTAGTAATAAAATATCGGTTGAAGATGCTGCAGCAGTTTTGTTTGCAATACAGGCAGTTGAATATCCATTTGAAGATCTGGTTGGAAATGCATTTAATGCTCAAAATTGGATAGCTGGATGGCAAAAAGCAACAGAAGGCATCAATATAAACAGAAATGTGTTTGGCAGTCAACAAAAGATTGAAAATATTCAAGAGACAATTAAAGCAAAAAATTTAAAGCCCGGAACTTATAACATAGATATCTTAAAGCCAAATGGTGAAAGAATAACAGTTTATAGAGTTAATGTTGATAATAGAGGGAATGTAACAGTTAACGCAGCCGCAAAAGATGATATATTAGTAACGAAAAATGATAGGCTTGTCCTGACACCAGAAAATGATAGAGAAAATATAATAATGGCATCAAGTGCCAGTATGGCAATTTTAATGCTATCACAAAAGAATGAAAAAGAAGAGGATAACAAAAAAGATGCACTTATATGGCGCAACTATTTTGTATTGAATGGCGATGTTGAGCTTGGTTATGGCAGCGTTTCAAGGTGGGGAGGAGAATTTTCTATAACTATGCCTGTTCCTTCAGAAAGTGTTAGTAGAGCTCCGCAACTGCCAAAAGTAGAATTTTATGGTATGATAGATAATGTAGGAACACCAATTTTTATTCAGCCAAGAAAGCCAGACTTAACACTCCTTCCAGTTGTGCCAGTAGTTAGCCTACCAACAACAGCAACGGAATCAATAATAAGAACAGAAGTTGTTGGTTATGAAATATCTTTGACGGAATTTCGTTCAATATTACCTTCTGATGTAGGCGGCAACCTTGCTGAAGAAGCAATAAAGAAATTACAGCAAAATTTAACTCTCACGAAGCAAAATGGTAATTGGGTCGTTAATGTGCCAACCGATGATCAGATCGATCAGATACCTAATATAGGAGAAAATACAAAAGAAGGACTTAAAAATGTGGCTCACAATCTTAGGAATTATAATTATACAGTAACAGAAACAAATGATAAAATATTTATTGAAGTAAAAGACAGTAATGGCCAGAAATTAGGCGGGCTTGAATTTGATAAAAAAGACCAAGAGAAGATTAAACCAATAATAAAAGAGGTAAGAGAGCAGAGGCCAAGAGAATTAACATTAAAAGAAAAGCAAAAATTATTTGCTGATAGATTGAGAAGGACAGCAATTGTTGGCTTAGAGTTTCGTGAGGGGCCATTTACTATTCAGCCACAAATTATGTTTGTTAATGGAAAATTTGTAAATCCCGGAGTTGGAATAAGTACTGCATTCCCAATATTTGGGAATGAGAATGTTGGACTTGCCTGGCTTCTTAGTGCTAGTGCAACTAATGCCCTCGCTATTTATGGAATGGCTGCTCTGTCCCCATATGTTAGATTAGGAGATTTAACTGTTTCTCCATTTGTTGGTTTTAGCAGCGCCGGTTTAATGTGGGGAGCAGGAGCTAGTTATGCAATTGGCGGTGGAAAATTTGGTTTATCTTGGGCAAGGAGCCCAATTCCATCAGTGGGATTAATAAATACTTATACAGTTAGTTATGAGCGAGAGAACTGGTCTGTTAACCCTAGCATTTCTGTTATTCAAGTAGGCCCTTACTTTGTCCCAATACTTACAGTTATTGTGTCTGGAGCAGAGAGGGCAGTTAATTGGCTTTTAGAACAGATAGGTTTAAGAACAGAAGATGTAGATGCATGGGGGAGAACAATAACAAGAGATCCAGAAGAAATGGCAGAAGAATTATTTAAGAATGCTGAATCTACATAATAAAGTGAAAAAATGATAAAAAAAATATTTTTTTTATTTTTAATTTTAACAATTGTTTTTAGTGCACAAACATCACAATCTGGAAGTGACTTATATAAGGCAGGAAATGCTCCTCGTTCAGGGCAACAAACTAATTTTGATTTAATTGCTCCAATTTCATGGTTATTTAACTTTTCAGTTGATTTTTATCAAAATGGTGTAAGAGTTCAAAAAGTAATACCAAATAAACCATTTAACGTTTTAGCAAACCTAACTTTAAAGTTTTGGCCTACTGGTGATGTAATATCATCAACAAGCTCTTCATTTGGCTCGACTGGCGGAACTGGGCCCGGATTGCAAAATTTAACAGTAAATTTTATCCAACAAGGCTCGCTTCCATTCGACGCATCAAACAATTGTAAAACAGATTTTGGTAATGGCGTTGGTTATTATTATTTTAATAAAACTGGTTCATGTGCTTTCTCAATTTCAAACGGGAGGCAAGTAAATGTTAAATATTATAATAATGATAATAACTGGAAAGTCTCAAATGGTTCAGCAGTAATGTATTGTCATGGGGATATATCTGTTAACAATTATTATCAATCTATAAGTGGCGAATCAGGCAATAGTTTTGCCAAAACTTTCACAATAAGTAATAATCCAAATTCAATAAATGCAAATGCCAATTATTTTTGTGTCTTACTTGTTGATATGAATGATACTTATTTTTCTTTTAGGGAAGGAATAAGATATTTCAGGCAACCTACAGATGCTTACTCAATAAGCTTGCCGGTTAATGTGCCATATTGTAAATTAATAAATGTTCAGTTATCAAGTAATGGAATTGTATATACTGGAAACCCTACAAAAGTTACAATAAAAGTCACAAATAATGGAGAAGAGAAGATAAAAGTTATATCTGTAGTGCCTAATGATAATAATTTCGCTTTTTCTCTTGATAATCAGGTGGAAATAGCTAGTGGCAGTAGTGCTGATGTAACAGGGGATTTAAATTATAATGGCAATCAACCAATGCCAGCAAGCCTGACATTTAATGTTACAATTCAATCATTAGAATCTGGGTGTAGTGGTTATACAATAACTACACAAATAACAGTAAATATATTGACACCAAACTTAAAATCAGACATATCATGCCCATTTAATGGCAATGAAATAGGCCAAGGCAGAAGTTATGAGTGTAATGCATCGATTATTTTTGAAAATTTCCCGCCACAAGGAAAAGCAAATTTATCATTGAAAATTAAAGAAACAACACAAACACAAAGCACAATAATAGAGGATAAATATGAGCTATCACCAGATAATAATATAGTAAAATTCAATTTAATATGCGAAGATGAATTTAAAATAATAGAGGTAAATACGAGTGCTGATCCTGAAAATAGTATAGCTGAAAGCAATGAGGATGATAACAATAAGAGTAGGGTGTTTTATTGCATGGGATCTTTGGCTTGCTCTCCTCAGCCGGTTAAAGTTATATTGCTGCCCGGCACTCTTAAATACAGTTATATATTTTGCGGTTTTGACATATCTCAAAACAGATATTTGAGCTGTGATAATGCTCCTAAGTATGGGGTTAAAGATGGCAGTGATTTATTGGCTGAATTATCAGCATTAATAAGTATTGTTAACGACACGACTACATCTCAACCAAAACAAGCTTATATGCTATTTAATGCCACAGCATCAAGGGACGGTTTTAATAATATGCGTGAAGACGAAAAAAAGAGTTATACAATTAATTTAACAATAGAAAATGTGCAAAGAAATATAGGCGGAGCAACGAAAGAATTAGACTATAAGTGCGATATTAATCTAACGCTTTTAAATTCTCCTTGCAAGTATTTCATATAGATTTTTAAACTCATTTATTCAAATTTTTCTATGCCAGCCACACAAGAAAAAAGTCCGGTCGGAAAAAAAGAAACACCACAACTAACAGAAGAACTAACAGAAGGAAAAAGAAGAGCAATAGAAACAGCAAATGAGGCGCAGAAGCAAAGAGAGAGCGTAGTAATGGGTTTAACGCTTCTATTTAATATGAAGGCTCCACAGAAAATAGAGGAAGAAGTGCCTAAATATACCCAATACGCCTTGAACTACAGAACATTAAATGAGTTTGTTCAATATTTAAGTAAACT
Source organism: Candidatus Anstonellales archaeon (assembly GCA_038896535.1). Taxonomy (GTDB): domain Archaea; phylum Micrarchaeota; class Micrarchaeia; order Anstonellales; family J096; genus J096. Next base: position 115,577 of record JAWACY010000002.1, on the reverse strand, counting down.
TAATCTAGACTTTTTTTCAGAGAAGGAAAGGGAGCTCATACAAGAATATAAGAAATTATTAAATGAATTAACCTCCCAGGCTAAAATAATAGAGGATGCTTATGCGGATTGTTTTCTAAATATTCCCCCCGATGCAGACGCAAAAACTGTAAGAGGAAAGATTGATGATTTTATAAAGAGATTAGAAGAAGTTTGGGGTAACCTAAAAAAACTTGAAACTAAATACAAAAGGCTATTAGGAGAAAAATTAGAGAAAGTTCTAGAAGAAAAGATTAAAAGGAAAGATGGAGATCTCAAGGATTTCGAAGATCTTTTGAGTAATCTCAATCTTGATACAAGAACGCTGTTCCATAGAATTCTATCAACATTTTATGGAAGAAGACAAACTGCTATAGCTGACATTTTTGCTTATTATGACGGCAAAATTGAAATTGAAAATGAGAAACAAATGGCAGAACTGAGAAAATTCATATTGCCCTATGGTGATGAAAATTTGGCAAAAGATTTAGAAATTAGAAATAAATTCTTTGAGGCCTTAGGATCTAATACGACAACACAGAAACAGTTCGCGCTACTTAATTACTACGCACAAATTTATATAGCCAAGCATGCCGCTTCCTTGCTTGGCGGAGACCCTGAACGTATAACGATGAGTAAAATTAGAGAATTTCTTAAGACAGTAGAAGGAGAAAAATTAAGGATTTTTATTGAGAATCTTTCTATGATACGCCCTGAGCTGCATTTTGCTGCTGCAGTTTATCTAACGCCCTTTGTAAGCAAACAAGGCAACACTGAGATACTTAGCCATGGGTTGTCTTTGATTTTAGGTAGTGCGCAGGCATTATATGAAAGTAATTATACAGCAGGCGCAATAAATTTTCTGCGTGAAGTCGGAACTGAATTAAATAAAATATTTCCAACCATTCAAGATATAAAAATGGAAAATCTTAAAGTTGAAAGAGACCAGACTACTGGCTTAGAAACTTTTAAAATAAAAATAACACAAACAGAACAACAAGGTTTTACTGTAAATATACCAGATTTAAAGATCAATATCAACCTTCCAAGAACCGTGTATAATTCTCTTCATGGTTATCTTCTTCCTGGCGAAATACCAACTGCACTACCAAAAACATTTGAAGAACTCAGAAAAACAATAGAAAACGGAGAAATGTTGGAATTTAATTTAACCACACCAGCATTGCAATTAATCTTGCCTTATTTTACATTTGATTATAGTAAATTAAACAAGATATTGAGCAAGTATTTGCCAATTGAAGGACCTCTGACATTTAAAGTTATTGAAGGAACGTTTGGCGGTACTTACAGAGCGGAAAGAAATGGCGAGGGACAATGGAGTAGATATTTCAGCGGAAGACTTAGCTACATTCAACGGGCCTTTCCAGGCATAACCAGAACAGAAGCTGAGTTGAGTGGTGGCGGGGGCTCAAGTGATTCGGGGGCAGTAACAATAGCAGAGGGAAGATTTAAAAGAGTGAATCTCAACGACGGGAATACTTTGTGGACTGTTGAAGCCAACGCATCTTATAAAGGGCCAAAAGAATTAACAACTTTGGACAAGTTGAATTTATTATTACCGACTGGTGTTGAAACTGGCCTTGTTTTCGAAAAAACAAAAGGAGGGGAAATAGAGAAAGGAGAGTATAAAGCAAGAATTTTTTATAGACAACCAAATGGAACTTATGCAGAAGCAGGATACTTTTATGTACCACAAGAACAAGCAAAGGAGTATATAAATTATCTTAATAACTTAGGGGTAAGGGAAAAGGCAAAGGAGGGGAATTTGGCAAAGGCGCAGGGATTGGTGATTGAAACTGGTGTGCAAGGAGGAAGAGAAACAAAGGGAACAACTCTGGCTAGTCTAGATGGTCTTGTTATAGCCTTGCATAATAAACCAAGTATTGATGGTTTTGTAGCAGCCCCAGCACTTCAGGTTAATCAATGGGGCGGTTTTTTAATTGGGCAGAACTTACCAATTGGTGGTGGTGGCTTAGGTGGTTTATCCTATCTTGATCAAAGGAATTATAGTATCTTCGTAGGTAAAATTTATGACGTAATGGGAAGACGGGGCGTATATATTAGTGGGATAAGTGCGCCCCCAGGAACAACAAATTGGGAAGCAAAAGGTTTTGTTGATAAAGTCACTAAGCATTGGACACCTAAAAAAGTACAGTTAGAATATGGAGCACAATTTCAATATACAAATCCATACAGGAATGCACCAATTGCTTTAGCAGCATTAGGGTATTCTGTGAGAACAATAAATGAGGATCTAGGTGATCCACTATTAAAAAAACAAATAGAAACTCTTCAAAGTTTTGGTACTGATTTTCAATTTGGTATTATAAACAACTTTAATGAGGGGAGGAGGCGTTTACAAGCAGCTCTTACGTATTTTTTAAGGGATTACCTTTTGATAGTTAATGGAGAAAAAGAAGGAGATCCTAAGACTGTTTTGCAATTTCTTTCATACGCAGGTTTAGATACAGAAACCATTAATGCTATTGCTGGTATTGGAAGAGAGAAAATAGAGGATTTGGAGGTTAGGCATGCTTTTGTGCATGTTGAATTTGATGATAAGAATAAGATATCAGCAATTGTTGCTCTTGCCCCAAACCAAGAAGGGAGGCTTATTGTTTTAGGTGGGTGGACAAGAAATTTAGGGCCTTTAAAGACAGGAGAAGCGGTTTTAAAAAATTTAAACGGCAAAACAATTAATGGCAAGGAGAGGATAACAATAACAGGCGGAGCATTAGAGGGGAGATTAGAGGCGAAGTTTGTTAGTGGTAAGTTATTAATAGGAACAAATATAGATATAGCTAAGGGGCAAAAAGATGCTACAAGTGGGTGGCTTGGCTTTCTTGCAGGAGAAGATAATAAGTGGCTATTTTTCGGAACAGGGGGGACACAATATGTAGGAGCAGGAGGAGAAAAGGCAGATGAGTTAATAGCCAGAAGAATGACAGGCACATTTAATTTAGTTAACACATATCTAACTGGTCTTAGAAGAGTTACAAATGTTCAACTTGCTTTTGGCGAGAGAGTTAAAACGAGCGAGGGAGTAAAGATAAAAAATAAAGAAAGGGAAGATATTATTATTGGGCAGATCAGTAAATATAAAAGTTGGCTTGCAACTGGTGTTTATACTCATGATATAGGTGGGCCAGGCATGACTCCAGGTGGCACTGGTGTAAGGGGGGATTTTACTTTCAACAATGAAGTAAGAGAGATAAATTATAGCATCAAGAATGGTGAGATTGTTTTTAATAATATAAGTGATGAGACATGGCGTCTTGGTAGTGGTGTGTATAGAGCCACAGTTATTGGTAAAGATCTAAGTAATGAACTGCTCCAAGGAATTGTTGTGTATGGTAGTATGGCAATATCAGAGACATGGCCCGCAGAAATAAGTCAATATGGGGGCGACATAGCACTGAACATTCAAAGAACAGGAGAGGTAGTGAAAGCATATTTTGATGCCATTTTTAGGATCTCAAAACTGAAGGCTACTAGGTAATGATTGTGCACATGCCGAGGAAATGAATATTTTAATAAATAAATGGTGGGATATTGGGGCAAGAAAAAGGAAGTAAACTGGAACAACGAACAAGGGAAACAGCAGAGAAGGCAGAGGAGCAAAGAAAAAAGCAAGAATACAAGAGAGAACCATGGAGAAAGGTTTATGATTGGCTTTTAAATAAGATGAAAAATGCTGGTTATAAAATAGGGAGGGATGGTAAGATAACCTATAATGGCAAGGAAGTAGTTATATATGATCAAGAGAGTCGAGTATTTGTTCTACCTATTGATTTATTAGCTGGCCCACAAGCTTTGGCTGGGTCTGGCGGTATTTTACTATCAGAAGGAGAACTACAGAAGATAAAAGAACTGTTGGGGGGTACTGTTTATCTTACAAAAGGAGATTTAGAGGGCCTAGTTGAATCTCTTTACAAGAGTTCAAAAAATAGACATGCGAATTTGGAAGATATTAAAAACGCTTTAGAGGAAGTATTTATAAACAGAGGTACAACAGCAATAACTAATTATTATGAACAAAGGTTAGAGGCAGGCCCTCGTTTCGGTGTGATAATTACCCCAACAGAAAAGCTCCAACCAACAGCTGGATTTGGAGTTAGGGTAGAAGAAAGAACAATACAAGAAATACCACATCCTGAAGGCAGAAGAATGCAAGTTCCAACTTCTAGTTCTGGCGTTGCAATTGGGGCAGAAGTGCCACAATGGAACCCTTATGTTCAGGCCGAGGTTGAAGAATTTTTAGCAGGAGTGTCTCATAAGTTTGGGCCATATGCAGGCATTACATTAGCCCCGGATTTACTCGATTTTAGGTGGCTGGCTGGCGGTAAATTAAGCCTTGAAACACCGGCTGGCGCATTAAATATAAGATCTGGGAAATTTGTTTTTACAAATACACAAATGGCAGCATTTTATATTTTGGCTATGTATGTAAATAATGCATTTAGTGGTGAATATCAAAGAGATATAAGGGCAAGAGGTATGATTTATGTAGAAACAGGCAAATCAGGAGAGATTATAGTTTATACAGGTGAAGCAGCATTAGAATACATAAAAAAACTTGGCATATCCCCATTGGAAGCAGCTAAGAACGTATTAAGTTCGGCTTTTGATTTTTATAAGAGAACTGCAGTGTTGGCAGATAATTTGTTGAAGACTGAGATAAAAATAGAAAAAACAGAAGATCTGTCAAAACATATGGAAATTGTTTATAAACTTCTTATTTTTGGTGATATTATAAGAGCAAAGGGTTTAATGGAAAGAATCCTGCAAGCACTGGAAAATGGAAAAAACCCTCTTGGCAAGAATAGTTATGTGTATGCATCATTAGAAGCATTTTATGAAACATTGCAATTTGCATCAATATCGAAATTGGAGGATATATCAACTTTTGGCTTTCCACCGAAATTTATATTTACTCTTGTTGAACAAGGAGGGGAAGCATTCAAGAAAGCATGGGATATAATAAGGGGGCAAAGAGAAAAAGAGATAAAAGAGTTGGAAGAGGAAAAGAAGCAATGGATAAGTTATAGTTTTTATAATGGAGACGAAGCAAGAAAAACGTTAAGAGAAAAAATAGCAGAAAAAATGAGGGAGAGATACGTAAGATTAAATAAACTTGTTAACCTGAATACTCTAAAGCCGGAACAAATAAGAGAAATGGCTGCAATAATAACATATCTCAGTACAAAAATAGATATTCGAAACCCCAGCTCACCTGTTTTTTATCTTTCTGGCGATATGAAGGAAAGCGATGTTGTTGAGGTATTGGTTAAAGCAGTAGAAAAATTGAGTGGAATAAGCAACATAGAAAAATTTAAGAAAGATGTAGGGGCTCTTATATATGAAAGGAAATGGAATTATACAGGGGATGTAATAAGTGCTCTTTCTTATTCCGTAAGAAGGATTTTAGCGCTTGCAAAAACATACGGTGTTTCTATTGAGGAAGCCGCTGATTATATTAAGCTTGATTATAGAGCTTTAATAGATTTCATGTTTTTTAAGGTTAATTATGGTAGTGCAGCGCCATTTATGGAGATAAAGACTGGAATTGCGGAGTCATTTGCAACGAAATTTGGTTTAGATAAAGACAATGTGATTAGTAAGATCGATAATAGATTTAGAGAAATAGTAAAACAACAGTATGAGGATGAGAAAAAAGCAAGAGTGCCACTTTTGTCGCCTTTTTTAAGCTTGCTTGGTATTAAAGAACCATTTACGCCTTTTCATTATAGGTTTTATTTTAACGGAGAGCAGGTTTCATTACATGATTTTTTATCAAAATATGACAGCGGAACAATAAATAACTACATAAATGAATTAGAAAAATTGAATAACGAGGCATTGGAAAAAACCAAAGACAGAATAAATGAGTTAAAGGAAGAAGAGAGAAGACTAATTGAGAAGCTGAAAAAATTTAATTTGTCAGAAAGGGCTAAATATCATGTGTTGCTTGAAATATCTAAAATAAGGAGTGAAATAAGAAATGCTTATTTAAGCTATTTTGAAGATGTTTTAACAGTTTTGAGGAATTTAGAGCCCATTATATATTATTATACTCCTTTACTAGAAGTAGAAGACGGAAAACTCGCTAAAGAGATATTGGGAGAAAGTGAATATGAAGCGTTGAAAAAATTGCTTGGCAACGAAGGGGAAATTACAAGATTATTTAACGATTTATACAAAAAACTAGAACCAACACAAGAACAAAAGGAAGCAGAAAAAGAACAAACGGAGTTTAGTTCAATCAAGAAGGTAATAAATCTTTATACATCTATCGTAAATAATCCGTTAGGTTATATAAAAGCAGTAGGAGGAAAAATAGGTCAAGATGGTGTTGAATCATATTTTTTACTAGTGCCAGATAGTTATGAGGCGCAATTTCTAAAGACAGCACAAGAAATGGCCACTAAAAAAACAACATCACAAGAATTCAAAAACCAAATGAGGGATGATATAAACGATCTTTATAATATGCCTGGTCTGTGTTTTAGAGATTTCAGCGGCAGGTATGAAGAGTACTTTAATTTTTTGAGGGTTAGTGCCCCTAGTATTTTCCGAGAGCAATCCGAACAAAAAACATTTGATAAACTCATTGAGGATTTGAAAGCATTAGAGAAAAAACTTGAAGAAGAGAAATAATGAATTTTATTTGGTTTTTATTGCTTTTTATACTATATAATTCCGCATGTTGATTTTTTTGAGATATTTTTTGAGATAAAACAGCCCATATACAAAGCACACGCTCTTATTTTTAACACTTCTCCCCAAATCTGTTATCGTGTTTTTTTCATCTCTCATTGATTTTATTTGTCTTTATCTATTTACTCTATAATATCATAAGATAAGTGATATAATAAGCTCAACTTTTTATTCTTTTTATCCTATCTCTCCATCAGTATTCATAAATAACCAACCGCCCAAATAACCCCATCTAAAACAACCTCCCCCTGCCCCCACCTAACAATCCTACCTAACCCCCTCATTGCCCGAATGTCCTGTTCTCTGTTCTGTATTTATTATTTTATGGTGTTATTGGTCCTCCTGGTCCTTCTGGTGCTTGTGGTGTTTCTGTTTGTTTTTCTTCTTTTTTTTCTTGTTGTTGGCTTTCTGTTCCTTCTCTTTTTTCTCCTTCTCCTCCTCCCTCCGCTGTGGGGGGGGTCTCAGCCCCTCCACCGCCAGGCGTTAGACTTGGTTGTGCTGACTTATCTTCTTCACTTATTGGCCCCTTTCCTTTTTCTTTTTCTGTTATTGTTTCTATTGGTCCATTTCCATAGCGCGCCCTAATACTTAATACAACTCCCCCACCTTTGCCTATTTTGCTTTCAACATCTTCTGTAGTAAAACTTATTTCTGTTTTTGCGCCCTCCCTGCTGCGATAAGATGTGTATAAATAATTACCCTTATACCCAGCAATAAACATCACAGCAGTTCCCAGCATTGCTCCTGTTTCATCATCGCTAAGCCTTTCCCATAAGTCTTTAAGACTTTTAATTTCCTTTTTATCTTTATCCCAATTAATAAAATCTAAGAAATCATTTTCATTAACGCCAGCAGCGTTCAATAAACTTTTTATCAACACATGTCTACCATCTTTAGTAAGTGTTGTATATAATGCATCAAGGTTTTTTAAGTTTATATATTTTCTACCAGCTTCATCACCTATAATGTCATCTAAAAGTTTAGAAGCATATGTTCCACTTAATATTCTCCTCAAATCCTCAAATGCTGCTGGGTTTACATTCTTTAAATAAAGCCTCCTTTCCTCAACATTTGGTGATAAATTAGTTATAATCTTATATGCATGATCAACTGCTGCTCTTTGCCTTCTTGATTCTTCTATGTCTTGTGTGAGTCCTTCACCAAGCCCCAACACTTTAACCACTTCATAAGCAACATTAATTTTATTCTCACTCTCATCTACACCATACTTAGTATAAGGCGGTTTATTTTGATTTTGGTTTAATTTATCAACTATTTTCTGCAAATCTCCCTGCGATAATAATTCTACTTTTTCTGGTGGTTGTGCGGTGACAGCGGGCTTTGGTGTTGCTATAGGAGGCGCAGGTTGTTGTTCAGCATGAGGGGGAGCACCTGGCCTTCCAATTATAGGTTCTGTTGCTGGTGGAACTTTTCCTTCTTCAACTTTAGGTGGTGCTGGTTGAGCCAGTAGCCCCCTAATGTTATCCAATGCTTCTTTTACAGCTTTTTCTCCCCAATTCTTTCTGTTATCATTAGCCATTCTTAATATATCTCCAATTGCTTCTAAAGGTCCTGCTTGCGTTTGAGGACTTTCCCATGTTAGATAATCAATCACACCACCAAAATACTGTTTATAGCCACTTGCTCCCCTTACACCTCGTTGACTTAAGTGGGCCAAAGACCCTCCAAATAAATCGTTAATATCTTTCATTTTGTTTGTTTCATTGTAATTCTTAGTTATCTCTCTTATTGTCTCCATTCCAACTGGTCCAGTCCCTGTTACTACAAGTATTACAAAAAGTGCTTCTTCTAAAGGCACGCCCCTAATATAAGCGTCTTTATCTACAATGCTACTTTTTACCCCCTTTTCCCTAAAATATTTAATATAAGCATTAAATGTTTTTTCATCAACTCCATATTTTTGGAGTTGATCCCTTTGCTCCGCTATTAAATATTCATATTTAGTTTTACCAACTAAATAATAAGCCAGAGCAGTAGAAATGCCTCTATAATAATTTTCACTTTGCATCTGGCTCCTTGCTCTTCTTGCCACTTCTCCTCTAACTGTTGGTGTTTGTTGTGTGGCTCCTTGTCCTGACAATATCCGTATGGGATTTTCTGCATTTTGAAGAAGTCCATTTAAATTATTTAATGAGGCCCTTTTTTGCTCTTCACTTAGTGAATCGTTTCTCATAATCTTATTAACTACTGATGATATATTGCCTCCTAATTCTGGTTTTAGCCATTCTGGGTTGAATTTTGGGTTTTGTAGGAGGTTGTTAAGAGCTTCGAATGCCCACTTTCTTGATTCTCCTGATGTGTTTTCTATTATTTTCTTTGTTATTGATGAGATTTTTTCTCCTAATTCTTTTGTTAACCATTCTTGTTTGAATTTGGGGTTATTTCTGAGGGAGTTAAGGGCTTCCAATGCCAGCTTTCTTGATTCATCCTTCGTGTTTTTATTTATTTCCTCATATGCTGGAGGAGGGCTTTGCAGTTTCTCAACCATAAAACCACCAATAATTTATGTTATGCAACATTTTTAAACATTTGTTTTGCTTTTTTATTTGCTTTTTGTTGATTTTTTCTTTTTGATTTTTTTCTTTTTTCTTTTTTTATTATTTTATTATTTTTTATTTTTATTGTTTATCGCTTTTTTCATTTGTTTTTTATTAACTTTATTGATTTATCTTGTGTATTATCTGTGGGCTATCTTGGGTTAGCATTTTGGTAGAATAAAAACTGGATTGCAGGATAGATTGATAGAAAATGATTAATATAAAATGCTTATTTTTATTTTATGCTTATGTCTTTTTTATTCTTGCTTGTTTTAATTGGCACAACAAGTTTTAATATGCCATCTTTATATTCTGCACTTATTTTTTCTAATATTGCCCCATCAGGAATAGGCAGTTTTCTTTCCATTTTTGTTATGGCCCTTTCCTCATAGAAATATTCTTTACTCTTTTCCTTGCCATGCTTTTTTATATCACTTTTCTTTTCTGCTTTTACATGTATTATGCCATCATATAAACTTATTTTTATTTCATCTTTTCTAAACCCAGGCATATGAAATTCATAAACAACATTGCTACCATCTTTATATGCATTGACAGGAGCAATAGTAAATATACCAACTTCCTTATTTTTAAATAGCTTATCAAAATGCTTTCTCATTCTTTCAATGTATTCAAAAGGATCAAAAAACATATTACCACCAAATTCAGACGCTGTCAGCTTCATCATATGTTCAGAGGTTGTTCATGTCATCACTAAAAAAATATTTGTATAAAGGCTTTAAAAACTTATGCAATTATATAAAATGTGGAAAAAACAAAAGAAAAGAAGATAGAAGAGCCAATAGCATTAGAAAGAAGGCGTATTAAGAGTTTTGCAGTTGATAGTGAGCAGACGGAATTTAAGCTATTGGAAAAAGAAGATATAGATGATGTTGTATCAGTTCTGAGAAGGACTGCTTTTGAAATAGGGGAAAAAGAAATAAAAGAGCTGGAAGAAATTATAAGATATAAAACGAGTTATGGAGCATATGTCGATAGACTTTTAGTTGGTTTATCATTATCATGGCCTTTATGCTTTAACGAGCTGACAAAATCCCTATATAGCTGTAATGAAGCAAACACTCTATACTTACAGGATATAGCAATATTAATAGCATTTGAGGGACATGGCATAAGAGAAAAGCTTATAGAGCTTACAGAGCAAAGAGCAAAAGAGAAAAAATTAAACTACGTTGTTTGTGTATGCGGGGAAAATCCAAAAGAAGACGAGCTAAATTATGTAATTGAAAAAAGAGGCACGAAACTAGAAAGAGCTTTGTATAATGCAAATTATAAGTTTTTCAAAGGGCATTATGGCCTGACAGCTTACAAAAGATTAGTTTAAATTATTTGAACAAAGTTGGCTATTAAGAAAAGTATAAAATGTACTTTATATAAAATATGCTCTTTTATCAGCCCAGGAACAGAAATCGCATGTTTTGCTGCTTTCTGGCAATGGGCCCCTTAATGTTTCTATTGCATCTTTAAATAATGCTTCTGCTTGCATAATATCAAGCATAACTTTTTTTCCTTCAATGCCAAATACGAAGCTTCCGTCTTCATTTATGCTTTTAGGGTAGAAATAGAGCAAATAGCCATAGTTATTCACATAAAAGCCGTTTTTCATTACTAAATATGCATAAATCTCTAGCTGCGGTTTGTAAAAAATTTCTATATTCTTAACATCGTTTTCATTCACATAACTGCCCTTTGTTTTAAAATCTATTATTATAGCCCTTTTTTCCTCATCTTCTAAAAGATAGTCTATTTTACCATTTAACTTATTTCCTTCTTCGTCTTGCCATTCAATATTTGCCATCCATTTTTTAAGTATTTCTTTATTTGAAAAGAGATTTATCTTTTCTGATAAGAATGAAAGTTCCTTTGGCCTTGTGCCGCTTTCTAAATGATAGTTAAAGTGCTCTTTTATAAGTTTATCTATACCAGATGGCAATGAAGGAAATGCAGATGTAGGCCTTTTAAACCTTTTATTTATATGAAGCCAGAAGCATCTTTTGCATTCTTTGAATAAAGCTAAGGAAGAAGGAGATAAGGAATAAGTTCTATCTTTAAAAAATGCCATAAAACTTTTTGTAATAAAGTTTAAAAAAGCATGAGTTATTTATTTATGGCTGTTGATTTTTTATTAAATGACATATATAAAGTAAAAGAACTTGACCATGTAAAAATATCAAATGCAGTTGTTTTACATGTTTATGGGCATGGATTCAGTATTATGCAGAATAACAATAAAGCATTTGTTTATGCTTTGCCAATGCATATAAAAAATATAAAAGCAAGAGATGAAATAAAGATAATGAATGCAAAAATAAGAAATAATGCTATATACACAACTCCATTATCAGTCATTGAAGTAATAAAGCATTCGAAATTTTTAAGCCTTGAAGAGTTAAATGGTAGGGGCTATTTTAATGTGTATGCAAAATCAAGCATATCTGATAATAAGCTTTATTTATGTAGCGATAAAGGCAAATATGAAGTGAAAAATGCTATTATTGAATATGACAACATTGATATTTACATATCTGACGTATTGTTTAGCAATGGCATTTTTTATGCTAAGCCGTTTACGAGGTTTTTTATTAAAAATAGGGGTGCCATTAAAAATGGGGATGCCCGGATTTGAACCGGGACCTCTGCCTCCCGAAGGCAGCAGACTACCAGGTTATCCTACAACCCCAATATTAGTGAAAGTAGAGTAAGTGCAATGGCAAATAAAGTCATTTTTCTTATCATTTCATAATGCATATCTTTTATTGCATATGCAAGGCAGTAAGCAACAATAGCTATTGATATTATATAAAGAGAAGTAAAAATAAAAGGCATTTTTATATCATAATTTGTATGCAGTTCATATAAGAGAATAAAAGCTGGTATAAAGAATAGGAGCAAAATGAATGATGCTAAATTCATGCTGTTCTTTTTTCCTATATAGAAGGGCAATGTTTTACTTTTTCTTGCCTTTACATCTCCTTCATAATCCTGCACTGTTTTTATTATTTCTCTTGCAAGCCCGATAAGAAAGGAAGAAATTGATATGAGCATAAGAGCATTGTTAAACCTGTTCGTTGCTATTGAGGCATATAAAAAAGGAGCAGCCATTGTAAATGCAATGTATATATTTCCAACTATTGCAATGTCTTTCAATTTTGTATTATAAAGATATGAAAGCACAGCCAGAAATATGACAAATAAAAATGCTTTTTCATTTATAAGCATTGATGTAATGATGCCAATAAAAAGGCATGTGATGCCAGCAATATAAGCATGCATTGGTTTTATTGTGCCTTTTATTAATGGCCTTTCATATCTCTTATTTTTTTTATCTGCTTCTATATCAAAATAGTCGTTTAATGCAAAAGCCCCCATCTGTATTAGCAATGGCACAAGCATGTAAAATATGATGTTTAATTCATTCACATATTTAGCTAATTTTAATCCTATATATGCAGATATGCTAAGCATTATGCCATGCTCTATTCTGAATAACTTTGCCCATTCGCTAATTGTTTTTAACATAATTTAATGCCTCTTCTATACCCATTTTTATATTGGCTTTTTTATTGAAGAATGTAACGATATTTTCAATATCCTTTTTCAAAAATACATCAGCATAAGGATGCGATGTTAAAACGCCCTGCGCAAAATCTATTATATATGGCTTATCACCAGCAAGAATATTAAATTCACTTAAATCGCTGTGCACTAGCCCTGCTTTGTATAACTTTCTTATATCTTCAATAATTGAGTAAAAATAATCTTTTTCAACTTCTTTTAATTCTGCAAGCTTCGGGAAAGGCAGTCCATCTATTCCTAAAAATTGCATGACTATAACATTCTTCTCTTGGTAATATGCTTTTGGAGCATTTATTTTTGCTTTTTCTGCTATGAGTAAGTTTTTGTACTCTTTTTTTGTGAATGCATAAACAATATCAGCAATTGATTTTTTAACATGCTTAAATCTTGGATCACCATATAAATAATCAGTCCTTTTTATGAAATGAGTTGTTTCTATTTTATATATTTTCAAAGCAGCAAATCCGGTTTTTGTTTTTGCTCTAAATACTATTGCTTCTTTTCCAGTCGAGATGGGAAAGTCTATGTTTGCTATTATATTTTTTTTCATTATCCTTGCTATTGTTAATAATGCCCTCTTATCAAAAACTAGTTCCTCTATCTTCCATCTTTCTGCCATTTTTTACAGCCATTATTAGAGTTCTTTTAAAAGGCCCTTTTTTCTTAACCATTCAACTTCTAAAGGCCTGTATCTATATATTATGTCACCTTTTTTATCTCCTTCAACATCCCAAGGTTTTATTATTACATAATCGCCTTCTTTAACCCATACATCCCTTTTTAGCCTGCCAGGAACTCTGCATATCCTTTCTTTTTTGTCTGAGCATAGGCATACAAACCTTGCTCCGCCAAGCTCAGAAAGTATTAAGCCAAATACTTCATTACCTTTTGGCAATAAAACATGAGTTATTTCCTCATTTTTAATTTCATCCTTCTTCATTTTCTCAACGCCCTTCTTGCTCCGCAAGCTTCACATATTATAAATCTTATGCCCTGTATTGAGGCAATATGCGTATCTGGCCTTTTACATTCTTGGCAAATGACAAAATCCTCTATGTAAAGCTCTATTTTTCTTTTTAAAAATTCCGGCTTTATTTTCTTTTGTATTACCAAGCTTGCTTCCTCTACCCTTACTGGAGCCCCAAGTTCTTTTTTTAAATAAGCAGCAATGTCACCCTTTTGCCTTCTTATTTTTTCTGCTATCTGCTGAAAATTTTTTATTATTGTTTTATTTCCTTCAATTATTATGTCCATTTCTGGCATTTGGAACCTCTCCCCAGCCTTTTGTTTACTCGATGGCAATAGCTCGTAAGCCCTCTCTATAAGCTTGTCATAACTTGTGTATTCAAAGTCTTGCTCTTTGTTTTTATGTGCTTTATCCCGCCTTTCTTCTTTTTTATCAATACCTTTTGCTTTTTTCATCTCCTTATCATTGTTTTCTTTATCATTTGTTTTTTTTCTTGGCATTCTATAATTTATAAAGGCAATATTTTAAATCATTATTCTTTAGTTTATTTACTTTGATTTCTTTATTATTTTTAGCCTTATCATTTTGCTCCAAACATGTATCCAGTTATAAATCCTATGAATGCAGAAGTCATGCCTATAATTAATAATTCAAGGCCTTCTTTTAATGGGTTTGTCTTATAAAGCCTTGATTTATAAACGCCGACAAAGAAAAGGCATATGGCGCAAAATAATATAGTATAAATTATAGCCATTTTTATAGGAAAAAACAAGAAACTTATTAAAGGCACAAAAGAGCCAATAAAAGATGAGAGTAAAACAATTATGCCATATTTTAAAGGATTTTTCATCTCAGGGCTTAACTTCATTTCATTGCTAATAAGGAAGTTTAAGCTTGCCTTTTTATTTTTTGACATTATGCTTGCTATTTCATTAGCTTCCCTTTCTTTCATATCGAGACTTTTTAATACATGCTTTATGTGCATTTTCAAGCTATTTCTGCTTTTTTTATTAAGCTCAGCAAATTTCTTTTCATTTAATGCTCTCTCTGCTTTTGTGCTTGTATATGCAACAGCGCCCATAGATACGCTTTCAGCAAATGTTGCTGCGAGACCAGCTAAAATTGTTACAGCAACATTTCCAGTGCCAACAGCAACTGCCATTATGACACCAAATACATTAACAAGCCCATCTTGGAATCCGAGTATGAAATATGGAAAATTTTTTTCTATCTCCTTTTTTGCAATATTGAGCATTAATTAAATTATAGGCCATTATTTAAAAATCTTTCTAAACACAACATTGTATATGGAGCAACAAAAACATTTTGGTGTTAGTTATGTTAAAGTTAATAAAAAATATGAATGTTTTAATGAAATTTCTGCAGCTTTTAATATGGCGGGGAGGTTAGAAGTTAATAATTTAGCTGGCTCTGTTTTATTGAATCAGAATTTTAAATATGGCATTGTCAGACCATCAGTAAATGCATTAATAGAAGAGAACGAAAGAAAGATAAGAGAATCAAAAGAGATAAAGCCATTATTCCCTAAGGCAAGAGAAGCATTTACAGCCGGGTTTGAGAAAATTGCTGGAATAAAACCAGATTTTACTACAAGCTTTTCGCATACATCCCCAAATATTTCAGCAGATAAAATATTCTCAAT
This sequence comes from Candidatus Anstonellales archaeon, assembly GCA_038896535.1. Lineage (GTDB taxonomy): Archaea > Micrarchaeota > Micrarchaeia > Anstonellales > J096 > J096. Next base: position 100,036 of record JAWACY010000002.1, on the reverse strand, counting down.
GCTTTTAGTTGATGCACTTAGAGAAAGAGGCCTTTATTCAGTCTGCATGTGCTAGATTTCGCAATGCCAAGGGCGGATTCAGCGCATGTGTTAAGATTTTCTAGCAATATAATATCTCCAAGAATATTCGAAAAAGACGAGGAAAATGTTCCATATGTATTTCAAACATTTTCTCCATTATTCATTGAATTTATAAGCAATTCATTCATAAACAGTGCAGTTAATAGAATAAAAGGCACGCAAGCTTTTAATTTACTTAGCAAACAGGAGAGAAATGCTTATATAGAAAGGCTTCTAATATTGCGTGATATATTCGCAGAAAATGTTGGGCTACCAGCTAATGAAGCGGTAGTAAGGACATTTAATACAATATTTTCATTGCTGGACATTAAAAGCAGGTTTATCACATTCAATAGTGTTTATGATGTTATAGTTGATACTTTGCAAGCACTTTATGAAGGCCACGGCATATATTTTGTTGATGTATTAAAAGCCATGGGAGAGAAAATAGCGTTGAGGAAATTTAATGAAGAAAAAAAGCTGGAAAAGCTGACTTATGAAGATATAAGTAATATTCATCCATATGCAGTATTTGAGCTATTAAAGAAAAGAGTGTTTCATTTAACAGTGCCTGGGTTTGTTCTTGCTTATAGTGTTGCTCCAACAATGCCACATATGGGGGGCAAAGATTGGGCATTTTATGCTTATCCAGTATATAAGAAAATTTGCGATGCTCTTGGCATAGCAGCATATGAACAGCTTGTTCTAAATACATATGGATCAACTCTATACACTGCTTATATGACAATAGATAGTAAGAACGTTATTGACCTATCTTTATGGCATGGATTTCCTATTATTTATAAAGACTGGAAAACATTATTTGAAATGGGCATAACGCTAAATTTTGATTTAACAAGCAAATTGCGATCAAAGTAAATCAATGAAAATAAATAATGAAAAAAGTATTGAGTGAAATGATGAGTAAATGTATAATAAATTTAAAATGATAATACAAAAGAAAATTATGAAATACATAGATCTGCATCAAGACCTTATAATAAGGGCAAGACAGCCTTGGATGCTTTGTTATGACGATTTTTCTGATAATATAATAAAGAATATGAACAACCAATTTTCAGTTATAATTGCAGCAATATTCCCTTTAAATTATACTGAAGCAGGCGTTTATGAGCTAAATGCTTTTAGAGAGATAATAAAGCAGCTTATGTTTTATAAGAAAATGCGTAATAAAATAAAATTCAATATGCTTATCTCATTAGAAGGCTGTTATGGCTTGGAGCTTGATGAAATAGAGGCTTTATCTGATTTGGGCATTTCATCATACGGATTTACATGGAATTATGGCAATGCATTTTCTTCTGGATGCAGTGATAAGAAAGATAATGGATTGTCAGAAATTGGGTCAAAGGCAGTAAGCATTATCATGGATAAACATTGCTTAATTGACTTGGCCCATTTAAGCAGGAAAAGTATTATGGATATATTAAATGAAAAAATTGCAGATAAAGGAAGGGTTTTTGTATCACATACTGGGATAAAGGAATTTTTTGATAAGCAGAGAAACATAGATATGGAATGCGCTAATAAAGTTGCTGATAATAAAGGCATTGTTGGAATTGCAATATCAAAGAATATGGTTAAAGATTTGAATACTTTTATAAAGTGCATTGATGCAATGATTGATAATGTTGGTAAAAATGCTGTTGCCCTTGGCTCTGACATGTATGGGATAAAATTGAAAGATTTAATAATGCCAATAAAAGAAGCAAATGAATTAAAAAAGCTTGAACTTAAAATGCGTAAAAACTTTTCAAAAGCAGAGTTGTACAATATATTTTTTATGAATGCACACAGATTTTTGAAGCATGCTGGTTTATTAAATACTGACATTGGTTAAGTTTATAAATATATAATTCCATATAAACAAGGGTGGTTAAAATGGCAAAAGGATATTGCGTAAAGTGTAAGGCTAATGTAGAAATGAGAGATGCAAAGGAAGTAGTTAAAGATACTAAAAGAGGGAAAAAGAAGTTCTTGAATGGAAAATGTCCTAATTGCAACACAGCCGTATGGAAAGTATTGGGCAATGCATGAAAAAGTGAATTGAAATAATTGAAATTGCAAAATGTGCAAAATGTTTTAGAACACTTCAGAATAAATTATTTTTTATTTTTTTTATTTAATCTTTTTATTTTATTATTTTACTTCCATATATCATTATATTTTCATTTTTTCATTTAATTTTATTATTGCTTCTTTCTATCTCTTTTTTTAGAACGCCGGGGGCGGGATTTGAACCCGCGAACCCTTTCGGGAAGCAGCTTAGCAGGCTGCCGCCATACCGGGCTAGGCGACCCCAGCATAAGCGAAATATAAATAGATTATTAATTTACTTTTATTTATTTTTCATCTGTTTCATCTTCGTTTTGTTTTCTCTTCTTTCTAATTTTCCTTATCTTTGTTTCTCCAGCTATTTTTGAATCTGTTTTTTCATTTTTTTGGCTGTAGTATTCATTAGTTATTATATCCAGCCTTGTTACAATAATTTTAATTTGAGAATCAAGCTTTTCAATTTCTGATTTTATATAATTTACTTCATTTTCATGCATTTCAACATGCTGCCCAAAACCTTCTATTGCCTCTTTAACAGCAGCCAAGTCTTTTTTAATGTTCTCAATCTCAGCCTTTATCCTTTCATATTCCTTATTTTCTATTTTTTCTTTGCTTAATGCCGTTATCTTCTCGCTAATCTTATCAGAGAATAAATTTGGTTCTTCAATCCCATAAAGCTCTATTCTGTCTTTTTCTTCTTTTGTTGCACTTGCAGTCTCTATATATACAGTTCCTATGTTTAATAATCTATCAACAAGATGCTTCTCTACAAAGATGTTTTGTATATTTCTATATGGTACTTTTGCCTCTCTTTTATTTATTATGCCTGTTATTATCTCTATGCCATTATTATCAATCTTATATACTGTGTAGTGCCTTTTTATTTCATAATATGAGGCAAAAATTAGTATTATTAATACAAGCGGAATAGCAAAAATTGAAGATAAATTTATGCTGGCAAACAGCCCTATTAATGATTCGAGCATTAAAATGAAACTGTAAAATAAGACTGCAAATAACAATGGGACAAATATATGGGAAAATATTGATTTATAAGATGGTTTGAATGGAATGCCAGTGAAATTAAAATTTACCATATTTTTAAATTAGAGCAACTATTTAAAATATTAATGCTTTTATTGCCTTATTTTTATGTTGCCCTATTTCATTGCTTTTTGTTTCTCTTGCTCCTCTATTTTTTCTAATTATTTTTCTAATTATGATTAATATGATTTTATAGTCCTAATTTTTCAATATATGTGTTTTTAAACCTTTCCTATAATAAATATTTTTATAAAAAGCATAACAAAAATAAGGAAAACATAAGAAAAAATAAGAAAAATAAGAAAAACAATAGGGGGGCTTTTATGAGGGAAATTGTATTAGATAAATTAGGTAATTATGGTATGAGGAGTAGGTTAATAAATAGAGCTACTTATGGGTCATTACAAAGAAAGGACATTAAAGAGAGAACATTACTTGAATTAATAAGGGATTTTTGGGCTTATTCTTTAACAAATCCGAACATTTTAAGAATTGTTAAAGGAAATAAAATAATAGAAGAAGCACTTGAAGTCGCTGAGCACTTTTTTAGTATTGAGGAAAACAAAAGAGGAGAAGCATTAATTATCATTACTCCTTATTTATTACAGAATAACCAGAATAAATTAGAGGAAATTATAATAAAGGAATTTGATATTAATAGAATGGCCTGCATTATTGCATTGCAAAATATTTTAACAAGCGGGAAAAAAATAAGGAGGTTAAATGAAATATTGCCTTTGCTATATAATTCTATAAAATCAGATGACTTTGATACAGCATTTGAAGCTGTTTTTTCATTTGCCAAATTGCTTGCTGAAGAAAGGCCTGAATTTTACATAAAAGCAATTGAAAGGGATATGGAAACTCAAATGCCTTTAGATAAAAAGCTTTGCACGATGCTTGTAATATCATTTGTGATTGATTTTAAAGATGATAAAGATTTTGATGCTGGAATGTGCCATTACTTAGCTGATAAATTTAAGATTTGGCTGTTCAATGCATTTGAGGAGAAGAAGGAACTTTATTTACACTCTCTATTCATTATTGGAAAAGCACTTGCTAAAGCATTTAAAAAGCAAGGCCATAAAGTGCTGGATGAATTTTTCTCTAAGTTTCCAGAATACAAGAATAATGCTGTAATTGAGATGATACTGGATAGAATGGAAACACTTGAACAGATAAATGGTTTATTAAACTGGTTGAAGCTAAATTATAATGATGATGAAATAATGCGATATGCGTTTGAGACGTTTAAAGTAATACAAAAAAGGCACATAAGTGCAAGCGCAAGTAAAGGTTTTGCTTAATTAATTTTGCTTAATTAATGCAAGCGCTTGTTTAAATGTTTTTCTTGCTTCTTCTAAATTTCCTTTTAAAATATGCCTATTTGCTTCTTCTATTAAATTACCAATATTTGTTTCTCCATTCTTAATAAGCTCAGAAGATATAAACCAGGGTTTTCCTGCTAATAATTCAAACCTTACTTCATCATATAAATAAGAGAATTGCTTTTTTATTTGCATTAGCATGCTATCGATTTTTTTACCGATGTCTTTTAATTTTTCAGCACTGCGCCTCTTCTCCAACAGCTTTAACAATTCTCTCCTCTCCCTTCTTGAATTTTCAATCATCGCATCAATCTCCCAATATTCTTGGCATAATAAAGATGATGCTTGCTTAAATGATTCAATCTCTTTTTTTAATTCTGCTGTTTTTTCGATGGCTTTTTGAAGCCACAATGCAAGCCAATTTCTCATTTCCTTTTCAAGCAATTGCTCATTATTGCATGCATAAGACATTATTGATTGCAGATTTCTGTGCCTTTTTTTAAGCCTGTTTATTATTGATACAACTAAGGCAGCTGCGTTCGGCCTATTTCTTTCATTGCTTTTATCAATATTTGTTTCAAGTTTTTCTAATGTTTCTTCTAATCTTGATTTTGCTTGTTGCCATTCATATGAATATTTTGACTTTATTTTTTTCTCAATAAAATAGAGGTTATGCATAACACTTGCGCTTGTTGCTCCTTTTTTCACTAATATGCTATTTATTTGTTCAAGTAATGCTATTAATTCATTTATCTCATTACTCATTTTTATGCAAGATTCTTTTATATGCCTCATTAGCCTAACAGAAGTTATTATATGCACCTTTATCTCATAAGGCCTGCTCAAATTACCAAGCATATCTTCTTTTTCAAGTGCTTCCAGATATTTATGTCCTATATCCACTATTGATGGCCTTTTTTGCTTTATATAAACAAAAGGCCCCTGAATGCTTATGCTTTTATTAATATTCCTGCTTTTAATATTATTCTTGCTTGCATTCTTGTTTGTATTCTTGCTTGCAATATTATTTCTTAGGACCATAATTTCACTCTTCTTTATCTCACTCTTTTTTCTTGCCTTTTCTTTCTTGCTTTGCTTATCATAATTATGAAATCAAAATGTTATTAATAATATATTTATGGTAGTAATACATTTTTAAAATGTTTGCTCTGATGTTTTCATAAATACGAGCATAATACATTAAGAGGTAGGAATATGATATTAGGAGACAGAGTTGATGAAATAAATGCCAAAATAAATGACAGAAAAGAGCATGAAGGCATGGGCATAAATATAAGTATAAGTGATGTAAAAGAGAATGAAGGCATGATAGAATACCATTATGTATATACAGTTGAATATAAGGGCGTTGGCAGCATAACATTAAAAGGCGTTCTTTTTGGCAGAGATGAACCAAAAGATGTTGTTGAGCAATGGAAGAAGAATAAAAAGCTTGATAAAGAGCAGACAGAAAGATTGATAAATATTATAAACTATCTTGGCTCATCTCATGGCACACTTATAGCAAGGGTTTTAAACTATAGGCCACCAATCGTGCCGCCAAAAATAAAAGTTGAATAATCTTAACCAGATTTTCATTTTTTAATTATTTTTTATTATTTTTATTCAATTTCATTCAATTTGTTTCATTCAATTTCATTTTAATTAATTATGCTATTAATCAGGCATTTAAGGGGGGCTATGAAAAATATGGAAAAGCTGGCTGTTGATATTGACGGAGTTTTGGCAAATTTTTTGCAAGCATTTCTTGATTTTTTCAATGCCTTGAAAGGCACTGGTTATAAGGAATATCATATATGCCATTGGGAATTTAGTAAATGCTTTGGCATAACTAAGGAAGAAGAGAGAAGATTGCTTGATAATTTTTATGCTTCAGGCAAATTAAAGCAGCTAACATGTTTACCATATGCAAAAGAAGCAATTAAAGAATTATCCAAGATTTATGAAATATATGCTCTTACATCCAGGCATAATAGCCTTTATTCTGATACTATTTTCTGGATAAGAACGCACTTTCCAGAAATAAAAGACGTTTTTTTCCTCGATAAAACAAGGAATTCAAAAGAAATTATTTGCAGAGAAATCGGCATAAAAATACTTGTAGAAGATAATAAGGACTTTGCTTTTAAAGCAGCACAAAATGGAATATTTGTTCTATTAATGGACAAGCCTTATAATAAGGGCTTAGAGCATGATAACATAAAAAGGGTGGAAGATTGGAAAGCAGCAAAGCGCTTATTAATAGAGCTGCAAAAACATAAAGCATTGAAAAGCATTAAAATCATTTAAACATATTTAAATTTAATCAAAATGTATGAAATCGCTTTCAAAATATGGTTGTAATGCCTTTGGTATTTTTATGCCATCTTTTTCCTGCATGTTTTCTACTAATGCTATGAGTGTCCTCCCAACAGCAAGGCCAGACCCGTTCAATGTATGGGCAAAATATAGCTCGCCCCTTTCTAAGTATCTGATGTTTGCCCTTCTTGCCTGAAAATCAAGGCAATTACTGACTGAACTTATTTCTCTATATTTATCTTGGCTTGGAAGCCATACTTCTATATCATAAGTTTTTGCAGATGCAAAGCCAAGGTCAGAAGTGCATAATAGCATAACTCTATATGGCAGTTCAAGGGCTTTTAGTATTGATTCTGCATCAGAAAGCATTTTTTCATGTTCTGTTTTGCTGTCTTCTGCTCTTGTTATTGATACAAGCTCTATCTTATCAAATTGGTGCTGCCTTAAAAAACCTTTAATATCCTTGCCATAAGCTCCTGCTTCTCTTCTATAACAAGGAGTATAGCTACACAACCTTATTGGTAGGTAATGGTTTTCTAAAACTTCTTCCCTGTAAATATTGACAAGCATGACCTCTGCTGTTGGCAAAAGCCATAAATCGTCATCTGTTTTATAAAGTTCCTGTTCAAATTTTGGCAATTGCCCAGTTCCTATCATTGCTTTTGTTAATACTAAATGCGGGCCCCATACCTCTTTATAACCATTTAATATTTGCATGTTAAGCATGAAGTTTATTAATGCTCTTTCAAGCTTTGCAAAATGGCCATACATTAAAGCAAACCTATGGCCCGATATTTTTGCTGCTCTTTCGAAATCAAAAAAAGGCAGCTCGTAATGTGGTTTTATATCACTGCTTGTTTTTGATGGCTTAAGCCATTTTTTTATTTCGACATTGTCATTTTCATCTTTTCCTATTGGCACATCATCTTGCTGTAAATTTGGCATTTGCAACAATATATTTTTCCTGTTTTGTTCAAGGCCCTTCTCTTTTTGCTCCAGCTCCTTTATTTTCTTATCAAGTTCAAGTGCTTGTTCTTTTAATTTTGTTATGTCCTTTTTCTCTTTAATATGCTCTTTTATATTGTTTGATATGATATTTTTCTCAGCCCTTTTTTTATCGCTTTCTTGTTTTACTGCCCTCCATTCTTTATCTATCTCTAAAAATTCTAGGACAAGCCCTTTATCATACCCTCTGTCAACAAATTTCTTTATTACTATGTCATGGTTATTTCTTATAAAATCTGGATCAAGCATATATGCTTATATAAGAAATAATTTAAATATTGTCATTATTGTCTTTCCCATAATCTTCTTTTCTATGATCTGCTTTTCTATTTGTCTTAATGTAGAAATATAATGATAAATAACTTTCAAACGGCATTAGAGAATAAAAGCCAAAGCTTAGGATATTTAATGAGAAGTATAGCATGCAATACTTAGCCAGCGGACTTTTTGTTTCGTTTGTAAAAAATTGCAAAGCCCTAAAAGCATCTTTTGCATAAGCATAAGCATATAATGAGGATATGCCAAGCAATTTATTTTTTAATGTCAGGTATAGAATGCCTGTATTTATTAACACATCACCATAAGCAATAAAAGGGCCAAGTTTTTTTCTTCTTTCATACAATGGTTTTAATATTTTTGATTTTCTTAATTTATCTGCTATTTTATCTATTTTTTCCAGTGCTTTTTGTTCAGCTTTTTTATATTTTTCTTTTATATCCCTAAATTTTCGCATAAAACCGCCGATATTGTATGTAAGTAAGCGATTTTTATTTGATTTATTTGAGTAATAACATTTAAATATGTTTCCTAAATATATGATTATGCCTTTAATTTATGCTTTGGCTTTGTTAGTTGTAAAGGAAAAGTTTGTTGAGCGTATAAATAAGGATAAAAGGATAAAGCTCATTATTCTAACAAAAACCCCATTTAAGCAAGTGGAGAAATATATAAAGGGCAAGAAAGCATGGGCATGTGTTGATTTAACACAGACAGGCGGAAGTGAAAAACAAAGCGGGGTTTTGAAAATAAGTAATGCCAATGATCCGACTTCATTATTTCTTATCCTCGAGCAATTTGTACAAAGGATTAGGCCACAAGCTATATATATTGAATCACTTGAACCAATACTTTTTGGCCTTAATGATATGGAGAAGCAGAGATTTTTAAAAATGTTAAATGATTATATGAGCAGCAATAATGTTGACCTTATTGTGTTTGATGATAAGGAGGGATAGAATGGCTGGAAATACGGGGGCAAAAGCAGATAAAAAGCTTATATTGGAATGCGCGAAAAAAATAAAGTTGTTTAATCCAAAAGATGAAGGGGAGAGGGTAAAATTAAGGAGGGCAATTTTGAGAATGTGTTATGAAAAGAACAGAGATCCAGAGGATGTTGACCCGTATTTAGGATATTTTTTAAGCAGAAAAACTGAGGCAGAATGGCTAAAGTATCTTGTTGCTCTTACTTATGTTGAAGGAGATAATAATGAAATAGCAACTGCATCATGGATAAGAGCAAAAAACGAGAAAAAGGAGCCATTCATAGTTCCATACATTCCATTAATAGGTGATGAGGTAAGAAGGGTTATTGAACAAACCCCGCAAGATAAATTGGAAAACCTCAAATTCACTATTAAATCAGAAAAGGCATTTGAAGGTATGTTCTTTAAATTAGAAGAACCAGTAAACAACGCCAGGCCTTTATCATCACTTGAAGCAGTATATTTGACTTTAGTTGGTTTTTTAGTAGGTTATAATTATAATAAGCATATTTTTACCAAGACGTCTTTATTGTATGGAATTGCAACATTTTCAACAATTAATGAGAATGAGAGGATGAAAGTATTAAGGCAGTATATGCTTGAAGCAATAGGCCTCGGCTATTTTGAAGATAAAGAATATGCTGATTTAATGTATAGAAATATTACCAATGGTTTAGAATTTGGGGCAGATGATTTTATATTACAATTATTAGCAAGAAAGCAATTTATTGAAGGAAGTTTAATAATGAAATACAGCCATATTTTTGATAAATCAGTATTGCCAATGCCTGTTATTGCACAAAAAGCGGGTTATTTTTTGTTAGGCACACATGCAGCATTTTTAAATACAATATTTGCTTATGATTTAAAGAATGAGTATAATATAGAAAATATTTTAAAGTAAAAGGTCAAAGTGGTAAATATGGAAGTTGCAAAAGGGCAAGGATTTTTTTATAGCGGGCTTTTTTATGCGAGTACAGCAATTTACTTTATATTGCTATTAATGGCATCATATTTATCTTTTAGTCAAGCTGCTGTTTATGGAGCGTTATCAATAATTTGGACTATATCATTTTTATTATTAGTACTAATAAATATTGTTTTATTATACCTATCATATATTACTGTTGGTTTTGTAAAAGAAGAGGCAATAACTTTATTGCTGGGTTTTTTTATATACACAATAGCTTATGCAAATTTCTATTTCCTCAATAATCCTGATTTTGGATATGGCCTTTGGTTAATTAGCAATATATTACTATTTGTTTTTGTATTAAGATTTATTAATTTTATGTCAAATTTCAATACAAGCATTTTTGACCTTTTTAATAAAACATTTTACTATTATGCTGCTTTTATGATCATTGTAAGTGCATTTTTGCTTAATTATCACGTGTTGCCAGTTTCAAATATCTTATCTTTGCTGTTTTCATTTACTATAATATATGCGATATTTTTAACATTCAAGCATCATGAAAAAAATATATATTTACTTATTTTGATAATAATGCTGAACACTTTGAACGATGTTTTATTTTATTTCCTCTATGATATAGGCATTTTTTATGCTGCAATGATTGATAGCATATACTTATTTGTTTATGGCTCGTTTCTTGCTGTATTTATATATGTTGCCCTAAAATTAAGGATTGAAAGACAAAATAATGAGAACAATAGCAATAATAGTGGGCAATAAAAAAGTATGGCTGCATAAAAAATGCTTCCCATGCTGGGCGGTATATTTAAAAAAGTTATAAAAAAGCAACATGCCAGCATAAACAAAAACTATAGAAACAAAAATCATAAAAACAAAAACCATAAAATATAGAAAAATTTTTAAACTACCTGATTGATATAAATATGATGGGAGATTTAATTTCATTTGATGAGGCAAAGAAGAAACTCGGAAAGCATAAGAACGGGGGCGGAGGCGAAAAACAAAAATTGGATGATGGAGCCATAATAAATGCATTCAGAAGATTTGAAGAAGAAGGAATAGGAAATATAAGAAATGAAGTTTTAGGCAATAAGCTGAAAATTGAAAAGGACATGTCAAAAATCAGACATTTTATTTTCAGTTTTTTAGCAGCAAAACTTGGCGGAATAAAAGAGAATTTTTTATGCTACACGTATGTAAGCAGGCTTTTTACTGATCAGCAAATAGAATTTAAAAGAGTCATAGATATTTTAAAAGAACAAAATTATTTTACTTGTGCAAGACTAATAGGGGATACATGCCTTGTGCTTGTTTCTTTTTTTAGGAAGAGAATTGAAGCTTCTCCTCCAATGACTGTTGATGATTATATGGAAATTGGCCAGTCCTATTATTTATTGCACAGCAAAATAAGCAAGAATCCAGAACTTTTTTTTAAGTTAGCCAGTAATTTTGAGCAATTAGCTCATGCAACATTTGAAGCATTTGAGGTATTGAGACAAGGCCAATGTTCTAAATAAATGCTTTATTCTTTTAACAATAAATTGTGAGCTTGCTTTACAATAATTTATTTACAATAATTTGTAATCTACGCCAAGCTGCTCTAATATTGGGATTATCTTATCTTTGTGTATTCTTTTTGTTCCGTCCTTTTCTATTATTGCAATATCTATTTTTTGTGTAGTTTTCTCCAATGCTTGCTTAACCACATTTTCATTTGTTTCATCCAATGAATACTTTGCTATTATATGAGAAAATGCATATCCATTTTTTATTGTCAATTCATTACATCTGCTGGCATAATGATTTCCACCAAAATAGCAAGCAGTAATGCTGGGCATTTCATTGCTTGATAATGCATTTTTCAATGCATTTGCCATAAGTATGCATAAATCTTTATTTGCCCATTCCTGCTCAGTGCTCCCAAGCTCATAAAATAATATTGGCTTCTCTATATTCGGGCCATGGTGGTCTGCTTCATAAGTCATTTTTATTTCTTCTCTATTTTGCTCTAAAAGTTTATGTGTTTCAATGAATATTCTAAACATAAGGACTGGATTTGATATATTGAGCATAAAGTCCATGCCATAAAAATGCGCTTTTCCAGCATTTCCTGGGATGTGTACTGTTATTGCTGGCTTTTTATCCTTACTTCTGTGCGGGCTTAAAACAATGCATTCATCATTACAGGAAAAATCTAATAAATTGTCAACTTCTAGCATATCAATATTGATAAAATTTTTTAGATAAGATGCTATAATAACAGAAGGCAATTTATTATTATATATTATTTTAATCTTCTCGCCTCCATGTTGAATGGAGCTTCTGCATGCACTCTGAATGTTTTTGCTATGTCCTTTGCAAACTCATCAGTTTTATTATAATCCCCATGCATTGTGTAAACTGCCCTTAATTTTTGATTTATATTCTTTATCCATGCCATCAATTGCCTTCTATCGCTATGACCAGAAAATCCTTCTGCAGTTTCAACGCGCATTTTTAATGTATAATGCTTGCTCCCATCCTCATCAGGAAGTTGAAATTCCCTTATGCCTTGTTGTATTTTACTTCCTAAGCTTAATGCACTTTGATAGCCTACAAATATAAGCGTGCTTTTTGTATCGTCAGCAAGTAATTTTAAATACTCAACAGATGGCCCTCCAGTAAGCATGCCAGAAGGGGCAAGAATAACTGCCGGCTCACCTTCTGCTATTGATTGCTTATCCATACCAACTGCTATTTTTAAGTGCTCTATTTCAAATGGCGAATCATTGCTCAATATTCTTTTTTCTATATTTTCTTTTAAATATTCCGGATAAGCAGTATGTATTGCAGATGCTTCAAGTATCATACCATCGATATATATTGGGTAATTCCAATCTTTATTTTGCTTTACATGTGCTTCTATTGCCAATAAAACTTCTTGTGCTCTGCCAACAGCAAAAACAGGAATAAGCACTTTGCCTTTATTTAATAATGTTTCATTTATTATTGACATAAGCTTTGCTTCACTCTCTGCTCTTTGGGGCATTACGTCATTCTTCCCACCATATGTGGATTCTATAAATAATGTATCTGCCCTTGGAAAGCTTGTATGGGCTGGATTCAGCAATCTTCCAAAACCAAATTTTAAATCTCCTGTATGCAATATATTATGCTTTCCTTCACCTATGTTTAAATGCACTATAGCACTGCCTAATATATGCCCTGCATTATAGAAGCTTAATTTTATCTCGCTCGTTATATCAACTATCTCTTCATAATTAACAGTTATGAAATTCCTGAGCTCTTTTTGTATGTCTTTTTTTGTATATGGCGTATTTGCCCCATAACCTTTTGTAAGTACATTTAAATAATCGTTTTGTATGAGTGCAGTTAAATCTTTTGTTGGTTGAGTTGCATAAACAGGACCATCATAACCAGCAGCAAAAAGGAATGGAAGAAAAGCTACATGATCAGCATGCGCATGAGTCAAGATAACTGCATCTAAATCATTTATTGGAAAACCCAGCATGTTAACATATGGATATAAATCCTCACTGCTTGCATTTAGAGGATTTAAGCCTGTATGTATTCCAGCATCTATCAGGATTTTACTGTTCTTTGTTTGTATTAATAAACAACTTCTGCCAATCTCTCTGAATGCCCCAAGAGTAACGAATCTTATCCATGAATGCTCACTTGACTTTCTTTCAAGGCTTTTAGCTACTTTAATAAGGAATTTCTTTTTTTCTTCAGCATATGCTATATCACTTTTTCTATTTCCATCTATTATCGTTGACGGCATTGTTGGTGTTCTTAAAACAACAGGCACCCAGCCTGTTTCAGAAGCTATTATTTTTAAGTGTTCTCCATTTTTCCCTATTACTATGCCGGGTTTTAATGCTTCTATGTGCACTTCTCCAAGATAATGATTGAAGTATATATTTGTAATGCCTGCTTCTTTTACTAGCTCTTCTATTAAGGCCCTTGTTTTTTCTTCATTTTTTCTATTTTCTGGGTTTGCCCTTATAAGCACTTTTTTCTTTATCTCTGTTGCTATGCTTCTTATCTTTGTTTTATCTTCATAGAATTCTTTTAAATCTGGCACATATATTGCAACTGATGAGCCCCAATATTCTATTTTTGTTGCATTCGGCACAAGCTTTTTTATGGTTATTTCTAAATCTGACACTAAATTCACCACAGAATAAAATAAATATAAAGAGACAATTAAATTAATAGATAAAAACATTTTTAAACTTTATTGCATGCTTGAAACATCAAATAGTTTGAAATATAAAATATATAGCATTTTTATTTTTTTGTTTGTAATTTGCTTATGCAGGGAATAAGAGAAATAAGAGAAATAAGGAAGGCAAGCGTTATTGCTCCAACAAACATTGCTTTGATAAAATACTGGGGAAAAATGCCAGAGAGGGAGAATGATCATTTTCCTACAAAGAGCTCCTTATCAATAACAATAGCCGGCCTTTATACAAAAACAAACATGAAAGCAAAAAAAGGCAGCGGGAAAATATATTTTACTATAAATGGTAAAAAAGCAGTTGATGAAAATGTAAGAGCGTTTTTCGAAAAATTATATTCCATATTTCCAATGCTTAAAAATTATGATTATAAAATAGATACAAAATCAAATTTTCCGATTGCTGCTGGATTTGCCAGCTCAGCTTCAGGATTTGCTGCTTTAGCACATTGTTTGGCAATCTGTTTTAAAGAGCTAAATTTGAATGAGAAACAAATAACAGCAATAGCAAGGCTGGGCTCTGGCTCTGCTTCTAGGAGCGCAACATTTAAAGGTGGTTTTGTATTATGGAATAAAGCTGATAAAAATGCTGGTGTATTTGATAGTTATGCAAAAACACTATTCAAAAGAGAGCATTGGAAGGATTTAAGATTAATATACATAGCTTTATCAAAGAAAGAAAAAAAGATAAAAAGCAGGGCTGGTATGAAACAGTCAATAAATACATGCCCATTTTATTGGCAATGGGTTGAATATGAAGAGAATATATTGATGCCAAAACTTATAAAAGCAATTAAAAATAGAGATTTTGATTTATTTTCAAGTATTGTTAATGAAGCAAGCAATAACTTCCATGCAATATGCTTGGCTACTAAACCAGCAATACATTATTTGAATGATAAAAGCTTCTCTATAATGGATATAATAAATGATGTCAATGAAAAGCATGGTAAAGCAAAAGCATGCTATACATTCGATGCTGGCCCAAATCCAATCATCATAACAAAAAAGGAATATTTGAATGAAATCTTTGATTTAATATCAAAAAAAGCAAGCATAATGAAAGTTGCAAAAATTGGTGGTGGGGTTAAATATTCTTAAATATCGTTATTTAGTATAATACTGCTATTTTTATCAGCTATTAAAGAGTATAGCTCTTCATTGCTACCAGCAGTTATGAATATCCAAACATTTGAACCCTGTTTTCTTGCTCTCCCAGATCTTTGTATTTTTCTTATAGCACTTGGGATTGGTTCGAAAAATATGATATTATCAACATCGCTTATGTCTATGCCTTCTTCTGCAACACTTGTCGATATCAATGTATTTATTTCTCCATTTGCAAACTTTTGAATTGCCATTTCTCTCTCCCTATCATTCATATACTTCCTCCCTGCAAATATTAATGGCCTTATACTATTATCATTTAATTTATCTAAGTAATATTTTATGACTAAAGCTTCTGAATAGAAATTTACAAATATTATTGTTTTTTTACCATTTTTTATATAATTACTTAATGCCTTTATCTTAGGATGCTCATAGCCTTTTTTTAATAATTCAACTGCTTTCTCTATATCAGATTTTAATAATGCATATACTTTTCTTCCAGTATTTGTTTTTAGTTTTAATTTTGCATAAGATAAAAAAGCCCTTAATCCATATGAAACAAGTTTATCATAATAATCGTTTAAAAAATCATAAAGCCAGTAAATCTTTAATGCTTCTATGTCATTATTTGGCAGCATGTCTTTTATTTTCTTTCTTTCACTTTTTGATTTAGGCATCTTTAACTTGTAAAATGAGCATATCCCTTCAAATTCATCTTTTAATTCATCAATCTTGGCCTTTATGCTTTTCATTAATTTCAGCATATCCTCATCGAGTTCAAAATATATCTTTATTTCTCTTCTCTCTATTTCTGCATTGCCTGTTTTTATGTCTTTAATTTTCATTGCATCTATTATCATTTTCCTCAATCTCTTTGTTCCAAATGTTGCAGTTAAGCCAAGTATTTTAACGCTACTCTTTGCTAATAATTCAGATAGTTTATAATAGGCATGCCCATTCCCCATTTCACTTTTTCTTGCATTATGCATTTCATCAAATACAATAATTGATATGCTATCAATTGAAATATTAGCTGGCTTTTGCAGGCCATTTACAAGATCATTATATAATGTTTGCGGTGTTGCAAAAATATAATCAGCATCATAGCTCCTTTTATCGCTATTTATCTCGCCAGTTAATATGCTTACATTTTTTTTCTCATGCCCCCCAAATAAAGACAAAAATCTGTTGTATTGCTGTTTTGCTAATGCTAATGTTGGGGCAAGGAAAAATGCTTTTTTTCCATTTTCCCTATAATAGAGCATGGCCCAGAATCCAAGCTCTGTTTTGCCTGAGCCGGTAGGCATTAATATTGCAGTGTTGCCTTTCCATGGATATGGCAAAGCATTAATTTGATGTCTAAAAAGTTTGCTGTAAAGATTTTTAGCTATTTCATGGTCTAATGTGTTGTTATATAAAATTCTATCTAGTGTATCTGGTTTTATCTCATCTGTTTTATCATTTATTTTGTCGGGGTTTAGCAAATAATCTTGAAAAAGGCTTAACTGCCTGCTAAAGTTGTTATTTTCTCCTCTCCTTCCTTTTCCCCCATTTCTCTTTACTAAAGTTCCTAAAATTCTTTGTTGTTCATTATATTGGTTATTATGTTGGTTATCTTGCATTATTTATATTATATTATCCTTTCTCTTTAAAAAACTTACTAAAAACTTGCTTTACTTGCTTTCTTTACTTGCTTTAAGGCAGGCATTTAAAACCATTCTGATATTGTTCTTTGGGTTTTTCCACTGCCGTTTATTCTCTTATTTTCTTTTTTTGTTGTTCTTTTTTTTGCTAGCATATCTTTTATTTCATTTATTATTGCGAGCATCTTTCTTTCTTTTGCAGAAGCAGCATAAAAATAGCTTTCATCTCTAGTGCCCTTTGCTATTAAAAATATTATATGCCCCGCATTTACCCTTCCAGTTCTGCCTTTTCTTTGAATGCTCCTTATAGCACTTGGCA
Source organism: Candidatus Anstonellales archaeon (assembly GCA_038896535.1). Taxonomy (GTDB): domain Archaea; phylum Micrarchaeota; class Micrarchaeia; order Anstonellales; family J096; genus J096. The sequence goes on along the minus strand of JAWACY010000002.1, from coordinate 82,690 downwards.
CGGCTTCATAAAATATGACTGCATTTACTTCTGGTATGTCTATGCCCTCTTCCCCTATACTTGATGAAACAAGAACATCAAATAGGCCTTCTCTGAATTGCTCCATAACTTCCTTTTGTTTGTCTTTGTTAAATCCGTGCTTTTTGCCCATGAATGCTTTTGCATTTATGCCATGCTCTTGTAGAAATTTTACTATCTTATTTATTTGTTCTGTATATTGCACAAAAACAATCACTTTCTTTTTATCAAAATTTTTTAACAAATTTAACAAAGCCAGCATTTTTGGATGGTCTATGCCTCTGCTTATTGCTTCATGACCTTTTTTTAATACATATATAAAAGATTCATCAGTCACAAGCTTTCTTATGCTGAATTTTTTTTCTTCTTTTAAATTATTTGCATAAGAAAGGAATGCATTAACGCCCTGAGTTTCTATCAATTCAAGCATGTGCATAACATGCAATAAGCTTATATAGAACGGCATTGCTGCAAATTTATATTTTGAATCAGAAGACATTATCTTATTGCCAATAGCCAGAAATTCACTTTTCTTATTAGGCACATATATACCAAGTTCGTTAAGCTTATTTTTTAGCGTTTGAGCCATGTTTTTTAGCACTTTAATTATATCTTTCATCTCTTCTGGCAATTCAACAAAAACCTTTTCATAATCTTTACTTGCCAGAAATTCTTTAAGCTGACTTTCAGTTCTTATCTCTATATTTTCTATCCTCAAATTTTTTATTATGTCATATATCCTTTCTTTATCGCTCCCTGGAGAAGCAGTCAAACCTATTATAAGGCTTTGATTAAAGTAGTTTGCTATTTTTACATAAGCATAATTACCTATTGCCCTATGGCATTCGTCAAAAATGATGAGCTTTATAAGATTTTTATCTACTAAATCTAAATCATTACTCAGTGTTTGTGGGGTTGCAAATATTACATCATATGCATAAAGTTCTTTTCTTTTTTCTCTTTTTATTTCACCTGTAATAATGCATGCCCTTATGTTTTTTTTATCTTTTATGAAATTCATAAAATTCCTGTAATGCTGCTCTGTTAATGGCTTTGTTGGGGCAAGCATTATGCATGGCATAAATTCTAAGGCAACATAAAAAGCAATGAGCGTTTTTCCTGTGCCTGTTGGTAATATAACAAGCGTATTGCCATTTTTTATTATACTATCTATTATTTCTTTTTGGTATGGTCTTAGGGCTATATTACCAATCATATTGGACATTAAAAACACCTAAAATTATATGTATTTATCAACTATGCCTGTTATTTCCTTTTTTATTTCCTCTACATCATTTTCTGCATTTATTATATACCATTTTGTTAAGAAGTTTTTTGATGCCATATAAAGGTATCTTTTTTTCACGATTTCAAGAACTTTAATATTTTCTCTTATGCTTAAACCTTTATTACTGAGTTGTTGCATTTTCCTTTTTAATGCTACCCTAGGATTTATATCAAGATATATAACAATTTTCGGCATTTTTAATTTTAAATGCTTAACAACATTCATTGCAATATTTAAATTAACACTATGTGCATAAGAAATTGTTGAAAAAACATATCTGTCAATTATGCATTTTTTAGCCATTTCTATTTCCTCCTGCTTTGCTGTTATGTTTGCTAAAAAAAGCAGATAAGCCGCTTTTTCATTCATTTTTATTTCCCCATGCAGAAACTTCTTTATTATATCAAAATTTTTATAATCAGGAAAAGCAAATAAAGGCAACTTGTACTTATCTTTTAAGTAATGCGCAAGCGTTGTTTTGCCTGCTCCATCAATACCTTCTATTACTATCATGCTCTCTTGCCTTCAATCAACTTTTTTATAAACAACATACTGCTTTTTTACTGGATTCCATTGCATTGAGATATCTTCCCTTATATCCCTTATTTTTATATTATTGTTTAATATATTGCTTGTTGCATTTGGTAATAAAGGCCTTAATAAAACAGAGACATTGAAAAATGCATTCAGACATTGCCCGATAACATTTTTGCTATTGTTCTTTTTTTTCCATGGCTCTTCTTTGTTAAGAAATGCATTGATATCAGATATTATGGGCCATATTTTATCAGTATAGCATTTTATTATTGATTCAGCATTATATAATCTTGCACTGTTATGCAATACCTCTATTGCTTCTTTTATTTTTTCATTATCATGGTAGAGTGCTTTTTCATAGCCAATGCTGTTTGAAAGAGCAGCAAGCCTATTTGCAAGATTCCCATAATGGCCTATTAGTTCATTATTGTAAGCATACTTAAATGCATTGATTGAAAAATCACCATCAACACCAAAAGCTATTTTTGTTATTAAATAATATCTCAATGCATCATTTCCATATTTTTCTGCCATCTCAATTGGGTTTATGACATTGCCAAGGCTTTTGCTCATCTTCCTTCCATCTACTGTTAAGAAACCATGTGCTAATATTCTTGAAGGCAACTTTTCTTTTACTGCCATTAGCATTGCTGGCCATATGACTGCATGAAACCAAAGAATGTCTTTTCCAATTATCTGCATATCAGGCGGCCACATATCTTTCGGGCAAGCGGTATAGTAATTAAGCAATGCATCAAACCAAACATAAGCAACATGCTCTTTATCAAATGGTAGCTCAATACCCCAGCTAACTTGCGATTTTGGCCTTGATATGCTTAAATCCTTCAGTTCCTTTAAGTTGTTCTTTATTTGGTCAATGTAATAATCTGGAATGAAGTTCTTATTTTTATCATAAAAATCAAGCAACATTTCTTTGTATTTTGATAGCCTAAAAAAATATGACTCTATCCTTTTTTCCTCGACTTTTTTCAAATGCAAGGGGCATAAAAGGCCTTCAAGAAGTTCTTTTTCAGTATAATACCTTTCACATCCAACGCAATAATACCCTTCATAAGTTCCTAAATATATGTCCCCATTTTCCATTACTTTTTCCAAGAATGCCTGCACACCTTTTTTATGTTTCTCATCAGTTGTCCTTATAAAATAGTCATATTCTATGCCAAGCCTTTCCCATGCTTTTTTAAATAATGCTGCCATCTCATCAACAAAAGCTTTTGGCTCAATGCCTTTATCTTTTGCTGTCTTTTCTATTTTTTCCCCGTGCTCATCAAGGCCAGTTAAGAAAAATGTTTTATAACCAACATCTCTGTAAAATCTAGCAAGAAAATCAGCAACAATCGTTGTATAAGCACTGCCTAAATGTGGTTCAGCATTTGGATAATATATAGGGGTCGTTATATAACATTTATTTTGCATAAAACTCTAATGTAGATATATTTAAAAAAGGTATATTAAAATAGTGTTTAAAGAGTTAGAAAGGCTAGGAAAAATGTGTAGGTTACTTGGAATAATTGCCAATAAACCTGTAGATCTCGAATTTTCATTAGGGGTATTCAAAGAAAAATTCGCAGCTCAGAATCCTGATGGTTGGGGAATCGGTTGGTATAAAGATGGGGAAGCAAAAATTGAAAAAAACTGCTACTCAGCATCAAAAAATGGCAAATTCTCTAATTATTCTAAGCATGTTACATCAAAAATAATAATAGCGCATGTAAGAAGGGGAACTGGAGCAAAGCCAGCAAAAGAAAATTCACATCCGTTCAAATGCAAAAACTGGATTTTTGCCCATAATGGTTCTGTTGACAGAGAGTATTTATTAAAATCTTTAACGCTTGAATATGGGGGCAATAAGATTAAATTAAAAGGAGAGACTGACTCAGAAGTTTATTTTTACTGGTTACTTCAATGCATCGAAAAAAACAAAAATGTGGCTTTAGGAATTAAAGAAGCTGTAAATAACATTATAAAAAGTAATTATACTGGCCTAAATTTCCTATTATCAGATGGCGCCTCTCTTTATGCTTTTAGGTATTCAAATACTTCAAGAAATTATTATTCACTGTTCAAGCTAGAAAGGGACCCATCTTCAAAAGAACTAGCTCAATATGTATCTAAAGAGACAAAAGCGTTGATTACAAGCAAATCCTTGAATGGAGAAAAGGCAGTTTTATTATGCTCAGAAAAATTAACCGATGATGAAGACTGGAAAGAAATAAACTTTGGTACATTGCTCATAATCAATAGTAATTTAACAATCAAAGAAGTAAAAATAATATGAATTTTAACTTCATTAACTTCACCAAATTTAACAGCTTCTAGCCCTGCCCCAAAACCAAGATAATTTGTTGTTATACAAGCAATAAGTTAAAAAGCAAGTAAAAAACATATATTTAAAAAATAAAGCATTTTAATCATTACATGCTTTCAAAATTTAACAATATCATTATTATTGTTGTTTTATTTGCTATATTATTATTTTTATCTTATTATACAGTGCAGTCGAAAGCTTCTAATATGCAGACAAACTTAACGAGCCAAAATGTGGAAAATATAAATAAGCAAAGTGCTTTTAATAGCCAGCAAAATCAGGCAATGAGCAATCAAGAAAATGGCCAAGAGCAAAACAACGATGGCAAGTTAACAAAGCTATCTTTTACAGAAACTGCTGTTTTGGAAGTAAATCCAGACTTGCTTGTTATTGGTTTTTATATTCAAACACTTGAGACAAATGCCAGCTATTCAGCAGAAAGAAATGCATTTATATATTCATCAATAAAAGAAAAGTTAAAGAGCATAGGTATAGATGAGAAATCAATACAAACGGAGCAATATACAATAAATCCTTATTATGAATACATATATCTAAATAATGAGCAAAAAACAGTATTTAAAGGGTATATGACAACGCATACTTTAAGCGTTATGGTGAATAATATAACTTTAGCAGGAAAAGTAATAGATGCAATAGCAAGTTTTGATAATACAAGCATAAGTTATATTAATTACAAATTGACAAATGACTTGGAAGAGCAAAAGAAAGAAGAGGCATTAAAAATTGCAATAAGTAATGCAGAAAATAAAGCTAAATTAGTAGCAAAAGAAATAAACAAGGAAGTTGTAAATATAAAAGAAATGTCTGTTTCATCTGGCTTGGCTTATCCAATACCAATTTATTATGCAAAATCTCCATATGGCCCATATCTATCTCAAGCAGCAGAAACACAAATAGAAACAAAGAAAGTGAAAATAACAGCATCTGTCTCAATGGTTGTGACGTTAAATTAATCTTAAAAATGATAAAGGCAAAGCAGAGCAGAGCATTGGCAGTATGAGGCAAAATAGAAGGGTAGAAGTAAGGGCATAAGAATAAGCAGGACAGAAAATTTGCAGATGCTCTGCCGGGATAGAAGGAAAGAAGGAAGAGTAAAGCTGTAAAAAAGAATAGCATATGCTAGAAATGTAGATGGCAGGAATTTTTGCCTTGGGTTTAACTTGTGATTTAAGTTTTAATGAGAAGATAAATAAATAGAGAGATAAATTAAGCCCATAAAAAGCATGAAAAAGCGTGAAATTAATAGTTGAGCAATAGTTAAGATTTTTTTATTTCGATATCAACGACAAATCTTGATATATCTTTGCTATAGCTTCCGCATTGTTTTGCAAATATTATATTTCCAAGCGCCTTTGTTTTTTCTATTGCCTCTTTTTCATCTTTTGCAAAAACATAAATATGGCAAATAGCATGGTCTTTTGCAACATATTTTATCTCATCAAAGAAGCTTATAACATCTTTTGGCAGTGGTGCTATTATTCTATCAGCCCAAGATTCATAATTTTTGTATTCATATATATTTTTAACGTCATCGCATATTGCTTTTATTTTATCTTGCGCTTTATTAATCTCTATGTTTTTTTTGGCATAATAACAAGCATCTCTATTTAGCTCCATTGTCATTATGTTAATATTTTTATCTTTATTATACTTCCATATAACAAGCGCATATGGAGCTATGCCACCAAATAATACTGCAATATTCTCATTATTTTTTACTTGCATTGCTATCCTTTTTCTTTCTTCTGAAAGCCTCGGAGAAAAATAAACTTTATTTATATCAAGCATAAGTTTAATGCCATGCTCTTTATGAATTGTTTCGCTTTTGTTTATGCCTACTAGAAATATTAATTTTCTTGTTCTAAAACTGCCAGAAACAGCACTTGATTTAATAAACACGCTTTTTATATAGGGCATTGTTAATAATTGGTTTGCAAATTCCAATGCTTGCTTGCCTATTTTTTCCCCATGTTTTTTATCTATTTCTATTATTGCTATATCCCCTATTATCTCGTATGGAAAATGTTTTTTTTCATTTTCTGCCATTTTATCAGTCAAAACCCATAAAATATTCAAAACCCATATTTATCAATACATTCATCAAAACTCATATTTAATGTCATATATTGAAAAATCGTTATTGTAGAACTCTCTTATATCATCAAGTCCAGCCAGCATCATTAATGGCCTTTCTAAGCTTAGGCCAAATGCTAAAACTGGATATGTGCAATTCAATATTCTAGAAACTTCCCGCCTGAAAATGCCTGCTCCACCTATTTCTATCCAATCATTTTTCTTATCAAAATAAACCTCTATTTCTAAGCTCGGCTCTGTGTATGGAAAGAATGATGGCCTAAACCTTATCTTGGGGAATCCAAGTTTTGTAAAAAACTCTTTTAATATGCCAAGTAAATGTCTAAAGTTAACATTCTCGTCAGCTACTATGCCTTCCACTTGATGAAATTCAGCAAGATGTTTGTAATCAACTGCCTCATTTCTAAAAACCCTGCCTATTGCAAAGAACTTTCCTCTTTTGTATTTTGCCAATGTTCTAGCAGATAAAACTGTTGTGTGTGTTCTTAAAATTGCTTTTTTTGCTTCTTCTATTTTCCATTTTTGCTTCCATCCTGCTTCATGCTCTACTTTGGCTTTCTCTAATATTTCATCAGGGATCTTTTCATTGCTGTTAAAAGGCAAAAAAAATGTGTCTGCAAGTTCTCTTGATGGATGGTCCTGGGGTTGGTATAAAGCATCAAAATTCCAAAATGAGGTTTCAACATAATTGCCAGTCATTTCCTTAAATCCCATGCTCAAAAATATCTGCCTTATGTTATTTATTGCAATATTCAAAGGATGTTCATTGCTACATTTTTCTTCTTCTACTTCATTCTCTTTTATTACATAATGTCTAAAAGTTAGATTTTTCCATTCATTATTTTCAAGCATTTTTCTTGTTAATTTTCCTGCAAATGTTTCATCTATTTCATATAAAATGCCCTTTTCTGTTATTGATGCATTAATGCTTATCAATTTCTCTTCTTTTAAATAGCCCCTTCTGAGAAGCTCTTGTATTAATTCTTTATCAAAACTATTTATGATATCAACATTATCAATGGCCTTCTTGAAATTCATGATTTTTAATCCATCAATGTTTTTCAATATTACTATTTTTCCATTTTCTACTTTCAAATATCCCGCTTGTTTTAACTGCCCAAGAATAAAGAATAAATCTTTTGGCAGTTCTTTTAGATATTTGTATTTTGTTATTTTCTCTTCTGGCATGCCATTTTTTATTGCATCAATGCCCATTTCAGTTATTTTATAGCTTATTTTTTTCTCTTCAAATATCCTAACAAGGCCCTTTTCACTTAAGAAATATAACCCCCTCCTAACGCCATCCATGTTTAAGCCAGTAATTTTTGCCAGCTCTAAATCACTGCTTTCTCTTATGTTCTTCAAAGCTTTTAATATTAATATTTCATTTCTTGCTAATTCCATATTTCCATCCCTTTATGTTTGATATTATGTAAATGTAGAGAAAAACAAGCACAATTATTAAAGCGACATAGATAAGTGTTTCTTGCTTCGCAGTAAGAGAGAAAATATATGAAACAAGAGATTCAAAAAATGCATTTATCTCCTCACTTATTGGCTGTTCTAATATAACCTCAAGTTTTGGGTCAACCATTATGATATCTCTCCAATAAAATGATTTCGCATTTATTAAATCTGATTCACTTTTTATGTTTGAAGGAAGCGGATTTATATCAGATACATAAACATTATCTGGCAGATTTATTTGCAATAAAACATTATTTTTTAATATTAAATTTCCTGCATCTGTTTTTTTGAATGATAATGCATTGCTATTAAGCTTATATGACATTACCCTGGGCTTTATTACTTTTTCTTCAAACAAGCCAGAGACCCTGTAATTTATTATTATAACTCCTGAGAATCCTTGTATTGTGCTCTTTATTGGTTGTGGGCTTATCTTAATATCGCCAATCAGCTGTACTTTTGATAAGTCAACATGAAGCCTTACTTCATCATTATTAAGAAGTTGCTGCCATGCCTGTATATTATTTTTTTCAGCTGCTTTATTGTAATCAACTATGTCAAGTTCATTGCTTATGAATATGCTTATTTTCTCCTGCACTGTAGCAGTGCCATCTTTATTCAATGTTATTTCTGTTAACACATTTGTTACATTTATAGCTGAAAATGATAATGGGATGAATAAAATAAATAAGATTAAAAAGATTAAATGCAAATTTTTTGAATGCCAAATTCTTGGATGTGCATTTTTTATTTTCCCGCCCATTTATATCGCCATAATGATTTAGCATTTTTCTTTTTAAATCTTTTTTGGGTCATTTTGAAAGAAATCTAATGCGCCCTCTGCCTTTTGGTATTCATAAGCAAATATAAATAAAACATCTGAAAGTCTGTTAAATGCCTTTGAAAGCTCGCAAACGCCGAAAGCTTCTATTACTGCTATTTCTGCTTGCCTTGCTTTTGCTCTTGCAACATGTATATAGCATGATCTGCCATTTGGTTTTACAAATAAATTTATATTATCACTTATGCCTTTTTCGCATATGTCATCAAAGAATTCCTGCCATTTTCTTATTTCTACATCAGCCCCATTTATATAAGCCATAGCATGATAGCAAAAATCAATCAATTTATCAAGCTCTTTAAATTGCGTTTCATACTTTGCCAGTGCAAGTTGCGTTAACAGTTCATCAATAAGGCCCAAAGCCTTTATTTCTTTATCTTGTTTATTCAATATTTTTCCAGCAAGTTCAGTTTTTCCATTATCTCCTCTTTTTGTTGTTATTTTCATTTTATCCCTCAAATACCAAGCATTAATTTTGCCTCTTCAGACATCATGTCTGCGCTCCAAGGTGGGTCCCAAACAAGCTCAACATGTATTTCATCAAGCTCATCTATTTTGCTTAGCTTTTCCTGCACTTCTCTCAATATGAGTGCAGCAAAAGGACATGTTGGTGTAGTCATTGTCATTTTTATGTATGCCTTTTTTTCATCTTTGTTTATTTTAATCTCATATATGAGCCCAAGATTCACTATATCAACGCCGAACTCTGGGTCGTTAACTTCTTCAAGCTTTTTTATTATGACCTGCTTTATTCTATTTAATTCATCATCAATCTGCTCATTATCATTTTTCTGCATGAATTATTTTGTTAGCAAAATCTTTATATTTTTATATCTATCAAATACCCAATAAAAATAATATATCTATTTTATCCTTTTCTTCTAAATCTAAGTCAGATACAATGACTTTTAATATAAGGCCTGCTTGGTCTTCTGAATAAAATGCTGCAAGCGCCCTTTTTAAGTCCCTCAACTGATTTATGATGAAAGAAGAGAATGATTTTTTTAACATGAAGCCAGATATTGGCATAGCTTTATTTATATCATCCAATATAGGCTTTAAGTCATTATATTCATCATAAACAGAGAGCGAGATAAGTGCTTTCTTAATTTTCTCTTTGTCTTTTTTTTGCTCGAATGTTTTTAATGTATCTATTGCACTTTTTAATATTTCAATCTTCTTTTCAGCAACATAAGGCATGGCCAAATGCTCTTTTTCAAATGTTAATCCCATCTTTTTAAGAAATTCCTTTACAACATATCTTGTAAAGACTGGCAGACTTTCTATAAATTCCCTTCTTATCATACCAGTTCTTTTTGTTATTTCAAGAAACCTCAATGCCGTTTTTTTATCTCTTATAATGCCTATTATTATTCCTATTGATAATGGCACTATCTGCATCTTGCCAAAATATTTTAAAACTTCTTTATTTGTATTGATAATCCTCCTACTGACAATTTTTTTTGTATCTTCATCACTTAAATTATAAAGCTCTTTTACATAAGGATAAATAAAATTGTATATCTCTATTAATACTGGGTCATCTACTATTTCTTTATCTATGCTTTGATCATATTCAAATTTTCTTTTTTCTTTAGCAACAATAAATGTTTGATTTCCAGCAACATATGCTTGGTTTTCAAATAGGTCAAGGCCTTTAAGTAATTCTAGCGTTTCTTTTAATTCCTTTGTGTTCCTCAAATCTGAATATATAAGCATAAGATAATAGTTTGCTTCATCCTCCAATATCTTAGATTGTTTTAATGTCTGAAACATTTGCATTGCTTTTCTTATATATATTTTGCTGCCTTTTATCTTTCCTGTTTTGTAATAAGCAATGCCCAAATAATATATTGTTTCAGCATCATCTTTTATGTTTTTGCTTTCTTTATAGAACATTATAGCATCATCATAGTAATTGTTTAATATCATATTATGCCCTGCAGTCTTCAAAACTCTTGCAGATAAATCTTTGCTATCCATAAAAGCATTTATTAGGCATTCTTTAAAAAAATAATGCCATATGCATTTAATGGCAGGCATTAAAAAAGGCATTAATCAAAGGGCTGATATGGAGCTTATATTGAAAAAAATACCATTCAATATGGATTACAGAGTAAATGAAGAAAAAAAGTTAGAATGGCTTGCACTTTGTTTGGGCCTTATCAATGAAGGCGAGAGCAGATTAGGCATGGTTGCTGTTTTATATGCCCTTATACAAGGCCTTAATGCAGGCATTCCATTAACAATATCTGATATAAAACAAAGGGCGGATAAAATACATAATATGAGTATAAAAACTATCTATTATCATGTAAAAAGGCTGAAAGAAAAAGGAATAGTGAAAAAGATAAATAATGCTTACATTATGGGCGACGGCGTTGAAAAGAATTTATACAATATATTATCAAGAATTTACAAAGAGCGGTTTGATATCATAATGCATTCAATGGAAGAGCCAATAAACAGTTTGCAAGTTGGCATTAAACATTAAACAAGGTATATAAAAACATAAAAAGGTTTTATTATGATGGAAAAATTTGATAAGTTTTATAAAAAAAGCATAAAAGAAAGGCATGAAATAATAAAAGCATTGTATGGCATTGATGTATTAAATAATATTACCAATCCAATATCAATAGAGCAAGCAGATAAAATAGTAGAGAATGCTGTTGGCATAGCAAGCTTGCCATTAGGCCTATTGACTAATTTGAGGATGAATGGGAATGATTATGTTATTCCAATGGCTATAGAAGAGCCATCTGTTATAGCAGCAGCAAATAAGGCATGCAAATTGGCTTTGCCAAACGGTTTCTCAGCAGAAGCACTTGGCAATGATATGGTTGGAATGATACAATTAAAAGTTGAAAATGCAGATAAAAGCATTGAGAAAATAAACGAGCATAAAAGAGAAATAAATGAGATGGGCAGAGAATTAACAAAAGAGCTTGAAAAATATGGTGGCCATTGGGAGGGTTTTTTTACAGAAAAACTTATATGCAGCAGAGGAGAATTTGTTATTTTTAAATTTCTTGTAAATACTGCTGATGCAATGGGGGCAAATATAATAAACAGCACAGCAGAAGCACTTGCCCCTGAACTAGAAAAAACAGCAAATGGAAAGGCTATATTGAGGATATTGAGTAATTATGCAATTTATAGAAAAATAAAGGCCAATGCAGTATTTAATTTAAATGAGGAAGAAAAGCAGGCATTTCTTGATGCATTTGAGCTAGCAAAGCATGACATATTCAGGCTTGTAACAAATAATAAAGGATTTATGAATGGCGCTGATGCTGTAGCAATTGCTTTTGGCCAAGACTTCAGAGCATTGGAAGCATGCTTGCATAGTTATAGCATAAAAAACATGCTTCCATTAGTTGATTTTGTTGAGCATGAAAAAGGAATAAAGGCCAATGCTGAAATTCCAATTGCTGTCGGCATAAAAGGGGGCTTGGTAAATATATTAAATCATTCAAAAGCATCTATGGAAATAACAAAACCAAAAAGCGCTAATGAATTGGCTATGATCATTGCTTGTGTTGGAATTGCAAACAATTTTGCAGCAACGCTTGCTTTAGCTACATCTGGAATTCAAAAGGGGCATATGAAACTGCATGCAAGAACAATTGCATTATCTTTAGGGGCAAGCAGTGATGAAATAGAAAAGATATATAAATTAATAGAGAGTGGCTCAATAAAACCAAAAAAGGATGATATAAAAAGTGCTATAGAGAAAATGAGAACAGAGAAAAAAGGGGCAGGGAAAAAGGATTAACACTCATATACATATGTATTATCATTTATTATTATTTCTAAGTTATTAAATTCAGATTCTGATATTGGTTTTGGCATTTTTATATTTATGCTATCTTTTATTTCTGTTATTGCCTGCCCAACAAAGCAGCTTTGTCCAGGTTTTTTTATTGTTAAATGAAGGATTATTGAATTATCTGATATATTGTAATTATCTATCTTTAAGCTATAACCAAGTGTTGGCTTTTCAGTTGAGACATATATAGAAAGATTTTCACCTTTCAAATATATTAAGATTTTGTATTCATTTTCTTCTGTCGTTTTTAATAATGTTTTATTAAATACATTTTCTACTTTGCTATTATTTTTGCTATTGTTTATATCATTAACATTCCCGTTTATGCCATTTATGCAGCCAACAAGGAAATACGCTAATAATGCAAGCAATGTTAATATGAAATATTTTTTCATAAACATGTTATCACAACATTAAATAAAACAATAAAAATAGCCTTATTCTATTTCAATAACACTGCCTTGCACAAGCAGGCCCTCTCTTAATACTATTGTTTTCTTATTGTCCAATTTTATCCTCATCTCTCTTGTTCCATCACTATTATTTATAATTTCAGTCCCCAATATTGTTGCTCCCAATATCTGCTCTTTAATATAATGCTCCTCAATCTTTTGCAATGCTGAGATAGGCAAATCTTCATAAACAATTTTTATTATTTTTCCTTTTTTTATCTCTTCAGCAAGCTTTCCAGAAGCTTTTAGCTTATTATATTCATCAAACGTTAAATTCATTACATCTTTTTCAACTATATCTCCATTTTTTTGAATTACATATTCTTTTCCTTCTTTTCTTTTTATTTTCCCAACAATTTTTACTATTACCCTCTCCTCTATTATATCGCCAGAGCTATTGATAACATAGCTAGCATCTTTTCTCTTCTTTATTTTCCCAATTACATTCATGCTCTAATTACTTGCAAAATATTTTTATATTGCTATGTTAATATGCATTTATGACCATATTAAGATATGATGGCAAAATAGGTTTTGATTGCAACTATTATACTAATTTACAATCAAGCGAAATTATAAAAAGAGCATCAAGATTTAAGAAGCTCTATTTAGAATTTGGAGGCAAGCTGATGTATGATTATCATGCAGCAAGAGTCTTGCCAGGTTATGAGATAAATGCAAAAATGAAAACCGTGAAAAAATTAGCAAAATTGAAAAATATAGAGTTTCTTTTGTGCGTTAATGCTGATTATATAGAGAAAGAAGAAAAGCTCGGAAGCCTTAACATGACTTATAATGACTTTACATTAAAAATGATATCTGAAATAAGGAATCTTGGATTTAAAATAAATACGTGCGTAATAAACTTTTTCAACAAGCAAAAAAAGGCAATTGCATTTTCACAGCTTATGAAGGAAAAGGGCATGAATGTTTATTTTATGAATTATATAGATGGTTACCCAAAAAATATAAAGGCAATAACATCAGAAAAGGGATTTGCAAAAAAGCCTTTCATAAAAACAAATGCAGACATAGTTATTGTTACTGGAGCTGGCCCAAATTCTGGGAAGATGGCAACATGCCTTGCAATGATATACCAAGATTACTTAAAAGGCATTGATTCTGGCTATGCGAAATTTGAGACATTTCCTGTATGGAATATAAGCATAAACAGTCCAATAAACATAGCATATGAAGCAGCAACAGCTGACATAGGGGATTATAATGTAATAGACCCCTACCATTTAAAGGCTTATGGCATAAAAGCAGTTAACTACAATAGGGATGTTGAAACATTTGGGCTTCTTAAAATATTGATAAAAAGATTGATAAGTAAAGATAATTTCATGCATAATTATAAATCACCAACAGATATGGGGATAAATACAATTAAAGATGCCATAACTGATATAAGGCTTTGTGAAAAAGCAGCAAAACAAGAAATTATAAGAAGGGCATTTAGGTATTATGTCGATTTTCTGAAAGGTAGTTCGAGTTATGAAGCATATAAGAGAGCAAAGGAAATAATAAATAAGCATAAGCTCTCAATAAAAAAGGAAAGGCCGATAGTTTATGAAGCCAGGAAAATAGCAAAAGGCAGCCATGTTGGCTGTGCTTTATACATAAATGGCAAAATAATATCAGCAAAGGATGGAAAAAATATGCATGCAGAAGCATCTGTTCTAATAAAAGCACTTAAATACATAGCGAATATAAAAGAAGAAGAGCATGTTTTATGGCAGAATGCAATAGAAAGGGTAAAGGAGCTAAGGAGCATTGTATATAAAGATAAAGACCCACATTTGACAATAAAAGAAATGCTTATATTATTATCAATAAGCTCTGAGAAAAATAAAAAAGCAAAGAAAATGATGGCTATGCTAAATAATTTAAATGGGGCAGAAATGCATACAACGCATATGTTATCAAATGAGGAGGAAAGCATTTTGTTAAAGCTTGGCATAAATGCAACATCAGATGGAAGGGCTATGATAAAGAGGGTTGTTTTTTAATACTTTGTATAAATATTTATGTGGTGGTAAGATGGCAAAATTCCCGGAAGCAGAAAAACTGATAAATGATACATTAATATGTTTAAGATGCAAAACTAGGAATAGCAAAAATGCAAAGAGATGCAGAAAATGTGGATCAAGATATATGAGGCAAAAGAACAAAAGGCTAAAGGCAAAGAAATAAATGGAAAGAAATAAAATGAATGGGTATGAGAAAAGAAAAATCTGCTGGTTTTGTAGTATATAATCCAAATAATAAGAAGTTCTTAATTTTACATTATGAAGAGGGGCATTGGGACTTTCCAAAGGGGCATATAGAGAAAGATGAAAGCCCTGAGCAAGCTGCTTTAAGAGAGCTTGAAGAAGAAACAGGGATTAAAAAAGTTAATGTAATAGATGGATTTAAACAAAAAATAAAATACTATTTTAAAGCACGTTATATGGATAATGAAACTATTTATAAGGAGGTCTTGTTTTTTTATGCTTTGTTGATGAGGAAGATGTTAAATTATCTAATGAGCATATAGGCTATGAATGGCTTGATTATGAGCAAGCAAGAAAAAGATTAACATATAAGAACAGCAAGAGAGTCATTGAAAAGGCAAAACATTATATAGACAGCATGATCAGCAATTTCATGTAATCCTATAAAAGATTTCATTTAATCCTATAAAAAGATGTTTTATAAAAAGATTTTAAATATTTTGCTATCATATTGTTTTGGTGGTAAAATGCAAAGCATAGAAAATGAAAAGGATTTAAGAAAGTTTACAACAGGCACAACAACAGTTGGCATAAAAGCATCTGATGGCGTTGTTTTACTTGCTGATAAAAGGGTTACAATGTCAAATTATATTTTAAGCAAGGAAATAACAAAAATCATACCATTTGCAAAGCATTTAGCAATAACACTTTCAGGAGCAGTTGGAGATAACCAGCTTATAGGGAGATGGCTATCAATAGAAGTGCAAAGATATGAGAGAGAGCAAGAAAAACCAATGAGTCCAAAATCAGCAGCAGTATTGTTAGCAAATATTTTATCTAGTTATAGATATTATCCTTTTTGGGTCATGAATTTGCTTGCTGGTTATGATTATGAAGAAAATAAACCATATTTATACAGCATAGATTTAATAGGGGGGGTCACAGAAGAAAGGATAGCAAGCTCTGGTTCTGGAAGCCTTATAGCCTTTGGTGTGCTGGATTCTTTATATAAAGATGGGATAAAAGTAGATGAGGCAATAAATATAGGAGTAAAAGCAGTTAATGCAGCGATGAATAGAGATAGTGCAAGTGGAGATGGGATAGACATTTTTGTAATAACAAAAGATGGCGGAAGATTTTTTAAACAAGCAAAACAGGATAAGCAGGATAATGAAAAAAGCAGCGAAAATGAAGTGAGGGAAATAAAAGTACAGAAAAGGAAAAAATAGAAGATAAAAAGAAAATAATAGAAAATAAAGGAGTAAATTAAATTAATTGTTAAAAGAAAAGTTAAATGATGCTTTTTAAATTTTACTGAACATTATTTTAATATGCTATGGCATAGATCTGCTGTCAGAAATGTCGGGAAATTTAGATTATATGTAAATGAAGATCATAATAATATGGATCATAAGCATAGGATGGAAAAAAGAAAAGTATTCAGAAGAGTTTTATTAAGCCATCTTTCAAAAGATGATATAAGGGAATACAGGATTAGAATAGCATCCCATGAATTAAAAAAATTCTCTCTCCTGTTAAATATCTCTTTTTTTGAATATACATTATTTTTTCCATTTATTAAAAAATTGCTAAAACCAGCAAATAGCATGTGCTTTGAAAGTAATGCTTGCTTTTTTAGCATGCTAGCATTGCCTTTTTTGTTTGCCTCCGGCATTTATGTGATTTTACGCAATGCAAAATTTTTAGATCGTATTTTTGATGATATTTATATTTTAAAACTTATGAGATGAGAAAAGCAAGCATTCTGCTAGATTTTAAAAGTCCGAACAAGTTTAAAGATAGAGGGGCAGAAATAGAAAAAATTGAAATGCTCTATAATATGATCACAAAAACAGGAAAATTTAGTGATTATCTACTCGCAGAATTGATAATGAAGAAAATTTTGAGAACTGGCAGGTTAAATGAGTTTGAAGAAGTGATAGAAAATTATAATGGAGTGCTATGATAAAATGGGCATTAAATTCTATATGGCAGAAAAATTCAGGAGATTAAAAAATTATATGGAAAAAAGAAAAATTATAAAAAGAATGGTTTTAATTAATAGGAAATTCACAAATGTTGCTTATAAAAATCTATCAGAAAATAAAAAGAGAGAGTTGAAGGAATTATTCATCTCGCTTGAGATTGAAAAAATCACTGCATGCACAAAGATTGCTTGCCTTTCAAATATTTTATTTTCATTAACACCCCAAGGCATTGAATTCATTAAGTTAGGCTTTAGCAACAATGAAAGTATTTTTATTGGCTTATTAAAGACATTATTGTTAGTAATTACTGAAGGCATTTCTTTTTATGCCATATGTGGCAGTACAAAAGCATTTGATTTATATGCAATAAAAAAAGAAATGGAAGATGAAAATTTTGCATCTAACTGGCTTAGATACATTAATGATAAAAGAAGGGCTTTTGCCTTTATCTCCAATTTTAGCACAGAAGAAAGAAAAAAAGCAGAGTTGGTTTATAAAGTATTAACTTGGAATGGAAAAATGAAAAATATCTTTTTATCACATGCAGTAATATATGATATGATGGAGAATAAAAATGTAGATAAATATTATAGTTTGCTTGCTAATTTAATCATATCAATTGCAGAAACAGATATTTATTTTAAGCATTTTTTAAACTCTTGTGCTGATGCTGAGTTAAATTAGTTAATATTTTTAAATATTATTGATAAATGTTTTTTGGTGATTTAATGCTAGGAATGTTAAGGAAGGGAATAGCAGTTTTTCTTTGCTTAGCAGTTTTCTCCTATTTGTTATTTGCCCAAGTTACAGGAGAAGAGGCTGGAGAAAGAATAAAAAGTGCATTATGTGCATTAGTAGATTTGCTAAAAAGCGTTTTAGCCCCATTGATAATACTTGCTATTGTATTAGCAGCAGTAATATATGGAGCAGGGCATGTGCTTGGCCAAGAATTTGGAGCAAGAGCAAAGAGCTGGGCATTGAACATAGTGATTTTTGCAGCAATAGGCATAATAATTTATGTTATAACCCCATTTATATTCAAACAGCTTGTGCCGGAAATAAACATTGAAACTGCTTGTTGAAATCTTTTTTTATATGGCTGATATGATGCGATTAAATGCAGTAATAAATTTGTTTTTTCTCTTTTTCTTTTTTATTAATATTTATATTGCCCAAAGCCAGCTTCAACAAACTTTACAAGGTTTTTGTACTTTCTTGTTTGATGTTGTAGGCACATTAGCAAGCGTTATGATTGTTTTATCAAGCATAGCATATACAGCAGGACAATTTTTAGGAGCCGAATTAAGAGCAAGAGCAACTGTGTGGAGTCAGAGCATGCTTTCAGGGGCTGTTATAGGAATTTTGCTGATAATAATTGTTCCTTATATATTAGGAGTATTAATAGGCAAAACATGGGATTCAGCAACTTGCACATTTACATAGTATTTTAAAACCTTCTATTAAATAGCATAATAACCAATGAAATGATTTTAATGAATGAGGTGGAAAAATGGCAAAGCAACCATATATAAAATTTGATTTGCCCGATGATTTGAAGAGGAAGCTTTTAGATTTAGCGACAAATGCAAAAAAAGAAGGCGGATTGATAAAAAAGGGTGTAAATGAAGTGACAAAAGCAATAGAGAGGGGGCAGGCAAAATTAGTCATTATAGCAGAAGATGTAAACCCCCCAGAAATTGTTATGCATCTGCCAAAAATAGCAGAAGAAAAGGGAATAAAGTATGGCTATGTTAATAGCAAAGAAGAGCTTGGCAAGGCAATAGGGCTAAATGTTCCGACTTCATCAATAGCAATTGTTGATGCTGGAAAAGCAAATGATGAATTAACTGCTGTGCTTAAAGTTTTGCAAACAATAAAGAAATAAAGGGTTGATATAATATGGCTGATGAAGCATATTTAGCAGAGATAATGGAAGTAAAAGGCAAGACAGGCGTTTATGGAGAGATACACCAATGCCTTGTTAAAGTACTTGAAGGAAAAGATACTGGAAGAGTAATTTTAAGGAATATAAAGGGGCCTGTTTACAAAGGCATGCTTATCATATTGAGAGAAACAGAAAGAGAAGCAAGAGAAATAAAAAGCCTTTAGTAAATCTTGAATTATTAAAGCCAGCAATTATATTTAATATAAAAGGGTGTTAATATGATTTGTTCATTTTGCAGTAATGAAGTTAAAAAAGGAACTGGATTTATGTATGTAAAAGCAGACGGCTCAACAGCGATATTTTGCTCAAGCAAATGCAAGAAAAATGCACTGAAGCTTGGCAGGATAGGAAGAAAATTAAAATGGACAAAGGCATTTGTTATATTCAAAGAGCAGCAATTAAAAAAGGGCCAAAGCGATGATAATAAAAATAAATAAGTATAAAAATTAAAAAGTAGAGGCATGTCTGGGGGTAAATAAAAGGCAAGAGTAAAGGTTTGTGAAAGGTAAGAAATAAATAGGTAAAAGTGTAGGCAAAGTAATAAAAAGCAAGTAATAAGTAAAAAATATCATATTATTAAATATCAGATTATTATCGGTGGTTTTATGGAGCATGATGATAAGCAAGAAATAACAGTCGTTTTATTAAAGCCAGATGCATTAAATAGAGCCCTTGTTGGCGAAATAATAAAAAGGCTTGAGCAGAAAGGCCTAAAAATAGTTGCAATAAAAATGACAAAAATGAGCAAAGAATTAACAAAAGAGCATTATTCCCATCTCTTGGATAAACCATTTTATAAGAGCATAGAAGATTTTATGACTTCAGGGCCTATAATTGCAATTGCCTTTAAAGGCCCGAATGCAATAGAGGTTGTAAGATTAACAATAGGTGCAACAAATCCACAAAAAGCACAGCCAGGCACAATAAGGGCGGATTTTGCTATTGATACTGGCAGGAATTTAATTCATGCTAGTGATAGTAAAGAGACTGCTGAAAAGGAGTTAAAAAGATTTTTTAAGAAAGAAGAGCTTTTTGATTATGAGAGAGACATTGATAAATGGATTTATGAGTGATAAGGGAGAAATATGATAGTGCATCCAAAAAGAGCGAAAAAGCATGTTCAATTATTGAGCGAACAAGAGCAAGTACAACCAGCAGGCTTGGATTTAACAGTAAAGCAAATTTTTAAATTTATAGGATATGGATGCATTGATTTTGATAATAAAAAAAGAAGCATTGCTGGTGTTGAGGAAATTCATTTATCTGATGAGCCAAGGCTTATAGATAAGGGGGCTTATAAAATCATATTCAACGAAATTGTTTCAATACCATTAAATATGGTCGCAATAGCAAGACCAAGAAGCTCATTATTAAGGAATGGTGCCAGCATATTCACTGCTTTATGGGATCCAGGATATGAGGGGAGGAGTGAAGCATTGCTTGTTGTTTTTAATGAGCATGGAATAAAAATAACAAAAAATGCTAAGATAGCACAGCTTGTATTCTTAAAAATGGAATCAGAGGCATCAAGCCCTTATAAAGGCATTTATAAAAAAGAAAATATGTAGTGATGAAATGCGCGTTAGCATAGAAAGAGAGTTCTCCTTATTTAAAGAAAACGAACCTTTAAGCAGATTGCATGCTAGAGATTTTATGTCATTTTTAATAGATAATAACAATGGAATATTTACAGAGATTGAAGAAAGCACTGCTATTAATACACTTGAAGTTAAAATTGCATTCATAAACGAAGATGAAATTGATAGCAAAATAATTGCTCTATTCAAATTCATAAATGAAATGGCAAGAAGAAAAGGGATAAATATTTTATGGACAATGCAACAAAAGCAGGAAATTATATCTTATAATAAGTTTTTTATTGGTTTCGTATTCCCTGAACTTTTGGAATCATTTTATTGTATAAACAGCCTGCATTTACATTTTGAGCTGGCATTAGATATTGCATTTGATGTCTACAATGGGCTTAATAAAAAGGCCAATGAATTCATAGATAATACAAATATAAATTATAGGAAAAGATATGCTTATTACCAATCTTTAAGAGCAAGAGTAATGGGGCCTTTAATGTTTCCTTATAAGATATATAATTTAGAAGATTTTGATAGACATTTAAACGTATGCAGGGCTTTTCTAGAACGAGTGCTTATAAAAAGAGGAAAGCTTGATAATGCTAGGGTTATATTTCCAAAATATTTTAAAGATGGTAGTGTTTTTATAGGCCCTGATAAGCTGTATACATTAACAAGGTTAAGGCCAGACTTAAAAACTCATCAAGATCAAAGAGAGAATATAAGCGTTGAATTTAGACCAATACTTGGCAGTAGTAATGTGGAAAATGATATTGAAAATATTAAAAAAGCAATAAGATATGTTAATGAAATAATAGAAAGCAAAAAAAGAAACGCTAATAAGGAATGCAATTTATCTGAAATAACAAGAAAAAGGAGAGTGAGGAAAGTTATATTAAATTGTAAATGACATTAAGTTATATTTTAAGTTATATTTCATCAAGAACTCATTTTAAAGATTTGGTTTAAAAATTAGCATAGATTAGGTTTTAGGATTAGGTTTAAAAATAGTTTTAATATATATAATATTGTGGTTAATATGGATAATAGAGATTGGCAAATATTTGAAAATACTTTATCAGTTAATCAAGTACAGCCTTATTTAAGCATACTTGTTAAAGCTACCGCTGAAAAGTTAATGCTCATTTATAACATTGATAGAGATAAGAAAAATTTATTGGAGCTGATAAGTGAGTATTTAAATAAGGCGAAAGGAAAACAGGATAAAGATAAAGAAGCAATAATAAATGAAATGAAAGAAGATGAAGCAATAAAGCAGGTTTTCCCCCATATTAAAAACATTGTTGAAGAAGTTATAACTGATGACTTTTTAATTGAGCAAATAACAAGCATGCATGATAATGAATATAAATTGACATTTTCTAACTTGGTTGGAGAATTACTTGATATGCTTTATATGAAAAGAAGAAAAACAGATATGCTTGGCTTTTACATATATTCTATAGAGGCAGTTAAAAACATATTGATAGCAAACGGCTTTTTTGACATGATTGGAAAAGACCAAAATGAATTGCACAATCAAGCTTTATCATTGAAAATTATAGATGGCAGGGGAAATGAGGATGGAGATAAGAAATTAAAAGATATCATTAACAAATCATACAGCATATTTAATCTTGAAACTTTTTTGGAATGTCCATTGATAGAAAGGAAGGGCGTTGAAAACAGGCATATAAAATATCAGATACAATACCCAAAAACAATCATAAAAAGATTAAAGGCATTGGGCATGTCTGATTATGTAATAATGCTCATTATGACAGAACACTTTAAGAGATACATGCTTATTAATGATATAAAATTAAATGATCTTGAGATAACTTTTAAGGCCTTTATTAAAGATTTGGTAGATAAATATTTTGATAAAAATGATAAGCTATACAATGAAGTTGTAAATGTATTATTCCCATTAGAAAGGGAAACGATGTTTGAAAGGCTTGAATCAAAAGAAGAGAGAAAGCTCGATCATACTTATGATGAAATAATGAAGAGCAAAGGAACAGATAATGATATTGCGACATTAGAAAAAGCAAAAGAAATGACAATGAAAAAAATATTGAATATGATAAAAGAGGGCAAAACAAAAGATGAGATAATGGCTATGCTTAATAACCCGGCATTGCTTGATGAACTGCTTTCTGGTTATGATGGATGCAAGGAAATAGATGTGCCAATAATTATTTTAGATGAAAGCAGAAAAATAAATGCTCGCTTTATAGAAATATTGGAGGAATTCATAAAAGGCATTGACTTTAAGCAAGGTATAAAGGAACATTCAGAAACAATAAAATATATGTTAAGGACAGGCGGGCTTTATACACATTCAAAGGGTTATTTAACAAATTCTGGAATTGCTGCACAAACAAATGGGGAAATTGAAAATATAAGCAGAGATTTATTAAATTTGATAAAAACATATTTAACAATTTCTAACTTACATGCAAAGTTGCTCCCAAAAGATTTTGATAAAACAGAAAAATTTGAAACAGGGGAAAGAGCAAATGCGTACAGAATGCTGATATTAAGCATAAAGACTCAGCTTTTGATAGAAATCATTCCATGCACATTGAGATACATGCTTAGTTATGAAATAAACAAATTGACTAAAAAGGAAAAGATAAATGAGCAGAAATTAAAAGAATTGTCAGAAACTATTGATATGATATTGCAAGATGCTACCTATTATTATAGAGCAATAATAAGAAAAAGATTTGACAGCGATAAAAATCTTGAGGCCATAGATATCATATGTAAAAAGCCATTCACAGCAATTGAAAACTATACTGGCCTTATATTGAATCAGTTTATAAAAAAAGTATCAGAAAAAGAAAAAATTAACTTAACCTATTCAGAGAGCCTGAGGCAAAGAGTGCAAGCAGTAATGTCAGAATATACGCTTCCTGGCATAAGCGCAAAGAAAATAGCAACATTATACAGGAATAATAAGGATATATACAGGAATGGCATCACGCCTTAATATGAATATGACAATATCAATATAATAATAAAAACATAACATAATACTAACATAAATTAATATCAGCTAATATCATCATAACTTGATATTTTCATTTATTGATGGTATTATAAATTCAATGTCCTTTAATTCACTCGATAATAAGCTTTCAATATTTCTTTCACAATGCACAAAGATTGCTTTCTTTGGCTTTATTGTTCTTACAAATCTTATTAGCTCATCATGTTGCGCATGTCCAGGAAACCTTATTTGTTGAACTTCAGCATTTATATGTATTTCCCCATAATCTGTCTCTATTAATCTTTTTCCGTTTATTATTTCAGCCCCTTTGCTACCCTCTGCTTGATAACCAACAAATAAGATCATATTTTTATCATCGTTTGCTAATAAATTTAAATAATGGAATATTGGCCCACCATTAAGCATTCCAGAGGTACTTACTATTATGCAAGGCTTTTTTATATCAGCCCTCTTTTTATGCCTTGAAACTTTGAATAATGGATTCATGAATGGGTCATCAAGGCTTGCTAATATACGCATTTTTATTTCCTCTCTTGCATAAATAACATTTTGCCTGTATATTTTCATAGCCTTTTTTATCATGCCATCTATGTATATCGGCACTTTTTTTATAATTCCACTCCTTATTAAAGCTTCTAGTGTTATCAATATTTCTTGTGCCCTTCCTATAGCAAAGCATGGAATTATAATACAGCCATTTCTATTAAGCACGTTATTAACAATTGATGAAAACTGTTTTATAAGCTCTTTTTTTGGTAAAAATTTATTTTCCCCTCCCAAATAAGTTCCTTCTAAAATAATGACATCTGCTTTTACAGGCAATGCTGGATTTAATATCCTAGAAGCGCTTGTATTGAAATCCCCAGTATATAATATTTTATCATTTATTAATGTCATTGCACTGCCTAATATATGGCCTGCTTCAAAAAATTCTGCTTTAAAAACATGATTTAAAGAAAATGGCTTTCTGTATTCAACTGCTTTTATTTTTGAATAAGCATCATTTATTAGCCTGTTATCGAACAAGCCAGTCAACTTTTTTTGGTCAGCCCATAAAAGCTTTGATAACTCCTTTGTAGGCTTTGTTGCATATGCAGTATTAAACTTTATTAATGGTAGCATGCCAACATGGTCAGTATGTGCATGGCTTAATATAACGCTATCAAATTCATTATTTTTATCAATATCTGGCATTAATATATTATTTTTCACAACCTTTATGCCAGCATCTAACAATATTGCTTTGCCGTCTTTCTCAAGCATATAACAACTTCTTCCAATTTCTTTTGCTCCGCCAAAAGCAGTAAAAGTAATGTCTTCATTATTCATAATCCCAATCTAAAAATAATTAGCTTCTAATCAGCTTATTTGTTTAATATAATATATGCTTAATAACATTTAAAAATGTTTGGTATCTATGCTTTTTATGCTTGTTAAAAATAATAATTTTGATAACTTTATTGCACAGAGAGTGAAATATACAGAATATGCTATTAGGGATGTTGCTGTTGAGGCAGAGAAATTAAAGAAAATGAATAAGAAGATAGTTGATTTTTCTGTAGGAGACCCAATAAAAAATGGCTTCGATGTGCCAAAGGAGTTAAAAAAAGGGCTTTGCAAAGCTGTTTATGAAGGGCATAACTATTACGCAGATCCTGTTGGGGAATATGAAACAAGGGAGGCAATAGCAAAAAAGGAAAAGATGCATAACAACATAAGCATAGACCCAGAGAATATAATAATAGGCAATGGCATATCAGAAGTTTTTCTTATTTTTTCTGCTGCGTTGTTTGATAAAGGAGATGAGATACTTGTTCCAAACCCAACATATCCAATATTTTTTACTTATCCAAGATTTTTTGGGGCAAAGGTCGTTTATTATAAATGTGATGAGAGCAATGAATGGCAACCTGATTTAGAAGACATAAAAAGGAAATTAAATAAAAGAACAAAAGCAATAGTCATTGTCAATCCAAATAACCCTACAGGCAGTATTTATTCAAAAGAAGTGTTAATAGAAATAGCAAAGATAGCAAAAGAAAAAAATTTAATGCTCATAGCAGATGAGATATATGATCATAATATCATAGAGGGGAAATTTTATTCTCTTGCCAGCATAGTTAAAGACTGGCCTGTTTTTGGCTTTAATGGCATATCAAAATGCTATTTTGCCACTGGATGGAGATTTGGGTATATGTACATTGCAAACCCTGATAAAAAAACAGAACAAATAAAAGATGCTGTAGCAAAAATAGCAAGAATGAGGGCTTATACAAATGCCCCAATACAAAGAGCAGCACAATATTTGATGAAAAAAGAACCATTTAAACAAAAATTCATGTTTGAAATAAGAAAAAGAAGGGACTATTTTATGAAAAGGCTTGATGAAATAGCTGACATTTCATATGTAAGGCCAAGAGGCGCATTTTATATATTTCCGAATATTGGTGCGCTTGTAAAAAACAAAGTAGTAAAGGATGATAAAGACTTTGTATTTTCTATTTTAAGGACGCATGGATTATTATTTGTTCATGGGAGCGGTTTTGGTCCTGCAGGAAAAAACCATTTCAGAAGCGTATTTTTGCCGGATAAGGAAAAGATTGACATGTGCTTTGATATAATGGAAAAATTCTTGAGAAAAAGGTCAAATTAATAGGGTTAATAGGTTAAAAAACTGAAATACAAAGGAAAATTAAAAGGAAAAGTATAAAGAAAAACATAAAGAAAAACACAAAGAAAAGCATATTTTTAATATCTTTCCAAATAACTATATGGCAAATGAAAAGCTTACGTTTAGCAAATTAAGAGACATTTTAAGGGAAGAAATGCAAAGCGGAAATGCAATAATAAAGCTTGATGAAAACTTTTATAAAAATGCATTAGAATTTTTAACTGAATTAGAAAAGAAAGCAAAACAACAACCAGATTTATATTATAACGATTATTCAAGTGCAAGAGCAACTTTTGAAAGGCTTTTAGATGAGAGAATAAGAAAAATACTTGTCCTTGCATATAGCGAGCAAGCAGACCTTGGAAATTTAACTGAGATAGAAAAAGCATTATGCAAAAAGGTAATAAGCAATATAAATGAATTTAAAGAGCAAGTCTATATGTTAAAAGAAAAAAAAGAGCAAGTAAATATTGATGGAAAGAAAAAGATAAAAATAAAGAAATATGTCCCGCTTTACATAAATCAGGAGACAAAAAAATCATATGGGCCTTTTGAAGAGGGCAGCACTGTATTAATAGAGGAAGAGGAAGCAGAGATTCTGATAAAAACTGGCTATGCAGAACCATCTGAATAAATATTGAATAACTATAATCGTGAATAAATCATATTATCTAAATATATATTATCCAAATAAACTATCCAAATGAATTATCCAAATAAAGATGGTAAAATATGGTCAAATAAAATAGGCAGATACAATAAAGGCAGATATAATAACAATGCCTTTAACCTTTATCTCCTGCCCCCTCCAGCAAATCCTAAAACGTAGATACAATAAAGGCAGATATAATAACAATGGCTTTAACGTATAGCCTTTATCTTTAACCTATAGCTTTTATTATTCTCTCAACAAAAACATCTGGAGAAACTGCACCAACAAATTGTTCTGAATCATTTATTATTACTTTTGGCACTGCGTTTACTTTGTATTTATTACTCAATTCAGGAAATTCTGATGCCTCTATTATTTCTGTTGTTATATTATCATTTATTGTTGAAAATGCATATGAGGCAAGGGCTATTGCAGGGCAATACATGCAAGATGGTGTAACAAATATCTTTATATTTACTTCTTTATCTATTTCTTTTATTTTTGCCTTTGTTTCATCATCAATGGCCTTTGCATTTCCTGTTGATGCATTTACTAAAGCACTCAAAAAAGGCCCGAACTCATAACCAGATGGTATGCCATAATATACAATTTTTCCTTTATTTTTACCCCTTATCTCCAATGCAGGCTTTAACTCATAGCTATCATCCAAAACTTTGAAATTGATTTTTTTGTTTATTTCATTTAGCTCTTTCAAAAGTTCTTGAATATCTGGACAGAAATCACATTCATTGCTTTTGTTGTGAAAAACTACTAAAACATCTGATTCCATGCTATTTAAAAAGGCCCTAACCTGCTCTCTAACATTTTCATCAAACAATGCCATTTTATCACCTTAAGGCTAATAAGAATAAATATTTAAAATACTAACGTTTTCACACATTATTTTTGCACATTGTTTAAATTAGTTCTATAAAAAATTACAAGAACAAAAAAGCAAACATTCTTAAATAATAATGACAAATCTAATATATGCCTGCATATAATGAAGGAAAAGCAAAGAAGCATGAAAAAGAGCTAATAAAAAAGCTTTATATCATGCAAATAAAAAATAAGGGTATAAGCAAAGAAGAAAAGCTACCTGAAATGGCATATGAGTATTTAAATCTTGTAAAAGGCAGATATTGGTTAAAGGAAGCAGCAAGAAAAAAAATAACAGTAGTAGCAACTGGCGGCGTTTTTGATGTCATACATTATGGGCATATACTCACATTAAAAGAAGCAAAAAAGCTTGGCGATGTCCTTATTGTTATTGTAGCAAAAGATGACATAGCAAAGCAAAAAGGGAGAGTGCCATTCCACAATCAAAATGAAAGGGTCGAGCTTGTTAATTGTTTGAAATTTGTTGACCTAGCAATTCCTGGAGTTGAAAATTTACTGGAAACAGCGAATCTTATAAAGCCAGATATCATTGCATTTGGTTATGACCAGCTTGTTTTTCATCTGCCATATGCGAAATCAATAAAAATTAATGTTGCATATAAACCAGATATAATAAAAACAACAAATATATTGAGGGGTTTGGGCCATGTGTGATGTAAGATTAGAAGGAGATATAGGCATTGTTGATATGGGGAAATGTTCATTCGGCTTTGCTACGCCAGAATTTATTGATTACCATATAAGAAATCTTGTTGCTTTAGACACGCCTCCGAGGAAAATTATATATGAAGAAGAAATAAGCTTTACTCTATCTGAAGAGAATACAGCAAAACTTGTTGAATATGCAAAAGTGCTTGCTAATGTTGAGGCATTAAGATTAAGAAAAGAGATATATGGCAATCCTGCTGATCCTGAATATGCTAAAAGAGTAGAGCTATTAAGAAAATTCTTAGATCTGGCTTATACACAACCTTTAAGTGCTGCCAGATTGCTTGAAGAGTATAATGAGCCACCACCATCAAAGGGTGTGTTTCTAAAAGGGCAACTGACATTTCTTGCTTGGGTAAAGGGCATATTGAAAAGATATACAGCGACTAAAATGTATGAACTTGTATCAAAGACAGGTAATTTAAGAACTGCATTCCTGTCAATGCTTGGGCTAAATATAATATTTTTCATAGATATGCTGACAATGGATCTGCCAAAGACTGCAAAGCCATTGCAGGGGCCAAAAGCAAATTATTCCCTACCATTTGATATAGAAGTGCAGATATATGAAGATGAAGAAAAGGACATGTATTACTATGTAATGAGGAATAAGACAATGGAAAGTTTAAGTAATGAAGCTAAAATATTGCTGAAGGAGTTGATTGCAAATGAATTAAGAGAAAGCATGGTCGGTAAAGATTTGAATGTGCTTTACAGTTTAAAGATAAACCAATATAAGCAGTGGTTTATGGAACAATCTTTGCAGAGGAATATTGACTTAACACCAAGGCAAGCTTTAGTAATGGCAAGAGAAGCAACAAATTGGGTTGTTGGCATGGGCGGGCCTTTAGAAGACATATTCCTTGATAGGAAATATGTAACAGATATTTACATAGATGCAGAAAATGCTCCGATATATTTAGACCATAAGAACTTTGGTATTGTGCATACACTTTATAGATATCCAATAGAGCTTTTAGAAAGGGCATTTTTGAATGCAGTATTCAGCGAAAAAGGAAGCAGGTTTGATGAGAAAAACCCTGTTGTTGATGTTGTAGTAAAAAGATTGGCATTAAGAGCACATATGCAGAGGCCGCCAGCAACATTTGGAGAATTGCAGGGCGCTTTAAGATTATTAGCAGAAGAGCCATTTACATATGCTCAATATTTATTTTATAAATCCATGACTCCATTTTTTGCTGGTTTTGATGATGTTGCTGTAACATTAGGAGCAAGTGAAGCTGTTTTAGGAGTAAAAGGAGTAGGAAAAACGAGCTTTACTGCTGCGAAAATAACAGCAATAGGGCCAAATAGAAGGATAATACCAGTGCAGGATATATGGGAGATACCAGTAAGGGCTTATAGAAAAAGGGGCTTTCATATAGGTGCAGCAAAGGTTGCTCCTTCAGAACAGGAAGTTAGAACTGGGCCTGAGCTTGATCTTGTTACAATGGCAAACGCATTATTAAGAATGGGCGATGCAGCATTAATAATAAATGAAGTTAGAAGCAGGGTTGCAATGCAGGGCATTATTAATTTATTGAATACACAGCCAGGGGTTTTCCTGCTCTATAACTTACATGCAGAGAGCTTAGATGATATAAGGGAAAGGCTCGAGCTTGTATTCGGCATTCCAGGAGCAAGCATGTTCGCAACTGATAGGTATACATTCCTTAAAAAGATAAAGTATGGAAGAAGGGGCAGGACTTACAGGGTTTTGGGCTATGAGTTTGAAAGCGACAGAAAACAAAGGCAGTTTAAAAAGATCTTTGAGTTTTCAAGAGGTTATAGCATAGAAGAGGCAACAGTAAATTGCTTATTCTTAGATAATAAAGAGGCTTCAATAATGGATTTCAGCAATTTCAGCATAAAAAGCGTTAAAGATAACTTGAAAATAAAGTTCCTGCCTCCATTGCTTGAGAGAAGGGCAGAAGAAACCGGCATTCCAGCAGAGCAATACATATTACAAGCATTTTATAAAGGAAAGGTTTTCTATGACATATATAATGCAAGTATAAAAACTGGCATAGAAGAGCTTTTACAGCTTGATTTCTTTTTGAATGCTAATACATTGGCAAATAGAATAATGCTAAAGTATGAGGATAAGGAAGGCATTGTAGATTTCATAAAAGCAGAAAATGACTGGAATGAAAAATTTGCTGAATTTCTTAATAAAGAAGTAGCAAGATTCAAAGAAACAAAGGAAAGGGTGGAAACTTCATTGATACAGGCAAAGACATAGGTTAAAAGCACATGCATTTTTATCTGATAAAAATGTTAAGCCTATTAGTTGAATTTCTTCTCTTATTTTTATACCCAATTGCCATTTTTTATCCATGGAAAAAAGAGAATATTATAATTTACAAAAAGCATGGTAGAAAAATGGCAAATATAAGAGTTGCTGATACAATAATTGCAAAATTAATTGGCCATATGTTTTCTGAAAATAAAGAAAGCATATTATTCAATGCTCCATGTTGTTTGTGGATGCCGAACATAAATAAAGATATTATTGCTTATGCCTTAGTAGAGATTAAAAAAGAAAAGGAAAAAGCAGGCATAAAAGCATATAAAATTAAATATAAGAGAATATTGAAGGCGCACAGCCTTGAAAGTATATGTTTTAATGATTGCGATGCTGTCTTAGAATGTTTTCAAAGCCTTTAATATATTTTTAATTACATTTTTATCGAATGGTCTTGGCAGTATAGAATCATAAGATAAATGGCTAACGCTTTTTGCTATTGCCTCTGCTGCCTTTATTTGCATGTCCTTTTTCACTTTTTTTATTCTGTACTTTAGCAGTGCTTTGAAAAATCCTGGGAATGCAAGCACATTATTTACCTGATTTGGCATATCGCTCCTTCCAGTTGCAACAATATTTGAATATTTTTTTGCTATATTATATGCAATGTCTGGCTCTGGATTTGATAAAGTAAATATTATTGGGTCATTTGCCATGTTTTTAAGCATTTTCTCATCAATGCTTCCTGGCCCTGAAGTTGCTATTAATACATCACTCTTTTCATTTTCCTCTTCCCCTATTAATTGGAGAAACACTTCTTTATATGTGCCTTTTATGTCTTGCCTTTTTTCTGTTATCTGGCCTTTTGAATCATATATTACAAGATTTTTCATTCCATATGCATTTAATATTTCTGCTATTCCAAGCGCAGCTGAGCCTGCTCCATATATTGTTATTTTTGCCTCTTTTCCCTTATTTGTCAATTTAAATGCATTTATTAATGCTGCTAAAACAACAATGCCAGTGCCATGCCTGTCATCATGGAACACTGGGATATCAAGTTCATTAGAAAGCCTTTCATATAAGAAAAATGCAATGTCTGTTTGTATGTCCTCCAAATTTATGCCCCCAAAACATGGCTGTATTGCCTTTGCAAAGGCTTCAAGCTCTTCTAAAGAATATAAATCAACGCACAATGGCACTGCATCAACATTAGCATATGATTTGAATAAAGCTGCTTTTCCTTCCATAACTGGCAATGCTGCATAAGGCCCTGCATTGCCCAATCCAAGCAATCTTGTTCCATTGCTCAATATTGCTATTACACTGCTCTTCCAAGTATAATCATATATGCTATCTTTATTTTTCATTATTTCTTTGCTTATTTCAGCAACGCCAGGAGTATAAAGAAGTTTCAGCATTTCCTGTGTTTTCATGTTTGCCTTTGTTTTTATCTCTATCTTTCCTTTAAGCTTCTTATGTATATTTAATGCCTCTTCTTTTAATTCCATAATACCACCAACAAAATGCAAGAAAGATTTTGAATGAATTAAATTTATATTCTTTGCTATTATTTTATAAATATGCCAGCACTAAAAAAAGCTGTTGATTTTTGTTTAAAAGATGCATATGGGAAAGAGCATTGCCTTAAGGAGTTAATGAAAAAATATAAATACATTGTTCTTTATTTTTATCCAAAGGATAACACGCCAGGCTGTACAACAGAGGCTATTGAATTTACATCATTAAAAAAAGAATTTGAGGGCATGAATGCCTTTATTATTGGCATATCTGCTGATTCATGCAAAAGCCATGAGAATTTTATAATTGGCCATAATTTGGGTATAACGCTTTTGAGTGATGAGAATATGGATGTAATAAAGGCATATAATGCTTTTGGAGAAAAATCTTTTATGGGAAGAGTATTTAAGGGCATAATGAGAAAAACGTTTTTAATAAGTGAGGGAAAAATAATAAAAGAATGGAGCAATGTCAATCCAAAAGGCCATGCAAAAGAAGTTTTAAATTTCTTGAAAACATTGGGTTAAAATATGGCAGAGCAAATCATTATTGCACTTGATAACTATGATGATTTATTCTCAGATTTTGATATAGGGCCGTATGAAACAAGACTTATATCTGCTGATTTTATAGATGAATTGAAAAATAAGACAAAAAGGACAAGGCCTGAAAAAATTATATTAACACTGCCATCAAAAGAGAGGAATAAGCAGAATGAAACAGCTATAAAGAAGAGGCTCAAAGATTTCTTTAAAAAGAAGCAAAAAAGCAAGGAATCAAAGATGAAATGGACATTTTTAAAAGGCATTTTTCTCCTTGTTGTTGGCATTATGATATATTTTCTCATTATATCATTAGAATCGCAAATAGCAAGAATATATGATTATGCGTTATTTCCATCATGGTATATCTCATGGAAAGGCCTCGATTATATTTTTATTGGCTTGAAAAGGAAAAAAGAAATGGATTATTATGCTGTTTTGCAAAAAGCTGACATTACATTTGAAGATGAAGAGAGATATATGCAAAGCTTGCAAAATATACAGCAAGGGCAGATGCAATAAGCAGATGTAATGAATAAGGTTTATAAATTGTTTTAGTATTTATATAACCATGGAGTTTGATGATAAGGAAAGGCTGAAAACTTATGGGCCAATAATTGCTGAGAATAAGGAAGGAGAAAGAAAAGGTAGAGAAATAAGCAAAGATGCTGCTGAAGTTGTGCATTTAATTACATTAGATAGCATTAGAAATGCTATTGCAAGAGTTTATGTTAAATTAAAAAAACAAGGCAAAGCATTTATCCACCCAAATGAAATGCTAAATATGTTGAGCAATTATGGCGATCATGAATTCAGGAAATTAGTTAATGATTTAAAAAGGTATGTAAGCAGTCAAACAGGCAATCCAGATAAAATTTTTAGGGCATTGGACAGGCATAAAGATATTGAAAAAACACGTGACGGGCATATAAAATATTCAATTAAACTCTCATTGATTAATGAAGAGAAAAAAGAAGAGCAGCATGTGCTTTCATTTACTTTTCCATCAACAGCATCGGACTGGCGCTCTGTTAGAAACCAAGTGCCGCAATTAACAATTTTAATATTGTATGCTTATGGCCCAAGAGCATATCAGGAATTTAATATTAAAAGGTGATATTAAAAGGTGGTAGAAATGAGAAGAAATAAAGAAATTGATGTAAGAGAAGGCATAATAAAGGAAAGCGTTGCAGATCTTTTAAAATTTAAAAATTTTGTTGAAAACATGCAAGAGAGTTATACAGATAGATTTATCCCTGTTGGTGAAATTATAATGAAAGTAAAAAATGATCCTGATTTAACAAACGTTACAAAAATGCTAGGAGATCAGATGGGATTGAGGGTAGATGCATTATTTGATATTATTGGCATGAACAAAAAAGAAAAAGCATTGCTTCCAGATTTAATTGGGAAGTTGTCACAATTGGTTGCTTTTATATATTTGAATAAAGATGAAGAGTTTAATAAAGACTTTAATGAGGCCACAAGCGCTGTAGAAAATGAAAAAATAAGCAAAAAAAATGATGGAATAAATCTTACAAAAGAGGAAAACGCACTTTTTGGCAAGTTAATGAAAAACGAGCAAGCAAGAGAATTAACTGTTGAGCTGGCAATAATAAATAACTTGTTTGGCATTGTAATTGAGAATGTTATGGAAGAATTAATAGCTTTAAACACATTAAAAGCCCAATCCAAAACCAACCCCTACCACTAACTCCAATCCCACTCCCAACCCAAATCCAAACCCACCTCAATCCCAATCCCAGCCCAAATCCCGCCTCAACCCCACCCCCAACCCCAATCCAGATATTGTGAATTGATTTTTTGGCATCATTAACATTAATTTTAAGCTGAGTAAGATGTTATTTTGACTTTCCCGAGGCCTGCGCATGCCCTCTTGCCAACGTTCATTTCGTTTGCAAAACCTAGTAGAAACCTTATATCTTTTCTTAAATCTTTATCATCTATTTTATTTAGAGAATATGTTATACTGCCTAATATACCTGTTATATTCTCTCTCATTTTTCTTCTATTTGACCATCTTTCTATCTGCTCAGCTTTAGTTTTTGTTGCATGCACATAAGCTTTATCTTTTACTTTTACTAAATTATGAAATTTATACTTATAGTTTTTATCATAATAAGTTGAATATATTAAGAAAAACCTTCTTGCAGAAAAGATTAAAATATCATAAAGAGATGGCGACAATAATAATGCTTTTTCTCTATATAAAGCAGTTGGAGTTTTAAATTCAACTCTAACTCTATCTTGGAGCGATTCTAAAGGTTTTACTTCTTTCTTGTCCCACTTAATATCTTTAAATTTTATTTTACCAAAACCTCTATTTTTGTCTTTTCCCAACTCATCTATAGATGAGAAAGCATGCTCTATGAACTTATCTGCCCAATTATATTTTGTGGCTATTTTTATATTTACTTTTAATTCTTCTCCAGGCATATAATCCTCTTTTTCAAGCGGTTCAAAAACATATGGCCTTGGAGGGGGTGTAAGAGCTGAATTGATCCTTATTGGGTCCTGTCCTTGCTCATATAAGTAGCCATAAGGGCATGTTTTGATATAACTGCATAAATGACATTTCCCAGATAATATATTTGTTCTATATCTACATGTTAAAAGCTTTAATTTCTCTCCTACAACTCCTCTAAGCATAAGTGTTGCAAGTTTTGGAATTCTTACTGGCGTTATAGCTTCAAATATTGCTGTTGCTATCTTTATCTCCATCTTCAAACCCTTTTAGTAATTTACTTTTTATATTATTTAAGTTGATCTTATTATATTTAGGCAATTCATCCATGCTGCCAGAAAAATTTTGGTAATGGCTATTAGAAGTAAATACATGCTCAAGTGCATTTCTAATTTCAGACACATATGAATAGTTTTTATTCTCGTTTTTATTAAATAACTTCCAGCCAATTTGTTCTCTTACATCCTTATTATATAAATCTTTTTTCCCCCTCTTTTCTATTTCTCTACTTATATATGCTTCTCTTATTAAGGCAACAGCCAACTGATATTGGCCTAAATCCCACATGTAATCACCAAGTTCTTTTTGTCTTTTCCAGAATTTATTATGGCGTATGCGTTCATAAATTTTATTTAATTGTCTTTGCGTATTTTTTAATATAAATTTAGTCTTGCCCTTATTATCATTAACGTCCTCTTTTATTATTTCTTCAATTTCACTCTTTACTTTATCAGTAACAATACCCAAACGAATGGCAAAGAGTAAGTTTTTTAGTTTTCCTAAAACGCCTGTAATATAACTGCGTTTATTATAAGAAGCCTGTTTTTCTTGCTCAGATTCTTGCGCTTTTACTTCATTACTAACTTTTGCGTTCTCCATTTTAAGAATCTCTTCCATTTTTTCTGGAGACAAATGGCTTACTGCTTCATTTATTTTTATTATTTCTGCAATAACGTCGCCATAATAAGAAGCGTCTAAATATCTTGATTCTTCTCCCTTACTCCCTTGAGTTGCTTTATTAATTTTAGGACAATCATGGTCTATATATAAAATCTTTGTTTTTTCTGGGTTTAGTACCTTTAACAAAGAGCCTATAATTAGAAGTGTTGAAGTAAAATTTTTTTTGCCATGTGTAAAATCAATAATTATTTCATCTTCATCTTTCAGTGCAGCTATTTCATTTAATAATTCATCAATTAATCTCATGCTCGATTCTTTACTATTTAATTTTCTATCTATAACTTTTTTTTCGAATTCTTCTCCAAGATTTTCTTTTATTTCATCAATACCCTTCTGCGTTTCTTTTGTATCTTCTCTGAAAATTATAAGTATATCAATATCCCCTCTTTTTAGTTTTTCAAAAGGCGGGTATTTGCATTCCCCTATATAATTGTTGTTTTCATCGTATGTTTTAGCCAGACAATATCTATGCCAGTCACCTATTACCGCTATGTAAACCTTCCTACCCTCTTTATCTTTATTTTCTTCCATTCTTACCACCATTTTTTGTTTCTTTAAGTATTAAAATATCAATAATAGATTTAGCAAAAGGATTTAACTTTACAAAAATTTTGTTTTTTTCTCTCCTTTTTATTATTATTTTTCTTTGTTCCATTCTAGCGATGGATTCAGATAAAGTAGCTTTACTTCTATTTAATTTCTTCTGCAATTCGGATAAGCTTAATTCTTCTCCATTCCCTAATTGTTCTGATATAGCCTCCAAGAATTTCTTTGTCTTCCCATTTATATCACATATTGCATATCTGAGCATAGCAGGGCTAAAAACTATTTCTTTACCACCAACCTGAAGCATAACTATGTCAATATGTGAATAACTTTTATCTAAACCCAGTAATATTATGCCCAATAACAATTCTTTTGGCGCTCCTGTAACATTCAATATAAAGTTTTCTTTTTTTTGTAAATAACCCCTTAATAATGATAAAACTTGCTTCATATCTGATAAATCTACTTCTACATCTTCTATTGTAATCTTCTTTTCTAACCTAGCTTTTATCCTTTCCCAAACATCTTTACTTCTTTCAGAATAAAAACCTATTATCTTATTAGTTTCGCTATCTTTGAATTTCACCAGTGACTCCCAAGCAGCATCTTCCCTACCACCAACAAATATTATTTGTGTTTTTGCCATACTATAATATTATTCAAAAAATTTTTAAGCTTTATGCCTAATGTTAGGGATTAAACTTAAAAATCTTGAAGCGCGTATATATAATGAGGTGATGGGGTGATATTGGAGATAAGTGAATACGGGTGTTTTGTTGCCAAGGTGGGGAACAGAGTAAAAGTTATGAAAAAAAGGGAAACGTTGTTTGAAGTGTCCTTTGATAAGGTGGAGGCCATAATAATAGGAGAGGGCGTTGCTTTATCTTCTAATTTCCTTCTTTCCCTCTCCAAAAACAACGTTCCCTTATTCTTCTCTTCTATGGCCTCCACATATTTTTTGCCTTCTACCTCTCTTTCTAAACCAACTTTGAGATTAGCACAAATGTCATTATCTGCTGAAAAAAAGAAAAAATTTATTTATAACATAATAAAAGCAAAAATGTTGGGCCAAAAGCAAGTTGCTTCATTATTTGGTTTTAACCTGCAGTTTAATCTTTCTTTGAATAACAGAGAGCCTATTAAAGAATATGTGCAAAGTGCTATGAATAAAGAGGCATTATTTGCAAAAGATTATTGGAGCAACATATCCAGCATATTTAGGGGATTTACAAGAACTAAAATAGGGGCAGAAGATACATTAAATAAATGCCTAAATTATGGTTATGGGATAATGAGATATACAATTGAAAAGGCAATAATAAGTGTCGGCTTAGACCCTTATATGGGCATTTTGCACGCAACAAAGGATTACAGAACTTCATTTGTTTTTGATTTAATGGAGCCGTTCAGGCCTTTTGTTGATTTTTGTGCTTTTTCATATTTAAAGGACGACCCAGAAAAAGATTTTGATCTTATTAAAAGGGATTATGCTAAAAAAGTAGTTGCATTCTTTAAAAAAGAAAATTTTATTTTTGAAAATTCTTTATATGACTTTGAGAAAGCAACACTTTTATTCGTTAGGCGTGTAGCTTCGTTCTTTTTAGAAGAACAGGATTTTAGAGTGCCAAAGGTGTCAGAATGGAATTTTTAGATGTTGCTGTTTTCTATGACATATCTGATGATAGAAAAAGGAGTCATTTTGGAGAATTTTTAAAGGATTTGGGGTTAGAGAGAGTACAAAAAAGCGGATTTATGGGCACTCTTAGGGATGATAGGTTAAATAAATTACTGGATAAATGCAAAGAATTTAGCTCTGATACAATACATGTTATATTGCTTTATAAGTGTAAAAGCTCATCTGTTTTATGTTTTGGTAAAGGTTTTTACCCTGAAGATGAGGATTATATCAATTTTTAAACGCCTAAAACATCAATTTTTAAATATTTCTTTATTATATTTATTGTGGCTTAATCGTTATAAGAAGTCTGCCACACTTGGTTGTCTGTTATTTTGCTTTTATTTTTATATGTTTCAAAAAATGAGCAGTTATGACTGCATATAAAATCATTCAACTGCCCCAAATTCACAGACGACCATTTTTTTCTGTTACAACCTTCATGTAGAAAATGTAAATCGAATAATAAGAGTACTGCGACTTTGTCTACCCATTCTCTCCCTCCTCACTCCCAAGCAGTAGAAAATGTAAATCGAATAATAAGAGTACTGCGACTTATTTTTTCTTCTTCGTTGTTTTGCTGTTGCTGTTGTAGTAGAAAATGTAAATCGAATAATAAGAGTACTGCGACTCAAAAATATATCTAACAGCCCCTCTCTTCTGTTTTGTAGAAAATGTAAATCGAATAATAAGAGTACTGCGACTTTTCTATAACACATATTAAACCAAAAGATTTATAAGTAGAAAATGTAAATCGAATAATAAGAGTACTGCGACAAGATTTAAATGCATGTCTGTTAAAACTCCGCCACAAAAGTAGAAAATGTAAATCGAATAATAAGAGTACTGCGACTCAGGAAGTCCTTGGACTTCCCTGAGGACTTTTCTGGTAGAAAATGTAAATCGAATAATAAGAGTAATACTATGATCAATAAATGTGGGGGGTTAATTTGGTGGAAGAGAAATATTGGGATTAATAGTAGTGGGTTGGTGAAAGCCAGGAACTATAAGCGAAAAATTTAAAAAGATTGAAAATTAGGGAAAAAGTTTTTATATAACTAAATATAAACATTAATTATGAATCGTGAGAGGCAAATCTATTTATTAACTGTTGCCAGCCTATTGCACGATATAGGTAAAGCATTCTTAAAAATTGGAGGCAGTATTCCTGAAGAACTCGATGCATTCATCAATGAGAGATATAATGGCAAAAAATACCACCATTATTTAGGGGCAGCTCTAGTAGAAATAGCTTGTAACTCAACTAACCTTTCTGATGAGCACAAAGAAGATTTGCTGATAATTTCTAAATTAATAAGGGGACATCATGAATTACAAGGCACTGATTGGAGTGAAAAAAACGAATTTTATAATGAAATAATTAATGGAACTGATGAAGAACTTAAAAAATTATTGAAGATTTTAATCAAAGCAGACCACATGAGCGCAAGAGAAAGAGATATAAGTAATACTGAATTTCCTGAATCAGAAACTAACGACACGCATATTAGTGAAGATAAAAAAAACAGCGATAAACTTCTTAAGCCGATTTTTCCATTAGAAGATTTATCAAAAATAAAAAATCCTGAACCTCTTCTTATAGGATATGAAAGTTTTGATTTTAACAGAGAAACAAAACCAACGGCAAACGAAGTATACCAATCTATTAAAAAACATCTCATGAATTATAATAGAAAAGCCGGTTGGGTCCAGACCTTGCTTTACATCCTAAAAGAATATACTTTTTTCATTCAATCATATAAGCAGTCGAAAGCCCCGCATATATCTTTGTACTCGCACTCAATAACAACTGCTGCAATAGCTTCTTCATTAATATTTTCAGGTATACATGGGCCTATTGCTGTTGTATGGCTAAAGCTTGGGGGACTTCAGAATTTTATAAACATGCTAGAAGATAAAGACTTTAAAGGAAAGGGTGGTTCAAAAGTTCTTAGAGGCAGATCAAAATATATAGAAACACTTACCTATGAAATAGTTTATAAAATTACTACTTATTGTGGGTTAACACCAGCAAATGCAGTTATGATCTCTTCAGGAAAGGCATTGTTATTATTACCTACTTCAGAAGTTAACAAAGCATCAGAAGTTTTACAAAATTACAGGAGGTTGCTACTTTTAGACCTTAGAATAGACCTTTTGAAGTTAGGTATGGGCAGCTCAAACCTTACAGACATTAACAAAGATGGCTCAGGGTTTGATGAAATAATAAAACAAGCAATAATAAAAGCAGAAAAATCAACATATGTTGATGATCAAATAACAGGAAATATTGAATGTATTGAGGGCGGTTATTGTGAAATCTGCGGTAGTGTAATAACTACCAAAAGTAAAAAAGAATCTAGAATGTGCAAAGTTTGTGTTGATTGCACTAAACTCGGTTCTTCATCTAGTTGCGTATTAATCTTCCCATATGAAATACAAAAACATTTTGAGGTTATTAATTTCAACGAACTAAATACAGAAAAGTTAACAAACGACTATATAATTTTAATTGACTCCAATACAATAAATAAAGATAATAAAAAGAAGGCAGAAATACTAAATAACTGTGGTGTAGAAATATTACTTAGTCCAAATAATATAGAAAATAAATTAGATGATATATTAAATGGCGGGGAGGATAACAGATTTGCCATTGTTGCTTTAGATTTTGACAAATTAGGGAGGCGCTATGAAGAAAAATCAAGAGAATCAATATCTTCCAATATTGCTTTCTCGTTATTTATGAAAAGGGAGTTAAACAAGATGCTTCAGGACGCGTTCAAGGGCAGTTATTTTTTCCTGTTATATGCAGGCGGGGATGACGCTATTTTTGCTGGTAAGGTGGATGACTGTCTAAAAGCTCTGAATAAATTATCAAACCATCTTAAATCAATGCAAAGACATTACTTAGAGTATTTTCCTGAGAAAGAGATAACATTCACAGCAGCTTATATATTATATAGAGATGGATACCCAATAGCAAAAGCATTTAATGAAGTTGAAACTAGATTAAAATTACTAAAACAGTTACAACACAGAAACTCAATCTATTTGAGTTATGCCCCAATTGCATCTGAAAGAAAAATATTAAAATTTGGGAGTGAATTCAATTCAACTTTTCTGGATAAGGTCTCTGAAGTTAGGGACCTAATCAAAAAGAAAAGAATCTCAAAAAGTTTCCTCTACTGGTTGAAAAATTTATATGATAAACTCGCTTACTCTGGTTTGCCAAAGCATAAAATACCTAGAAGAGAAAATTTACTGGTTAAAATGATTATTGAAGGCCATAAAAATTACGGGTGGTATAAAAAACTCAATAGTGAATCATTTAGTAGTTATAAACAACTAAAGGAGATTAATGATAAATTTGGGCAGATATTTATACCTATTATTTTTACTGCAATCCTACTCGAGAGGT
Source organism: Candidatus Anstonellales archaeon (assembly GCA_038896535.1). Lineage (GTDB taxonomy): Archaea > Micrarchaeota > Micrarchaeia > Anstonellales > J096 > J096. Next base: position 40,725 of record JAWACY010000002.1, on the reverse strand, counting down.
GATAATATGCAAGCAGGAGAAATAAATAGAAGAAGTTTTGGTAGTGATTTTAGTAATAGAGGGGGACAAAATGAGGGGGGCAACTTTAATGATATAAAAAATTTAATAAAAGACTATATTGAAAATGGGGATGAAAAGATTCTCTCAGAATTGATTGAAAAAATCAAAAGGCTAGAAACGTGGAACACTTCAAAAGGTAAAACTATAATGATACATACTATGGTTTCAAAATGGAAAAAGATATATGATAGTAAAGATAAATTGGATTCTAAAAAAATGCTCATAGATGCTGGAAAAATTAGTTATATAGCTGCTAAAAATATGAAAAAAGGTAACCCGGAATTTGAATCATTAAGTATTGTAGCAAACATTTTATCAGAAATTGCAAAAAATAACGAAAAAAATGACCGTGCAAAAGTACAAAGAGGCATAGACGCCTTATATATAACTACTTTATACTTGCAAACAAAAGCAAACACGAGAGGTAGGTAAATATGGCAAGAAAAAAAGTTGAAAAATATCTATTAGTTGTTACAGGTTTGCATATAGGCGGCTCTGCAGAATATGAAATAGGGGGCGTTGACAACGTAGTTGTAAAAGATCCTTGGGGTTATCCTTATATACCTGGTAGTAGCCTAAAGGGTAAACTCAGGTCATTACTTGAAAAAGAGGCTGGCAAAGAAGAAGTATGCAAGTGTGGAAAATGTGATATCTGCAACGTCTTTGGTTATGTCAGTAATGATGGGAAACAAGCCAAGACAGGAGCTGCCATATTTAGAGATGCCTTTGTCGAAACTCAGGTATCTGAAGAAATAAAAAACAAAATAAAAGAAGATTTTCCATACATATCAGAGGTATTAACCCGCGAGTCAGTTGATTCACCATTAGACTTAGTAGAAGTTAAATTTGAAAACACAATAGATAGGATCAGCGGTACAACTTTAGGTGGCTTAAGACAAACTGAAAGGGTTAAGCCAGGAGTATTATTTAGATTAGATATAATAATAGATGAAAAATTTGAACAATATATAACTAATGCTTTAAATAAACTAGAAAATGATTATTTAGGTGGCAATGGAACGAGGGGCTATGGTACAATTAAATTTTATGACATTAAATAAGGTGATTTTATAATGGATTATGCAATAGTAAAATTCAAAGGAAAGTTAAACTCAAGAATGCTTAAGTATGCTTCACCAATATCAATATTGCAAAATACACAAATTGTTAGTGCTTTATTATCAATATGCATAAATAACGGCCAAATAGGGCCTGAAAGTATAGAAGAATTTTGCGATGGGTTTATAATATCAGATATGTCCCTATTTTTTGGGTCTGAGCCATTATTAAATGGCTATGTATTTATAGAGAGATTTTTACCTAATTTTGGAGATAAAAAACCCGATGAAAAAAAACAATATAAGAACACTTTATTAACTCCATCACAAATATTTGCTCTTAGTAAAGGAAGTTTAAGTGAAGATGTTATTCAAATGTTTAGAATTAATAATAAAAACATTATTGAATTTACATCTTTTACTAGGAAAGGAAGAAAAAAAGAAGACCTTTTCACAACAAGAGAGGTTTATTTAGGAGAGTCAGAATACGATGGTAAGCAAATTTTTGTTGGTGTTTTGATCGCTTATAATAATAAAGATGTTCTAAACCAGATAAAGGATCTTGAAGATTATGGTTTAGGTGGTGATAAAACAACAATATCAAATATAAGTATATCTATAGATGATTTAAGCGAAGAAAAAGTGATTAATTTAATAAACAACAGTATAACAACAAGGGTAGCTCTTGGCAATTTTATACCAGAACAAAACTATAAAGTTATTTTTGGAAGGGCTACTTATTATAATTCAATAAAAGGCAACTGGGGGCTGTCTGTACTTAAGTACGGTAAAGGCAGCATAGTTAATACCCCTAATTCAGAAATTAAATATGGAATAATAGGGAAAAATTATAAGATTAGTTCTAAATTTACAGGTTCAGATTATATTTTTCCAATGAAAACCTTGAGTTTTGGTATAGACCTAAGAGGTGTTTAGAATGAATAAATTAATAAGGATCAGATTAGATGTTTTATCACCAACATCAATAAGGTCTGGTGAGGAACTAGATTTAATTTTTTCTTTGACTAAGAAGGGCAATGCTTATTACTTAGTCGATATTAAAAAATTGACTGCTCTGGCAAAGTTTGAAGAACTTGAAGTAGTAGTAGACAAAATATTGAACGGGGATATTGAAAATGCAAGAATTTTTATTACCAAGTTATTCGAAAAGTATGGGGTATTATATAATAGCAAAATTGAATTGCAGAATTATCCACCACAATACAATATTGAAGTAAAAAACCCTACAAAAATATATGAAACTGTCTCTTTATTACCCGGTTTAGGTTATATTCCTGGAAGCTCTTTTAAAGGCGCGTTGATTGCTACCTATTATTTCATTAAGAACAAGGAGCTAAATAATAGCGTTTTAAATGAAATAAATAGGAAATTTGAATTAGAAAGATTTGGTAGTAAAAATCGCGAAAAAGAAAAAAGGCTTTTTAAAAAGTTCGAATTTAACCAGCAAACTGGAAAATTAGAAACTAAAATAAGAAAGGATTATATTTTAGTTAGGGACATGTTACCTTTAAATAATAATGTTAATGTTTTTGTCTCTACTGAAGTTAATATAAGATCTAATATCAAAAACAAGAATAAACCGCCAGTTGGACCTGAGCAAATGGTCGAATACCTTAAGCCATCGACAACATTTGTCGGCACTATGAAAAAAGAAAAATTGATTGGCGGCGATCTGGATGATTGGTTACACGGCCCAGAAAAAATGCTCTATAAAGAAGAATTTGAACATATATACAAAGAACTTAAGAAGTTTAATAATATAGTCATACAAAGAGAATTAAAATTTTGGGAATCTGTAAACATACATGATAAAAAACATGGCCACTTTATTAAAGCTGTTAGAGAAGATGTCATAAGTTTTTGGGAGTTGATGAAAAATTTGAACAAACCATTTTTACTAATGGGTAGAGGTAAAAAAGCACACACAAAACTTAAAGAAGACGATAAAATTATGGGGAGCAGAAATATAACATATTATAATGGAAAATTTTATCCTATAGGAGTTGTTGCTGTATCAATTGATTAATAAGGTATAAATTGACAAAGTGATTAACAAGACATTTCAAATCAATATTTAAGTAATTTAATATTTTATTTATGGCTGCATAAAAAAATTAAAAAATAGGTTTGTAGTGTTGTGTCTTTAGATATAGAAAATATCCTATAAAAGGAAATTTACAGCATCCAACCATAACAGAAATACTTATAAAAAACAGAGAAACCTTTATAAACATTACTCCCGATAAAAAATGGATGAAGAGGTTTGTGTTTTTTGCTGCTTTTCTGGATTTAATACAACATTAGACAAAGATTTAGATAGTGCTGTTAGAGCAAATATATGGCTTATAGACCAATCATTTCCAAGGCAAAGACATGGTTTTATGGAAATATTTGTTAGTGGCAATATAAGTTAGGGCAATAGAATAAATGTTTTTGTAAGATTAACTTCAGATATAAATACAAAGGTAAGAATAAGCGTTGGCGATATTAAGCAAGATTCAATTAATCCTTTAAACTTAATTCCTTTATCTGAACAAAAAATAGATATTGAATTAAAAGCAAACGAGCCATATGAAGCAGAATTTAAATTCTTAATAAATTCAACTCAGCCCTTTGAATTTCCTGCTGTCTATACTCTTTATTTAGATAATTTTGATGAAGAGAAAGGTGTTTTTGCAATATCATTAAACCCAATCAATAATAGTTATAGCATGGGAATGAAAGATAAAATTTATTATTTCCCTAAGTCTCATACCACTTAAATAAACTAGGAATAAAAAATAAGCTCTTTTAGAATGTTTTTACAAAATAACCTTGATTACTCTACAGGATTTTGCAAATCAATACTTTATCAGTAAACCTGCAATATAGGGGCCTTTGCAATGAACGATTAAGTTACTATACTTTAATAGTAAACTAATTAAAAAATACCTTTATTTTATCGATTGAATCAATTTTATCTGATTTTATCTGATTTGTATATCATAAGCATAAGCAGCATTGATGGATTAGCATTATTAATGAATTATGATTATATAATATTAGAAATTCTAACATATTATAATATTATTCAATAAAAAAGCAGAAAAAGGCATAAAAAAGTATAGCAAAGCAGCAGGGCAAAAAATAAGGCATTTTTTATTATTAGAGGCTACCCTATTAGACAAAAAAACATAAAAAAATGAAAAGCATAAAAAAAGGATAAAATATAATAATAGAAAAAAGAGAATATAATATATGAAATTAATATATAAAATAAAGGGGATAATATAAAAATCAAATAAAATATTAGAAATTCTAATAAAAAATAAGAAATAGGTTAATTTGCTTGTTGTTAGGTTGTTAAGTTGTTAGGTTGTTAAGTTATTAAGCTATTAATTTGTTAATTTGTTAAGTTGTAAAGCTATAGCTTGTTAATTTGTTAGTTTGTAATATTATAATAACTGGACAAGGATTTTATTATTGCTTGTTTTATTTTTTCATGTCCATTTTTGCCTGGATGAAAACAATCAATGCCTATATCAGCATCATTATAATTAATATTATATATATCAACAAAAATTATACTGCTTGATATTTTATCTTTTGCTTTATTAACTTCTTCTTTTGCTATTTCATTAAAATCAAAAAATGTGTTTTGCATTTTCCCATCAATATAGCCAAGAGGGTTTTGGCATTCGAGATTATTAAGTAAACCAATATTAGGCAGGCCAACGACAATAACAATACCATCCCTGCCAACCTTATTTTTTGCAATACTTATTATCTCTCTTAAATTATTTCTATATACCTCTCTATCATATCCTCTAAATATATCATTAGCACCAACAAGTATTGTTATTATTGAAACATTTTCAACATTTTTTTCCATATTCTTTGCTTGGTTTAGAACATCATTGCTTGTTGCCCCTGGAAATGCATAATTCTTTATTTCCATGCCAAAATCTTTTGCCAGATAACTTGCGAAATTATGCTCAGATTTTAATGAGTAATAAACACTATTTGTGCCAGCAGTTATCGAATCTCCAAGAGCAACAAGAAGCTTTCCTTTAAACTGCATGTTTTTCTCGCTCATATTCTCTTCGCTCCTTGTTTTATTAACCTCATTATTGTTCATATTATTCAAGCATCCGTTTAAATTAAAAACCAATAAAAAGGCTAACAAAAGCATTAAGACATGCGTTATATTAAAGGCCATAAAAACCGCCTTATATTGGATATATTTATACATTATTATGCTGTTTTGAATTTTTTAAATATGTACTCTTAAATATATATAATTGTATTTGTATTGTGATTTCCTGGTGGATAGCCAAAAACAAAAACAGCATTCTTAACATTCAACTTTGCTTTTATTTTATCGATTTTTTTAAAGACTGGCTCATAATTGAAAAATATTGGCCTTAAAGAAAAGAAGAAATGAAGGTATTTAAATGTCTTTTCATTATTTGTTACACTATAAACAGAAATTTTTGGCCTTTGCCTCGATATCTTTTTTGGAGTAGTGCCATGCACTGTAGGGGCTATTATTGGCACATTATAAGATTCAGCAAGTTCAACAGCATTCCTTGCTATCTTATCTTTTATGTCATTATCAGAAACTTTATCATATTTAACATGTTTTTCAGCTTCTGATATTGTCTTATACATAGTTTTTATTGACTCCACCGGAAAAGCGCCAGAAGCTGTTTCACCTGATAGCATAAGAGCATCTGCTCCTTGTAAAACACTTGAATATATATCATTTATTTCTGCTCTTGTTGGAGTTGGATTCATTATCATACTATCAAGCATTTGTGTAGCAACAATGACTGGTTTTGAGCTATCTATGCATTTATTTATTATCAATCTCTGCATTGTTGGCACTTTCTCTTCATCCAAAGCTAATGCCAGATCGCCTCTTGCTATCATAATTCCATCACTTTTTTCTATTATTTCGTCAATATTCTTAACTGCAGCAACAGTTTCTATCTTACTTATTATTACTTTATCTTTTGCTATTAACCTCAACTTATCAACATCACTGCCATTTTTAACAAAAGACATTGCTATTGCATCAAAATCTGCTTTTAACAGGCTATTTAAATCTTCATAATCTTTTTTTGTCAACCCTGATATGGGAAAATCTTTGCCTTTTATTGTGATTGTTTTATTTGGCTTTAATATGTAATTATTCAAAGGCTTAAACTTATGCCTGTCAAGCATTTTGAGTTTAAGTTTCCCATCATCTAAAAGTAGCAAATCCCCCTCTTCAAGCATCTTGTAGAAGAATCTTTCTTTTATCCCAAATACACTTATGTCATATTCAGCATTATTACTTAATTCTATTTGCTCTTCATTTCTTGTCCTTATTTTTGGCCCTTCCAGATCAGCAAGTGTTATTATATATTTCTTTATGTTCTTTGCAATTTTCTTAACAACAGATAGCCTTTTTATCTGTTTTTTTGGTTCATGGGAAAAATTAAACCTTATTATGTCTGCATAATGACAAATCTGTAAAAGTTTGCTCTCCTCTTCTATAGCTGGGCCAATTGTTGCTATTATTTTTGTCCTTATCTCATGCATAGAACCACCATAATTATAACTACCATAATTATATTAATGCATTATATTAATGCATAATTATATTAATGAAAATAAATCCCTCTCTAACCTTTTATAACTTGTCTCTATATCTGGCTTTACTCTTATAACTTGAAAAACACCATTATTAACATATATGCTTAAACAACCTGCATTTTTAGCAGCTTGAACGTCTGTTTCCATCATATCACCAACAAGGGCTAGCTCATTTATTTTTATATTCTCTTTTTTTGCTATTCTGAAAAGCATTTCTGGGTTTGGTTTGCCAAAATATTTGGCCTTTACATTTACTACAGATTCAAATGCCTTTGTAATAAATCCATTGCCTGGCACAACACCTTCTGGTCTTAAATAATATCTATCTATATTTGCACTCAATAAAGGCCTTTTGTTTAATAAAAGCCTCAACCCTATAGCTATATCATTAAATTCATGTCTTCTATGGAATGATATGCAAACACATTCTGCCTTATGTTCATTAATTTTTATACCAAGCTTATTTATTGCTCTTTTTATTTTTGGATTTGAGATGGCCCATACGTAATTGTAATTTTTTTCAATGTACTCAAGCATTAAATCAGCAGCTGTAATAATATTTTCTTTATCGACAATGCCTTTTAATCTTTTATAAACTTGTTCTCTTGTTCCGCTGCTTGTATTGGTTGCCATATATACTGCTATGCCCTTTCTTTGCAAAGCTTTAATAGCATTTATTGTTTCCTTAATAAGTTTATCTCCAACATAAGCAACGCCATCCCCATCAAACGCAAAGGCCTTTATTCTATACTTATATTCCATTCAATCAACCTATTAATGATATAATAGGCAATATTTATATTTTCAAAGTCTTTAAAAAGCATCTTATGCCGTGCTTTTTAAATATCCTGCCCATTATTTCAGCATGCCTCCTATTTTTGCATAAAGATATAAAGGCCCCTCCTCTTCCAGCTCCAGAAAGTTTTGCTCCATAACAGCCATTGTCTAATGCTATATGCCTGAGCATTTCAATATTTTTATTTGAAACTCCAATATCTGCTAAAATTTCTTGATTCATATTCATTGCATTGCCTATAATACTTTTATCCCTATTTTTTATTCCATATAGCCCAATATCAAATATTTTATCATAAATAGACAAAATGTTATCAAAATAAAATGGCTTGCTTTCACTCAATGCTTTAACGTCTTGCACTATTGATTTTGTATCCTTCTCTCTTGGTAAAATACATATTACAAAATCAAGGCTTAAGTTATTATTAATCAATATCGGCCTTTTGCCTTTCTCGAATATAAAAGCTTTTTCATATACAGATGCTGTATTGTCAATCCCTGATGGATTGCCATGATAAAATTTTTCCATTTCATATGCATGCCTATTTATCTCTTCTTTAATCTTATGCCCATCAGATCCAATGCCCTGTATTCTGTATAAAGCCTTTACAAGAGCAACACAAAAAGCAGCAGAACTACCAAGGCCTGATCTTGAAGGCATTAATTCATTTATCCTTATATTAAGCCCATTTCTTATGTTAAATGCATTTTTTATATAATTCAAAGCATCTCTTGTTTTTTTATTATTCCATCCAGCTGGCTTTATAATATCTTTTTCTCCATTATTAAATTCTAATTCAACACTTATGCAATCAGTTAATGGCATTACTATTCCTTTTTTACCATAAACAACAAAATGCTCTCCAAATAAAATGATTTTTCCCATGCCAGCAGATTTAACTTTATTGTATTTCATAAAATCTGGCCCCGCTATTATCTTGCATTACATCTAAAAATTCAATATCAAACTCAGATTTTGATATTATCTCATCTTTTAGCTTATCAAATGCTTTCAAGCCTTTTAATGCATGCTTATTTAATATAATTGCTATATTATCGTATCCTCCTGCTCCGGTAATAAAACAACCAGAAATTGCTTTTAATTCCCTTAAATTCTTCAAAAACCCATAAACTTCATCTGGCACAACCTCATCTGCTCCATATTTTAACATAAATTTATTAAGTTCTCTTTTTTTGTCAATTAGCTTATAGCTCATGGCTTTCATGTCAAAATAATTTTGGCCTCTATTTTCATTGTCTTGAATAAATAATTTCATGATCTCGTGCTCTATTAAACTTTGCTGGTTTATAACCTTTTTCACACCTCCCCCTCTTTCTTCAAGAGCTTGCATAAATGCACTTATGCTTTTCTTTGTATCTGTTGACTTTCCTTTTATGTTCAATATAAGAAAATTTTGCTTTAATTCATTGCATTTTATATTAACAGCATTAAAAATGCCTCCTTTCTTATCCTTTTTCATGTATTTCCTATAAATGCATGTTCCATAAAGAGATGTTGCTATATCATAACCGCTTGCATTTTTATTAAGCATGAATGCTGACTTAAAGCAAAGACCATGGGCATCATTCAAAAACTCATAAATCGTTTCATTGACAGCAAAAACTGACATTATAGATGAAACAATACTGCATGCTGATCCTCCAAGCCCTGTTTTTGCATTCTGAATTCCAAATATTTTATTTCCCTTTATGTCAATCCTCGCCTTTTTAAATTTCTTGAACTTCTTCATATGCCATTCTTTAGCAATCAAATAAGAGAAAACTGCTGGTTCATGTTTGTAATTTTCTATATCTTCTTTACAACTTAAATCTGCATAAAAATAACTGCTTTTAATTTCCTCTTTTGCACTATTATACGCTTCAGCAAGAAAACCGAGCCCTTTATTATCATTCAAAGCAAGTGCAAAGCCCTTTTTGCCTAGTAAAACCGCATAACCACCAAGCAAAAGCACTTTTCCCGGAACAGATATTAAGAATTTTGACACATCATTAATATTCAGTATAAATTTAAATATGTTTTACAAAATTTTATGAAATTAACGAATTTAACGTATTTGCGCATATAGGAGAAACGTACAAATTTGAAAATTGCAATTTGCAAAAATGTTGAAAATTTGAAAAGATAGGTTTAAAAATTCTTTATCATATTATTTTAACATGCTTAAAGATATTTTATTGCTTTTAAACCAACATTGGGAGCATGATTTCTTCTATAATTATCCATTCAAACGCCACATATATAAGAAATTAGTTTCTTATTTATCAACTCCACTTATTTTAACTATTAACGGCCCGAGAAGAGTAGGAAAGACTGTATTAATGAAACAGCTAATAAACCATCTTATATCAGAGGGATTTTCAAGAAAGAACATACTATTTTTTAGTTTTGATGAAGAAATAGATGAGCCAATAGAAATAATAAAAACATGGGAGGAGATAATTGGCAAAAAAGTCAAAGGAAGCAATTATTTTATTTTCTTTGATGAGGTACAAAATCTGAATAACTGGGCAAGTAAGATAAAAATATTGCACGATAATATTGGCGTAAAGATATTTTTAAGCGGTTCAGCATCACTTGAAATAAAAAAAGGGCATGAAAGTCTGGCTGGAAGAAGCATAGATATATCAATAAACCCATTATCATTTGATGAATATTTAATGTTATCTGGGAAAGCGCATTCTGATATATTAGAGCAAGAATGGGAAAACTATAAGTTTTATATGCACAGACAATTACCTGGCCTTGCTTTACACAGCTCTTTAGACAGCCATGATTATGTTAGCAGCATAGTAAAAAAAGTTATATATGAAGATGCAAAAAAATTTTACAGCATAAATGAGCAGCCTATATTGGAGGGAATTTTTAAAACAATATGCAGAGATCCTGGACAAATAATGGCTATATCAGACATTGCTAAAGATTTTGGTATAAGCAGAATTACAGCATCTCATTATATTAATGCACTGGAAAAAAGTTTTTTAATCAGGAAACTTTATAATTTCTCCAACAATCCTAGAAAAATTGAAGTCAGGGCAAAAAAATATTACCCATATTATACAACACTAATAGATTACGTTAGCCAAACAGATTTATCAAAAATCGCTGAAACAGAAGTTGCATGGAAGTTAAATGCTGAATTCTTTTGGAATGACAGGGGAAAAGAGATTGACTTCATAAAAAATTCAAATGCAATAGAAGTAAAAATGAGGAAGACAATAGATAAAAACGATATAAAATGGTTAATCAAGACTGAGTTAAAAATAAAGAGAAAAATTGTTATAACAATGCCTGAGACAAAAGTTAGGCTAGATAAAAAGCATGCGAAGGGTATTGAAATAATAGGCATTCAAAATTTAGAAAACGTACAAATTTGAAAATTGCAATTTGCAAAAATGTTGAAAATTTGAAAAATAATGATAAGGAAAAAGATAAAGATAAGGATATTCTTCCTTTAATGTTTTATCTTTAATATTTTACCTTTTTTCTTATCTAGCCTTCGCCTTCTTTAATATTTTATCTCATATTCGACGTGTATTAAATCGTCTTCTGGGTTTAAATAGCCGTCTGTGAACATGACTAATGTTGAGCCAGCTTTTATTGGGCCTGAATAAAATCTGTGCGCAATTTCATCTCCAAAAATCAGTGCACTGCCTTGCTCATCAAATATTAATGAATCATCATTTTCTATATCCCCGATAACAAATTTTGAATCTCCTACAGAAAAAGCATGAAACATGCCTTTATCTTTATCGAGCCATACAATAACTGCTGTGCTTTTTTTCCTGCCATTCTTTTTTATAAATCCATCTATTGCTACTTTAAAATCTTTGCAACTTATAAGCAGGTTAATAAACATGGGCATTGATTGGGCAAGCTCAAATGCTTGCTTACCGCCAAATCCCGGCTCTTTTCCAGCAACATTTGTCACTCCATCAAAAATAGAAAATACGCCATTTTTTAAATCAAAGAATCCGCAATCATCGCATTGAGCATTATGGCTTTTTCCCCATCTGTATTTTAAAAACATATGCTTATCTCCATATCCATCTTCAAACCAAGATGAAAATTCCTGCCCTCTTAATATTTTTATTTGTTTTTCTCCATCTTTGCCTATTAAAATAATATTCCCATTTAGTAATTTTAACTGCAAATTCCCACCTTTTAAAACTTGGACAAAAGAGTTTAAAAACATATAAGTTCGTGTATGTTTCTTTATTGGAATATTGGTATGGAGTATTTTTAATATTGATTATATTTAGATTGTTTCAGTTCTTGTTCTATCCTTTCTAAGTCATTTTTGTATAAAGCCCTTACCAATACTTTCTTTATCCCTCTTGGGTTTAGTAAATGCACAAAGATCATGAATTTTTTCATGCCTTTATAATCCAAAAATAAGTCTCTCAGCTCTTTATAAAATTTTTTAAGTTTATAAGAAACAATAAGGTCAGTTAGTTCTATAAAATTAAAAATAGATTTGTTTGCAAATTCCTTTATTGCTTCTAAGAATTCATCCGTTGCTTTTAATCGCGAATTATTATCTGAATCGTGCAGAGAAACTAAAAATTCTACAAATGAGTAATTATCACATATTCCTGACTTATTCTTAATCAATTTCTTTATGTAAAGAGAGGCTGCTGTATATTCAATAATAGATTTCATAAATTTCGTGCGGTCGCTTTTTTTAATTGCTTCTTTAATCTCATTAAAATCTATGAAGCCTTTATGGAATTCTACATAGATTGGTATAATATCAACCATATTATTTTTGAGTATGAATGAAAAATCGCCATTCATCATATTATCTAATTCTAATCTACTGTGCCTTTTTTTTATTTTGTCTAATATAAGATTAGTAAAAGTTGTTTTTTCATTCAACAGATCAATGAAAATTCTTATTATCTTAAGATTGTGCAAAAATATTTCATATCCTTCTAACTCCCTTGCTCTTATATTTTGCTCAATTAAATCACAGACTGCATCAGCATAACAAAGCCAAAATGCAGTTTCCTCTTTTTCTGATAAAATAAATTTGTGAAGCTCATGCTTTTTTAATTTTATTCCGTCATTTTGGTTAATTAAATGGCTTATAAAATTTTCTACCCTCTTTCTTGCGTAAATTGGCAATTGTATTGAGGAAAAGCATTTATCAATTGCTGATAAAGTTAAGTCATTATTATTAAAGAATAAATTGGAATAAATATCATCTAAGGCTTTTATAAAATTGCCATCCAATTTAAACTTGTTTTTGTAATCATTAATATAAGCAATGCTGTTATGCCTTACTAAAGCTGCTTTATTTATATCAAATGCTAATGATGGAGTATAAAATAAACAGTTGCCTGCAAAAAAAGCATGTGCCTCTAAAATCAGCTCCTTATTTTCTTTTTTGTAATCTCTTGCCTTGCACATTAGATTTAGCAATCTCTCATATTTTAACCAAATTTCATTCATGCTTTGAGAAAATTCGGCTTTTACTGGCTCATATTTAACACGAAATCTTTTTATGCCATTATAATAAGCAACATTCAATGCCATTATAAGAATTACAGGGTTTTTTATGCTTTCTTCTCTATATGATAAATTATATAAATCAAGTTCTTTGTCATATTCAAAGCTAAATAAATGCTCTTGTTTCTTTCCCAAGTTAGCCATATTACATATTTCTGGTTTTATTAAATATTCAGGTCCATAATATGTTATTAAAGAAAGTTCCATATTTGACTCAAATTTCTGCCTTAGCCCTGAATTAAAATCATAGTCAAGATAAATACTTTTATCATTGCCATGCAAAATATTGCTTATGCCTAAGGCATCGATTATAATATGTTTTAATATAACATGATAAGCCCTTAAATTTGGCAACTCATCTTTTATTCCATCTTTAAACAAGTATAAAAGAAAGTCATCAAAAAGCGCCGAAATTTTAAAAAGATGTTTTTGCTCATTATTATAAAACATTAAAGTGGGGTTATAAAAAACTAGCATATCTACTAATTTATTTAATGATTTCTTGAAATTCCTGATATTTTCGCTCCTATCTATTTCAAATATTTTTCCTAATATAGCACTGGCCATTTTTATGTCTTTTTCAATTGTGCCTTTTTCATTTATATCTTTTTCATTTGTGCCTTTTTTCGTTATGTCTTTTTTTAAATTGCTTGCATTTGTTTCTGCTTTATGCAATTGCCTGTCCAACCTGCCTTTACATTTTATTAGCAATTTTTTCAATGTATTTTTATAATCCTCTGCCTCAAGTATTAACCTGTTTATCCTCCCACCCCAATCATAAAATATATGCAGAATAAATTTAAAAATAATTTACATGGTCTTATCCTACTATGTATAATTTTACCCTTTATAATGGTATAATAATGCGATATAACATAATATAACAGGTTGCATTACATCGCCATTACATAATGATGTTACCATTATTAATGATATTGCCCATACACATAAATAAATTCCTAGATTGGCACAGATTGGTGCATTATATTGGCGTTATATTGGCTAATAAATTTTGAGTGAGAAGAAAAGAAAAATAAAAAAGATTTTGGTCTTTTATTTGGGCTTATAATGTCCCCATTTCTCAAGAGCTTGTGCCAACTCCTTATGTGTTTTTGCATACTCTTCTAAACTTACGCCCATTTTCCATGCTTCAAATGCCTGTATAGCTGCTTTTGCTCCTGCCCTTGTTCCTTTTGGATGGCCATGAATGCCACCAGAAACAAGGAATATAACTCTGTCTCCACCGACTTTATCTAATATTGGGGGCATTATTCCAGGATGTACTCCTCCAGATACGGTTGGGAAAACATCTTTAATATGCGCCCAATCCTGTTCAAGCAAAAGCTCTCTTTGCTTTACATGCTTTTCTCTTAATGTATCTGCAATTCTTAATACTTCTTCAAATGGGCTTTCAAGCTTTCCAACCCCTGTGCCACAATGTAAATTATTAACACCTGCAAGCCTAAACATTTTTGCTAAGAACCACATGCTAACTCCATGCTTTGGATTTCTATCCATTGCAGCATGCATTGCCCTATGGGCATGGATAAATAATTTGTAATCATTACAAACATCTCTCATATGCTGTACAGCAGCAAATCCTGTTACAACTACATCAATCATTGCATATTCCCAGCCATAATCATAAAGCATTTTTGCTCTTTGTTCCATTACTTTAACTGGGCCTGTTATATTTATGAATGCGCTCTTAAGATCGCCTGTTTCTTTTTCTGCTTTTTCCCTTGTTTTTGTAAGCAATTTTACCCTATCCTCAAACCTGTTAAAGTTTGTGGAAGTCAGATTTTCATCATCTTTTACAATATCAAAACCGCCCATCCATGTTTCATAACCAATCTTTGCATGTTCAGCAGCAGAAAAACCTATTTTTGGCTTCGGCACAGCTCCAAATATCGGCCTTTTTTCTTTTATTTTTAATCTCTTCTTAACTTCATCAATGCCAGCCCATGGACCCTTAAAGTGCTTTATGTAATCTCTTGGTAAACTAACATCTATTAATCTCAAATTTTTTACAGCCTTCATACCAAATATATTGCCTGCTATTCCAGATAATAATTGCGGTATATTGCCTTTATCCCATAAATCAATTGGGTAAGCAACCTTAACATAATTGCCCCTAACTTCAAATGCTTTTGCCATTAACTTTTTCATTCTTGCTGGAAGCTTTGCCAATGTTGTCCATGTTCCTGTGCTGCTCTCACTTGCTATTCTGCCTACTGCTTCTTTTACGCTAATGCCTTTATCAGCCTCATAATAAAATAAACAAACAAGGTCATCCTTTGCTGGCTTGTATTCAGGTTTATGAAACTCTTCATACCATTCAATTTTTCCTGCCATGGATGCATTTCTTGGCGAAATTTTAAAAGCTTTTCTCTTGCTTTTTGTTTTCTTGCTTTTTGTGATATTCTTTCTTGTATTATCACTTATCATTTTAAATAGATGTGATTAAAATATATTGATATGAACGTGCTTGGTATAGAAGGAACGGCACATACAATAGGAGTTGGCATAGTAAAACAAGGAAAAGTAATAAGCAATGTTTACTCAACTTATACAGCATATGAAGGTTTATTGCCAAGAGAAGCTGCTGACCATCATGCATTAAATTTTGCGAGTGTAATGAATAAAGCACTTTTGAATGCCAATATAGGCATTGATAATATTGATTTAATAGCAGTTTCTCAAGGCCCTGGCATAGGAGCACCATTATCTTTTACAGTCAGCATTGCAAAATTCTTAGCAAGTTATTATAAAAAAGCCATAGTTGGGGTTAACCATCCTTATGCACATATAAAAATAGCAGAATATGATACTGGCATTAATGATGCAGTAATATTATATACAAGCGGGGGCAATACACAACTTCTATATAAAGCAAGCAATAATTTTTATGAAGTGCTTGGAGAGACACTTGATATAAGCGTTGGTAATTTATTTGATACATTTGCTAGAAAGGCTGGCATAAGGCCAGCTAATGCTGTACAGCTTTTAAAATATGCTGAAAATGGTAAGTTCATAGAGCTTCCATATACTGTAAAAGGTATGAATATTCAATATGGCGGGCTTTTAACTGCTGCATTGAAAGCACTCCAAAAACACAGCATTGAAGATGTTTCTTTCTCTTTATTTGAAACTGCTTTTTATATGCTAGCAGAAATAACAGAAAGGGCATTGCACTTAAAAAAGGCAAAGGGCATAATACTATGCGGGGGAGTCGCCCAAAACAAAAGATTACAGGAAATTATGAAAAGCATTGCAGATGAAAATAATGTCAAATTTGGCACAGCAAGGGATGAATTTAATAGAGACAATGGGGCTATGATAGCATATGCTGGTTATGAAATAGCAAGGACATTTGGTTTTCATGATATAAAAAAATTAAAACCAATAACAAATTACAGAATAGACATGATGCCACTTATCATTGAAGAACTAACAATAAAAAAGTAGTGAATAATAAGGAATAAAAAAAATTAAAAATTGTTCTATTGACATATTCCTGATGGCTGGAGAAAATAAAGATAAAGATGGCAAGAAAAAATTTTTTATAACTGCAGCTTTTCCTTATCCAAACAGCCCACAGCATATAGGGCATGCCAGAACATATAGCATGACTGACATATATGCAAGATTTAAGAAGCATAAAGGATTTGATGTCCTTTTCCCAATGGCATTTCATGTTACTGGAACACCAATTATTGGAATGGCTGAAAGAATAAAAGAGCATGATAAAGATACAATAGAAGTTTTGACAAAGATTTACGGTGTGCCTGAGCAAAAGTTAAAAGAGCTAACAGATCCTGAAAAGCTTGTTTTGTATTTTGCAAATGAGATAGAGCAGGGCATGAAAGAAATGCATTTTATGATTGATTGGAGCAGAAAATTTTATACATTTGATAAACATTTTCAGAAATTTATACAATGGCAGTTCTTGAAATTAAAAAAACTTGGGCTTTTATTAAAGGCGGAGCATCCTGTTGCATGGAGTATAAAGTTAAATTCTGCTGTTGGAGCACATGATACAAAAGGGGATATAGATCCTGAAATAGAAGAAGTTTGTGCAATAAAATTTAGATTTAGAGATGGCTATTTAATAGCAACAACTTATAGGCCAGAAACAATTTTTGGAGTCACAAACATTTGGGTCAATGCAGAGGCAGATTATGTAAAAATAAAAGATAGAGAGAATAATGAAATATACTATATAAGCAAAGGCACATTGCAAAATTTCTCTATGCAAAAAGATGTTGAGGCCATAGAAGAAATAAAAGGGGCTGAATTATTAAATAGCACTGCCTATAATCCTGCTGATAAAAAAGAAGTGCCAATATATCATGCAAGATTTGTAAAACCTAATAATGGCACTGGCCTTGTTATGAGCGTGCCAGCTCATGCACCATTTGATTACATTGCATTAAAAGATATTGGGAAACTTGAAATAAAGAAGATTATTGAGGTTGAAGGATATGATATTCCAGCAAAAGATGTTGTTGAAAAAATGGGCATAAAAAATCAAGATGATGAAAGGCTTGAGCAGGCAACAAAAAAGGTTTATAAAGATGAGAATGCTAAAGGCATGCTTATTGTATGGCAAAGAATGCCAGTAAGCAAAGCAAAAGATGAAGTGAAAAAATGGCTTATTGAAAATAATAATGCATTTTCTTATTACATAATTGCAAACGGGCCAATAAAAACAAGGGCAGGAGATGAAGTTGTAGTAAAATTAGTTAAAGATCAATGGTTTATAGATTATGGGAACAAGGAATGGAAAGAAAAAGCTTTGAAATGCTTGGATAAGATGGTTATAATCCCAAACAGCGTTAAGCAAGAGCTGAGAAATACAATATTATGGCTTGACAAAAAAGCATGCACGAGAGCAAGAGGGCTTGGCACACAATTTCCTTTTGATGAATCGCAAGTTATAGAAAGTTTAAGCGATTCAACAATTTATCCTGCATTCTATACAATAGCAGATAAAATAAAGGCATTTTCCCCACAAGAACTTGATGAGGCATTCTTTGATTATGTATTTTATGGCAAAGGAAAGCCAAAAAATGAAATGCATGAAAAATTAAGAGAGCAATTTCTTTACTGGTATCCTGTTGATTCAAGGCATAGCGGCCCAGATTTGATAAGGAATCATTTAGCATTTTATATCATGAACCATGTTGCAATATTTCCAGAGCAGCATTGGCCTAAGCAAATAGCAATAAATGGCTTTGTTATGATGGAGGGCAAAAAAATGAGTAAAAGCATGGGCAATATACTGCCATTAAGACAGGCAATAAAAGAGCATGGAGCTGATATAATAAGATTTAGCGTTGTCAGCAGTGCAGATTTACTGCAAGATACTGATTTTAATAAAACGCTCATTGAAGGCATAAAGCAAAGACTCTCATTTTTTAATTATATAATAAATAAAAGCAGCAATGAGGGCAATACAATAGCTGAGCAATGGATAAGGGCATGTTTTAATGAAAAATTGGGGCTTGTCGATAAATTAATAGACAATCTTGATTTCAGGGAATTTGCTAAATTATTCTTTTATGACTTTTATAATGAATTAAAATGGTATGAAAGCATAGTTGAAAAACCAGCATTAAAGGAAACAATAAAGAAGTGGCTTATTGTAATTGAACCATTTTTCCCTGACTTTGCAATGCAAAATGGGGCAAATGTAAATATGGAAATACCAAAGCAAGAGCCTTATGATGAGCATATTATTGCATCCATGTCTGTTGTTAGAGAAACTTACGGAGATATAGCAAATTACATGCTTAGAAAGGGCATAAAACATGCTAACATAAAAATTATTATTCCACATGAATGGAAATATAGGTTTTTTGAAGAATTAAAATTGGCTAAGGGCAATGTTAGAAATATTTACAATAGCCCTTATTTCTCGCCTTATAAGAATGATATAAATGATATTGTAAAAAGGCTTGGCGGAAAAATATTTTCTATTCCAAGCATACCAAAAAAAGAGCTATTTAAACAAAGTATCAAAGCAAGCATAAAGAACTTTCAACAATTTGGGAACATTACAATAATTGATGAAGAAAATATAAAGAAAGAGGAAATAACGCAAAAAGAAAAATCTGGGCTGCCATTAAAGCCATGTTTTATTATAGAATAAGCAGCAAAACTTAATTACTAAAATCTTAATCTTTGTTTCCGCTATTTTTTCTTAATTTTTCAATTACATTCTCTGCCTGTTTTCTGATTGATTCTGGGTATGAGCCATCATTTAGCATTCTCTCTGGGATATCAATTAAATTTGACAATTCAAGGTCTTTTATATAATTCAATATAATATTATTTATGCGCACATCATCAAATTTGGCTATATCTCTAAATGTTTCTTCAATCCTATAAGCAAGTGTTGTTTTTACTTCAATTTCTTTATATAGATTGAATAGTGCATGCAAACAATTTTCCAATTCTGCCAAGTGTTCAAAATAAATGTCGTTTTTGCATTGGTTATTTCTGCATAAAGTAACAAGAAATCTGGCCTCTTCTATAACTGACGTAATGTATTTTTCCACTCCCATGTTTTTCTTGCCCATATTGTTTATTTTTTCAAATTTCTCTATTAATTTCTTGACTTGTTCTTTTTTTTCATCTGGCACTTTTCCTTTTTCTACTAGCATCTTTAATTCATCTAAGAATTCAACAATGTTAAACTTTTCTGTTAGTTCTATAATTTCATTTAAAATCTTATTATCCTTATATTCACATCTAAGCAATGATCTTAATAAAAAGTTTGCTTTTTGCCATGTATAATAAGGCAATTTTTGATAAGCTTTTATTATTTCTTTTAATAGGCATAAAACTGTCACTTCATCCTTGCCAACGCTTTTATAATTGTTTATTCTTAATACATAATCTATCAAATCTATATTTTGTTCAGCAATTTTCAAATCAGGATCTTTTTTTATGTTTTCCAAAACATCTTGCCCAAAACCATTATCATCCATCTCATAACTATTATCGCTCTGCTTTCCGTATGTTGATTCTTTTCTTTTCCTATTTTTCCCTTTTCTCCCTTCATTATTATTTGTTATCTGTGGCCTTAAATTATATAGGGCTTCATATATTTCCTTATACATGTCTTGTTTTTCTTCTCCATTGTTTTTTTCATTGCCAGAATCAATAAAAAAACGAGCAATAGAAAATCTCATTCTGGCCTCTCTAAGCTCTTCTTTTGATAGCGGTTTTAAATTCCTAATAACTTCAGCCAATTCTTTAACAATATGTTCTTCATTTTTATTTCCAGCATTTTTATTTCCATAACTTCCATTTTTGTTATTGCCCTCCCTAAATTTTTCCATATAATTATAAGAAAAAAAACATTTAAAAATCGTTGCTCATTGCCTTTCATATTTGTTGCGCTGGGGAGGGGATTCGAACCCCTGAGCCTGCTAAGCAGGCACCTGTTTTCGAGACAGGCGCATTACCGCTCTGCCACCCCAGCAAAAAGAAGTTTATAGCAAATGTCAAAAATCAAAATAATGCATTTAAAAATATATATCATAATTTATTAGCATGGCAAAGGTATATATTGTTAATGATGACAAAACTATAGAGCTTAATGATGGAGAAAGCCTTGGCACATTAGATGGAAAATGTTCTATATTGTTCGCTTGCCACGAAGGAGTTTGTGGGAGCTGTTTAACCCATGTAGTTGAAGGCATGGAAAACTTGGAACAGCCAAGTGAATATGAGAAAGGGCAATTAAGCATGATGGGAGCACAACCAGACCAAAGATTGCTATGTATAACAAAAATAAAATCCGGCAGTGTAAAACTTAAGCAATAATTAACATATTAACATGGGCTAAATATGGATGAAAGCATTGATGCAAATATTTATGCAAGAAATTGGTATTTATCTTATTTTGGCATAACATTGCCAGAACATATAAAATTTTTACAAAAAAATGAGAAAATAATAGCATTTACATTCGAAAATATTGGAGAGCATTTTGGCATTGTTGCATTGAAAAAAATAAAAAATGGCTATAAGCCAACAACAAACTTTCTGCAAATCTTTGGTAATTTAGCGATGAAAAATTTTGTATTGCTTGATAAAGAGCAAGCATTTATTTATGCAAAAGGAAATGACATTGAAGTTAGGAATATAAAAATATTTATTGACGAATATAATTTTAATAAGTTTGTTGCTGTCTTGCATAATAATGCGTGCCTTGGCTGTGGATTTTTAAGTAATGAGAAATTAATAAATCAAATAAGCAAATCAAGAAGGATAAATGCATAAGCTTGTTTAAGATTAAAAGCAAGTTGAATACATTTTTAAACCCCTTATTATAACATAATAATATTATGACAAACAGCATGCAAGGGCAAAGAAAAAGCAAAAAGGATATTGAAGAAGCAATAAAAAATATAATAAGCAAAGACAGAATAATGCAAAGACAGATAGAGGGTTATATGTTCACTGGCAAAATTGATGAAAATACAATTAAAAAATTCTTTGAGCAACTTTCAAAAATGTTTTATGCTGAGGATTTATATTTAATAAGAGATATTTTGAATAGCAATCCAAATACAAAAATATTTGCACAAAAAATAGATTATTATAAATCATTTTTTAAAGAAAAACCAGCGCAGGTTATAAAAGGGGGAGAAAGGGAAATTAATAAACAATCGCAAAAGCTACAAACAATAAGACAAATCGGCGAGGGAAAGATAAGCCAAGGGCCAGAAATGCTAGAAAGAAAACAAAATATTAAACAAAATATTACTGTTGATGAGCTATTTAAAGTTTTACAAAAAATAAGGCATAAAATAAGGGGCGCAAATAGTTATTCAGATATTAAAAGTTTAATAAGTGAATATGATAGAAATCTTGCTCTGCTTAAAGAGTTGTTTATAAAAGAAAAAGTTGATAATAACAAGCAGCTTGCATTTTATAAAGACCAGGGCATTAAGTTTTTATTAGAACTTAACAATATTATGGAGAAGATAAAAAAAGAGAAGCATAATGAATGGCTTAAAGAGGCATTCTTATACATTTTTGATTATCTTTATGCTGATCAATTTCTTATCAGCTTAGCAGGTGATGCAAGTTGCCTCAATACAAAGTTTAACTTAGAAGGCAGGCAAAAGAGTGTTTTTGATATATTTTTAATAACTGCGCTTTATTACACAAAATTGAGTATTTTGAATAAAGAGAGAATAGCAAACATTGAAGATGTACTGAAAAAGTTTAGCGTTGCATTAAAAGCAACTGATGAAAGAAAACATAATACATATGTAAATGCTATTGAAAGATTATTAAAACTAATTGAAACAGAATACATTAATGATAACGAATTAAGATATAACATAAATAGGTTAAAAAATGCTTTATAATCTTTATAATAGACCCATCTATAATAGCTTTGCAATAAGTAATAAGCAACTTTGTAGTAATTAATACTTTGTAATACTTTGATAAGCAATATCAGGCAATGCTAAAACCTTTTAGTCCTTTTACTGTTATTACGCCAATGCCATTCTTTTTTGCATTTATTATAAGCTTTTTATCGTTAGTAATTATATAAGCTGTTAAATAATCTTTATTTAAATTACTGATTGACAAAGCAGCATTTAAAACTTGCTCGTCAGCTGTTCTGCCTTTTGCTGCTATAACCTTTATAGGTAAAATTAAGGCAACTCTCGCATATTTTGATTCTCTGCTTTTTTTACTTGCTATTCTCTCTAGCTCCCTTCTTACTTTTTCAGGCATTGCAAATGTGCATTTTCCTTCAATAATATCATAAATTTCTTCTAACCTTATCCTTTTTTCAATTGCATAGATAAGGAAATTTGCATCTGTAATAATGATATTTTCATGCTTTTGTGCTTCTTTCTTTTCTTTCATTTTATTCAACCTTTTGTTTTTCAATTTATTTTATTTATTTTATTTTTCAATGTTATTTTACCATTCTAATATTTTATTCAAAAATACTTCTGGTTCAAATCTCTCTATGGCATCATAACTTTGCCCTTTTGTTATATACATTATTGGCAGGCCTGTTGCCTTTCCTATTGATATTATTGCCCCTCCTTTAGCATCGAGGTCTGTCTTGGTTAATATTACAGTATCAATGCCAACAAGTTCATTAAATGTTTTTATTTGATTATAAACGGCGCTGCCGACAATGCTTTCTACAACAAATATATGCAAATCCCCATTAGCAACTTTCTTTATTTTCTCCAGTTCTTTCATAAGATTCATATTAAGTTCTTGCCTGCCAGCAGTATCAATAAGTAAAACATCAATGCCTCTTGTTTTTGCATAATTTATTGCATTATAAACAACAGAAGATGGATGTTGGCCATAACTACCTTTTATTATATCTAAGCCAAGATTTTTTGCATGTGCCTCAAGCTGTTCTATTGCTGCTGCTCTAAAAGTATCTGCTGCTGCTATTAAAACGCTATATCCATTATTTTTTAACATAAATGCAATTTTTGCTATTGTTGATGTCTTCCCTGCACCATTCGGCCCAAAAAATAATATCGTATATGGCCTTTTCTTTTCTTTTTTCAAAATTTCAAGCAAATCATAATCGCTTTTTTTCATCATCTCTCTTAATGCTTCTTTTATTGATTGCATAATGTAATTATTAAGTTGCTCTTTGCCCAATTCTAAACCAACAATGTTTCTCTTTAATTTTTCTTTTATTTCATCGCAAGCATCTATAGCAACATCTGCTTCTATGAGTGCTATTTCAAGATTTTCAAGGGCTTGTTTAATGTCTTTCTCTTCTATTTTTATTCTGCCTGTTATTACTGCCCCAACAGATTTAAACAATCCAACCTTAACTTCTGGCTTCTCAGCAATTGCTCTATCTGTTTTTAGCCTATTCCTATCATTTTCCTCATTATCAATTTCCTTGGCCTGCTCTTTATTTTCCCTTTCTTTCCTTTCCTCGCTTTTTTTTATCTCTTCCCTTTGCTCTTCTTCTTTCATACCCTCTTTTTTTCCTTCTCCCTCTATTTTCTCTTTTTCTTCAATTTCTTCTTTTTTCTCTTTCTTGCCTTTTATTATAGATGACGCTGAATCTACAAAGTTTTTTATGCTCTTTTTTAATAGATCGAACATTAATATATTAAATATGAAAGGATTAAAAAATCAAACCCCAAACACTAGCCAATCTTAAGCCAGCCAATCTTAGCATTTTTGCTCTTTTTTGCTATTGCCATCTTTAACTAATATTGCCATCTTTAACTAAGTGTCTAACTACTAAGTGTCTAACTAA
This sequence comes from Candidatus Anstonellales archaeon, assembly GCA_038896535.1. Lineage (GTDB taxonomy): Archaea > Micrarchaeota > Micrarchaeia > Anstonellales > J096 > J096. The sequence goes on along the minus strand of JAWACY010000002.1, from coordinate 16,355 downwards.
TATGATTTTAAATATTTCCTAATATTCATTTTTAATTATAACATTAAGATGTTAATTATTAATTATTAAATTCGGTGGTGGAAGCATGAAGGAAATAAAACTTATGGTTGAAGGTGGAAAGGCATCTGGAGGCCCTCCATTAGGCCCGGCATTAGGGCCATTAGGAATAAATACGCAAGCAGTAGTAAATAAGATAAATGAAATGACAAAGCCATTTGAGGGCATTACAGTTCCAGTTACTGTATTGGTTGATCCAAAAACAAAAACATTTGAAGTTTCTGTAGGAAGCCCGCCTGTATCACAATTGCTTAAGAAAAAGGCAGGCATAGAAAAAGGGCATGGCAAAGCATGGAAAGAAAATGCTATTGGCAATATATCTTTAAAGGATGTTATAGAAATAGCAAAAAGTTCAAATAAAGTATCGAAAAACCTGAAGAATGCGGTAAAGGAGATTTTAGGCACTGCATTAAGCATGGGCCTTAATGTAGATGGCATGAACCCAAAACAAGTGCAAAAGGAAATAGAAAATGGTAAGCTCACAATTGTTTAAATTTTCAAGATTTTTTTTAATCTTTGCAATGTTATTTAACCTATTTACTATACACTTCGGTTCCTATGTTTATCAAAACATATATTTTACATATGACGGCACAGCTTTATATGCAACAAGTGAGAATGGTAATATTTATAGCATAACTAACTTAAGTGCTAATGCATTAGCATTTATAAAAAATAAAGCTTATGCAGGAGGAGATGGAAGCATAGGGCTATATTACTTATCTGCTATTCCAGTGTCAAATACAAGCATAACAATAAATGGCAGTGCAATATCAATGGCTGTATCAAATAATTCGCTATATGTATTAACATTAGATAAAGATGAAAGAAGCCAGAGGCTTTTGTATTCACTAAATTTATATGATGAAAATGGCAACCCCATTGATTCATTGGTACTTGATAGAGTAGCAGATTTCATAAGGCCTGCAAGCAATGGTGTTTTTCTTTATTCAAATGCAGGTATCTCATTAATAACAAGTGAGAACAATAAGTTAAAAGAACAGATGCTTTTCCCATTAATAAAATCAAAGTCCAATGTTGGAGAAAATTTATATGGCTATATTGCTGGTTCCTTAACAGGGCTTGTTTTGTTGGTAAATAAAAACGGGGAAACAATATCTTCTGTAAATTTAGATGGTTCAGTACAAGCAATAAGCAGCTCTGGAAATGAAGCGAGAGTATTAACAAACAAAGCATATTATGTCCTTCAATTGCCGAACATGAATATTGTAAATAAATATGAAATAAAGGAAACAACTGCCCTTTTTACAACATTGGAGGGGGATAAAATAATTGCTTTTTATCCAACTTCTGTTGTAGTTTTTTCTGACAGACCAAGGCAGAGCTATAGCATTGATGGCTATTCATTATCATATGCAATAAAAGAAAACAACTTGCTTCTGCTTTATTTGAAAAATTTCAGGAAGTCATTTCTAAAAATTGACATAAGCAAAGGATGTTATATAAAAAGTTTTCCAAATGAAGCTGGTTTTATACCATTCTCCATTGAAGGTTATTCATGGCCATTAAACCAGCAAATAACAATAAGGGCAAACAATCTTTTTTATGCAACGCAAGCAGACAATTTTGGCGCATTTTCTTTATTAATTGACCCAAAAAATTTTGATAGAGACATGAATATTTCATGCTCAACGCAGGGCAGCCAGCAAGAGATAATAAAAATAAAGAAAAATGATAAATTGCCAAAAGATAAATTTTTATTAGAGCCAGACATAACAAAAGTAGATAAAGGCAGTGTAATAAGATTTATGGTCAAAGATATTGCTGGCTTGGAAGTCAGTGATTATAATTTAAGTGTAAACGGCCAAACATCAAAAATAACAAGGCCGTTTTTCACGATCGTATTTGATAAGGAAGGGCAGTATAACATTGAAATAGCGAAGGATGGTTTTGAAACATATAGAAAAACGATTGAAGTGCCGTCAATACCAATATTGGCAATTGTAATTTTATTAATAATAGTGGCGCTTGCATTAATATATTACATAATGTCAAAAATTTAATATTAAATAAAAAATGGTGGTGGTGCAATGAAGGAATATGAAAATAGCTTGGCTGGATTGCATGTAATAAAAGCAAGTGATGAGCATTATAAAAAGGCAAGGAATGGATCATTGCCTGTTATTGAGCTTTATGTAGATGAAAAAAAATCCTTAGGCAACACATATTTGATAAATAGCGAGAAAGAGAAAAAGTTGCTTGTATGCATAGGCAATGAAGAAAGCAAAATAAATGTTGAAGATGCGAGGAAATCAAGCGTTAATGCTATGTTTATTTCTCAACATCTTAATAGCGAAGAATTAATGCTCAGTATTAACATTAAAGATAAAGTTGTTTACAATAAAGTATTGAATGCATTTATAGAAGGATGCATTTTAGCAAGTTTTTCTTTTGGCGATTCTTTTGGCGAAGATAAGGAGAGCGGAAAGCAAGATAAGGGAAAGCAAAATAAGATGGGGAAGCAGGAGAAAAAAACAAGATTAAAAACTCTTTATGTGCCTTCTTATGATGAAAAGCTTGAAAGGACAATAAAAGTTGCAATGTGCCAGAATTATGCAAGAAAGCTTGCGAATATGCCTGCAAATATTGGCACGCCTGAATTTTTTGCAAAAGAAGCAAGAGAGATTGCAAACAAATATGGATTAAAATTTGTTTTATGGGATAAAAAAATGCTTGAGAAAAAAGGGTTGAATCTTGCTCTTGCTGTAAACTCTGGAAGCGATAGAGGAGTTTATCTAGTACACTTATCATATAAAAGCAAAGGAGCAAAGAAACATTTTGCTGTTGTTGGAAAGGGCATATGCTTTGATTCCGGAGGCCTTGGCATAAAACCTGCTAAATCAATGGCTAACATGCATCTTGATAAATCAGGGGCTTGCGCTTGTTTTGGAATAATTAAATGTTGTGCAATGCTAAAAATAAATGCTAATGTTGATGCTGTATGCATATTTACAGAAAATTTAATAAGTGGAAAAGCATCAAAGCCATCCAGCATAATTAAAAGTTATGCAGGCAAAACAGTTGAACTATTGCATACAGATGCAGAAGGAAGGCTTATATTGGCTGATGCAATGGCATATGTAACAAAGCACATAAAACCAGATTACATAATAGATTTAGCAACACTAACAGGGGCTATGCTGACAACACTTGGGGATAAAGCAATTGGCCTATTTACAAACAACTATGAGCTTGAAAGAGCATTAATAAAAGCTGGCCATGAAACATATGAAAGAGTCTGGCCAATGCCAATGTTCAAAGAATATGATGAGATGATAAAAAGCGATGTTGCGGATATAAAAAATTTGGGTTCATGGGAGGGTTATGCAAGCAGCATAACAGGAGCAAAGTTTATTGAAGCATTTGTTGATGGCCACGCATGGGCTCATCTTGATATTGCAAGCATGATGGAAGCAAGCTGGCTACCATATATAGGAAAAAGAGGCTCTGGATGCGGAGTAAGGCTTGTGTTTAAAGCAATGGAGCATTTGATAAATAATGATTTTTAATAAATGATTTTAATGAATAATAATTTTAATATTTTTATCAATATTTATCCGCCAACTGCCTCAAACTTTCTTAATGCTTTTTTCCACATGTAATAATTTATAAAAACAAGGGCTATTACTATAAATATGTATGATAATATAACAATAATTGATGTGCCTTCAAAAAATGCTTTTGCTGGAATAAGAGCAATGAAAGCAACTGGAATAATATAATTAAGTATGAAACCAGCAATGTCCTTTGCTGCATCAACAGGAATTGATGCATAACCCAAAAAGCTCCATAAAATTTCTGGAACAGCTCTTGCTGATTGGTCATATAATAAAAATGTATTTATTGCAATAAGTAATAAAAGGAGCATAACAATAAAACCAAAGATAAAAAACATCAATAAATAGAAAATATTTGGGTATAATGGAACATTATAAGTAAATATCACATAAGCCATTATTAGAATGTAAAGAGCAACTCTCAATAAATCACCAACATAGAAATTCTCACCAAAAAGTTGTAAAAAAAAGTTTGCCGGCTTTGTTAAGTATCTAACCATAACAACCCTACCTTCTGAAAATGCAGTTTTCCAAACATCCCAAAGACCTATTAAATCAAGAAAAGAGTATATAATGCCCAAAATAAGCGATACAAAAACAAGCTCTGGGAATGTCCATGTATTAATTGCCCTTTTTCCACCATGTGTCAGCAAAAACCATATGATTGGAAAACCTATTACATTAACAAATGCAACCAACAATGCATAGATAAGCTCGATATTGTATTCTTTTATCTTTTTATAGCTCAATTCCAAGTATTTAACTATCATTTTTATATTTTTTATTATCCCCATAAAAACACCTTGCTTTAATGCATTGCTTTTTCATGCTTTTCTTAACCACCTTGTGATTCAAATTTTTTAATGCCCCTTTTATGTATAAAATAACCAATGGCAAAAAATAAAATAGAAAATAATGTTAACATGAATAAATATTTAGAAAGAGATAAAAAATCATTATTGAGCAAAGATAAAGCTATAAAATGGCCCCTTATTGAAAAAGGGAAGAATTGCAAAATGTTCAAAAAATCTTGGCTTATATATATTAAAGGAAAAGAAAGCCCTGAAAATAACATGTAAAAGGTTGCAATAACAACTCTAAAACCCCAGAGATGATAGAAAAAATAAACAAATGAGCATAATAAGTATGCAATTGAAATTTCAAATATAAATATAAAAAGTATTGATATAAAAAGCATCATTATATTTATTTCATAGCCCAAATAATGCAATATAATAATGCCTGCAATTATGGATATTATATAACTTATTATTACTCTGCCAGTTGAATAAAATGCTGAAAATAAAAAGAAATCAAGTGGCTTTGAAAATGCTATGCTCCAACCTTCTATTATTTTTGATTCATAATACTCATTTATAAGTCTGAATGTTGGCATTACTCCTGGCAGGATTATAAATGATAGCATTACTAAATAAGCCATTATATTTTGAAAACCAAATATGCTTCCCCATATTGAAATCATGAGGAATGCTCTTAGCATTACAGTAATGACATTCGAATAAATAATGCCTTTAAATTGCTTCGTTTCTTTTAAACCTGCAAGAAAGCTTGCTTTTATGCTTAAAACTGGATTAACAAACATGGTATCACTTTTCATTACTTTTCATTAAATAAATCAAAATGCTTTTCCCCTGAATAAACAAGGCCTAGTAATGCTTCAAGGCTTGGTTGTTTTATTTCGAGCGTTTTTATCTTAAATATTTTTTCTATCTCTTTAATAACAATTTTTTCTTTTTTTGCATCTACTAAAAATGATATCTTATTCCCTTGAACTGAAGCTCTATGTTTATCTACAAAACGATCAAAATTGCTCTTTGCATTTTCATATTCAAATACTATTTCCTTTGTTTTTGAGAATATACTTGGAAGCTCATTCATACTGCCTTTCCATATTACTTTGCCTTTATTCAAAATCATCATTTTATTACAAAGCCTTTCTATGTCTCCTATTATATGAGTTGAGAACATTATTGTAACATTTTCTTCTACATTTATTTTACTCAGAAATTCATATATCTTATTTTTAACTATGATATCAAGCCCTATTGTTGGCTCGTCTAAAATAACAAACTTTGGTTCATGCAAGAATGCCAAGCCAATTTCTGCTCTTATTCTTTGGCCAAATGAAAGCTTTCTTACTGGAATGTTTATTATTTCTTTTAAGCCAAGAATTTTTGATATCTTTTCAAGCCTCCTTTTATACTTATTATTGTCTATTTCATATATTACCTTATTTAACTCAAATGAATCGATAACGGGCAAATCAAATAAAAGGCCGGACCTATTACCAAACATTACAGAAATCTTTTTTAGATATTCTTCTTTCCTTTGCCAAGGCACAAAGCCCAAAACATCTACTTGCCCTTTATCCGGTATCAATACTCCTGCAAGTATTTTCATTAATGTTGTCTTTCCAGAGCCGTTTGGCCCTACAAGGCCTAGAAAATCTCCTTCTTCCATTTGAGCAGTTATGCCATCAACTGCTTTTACATAATCTTTTCTCTCTTGTCCGAATATATTGGCTTTTATTTTTATCTCGTATGTCTTTGTAAGATCTTTTATATTAACTATATTTTTATTCTGCATTTTTTCAGCATGAGGATGCATTAATGATTTTACTCAAAACTATTTTAAATCTTACTTGATAATTTTATATTAAATGTAATAGAATGCAATTTTATGCTTACTTATAAAAGCGGTAGTAGTCTAGGGGAAGGATACCAGCTTCCCAAGCTGGGGACCCGGGTTCAAATCCCGGCTACCGCATTATATAAGTTTATAGAATTCTAAAGCACATAATCACATTCATTTTAAGCTACATTATATTTTCTATATTACATTTTTAATTTTAACCTGTTATTTTTATATTTTAACCTATTACTTTTTCTATTCTTTTTCGATTTTTGAGGAAAATAGACAAAAATAGAAAGATTTTTATATATAATGATTAAATAATTATTGTTGGGGGTTGGGAAAATGGGCTTAAGGGGGCAATGGAAAAAACAAAAGACTGAACAAAAGACTGGCCAAGCTAATAAATTTATTAATAGTAATCAAATTAGAGAAAATAGCCAAGTTGAGAAAAATCCATTTGGCAATAAGAAAGATGGATTGAAAGATGGATCGAATTTGTATAAAGGCAGGGAGCAAGAACTTTGTTATATTGATTTTAGGGCATGTGATTTAAGGAAAGCAAGGGGGCATAGCTTTGGAAATGCTATAAATCAACTTAGATTGTATTCAGAAAAACCAGCAAAAAAGATATTTTTGATGGGCGATTTGCATATTCCATATCATGACAAAAAAGCTTTGCTAACTGCTTTATTGTATGCTGTGCAGGAAGTAAAACCAGATTGGCTTGTTATTTTGGGCGATCTTTTAGATTTTAAAGGCATGTCTTCATATTTAAAAGATATAAGAGAAAGGGACTTAACAAAAGAACTTATTGAATCAGCTGAAATATTGAAAACAATAACTGAGTTATTTGCAGGTGTTGAAAAAATAATATATATAGAGGGGAATCATGAAGAAAGGTTATATTCATACATATACAAAAATGCCCCGGAATTATCAGGGATTTTTAAAAATCCGCTCAGCTTATTTAAAACTATACAATCAGAGCTTGGACATGAGATATTTAATGATAAAATAAAATATCACACACCAAGAGAAAGTGCTCAACCTTATTATCCTCTTGTTGGAAGAAGATTGCTTGCAATACATGGGCATGAATATCACAAAGGCAGTAAATATGGAGTAATAAATGTTGCCAGGAATATATTGGAGAAAGCAAAGAAAAGTATTATTTTTGGGCATTGGCATATAACGCAGGAATATACTAGCACAGCCATAGACAGGGATTTAAGAAGTGCTTGGGCTGTTGGTTGTTTATCAAACTTAACTCCAGATTGGAACCCATTAAACCAATGGAACCATGGTTTCGCAATTGTCTATGTTTATGCGGATGGGTTCTTTACAGTCCTAAATAAAAAAATAATAAACAAAGGGGAGAGATTGGTTATTGTTTAAAGAAATTTTAAATGGGTGGTTAAAATAGAAAAAGAAAAAAAAGAAGTATTTGGCTTTCAAGTTGATAATCCAAATTTAATAAAAAGTGCAAAGATAACAGAGTTCGTAAAGTTCCATGCATTAATAGAAGATAAAGAAACAGGGTCAAAAAATACTTATGAAGTCATATTTAGAAATGAGAGCTATAAAGAAAGGGGCTCAATATCAGTATTAAAGAAAGCCATACAGGTGGAAAGTATTGATTTTATTATTGAAAAACTCGGGGAGATATTTTTAGAAACAGTTGATGCTAAAGAAAGGGTAGATTTAAAGTTATATGCAATTTTCCCAATTGTTGATATTTTGCAAATCCCATTTGAATTAACACTTGATTTCAGGACCTTTGATAAGGATTTAAGCAAAAAACAAGAAGAAAAGCCAGATGAGAATTAGTAAAATAATTATTAGAAATTAATTATTAGAAATTAATAAAAGCCAAACAAGAAATCAAAGCCGTATAAATAAGCGAAGATTGAACCAATCAAAAGGAATGGTAAGAATGGCAATAAATGCTTATATACTGGCAATGTCTTTATATTATTTTCTTTGAGCTTTTGTAAAAGCTCTTCATCAACAACTCTTTTATTACCTATTACTGCTTTTTGTTTTTCATTTAGTAAATCATATGCTATTATATCTTCTATAAGTTGTTCAGATATTTTCTCTTCACTTGAAGTTGCCCTCTTTAAGTCATGCTCAAATGCTATGTAAAATGAGGAAATTAAAACAGCAAAAAATATCAGAAAAATAAAAAATGTGCTGAAAAACATGAAATCTTTATAAAAAAATAGAAAAATTAAAAATGCTAATAATGGAAAAATGCCTGCTATGTTTATTTTCGTTATGCCATTCTTAGCCATTCTAAAACCATAATAAATAATTGATGCAACAGCAAAGAACAGGCCAGAATAAACAAAAACCGGTAAGACAAATGGAAGTTTTATATAAGCGATATTTTTATATGGTATTATGAGCGCAATGCAAGAAAAAAATATCACATCAGCAAATCCAAGTAAGCCCCTCTTATAAGCAATATAACCAATACTTAAAATCAAAAGTGCTTGTAAAATTCCAAAATAAAAATCTGTAAAAAATATTGAATATAGAAAAGATATGAAAATTAAGATGAATAAAATATTATCTGGCACTTCTTTTTTATTGAACAAATCATATAAAGCGCCTATGCCAGTAATAAGCATTACAAGTATTATGCTATATTCAAACATTTTATCATTTCTCTATTTACTGATATTTTTTATTAAATCAAAACATCTGAATTTTAATGTCTCGTTATCTATTAAATCACATGACTCATTTGTCTTCAATTTTTGTGCAAAGATCAACAAGCAAGTATTTTTATCGCTTGCCTTAAAGCATATCTCCGGCTTTCCAAATTCTGTTGCTATGCTCCTTATTTGCGGGTCTGATATATTTTGCTGGCTTATTGCCTGTTTAAATAACCTCCAACTATTATATGCTCCATTAATATCTGTTTCATTGCTCAAATCTGGTATTGCTGGCTCGTTTTTATCTATGCTTAATATTTCCCAGCTAGCTTTACTAATGCCATCATCTCTTGAAAATGCCATTATAAAATTATCTTTTATACATAAGCTTTCTTTATATACAGTTGATATTTGCTCTATACTCGCTTTATCCAAGCCAAGATCTCTTAAATCTTTTAATGGAAGCTCAGCATATGAGTAATTATATGAGTAATTAACACACTTTCCATTATCAGTAATATTAGTTATATGCAAAGCATTTCCTTGCTCAAGCTTTATTATTAAAGGCAGAGATGAATATATGAATCTTGCCTGTTCTTCATTTGGCAAGTAATAGAATATTGAAAGTTCTGATAGATTACCGCAACCTTTCGAATTAAAGGAAAAGCATAATTGCTCTTGATTATTTTTCATAGTGTATTCAACAACATAAAGGTCTTGCGTGTCATTAAGTAATATATAAACATTATTATTCTTTCTCTTAACAGTTATATTTCTTGTTTTATTACCTATGCTTTCCTCCTTTACTATTGTATAAGCATTGGGGGTTTTTATATTACTTAAAATGCCTGTCAAATTCACATTTTTGATATTTTTATTTTCATTAACCTGCTCTTTTACATTTCTATTACTATAAACATTGAAATAAACGTTAAGTGCAGTATATAGCATTATTACTGTTATCAACAAACCTATGATAAAACGCTTGTCCATAACCTTAAATTTCTTAAAAACGTTTAAAAAACCATACCAATTAAAAAACCATATCAATAAATTAATATTGTGATGAAACCGTTCCAGTCTGAATAATGATGATCGAGGTAGCTTCTGACTCTTCCTTTTAATTACTTGCCAACAGTTTTTTTTAATTCATTTTTGTTTTAGTTCAGTTTTAAATCAAATTTCAAATATTTCCCCAGATAAAGGAATATGTATACGTTCATAAAATCTTTCTCTCAGCTCTTTTTCCAGCTTTTTAGGGCCATAGTTTATTATATCCTCCCCGATATGATAAATAAATAATTTCTTTGGTTTTATTTCTTCATAAAGCATTTCTAAATCATCAACAAACAAATGCAAATTATACTTTGGTTTTTTTATTGATACTACATTTGCTATTAATGCATCGCATCCATCAAATTGTTTAAAAAGCCCTGGAAAATAGCCGGTATCGCTTGTATAACCTATTTTCTTACCGTCTATTTTTAGTAAAAAGCCCATTCCCCCCAATAATTGGTCGTGATCTACTTTTGTTGCTTTAAAATCAAAACTTTTTATGTGCTCAACATTTATTTCATCTCCTGATTGTAAGGCATAAACCTGCTTAAATAATGACTCAGCATATTTGCTTATTGCCCTCGTATTTTTTTCATTATCAGATAAACATGATTTATGGCATATTAAAATGCCCTCTTTCTTAAACCCATATCCGTTCATTGCTTCTGCAATAATGCCTATATCATTATAATGGTCTATATGTGCATGGCTTACCACAACTACATCGGTATCTTCAACCTTTATGCCTATTTGAGCGCTCCTTATTATTGCACTTGGCCCTGGGTCAATATGAAACTTTAAATTATCAACATGTATTCTAAACCCACCACTGTATATATTTGCTGGCTGCCTTGCAATAACCTTCCTTGTTCCACCTACACCTATAAATATCAATTCCATAGCATAATTTGATATTTAAGTTTTAAAATACTTGTCATAAAATCATTAATATGAAAATAATGAAAGAACTGTTCAATGGGGTTTATTTTCATAAAGGCAATTTTTATACCAAAAACCTTGTAAATGGGCAAAGCGTTTATGGAGAAAAGCTATTAATCGTTAATGGAATAGAATATAGACAATGGGATTGCTATAGAAGTAAGCTTGCAGCTGCATTGAAAAATGGTTTAAAGCATTTCCCATTTAAAGCAAATTCGAAAGTTTTATACTTAGGCGCTTCAACTGGCACTACTGTGAGCCATTTATCAGATATATGTAGTAAGGGCATTATTTATGCAATAGAAGTATCTGAAAAAATGATGGAAAAGCTCATAATGCTTGCAGAAAAAAGAGAGAACATAATCCCAATATTGGCAGATGCAAGAATGCCAGGCCATTATTCTGATATAGGAAATGTTGATATAATATATCAAGATATTGCACAGCCAGACCAGACAAGGATTTTGATAGATAATGCAAAATTATTCAAACCAAAGCATATGTTTCTTTGTTTAAAGGCACATAGCATAGATGTAACAAAAACAAAAAAACAAATTCTTGACATTGCTCTGGATGAGCTAAAGGTTTTTAATATTGTTGAAGTAATAAATCTTGAGCCTTATGATAAAGAGCATTATTTTATTTATATGAAGGCATGATATTTATAAGATGCACAAAAAAAGAAATTGCCAAAAAAGAAGTGGTCACATGCATATAAAACAAAAGCTTGCCATATATTTCATATTCCTTATGATTTTGCCTTATTATTTCTCATTGGAATGCAACATAAATTTAGGAAAAGAAGATTATGTAAATATTGGCAATTGTGATATAACAAACAAAACAATAGACATAAATTTTGATGGTAAAAAAGTTATTGGGAACATATCAATAATAAATTCAAATGTCAGCTTTTATAAAATCAATTTTAATGGGTCTATTGTATTATACAATAGCAATTTATTCTTGAATGGTTCTCTCATACCATTAAATAATACAAACATAATAAATGCATTAAACAGTAATGTAATAATTGAGATAAATAGCACAAATATCATAGGCCCTTTTTATATTGCATATATTAATAATAGCAACCTGACATTTTACAGGTCTGTTTTAATGAATATATATAATAATGCATATATAAAATGTATAAATTCAAGCATAAACTTTAATTATTCATTAATTTATGATTTAAATACAATAAATGATGCTTGCTTTTTTTCGTTAGCAAACAGTTTTGTTAATAATAAAAAATCGAGAATAGCACAAGCAAACAATGAAGTAATAAGTGATGAGTATTTTTATTTAGAGCTTTATAACAGCAGTAATATTTTAATAGATGGAAGCGTTGAAAATTTATTCCTCATTAATGTTAGTAATATAACAATAAATGGGACTATAACATCAAGCTTATTTGCAGTAAATTCAAGCATTTCCTTAAACAAAGCAAAGTTCTTGAATAATGCTGGCTTATTGCTTATTGATAGCTATGCAAACATAACAAAAACCTTCTTTTGCACAGATGCTGATTATTATATAAAGGCCATTAATTCGTCTGTTTTTTTAGATGAGAATTATTATAGGGATATAAGGTTAGCTTATGAAAATAAAGAGATTGATGATTTAAATAATGATTACAGAGCTGATGCTGGCTTGCTATGGCCTTATAAAAGCAAAAAATTTATTGGCATTATGGAAGATAAAAACCCTGTATTTGCATATGATATTGCATGTATATTAAGGCCATTAAAAGGCCCTCAAAAGCTTGATTTAAATATTTCTTATAATTGTACAGAAAAATCATTCAATGTAAGCTTATTTTATTTAGGCTTTCCAATAAATGCTGACCTATTATTAACTTCAAAAGAAACAGGCATAGGAAAAACATTTCAGAATGTATCCAATGTCAAAATTTATATAAATGACTCAAGCCTATATTTTTTAACAGCAACAAAAGGAGGGTATGAGCAGGCAGTAGCGCAACTTTTAGCATATGAATGTTTTGAACAGGGCAATAACAAAACATCAATTATTAACATAAAGATTGAAAAACCAGATATTGCTTATGAGAATGAAGAAATAAAAATAACGTTATTATATGAAAATGGCTCTTATTTGAGCAATGTTAATATTACAATAGACACTCCTTATGGGGCAATAAAAAAAGTAAGTGATGAAAATGGCAGCTTTTCTTTTATCCCGCTATATGCTGGCTTATACAACATAAATGTACAGGGCTATAGGATATTGAATAATGCTTCATTATATGTTGGGAAAAAACCCATTGTTTATAAGAGCAGTTTAGATATAAAGTTAAGTAATAGCACAACTGCTGTAATAGGGCCAGATAGAATAAATGACTACAATATAACAATAAGAAAAGATGGTAAAATTATATTTAAAAGAGATCATGTTAATGGACTTGTTAGGATAAATCTCTCTCAAGGAAATTATAACATTTACATAACTTCTAACAACCAGTTTTCAAGCATTATAGTTAATTATGAAATAGAACCAAAATCATTTTCTCTTTCTTTAGAATATATTACTTCTACTGCAATTGCTATTTTCTTTTTATTCCTTATATTCTATAAAAGGCAAAGTTATAAGTATAAAGCAAACATAGATGTATATACCAATGGTTTAGTAAAATGCATTATTAGAGATTTTTATAACATGCCAATAAAAGAGGCTGTTAAAGTAATAAAAGATGGAGACTTAATATTTTCTGGTTATGCTGATGAATATGGGGCAATATCATTCATTTTAAATGGGCCGGGCTTATATGAGATAAAAACAAAAAATTATAAAATAAGAAATGGCCTATTTAGAATAAAGAGAGCAAAAAATGGTTATGAGATTGAAATTATAAAATAATAACGATTTGAATAATAAGGATTTTTAAAAGTTATTATTAATATTTTATTATGGCGGTTTTTAAATCTGCACATAAAGCCGATGAAAAAAATTATGAAAGCAGATTTTTAATAGCACTAAGAAAATTTAACGTGCATGTAAGGAATATGCATGATAGATATAAAGGCAATAGCCAGTTATGGGAAAAACATAAGAGAATGATAATTTACTTATCAAGCATTTTAGCTGGTGCATATGAAAAAGTTATAAAAGAAAAGGTTAAGCATATGGATGACATAGAAGGCATAAATGATGTTATAAACATAAATTCTAGCTTTGCGAATATTGTTTTAACGCTCAGCAGCATAGATGCAATATCAGAAAGTCTAGAAAAAGCTCGCGAAATATGCAGACATTTAACAGCAACAGCTATAGAGCTAAAATATCATTGATAATAAATTAATTTTCTATAGCCCTCTTCAAATTGTATAAATAAATCATAAACTTTATTCTTTCTCGCAGCTTCTTCAATTCTATCCTTATCTGCTCTTATTGCTTCTTTTATAAAATTTCTTAACATTTTTAGTTCTTCTTTTGTTAATTTTATTCCAGCCATGTCAAATGCAATTCTGAATATTTTAAATACATATTCCTGCGCTTTTTCACTGCTAATGCCTTTCATGTCTTTTGCAATTGATAGAAAATCAAAAATCTTTTCCCAAATTTCCTTATCATCTTTCCTGTATGGCCTATAAGAAAATATGGCATCAAAAGTATCGCAAAGAACAATTCTTGGGTCTATATTTGAAATGCTTCTTGTATATTTATTAACATAATTTGGGTGATGGCCAAAAAGTATTCCTATCCATTCTTCTGATTCAAGTATTTTCCTATCTGCTTCGGGCACATACTTCTTTAGCATTTCGGTCAAATAATAATTGAATATTACATGTGCTTCTGTTATTAAGGGGGCCATTTCTCTTTTTAGTTCGTTTGTTTTTAAATCATGCGTTAAAGCATGTCTTCCATGATGCGCATCTTTTGGAATAAAGCATTTCCCTATATCATGACATAAAAGGGCAGCTTCTTCATTTTTGGAAAGCATTCCTTTAACTCTTCTATAAAGCTCTGCGACCCTGTTTGTATGCCCAAAACCGCTCTCTAATTCATACATATACCTAAACATTGTTAATAAACGGGCTGTCTGTTCACTAAAACCAAAAGCCATTAATGTCTCCATATCTATATAAAATGCTTGCCTGTATTTTGGGTCTAATAGCAGTTCTCTAAATCTTTTATAATTTGATTCAAAACCTTCTTTAAAATAAAAAGTGCGGATTTTTTCATATAGTTCTTCATACTCCTTCTCTTTCTTCTCATCAGCTAATGCTCTGCCAATTAATCCAGTTCTTGCTTCTACATGCCTTAAATCTCCTCCTTTTCCAACAACTCTTTCAACAATCGGGATGTGGTCATCATTTGGCAAATGAGGCACTCTCTTTAATTTTGCCATGCTAATTAGGTCTAAAAAAGCAAATAAATAATCTGAAAATCGTGTTTCCAAGCCAGAGACCGCTTTTGTTAATAAATTACCTACGCCTGAACCAGGAATATAACCACTTAAAAATGGCATTAATTGTTGTGGAATAAATGAGCTTAGCATGTACATATTTTTCTCTGGTTTTGTATTTGTAAAATTATATAATAAATGCAACATAAATAATGAATCATATAGGGGAGATGATTCAAAACCAAGCTTTGATGTATAAGAAAGAATAAAAGATGCTATTTGCCTTTGTCTTGCAAATTTACCAAGTTCAGAATCAATTTCTCTTTCTATTGGCTTTTTAACAGCCATAAAAATACTGATAAATGCTCTATTTACAACATATTTAAAATCCTGTTCTATTTTAATAAGTTGCTCTCTATCCAGATCAGCAAGCTTTGGAATTCTATATTTAAATGCAACAAGTTCTTTTAATGCCTTACTCAAAACGCTTTCAAGTATTTTTATTTCTTTATCAGTAAAGCCAATTGTCTTAAAATATTCTCTACCTTGTTCTGACTTCAAATAATTAAAAAATTCAAGTAAATTTTTATTGTATTCATTTATTGTTTGCATCATATGGCCCATTGTTATTATAATTGATCCTCTTTCTAAATTTTCTGTATTATATTGCCCTTCATACAATCTTGGCAATAATATTAAGTTATCCACATAAAATTTTCTATTCCTAATATCATTCAAATAAAGCAAAAAAGAAAGGGCCATATTCAATTGCTTTGTTTTTGGTGTTTTTATTTTTTCTTCTTTTTCTTTATGCTGTTCTTTTTCTGGCTCTTTTTCTTGCCCTTTTCTCATCATTTGACCATTTTGTAATTTTTCTGGCATATATTTATATGGCAATTATTTTTTATTTCTTCTCTTCTGGCTTTGCTGCGTATTTTTCCATTGTCTCTTTCTTTATTTTCTCTCTTTCCCTTATATAATCCCTTATGAATAATATGAGCATAAAGAAAAGTATCATAGCAATAAATGAGTATATGACTT
>JAWACY010000001.1:0-419110 GCA_038896535.1 Candidatus Anstonellales archaeon | reverse complement strand
CAAAAAACCTTAGAAAAGTTCAATGAAATTATAAAAGAAGAAAAATCAATAGTATTATTACAAGATCTAGCCAATAAAGATGAAAAGATAATAAATGAAGCTGTTGCAATTATGCTTAGCCATGTTTTCTTTAATAATCTTCCTGATAAAGAGGAATTAATAGAAATAATAAAAGCAATTAAAGAATGTGATGCAAAATATATTGAGAAAATTTTCTCTTCTTTGTGATGTATAAATAATTAAAAAACCTTTGTATAAAGATTTATGAATAAATGCAAAAAAGAAATTAAAAAAGAGAGATAAAATGGGAGTAAAAAAGGATATTAAATTAATAATTGATGGAAAAAGGATCGATGGAAGGGACTATTTGCAGTTGCGTAACATATCAATGAAGGTAGGTGTTCTTGAAGAAGCTGACGGCTCAGCTTATATAGAATGGGGAAAAAATAAAATACTTGCAGGTGTTTTTGGGCCTAAAGAAGCTTTGCCAAAGCATCTTGCTGATATGCATAAAGCAACCCTTAGATGTATTTATAGCATGAGCACTTTTGCAAGTCTCGAAGAGCATGGTAGGATGGGACCAAACAGAAGGAGCATAGAAATAAGTAAAGTGATAAGAGAAGCGTTAGAAAATATAACATTAACAGAGAAATTTCCAAATACTATAATAGATGTTTATATTATAGTATTACAGGCAGAAGGTGGAACAAGAGTAGCTTCTTTAACAGCGGCTTGTCTTGCTTTAATGAATGCCGGTATTCCTGTAAAAATGCCTTTAGCAGCCATATCAGCAGGCAAAGTTGATGGACAGCTTGTGCTTGATTTGGGAAAAGAGGAAGATAATTATGGCCAAGCAGACATGCCAGTTGGTTATACAAAGAATGGAGATATAGTGCTTTTGCAAGCAGATGGCTTGCTTAAAAGAGATGAAATAGAAAAGCTCCTTGATTATACCTGGCAAGGCGCACAAAAACTTTTTGAAGAACAAAGAAAAGCTATAGAAGAGGCATATACAAAAGAGATGGAGAAGAAATTAAAATTATGAGGGATAAAATGAGTAAGCAGTCGATAATAACAAAGCAAAAAAAGGAATTTCTCGGGCAATTCCTCAAGCATGGAAAAAGGCTTGACGGCAGAACATTTATGGAATATAGAGAAATAGAAGCAAAACCAAATGTTATCCCCAATGCAGAAGGATCAGCAATAGTAAGCATAGGTTCAACACAGGTTATTGCAGGCATAAAGCTTGAAGTTGTTGAACCATTTCCAGAAGAGCCAAACAGAGGGGCTTTAATAACAAATGCAGAACTTTTGCCTTTAGCAAGTGCAAAGTTTGAGCCTGGCCCACCTGATGAGAATAGTATAGAATTTTCAAGAGTTGTTGATAGAGCTATAAGAAGCAGCGAATGCATTGATATGGAAAAGCTTTTTATAGAAGAGGGGAAGGTTTTTGGCGTTTTTATTGATTTATATGTAATAGATTATGGAGGAAATCTTTTTGATCCTGCTCTGCTCGCAGCTTCTTTTGCATTAAAGCATTGCAGATTGCCAAAAGTTGAAGAAGGAAAAATAATAAGAAATGAAATAGCTGGAAAATTGCCATTAAAAAATCCTTTGCCAGTCAGCAATACATTTTCCAAGCTTGACGATTACTTGCTTTTAGACCCAAGCTATGAAGAGGATATAGCAAGCGATGCTCAATTAATAGTTAGTACAACAAATAATTATGTTTGTTCATTGCAAAAAAGGGGAACAGGCAGTTTTAAAAAATCTGATGTGCTAAATATTATTGATCTTGCTTTTAAACATGCAAAAGAATTAAATAAATATTTGATTGATTAATTGATTAGGGTGGAAAAATGCTGAGAACACCAAAATATGGGAGAAAGATAAGGAAGCTTTATAAAGAAATGCAAGAAGCAGCAAAAAAACTTTATATATGCCCAAAGTGCGAAAAAAGAAAATTGAAGAGGAGCGGGTTTGCAATATTTATATGCAAATCATGCAAAACAAAAGTTGCTGGCGGGGCTTATAAGCCACTAACAGAAGCTGGTGAAACAGCAAAAAGAATGCTTGCTGAAATAAAGAATAATAAAATATGAGGGAGAATATGCCAAAATACAGAATATGGCCCATAGGAGAACAAACAGAAATTGAGAATTTAAAAGAATATAACCTTCCTTATTCAGGAGCAAAAATTATATTTAAGGAAAAAACAGCAATAGCAAGAGAGGTCAGCACTGATTAAACATAAGAAATTAAAAATGCAAACAAAAAACAGTAACATTTAAAAATATATCATGCTAAAATCATGACAGAGTCATGACATATCACATGAACATCATGACTCTGATGATAAAAATGGAAGAGGATTTTATTGATAAAGAAAATAAAGAGCAAAAGATTGAGCAGAAATTAAAAGAACAAAAAAATGTAGATAAGAGCATAGAACTTGCTCTGGCAATATATGAATTGGCAAAGCAGGTTGAAGATAATAATAGGCTTATGAAAACACTTATAAGAAAAATAGAATTATTAGAAACAAAAACAGCAGGAAGTAATGAACCAATAAATCTTTTATCAGAAGTTGATGAAAAGATTATTAATATAATAGAGCAAAAGGGCAAAGCAACAGCAGAAGAGATAAAGGCATTGCTGAATTACAAAGGAAGGAATGCTGCTTCTGCAAGGCTTAATAATTTATGCAGAATTGGAGTTTTAAAAAAAGGCTTTGCAGGAAGAAAAGCTTATTTCTTTATAAATAAAGACTGGCAAGGTAGCAGTCTCCCCCAAGATTATTGAATGGATTTTTTGTAGAGAGCCTTAAGGCTCTCTTATTTGATTTTTAATCTTTGCTGATTGATTTTTATAAGATAATATCATTGGTATGCTTGAGCTTATAACATTTAACCCAGATATTTTTTTATCACTACTATTTATTTTATCTATGAAATCAGCCCTTACATATTTTGCTGAAAATGGGTATGATTCAAGTATTGAAATAGCAGCATCAATTTTGAAAACTATTCCTTCTATTGGCACATTTTTGCCATGGCCATAATAAGAGCACATATCAGCAAGCTTTGGTACTTCTGAAATTGAGAACTTTCCTGCTTCTATTAAAGGAACAATAAATAACTTATCAGCTAAATGTCTATATGCCCATATTCTGCCCTTTATTATATCAATTACAAGTCTTTCTTTGTCATCTCTTCTTAAAAAGATAGTTGCCCTCTTATCAAGAATATCAAAAACAGCATATCTTGCTGGTATTCTATAAGGAATTGTCTTTCTGTATTTCATATCCTCAACATAAAATTTAAATTCTTGTGTATCTATCTCATGCATAGTGCCATCAAATTTTTCTTCAGCTATTAAACGGAACGAAAATAATCTCTCTGCCTCATCTTCTCTTAAATATCTCTTTCCATATTGCTTATCACCAATAGGCAGCCTAAGTGGTTTTTTATATTTAAATACTTGATTCATTCTTTTACACCCCATTAATATTTTTCAATAATTTCAATAATGTTGAAACATCTGAATCCAGGGATAATACTAATATTTTTATATTTTCTCCGCCAAAGTCATTAAAAAAATCTAAAGAGCAATCTAAAGAGCAATGTTTAGTTATAATATTGAATATTGCAGCTTCTCCTAAACCTATCCTTCTATTGCCTTTAATAGATTGCGAAGCCAATAACTTATTATAATATGTAATTTCTTCATTATCTATAATTACATCTATAATTTTGACCCTTTCATGTAATGTGCAATATCTAAATTCTTCAATGTCAGCTTTTAATTTAGATAAGGTTAAGCCAGCTTTAATTATTTCATTCTTTACATCGGCCCTTGATGATAAAATATTACATAGCTCATCTAATACTTGCTTTGGTATAATAACATTATTTACTTCTTTGCCTTCTGCTAAAGAAAATAGCACATCTTTTATGCTCCTTCCAGCCTTTAGCTGTTCTAAAATATAGCAAGTATCAATAATTACATTAAATTTTTCTAATTCCTTATTTTTCGTTTTCTTTTCTGCAATTTTCTGTGCATTGCCTTTGCTATGCCTTTTTTTACTACCATTTGCCTTTGCCATGCATGTTTTATTA
Source organism: Candidatus Anstonellales archaeon (assembly GCA_038896535.1). Lineage (GTDB taxonomy): Archaea > Micrarchaeota > Micrarchaeia > Anstonellales > J096 > J096. The sequence continues at coordinate 414,992 of JAWACY010000001.1, read as the reverse complement.
TTGCACGTTTTACTATTAAAAGCATTAAAAGTGCCAGCAATCATTGATATTATTATATTTATGGAACTATTTAAAAATGTTGCTTTTTTCGTTATTTTGTGAAATTTTATAAATATTGCTTAAGTAAGAGGCAAAATTAAAAAGCAGAAAATAAATTTTTGTCAATGGCCTTAAGCCCGAAATATATATTAAATAATGATATTAAGAAAAATGTTATGAATGGGGCAATTACGTTTATGTCAAGAGATAAAATGCTTGGTAGAGAGAATATAAACAATAATATTAATATGATTAACATTATGGCTCCTCCAATTAAAGACATTTTCCCTGTTTCTTTTGCTATGCGCTCAAATAATGGAGACGTTTTTTCTTTAAAATTTACGCCAAAATAAAATGCAAAAAGAACCACATAGGGAATAATAAAAGCGACTGCTTTATAATCAATTAATATTATGCTTATAATGAAAGATAAGAACGCTATTATCAATGATATTATCGCCTTTTTCGGAAATTTAGAAAGGCCATAAACAAGGAAATTAATTATGCCTATTAAAATAATAATAAATGCAAAGCATGCAGCAAGAATTAAAAAAGCAAAAGCCTGCGCAAAAGCTTGTGCGAATGCCTGGCCAAATGCAGATGACATAAATAAATTATGCATTATTTTAAAAAAGGTTTTGTGAATTTTTTCTATGGCTAAGCTTAATAAGAACAATTTTTCTGAATGGTATAATGAAATAATAAAAGAAGCAGAAATAATAGATTTACGTTATAATGTCAAAGGCTTTATTGTTTACAGGCCTTGGGGAATGTTTGTTCTGAAAAAAATGTATAGCATGTATGAAAAAGTGCTTGAAGAAAATGGGCATATGCCGGTTCATTTTCCGGCAGTTATACCAATAGAATATTTTAAAAAAGAGGAAGAGCACATAAAAGGTTTTGAAGGCGAGGTTTTTTGGATAACAAGAGCAGGCTTAAATGAACTTGCAAAGGAGGAAATTGTTGTTTTGAGACCAACTAGTGAGACAGCAATATATCCAATGTTCTCGTTATGGATAAATGGTGCAAAAGACCTGCCGTTAAAAGTATACCAAAGCGGGACAGTATGGAGGTATGAAACAAAGGCAACAAGACCTTTAATAAGGGGGAGAGAGATATTGTGGATAGAAACACATTGTGCATTCAACAATGAGAAAAATGCAAGAAACCAGATAAAGCAAGATATAGAAATAGCAGAAAGAGTTGTCAAGCATATTTTTGGTATTCCATTCATATTTTTCAGAAGGCCAGAATGGGATAAATTTGCTGGAGCAGAAGAAACTTATGCTGCTGATACATTAATGCCTGATTCTAGAGTTTTGCAAATATTAACAACACATTTGCTAGGCAATAATTTTTCAAAGCCGTTTAATATAATGTTCCTCGATGTAGATGGAAAGAAAAAATATGTATGGCAAACAACTTGTGGTCCAGGTATGCAAAGATTTTTGGCTGCTATGATAAGCTGGCATGGTGATGAAAAAGGCCTTTTTTTCCCACTTGATTTAAGCCCAATACAGATTGTTATTGTGCCAATATTTGTTAAAGAAAACAAAGAAAGCATTTTTCATTATGCAAAAAGCATTGAGCATAAATTAAAAGCACTTGGATATAGGGCATATGCTGATTTAACAGAAGATGAAAGCCCTGGTTTTAAGTTTAATAAATGGGAATTAAAGGGCGTTCCTATAAGGATTGAATTGGGCCAAAAAGAAATGGAATCAAATACAATAACATATGTATTGCGTAAAAGCAATGAAAAAAGAAAAACAAGCATAGATAATATAAGCGTTGTTTTTGAAGAATATAGAAAGCATTTTGAACACATAATAAAGGAAAATATTGATGCTCTAAATAAAAATATAAGAGAAGCAAAAACATTTGATGAGATAGAAAAGCATTTAGAAAAAGGCATTGTAAGAGTGCCTTTTTGTTCAATAGGCAATGATGGAAAAGAATGCTATAAAGAAATAAAAGAAAAACTTCAAGCAGAAGTAAGAGGAGAAAGAGCAGATATAAAAGAAAGCCCAGTTCATAATGAAAAGTGTATAATATGCGGCAGGGAAGCAAAAGTCTTTGCGTATATAGCAAAGCAATATTAAAATGTTTTGTTACATTAATATTTTTAAGTGGGGTAGGGTAGCTTGGAGTGCCCGCCGGGCTCATAACCCGGAGAACGGTGGTTCAAATCCACCCCCCACTATTAAATTTTATTTTCTACAATTTTCTACAATTTGGTGGAAATTATGAAAGTAGAAAAAGGCAATACATTAATAGGTAATGCATCAGTAGGCAATACAGGGAAAGGCATTATAGAGAAAGGCAATAAAAAAAATCATTACATTGTATTTTTATTAATAATGCTGCCTTTATTGCTGTTTTTATTTGGTTGTTCCTCCCAAAATGTTAGCTCTAATGTCAGCAATGCCAATATTAATAATGAAATAGGAAATGAGCAATTGAATATTAATGAAACAAATATTAATGAAACAGCGTTGGAAAATATAAGCAATACAGAAGCAAGCAATTCAGATTTTGGCACAGCAGCAATAAATGAGCCATTATCAAATTTTAACAACTTCTTTATTGATAGGGTCGATAAAATAGATGGATTTTTTTATTACAACTGCAATGAGTTAAATGAAGAGCAATTAAGTAAATATAATGCATGCCTTGAATCGAATGATATGTTTTTCTGTTCAAAGGAATGTAATAAAGAATACATAAGACCAGAGCAGGGCAATATCTTTTATGCCATAAGTTATGGCTTTGTAATAACAAAGCAGGAAGCAGAGGAAAAAGGCATAACATGTGAAGAGAAAGACGGAAAATGTTTTGTAAAAACATTATCAGCAATGCCATTTAATGCAATGCAAACATTTCTCAATATTATTGCAGGCACAAAAATAACTTATAAGTATTATTTAGAAGATGCTGATGGAAACCTTTATGTGCCAGACTATAGAGTGAAATTTGGCTATGTTTTTAATGAGAATGAAACATTGAAGCCATTTGTTTTTTCTGTTCCATCAGGAAAGCAGGTAAAATATTTTGTAATAAAAGAATATAGAAGAGATTTTGGCATAGCAAAAAGAGAAATATTAATAGCAAAAATAAGATTGAGCTAAGGAGATATAATGCTTATTGCTTTAACAGGCCCTGTCTGCTCTGGTAAGACATTTTTGGCAAAAAAGCTGAAAAGAAAAGGCATATTTGTTATACATCTGAATGAGTGGATAAAGGAGAGAAGAAATTTAATAATAGGTTATGATAGGAAATTAAAAGCGTACATTATTGACAATGAAAAGGTAGGCAAGATGCTAAAAGAATATATAAAAGAAATTGAAAAAAAAGAAAATAAAATATTGGTGGAAAGCCATCTTCTGCCAGATATTAATATTAAGTTTGATATTGCTATAATCATAGATACAAAACCAGAGTTGTTATATAAAAGAATGAAAGCAAGAAAATATAATAAGGAAAAAATAGAGCAAAACTTAATAGCATTGCATCTTGACTATTTTTGGATAAAAACAAGAGCAAAGAAAAAGATCAGATTTAAGCCAAGTTATAAGAAAAAAGATGTTGATAAGATAATGGCTATAATAAAAAAGTATAAATTTTAAATAATTCTGTTCATATATAAATTATTGGAGGGCAAAAATGCAGATGGGCAATAAATGCTTTATGAATATAAAAAGCAGTATTAGAAGGAAGGATATAAAAAATACAATGAAGAAATTTGTTATTGCTGCTGCTTGCTGTCTATCTTTGTATAAAGGCTACAATTATGGAGTAAATTTTATTAGAGAATTAATTTTTAACAGGCCTTATGAAACTTTATGGCTATTAGAAGATAAACATTGGAAAGAGAAAAAAATAAATGAGGCAATAAAAATAGCTAAAAATCTCATTGAATCAGAAAGTTTTCAAAATGCAGTTAAAAAAGCAAAGGTTGTATTTATTGGAGATAGGCACTCAACGCCATTAAATTTATTACTGTCAAAAGAATTACTTGCCTATATGAAACAGCAGGGCTTCTCTTATCTTTGTTTAGAATGCGAAGAAACTTTTAATGAAAAGATTAGAGATTTAGATAAAATAAGAAATAAGATTGACTTATATTTGAGGTTTTTGTCACGTTATCACTTTGGCTTTGCTTGGTTTGATCTTGCCTACGAAGGGAAAATGATTGGTTTTGATGTTTTATGCATAGATAAAGATGCTGAGCAATTTTTAACATTAAATATGCATTATCAAGAATTTATGCAACAAAGAGATATAAATATGTATAAAAGAATAAGTGAAATAATAAATAAGGGGCATAGGGCTATAGTTGTTACAGGCCTTTTTCATGCTTTAACAAATGAAGAAGGCAGAGCAGCTTATTATTTGGATAAAGAATTAAAAAAAGAAGAGATTTTAACAATAAATTTCACTGCGGTTTTAAGAGATAATTTAAAAAATCTATACTAATTATTATTATGCTTGTTGTAAGGCAGACTACCTGCTTACCACCGCAGTATAAAGATATTGAGATTGTGGAAAGAAAAGGCTTTGGCCATCCAGATACACTGATAGATATGATTGTTGAGCAAACAAGCAGGGATTTATGTAAATGTTATATAGAAAATTTTGGTTTTATAGCACACCATAATGTCGATAAGGGGCTTATTGTCGGTGGAAAAGCACGCGTTGAATTTAATGGAGGAATGCTCATTAAAAAACCACTTGTTTATATCACTGGCAGAGCAACATCTAATTGGAATGGAAAAAAGATAGATATTGATGATATAGCAACAAATGCAGCAAAAAAAATTTTGAAAGGATTGAGAAATGCTGATGTGGAAAAAGATTTTGATTATGAAATAAATATAAAAGAGGGATCTAAGGATTTAACTGAGTTATTTATGAGAAGCAAAGTACCATTAGCGAATGATACAAGTTTTGGTGTTGGTTATGCTCCGTTAACAAAACTTGAAAAAACTGTTAAGGATTTAGAGCTGTTTTTTAATAGCAATTTAATAAAAAAGAAATTCCCTTTTATAGGAGAGGATATAAAAGTCATGGGTTCAAGGCAGGGAAATGAAGCAAGCATAACAATTGCAATGGCCTTTGTTTCGAAATACATTGATAGCGTTAGTGATTACTGGGAAAAGAAAAATAAAATACAAGAATTGGCTGAAAAGCAAGCTAAGAAAGTATATGGCGATGATGTTGAAGTTAAAATAAATACAGCAGATAAGGGAGATAGCATATATATTACATGCATAGGCTCAAGCATAGAAGCAGGAGATGATGGAAGCGTTGGAAGGGGAAATAGGGCAAATGGCCTTATAACTCCTTTTAGGCCAATGACTCTTGAGGCAAGCGCAGGAAAAAACCCTGTAAGCCATGTAGGAAAGCTTTACTCAATATGCTCTAACCTCATAGCTAATGATATTTTTGAACAGCAAGGGCTTGATGTAAATGTTTATTTGCTTTCCAGAATAGGACAAGAGATAACAAAGCCGAAGATGGCAATAGCTGAGATATATGGCAAACAACGCGATGAGCAGAAATTAAAAGATATCATTTTATATCATTTAGAACTATTGCCAGAATTGACTTATAAAATTTTAGAGGGCAAAATATCAGTTGTTTATTAATTTGTTTATTAATTTTAAGCTCTGAAATGCTCTTCATAAGATTTTCTTTCTGGTGCTTTTCTTATATGGACATATATCCTTAATAATAATGTTAATAATGCTATTATCAAAGCAATATAAGCAAATGGCCTTACATCAAATCCTATGTCAGGCTTTGTTTCTATTATTATAAAATGTATTAATGATAGGGCAAGTGCTATGTAACCAGTTCTTTGTAATAATTTCCATTTTTCGTATCCCATCTTATTAACTGCTTCTTTTGTTGATGTTAAAGCCATTGCTGTGAATATGATAAATGCTATTAAAGCAGCTATAAAGGCAGATACTTTTGGATTGTTAAACAAAGCCCCATAAAAGTCTGATTTATAATAATAGACAAATGATAGATATGAATGTAATAAAATTAACAAGAACCCTATAATGCCTATAGGTTTTCTCAATACTAAATATTTGCTAAATATTTGTGGCCATAGCTTAGATAAAGGGCCTGGCAAAAATGCCATTGCAAGTAATGTTAAACCAGCAAGAGCTGAAAGCTTATTTATTTCTTTTATTGAGAATGTGTAATCTTCAAAGCTTATTATTTTATAAAGCAAAGAAAAATCAAGCGCCTTTTTTTCTTTGCTATAACCAGAATAGAAGATAAAGAAAGCAAGAATCACAGCAATGCTTATAATGATTGCTTGCTTTGTTGGTTTATCAATATTCAGCATGATAGATTTTCCTATTAATATTTTTAAATTTATCCTATATTTTTAAGCTTAATAATAATGCCAAATCTGGGTTTAAATATAATGCTAGAAGAACAATAATGATGTATTGAGAAATATATGATGATAATGGGTATTTTCCAAATGTTGTTAGTGGCTCAATTTTTAATTTATTAAAATGCTTTTCAAAAATTATTAATAATAAAATTGCCGGAATTGTAAATATTATGGTATAGAAATAAGGACTGGGCCATAATAATGAAGTGAGCAAAAATATCGTTATTGCAAAAAAAGAAAGATTGCTTTTACTTCTTATTAAATAGCCAATACAAGCCTGCATGAATACTATGCTTAATGGATAATCTAAGAATTTTACTGTTATGTCATTAAAGCTTAATAGTGCAAATAAGGGGAAAAGCAAAACTGCCTTATCAAAAATCATGAAAATTGTGTAAACGAGCAATATGCTTAACAATATTTCTGCTTTACCAATTATAAGAAAGTAAAAAATATTAACAAAAATTGCGGCTGCCAATATTTGCAATGCCCTTGTCAAAAACTTATTTTCTTTTTTCCTTCCATAAAGAAAATATCCAAATAAAATGACAAAAATGGGCTCTGATAATCTTGTTAAAAATCTAATTGTATTTTCATTTATTGGCTGAAAATATATTATTGCTGCAACATGATCAATTATCATAAGCATTATTGCTATGCCCCTTAGTGTATCAAGCCCAATAACTCTCATTTCTTCCATAAAAATATTTTTAAAATGTCTTTTTTAAGCTTTAATATGCAAATTGATAAAAAAAGCATTGCAATATTAATAGCAGTTATATTATTATTTGGCTTTCTCTATTATTACTACGTTGGTTTTCAGCCAGAGCAAGGGAAATATGATAATTTTGCAAAATGCTTATCAAGTAAAGATGCTGTTATGTATGGTGCTGATTGGTGCCCGCATTGTAGAGAACAAAAAAATATGTTTGGCAGTTCATTCAGATTTATAAAATATATTAATTGCGATCCAAATAATAGGCAAGAACAGATAGAGATATGCAAAAAAGAGGGCATAAAAGCATATCCAACATGGAAGATAAATGGTAAAGTGCTAGAAGGCACTCAACCTTTAGATAAGCTTGCAGATGCTGCAGGATGTAGTTTAAAATAAGTTTAAAATAAATTTAAATAAATTTTGTAAATTAAACAAATATAAGGCAATGGCAAAATAAAGGCATAGCAAACACATAGCAAACATAGGGTTATATTAAGCTTATAGCAACGTTTATAAATTTTTGTTATTAATTATATAAATGTGTGCAAAATGGGAAATTTTGAAAAAAATGAAAATTTTAAAATTTTAATGAGCCTGAGAGATAAAATAAATATTGAGTTGCAGCAATATTATGAGAACAAGGGAGCATTTAAAAAACATGATAAAAATGCATGGGCAAAAGAGCCATTAAGCGAAAATGAAAGGAGCAAAATAATAAAAATTGGCAGTTCTGGATTGTTAAGAAAAAGGCCTTATAATTTTTTGCAATCAGTTACAAAGTTATTGTTCGAAGAGAAAAGCAAAATCATTGGCAAGAAAAATTTATACATAATTGGTATTGATCATAAAAATAATAGTGCATATGCTTTTGAAGCACAGAAATTTTTAACAAAGTTTATAAAATTATTTGATATTGAATGCCTTGCATTTGAATCTCATGTAAAAGATGATGGCTTATGTATTCATTCGAGAAATAGCATTCATGCATTTGCAAAAGTTGCATATAAATTATGCAAGTTAATACCAATTGCTGATATTGAGCTTGGCTCTATAAATAAAGCGATAAACTACTTATTATCCAAATACCCCTTTGATAAAATAATAGAGATTGACACTATTGAAGCACAAAAGGAATTTTTAAATTTTGGTGTTGGAGAATTTCTTGCAATGTTAAGTATTAATAGTTTTATTATTGGAGAAAGCACATTAAAAGGCATATCATTTGACTTATTGCCGTATACAAAAAGCACTTCTATAAATGACTGGAAGCGTTTTTTCTTTTTGCTTTATTTGCGCGACTTGGCATTTGCTGATGCAATAAGGGCATTAATAAATGAATATGACAAATTAGCAGTTGTTGTTGGACATGCACATTGTAGGGGTATAATAACTGCTTTGGAAGAAGGCCTTGGTATAGAAAATGAGGAAATAAAAAACAACTTTTTAAATGCTTTTATATGCATTCAATTACCAAATCAACAAAAAGAGCATGAAATATTAAGTATGTAGTTAAAATTAGGTAAATATAGGTAGAAATTAGGCAAAAATTAGGCATGTAGTTAAAGTGAGTATGTTTAAAGGCATTATGTAATTAAATAAAGCATCAATTTTTTCTTGCCCGTTCTTTCAATTTTCTTTCACTTCTCTTTTTTATTTCTTTACTTTTTCTTCGCAAAATTTATCAATATATTCATGGGCTTTGCTCCAGCATTCCTTCAATAACTTTAATGCTCTTTCTTCATCTCCTTTATTTAATCTTCCCTCTTCAATCAATGTTTCTATTTTTCTTGCCAATCTTGAATAAAAAACGCCCCTCTTAAAATTATCGTTTTTGAGTTTTAATTCTGACATAGTTAAAAATATATAGCAGAAGGAATTAAAAATGGATATGTTAAATAATAAATATTGCTTTTTATAGGTGATTTTATGGAAGAGCAGCAAATGCAAAATATAAAGCAACATGCAAAAAATGTTATAGACAATGAAGAAAAAGCAATAGCAGATGATGTGGGAGATAATGAAATATTGAAATTCATAAAAGAGAGCGAGCCGAAGGTTTATGTAGTTGGGTGCGGCGGCTCTGGTTGTAATACACTAAACAGGCTTTTTGAATTGCATGTAGATGGGGCTTTAACAATTGCTGCAAACACTGATGCAAGGCATTTACTTACAGTTAAAGCAGATAAAAAGATACTGCTAGGAAAACAATTGACAAAAGGCAGGGGGTGTGGAAGCTATCCAGAATGCGGTGAAAAAGCAGCAGAAGAAGCAGTTAATGATATAAAAAAGAACATTGAAGATGCCAGCATGGTTTTTGTTACATGTGGGTTGGGAGGTGGTACAGGAACAGGCACTGCTCCAGTTGTTGCCAGAATAGCAAAAAAGGACTTAAATGCATTGACTGTTGCAATTGTTACAATGCCTTTCACTTCAGAAGGAAAAACAAGGAGAGAAAATGCAATAAAAGGATTAGAGAAATTAAAAAGAAGTGTAGATACGCTTATTTTAATAAAGAATGACAAGCTTTTATCCTTAGCCCCAGATTTGCCGTTGAATACAGCATTTAAAATAAGTGATGAAGTGCTTGCCGGTTCAGTAAAGAATATAACAGAGCTAATAACAAAAGCAGGACTTGTGAATGTTGATTTTGCGGATTTGATGACTGTATTGAAAGATGCTGGTTATGCAGTTATTGGCGTTGGTGAAGCAACAGCAGATGTTGATAAACAAGAAAGGGCAAAGATAGCAATAGAAACTGCATTGAACAGTCCATTACTCGATGTTGATATAAGCACAGCAAAAAGAGCTTTGATAAATATAGTTGGCGGGGAAGATTTATCATTAAGAGAAGTTGAATACATAGTAGGAGAAACTGCAAAAAGAATTGCCCCTGATGCACATATCATATTTGGCGCCAGAACCGAACCAAACTTAAAGAAGTCAACAATAAGAGTGCTTGTTGTTCTTGCTGGCGTTTCATTTGAGGAATTTAGCCTAGACCAAGAGAAAGCAGAAGATTACAGTAGCTTTGTTATAGATGATATAGGTTAGTAATGTGATAAAATGAAGTTGCCAGTAATAAAGGATGTTTTATTTGTAACAAAGAAGGTTAAGCTGCCAAATGATGAAGAACTTGCCAGAAAAGCATGGGTTGTAGGTTTGCTCATAATAATAATAGGGCTCATTGGTTTTATAATACACACATTAATGTTTTTGTTTTGAGGTGGAAGCATGTTTTATGTTGTAAGAGTAGCAACAAAACAAGAAAAGATAGTAACTATGATGATAGAAAAAAGAGTAATAGCAAATAAATTGCCAATTTATTCTGTTTTTTTCCATGAGCCAGTAAGAGGTTATGTATTCATTGAAACAGATGATGAGAATGCTGCTTATGAAGCAATTTCAGGCATAAAGCATGTTAAAGGCATGTTGCAAAAGCCCATGCAAGATGAGCAAGTCATTGCAATGTTCAAGATCGAAGAAAAACCAGAACAAGAAATTAAAATTGGCGATACTGTTGAAATTGTATCTGGTCCATTTAAAGGAGAAAAAGCAAGAGTCATTTCTGTTGATAAAGCAAAGGATGAATATACAGTTTTGCCATTAGAAGCAGTAGTATCAATACCAGTCAGATTAAAAGGAAAAAGCATAAAGATCGTTAAGTAAAGAATTCATTAAATTCATTAAATGATGAATTGTTAATATCAATCTACTTATACTAGAAGGATGACAAATAGACAAAATAAAGACAAAATAAAAATGTTAATATGATGTATTGAAGATTTTGGCAACATTTATGGTTTGCTCAATATTTTAGAAATGCGCCAATGCCTTTAAATCCTTTGAGAAATTGCTGGCCTTCTTGTGTATTTGTGCTTATGACCTCAACGTCAATATTTGATTCCATTGCAATTTTTATTATGTGATCAGTTAAATCTTCATCTTCTATTATTGTCATTAATGTCCCGTCTTGCGGGCATGTTTCTGGACTAGTTCTTTTTTTATGTGCCTGCTCTTTTGGTGTTATTATCTCAATTGTTGTATCATCCTTTTGGCATTTGAAGAGAAAATAATTTTGGTCAAGACCTTCTGAAACAAGCACTTTAAATGCCCTCCCTGTTTTTATTGCCTCAACCACTTCAGCATAGCCATAAATTGCTTTGCCACCCTTTACTACTTCTGATATAAATCTTGTTAAAAGTGCTTTTTCTTTTACTGCTTCTTGTTCTTTTATTATGCCCTCCATTTTATTCATTATTTCATAAACTCCATTTTCATCAGCATATCCAGTATCGACAACACCAAGGATCTTATGCTGGTAATTGAATGGACTTTCTTTTAAGAAATAATCTTTTGTTGGGCCAGGGCCACCAACTATTATGCCCTTAACTTTGCCAAGAAAATGTTTATCCATTGCTTCGCCAACCTTTTTGTAAAATCTTTCTATTGCCTCTTCTATGAGCCTTTCATATCTCCTTGCACTTTGTCCGCCTTTTCTTACTTTTGCATGTGCTTGATTTTCTATCCTTTCAACTATATTTACTTCTGTTCCCCTTAACAATGCAAGTGTTGCTTCTCTGCCTTCTATTGCGACAATGCCATAGCTATCTGTTGATTCAAGCATTTTTTCCAATGGCTCTAAAAAAAAGGATGAGTCACACCTATATATACTTTGCCCTAGCCTATATAATGGCTCTATTATAAAAATCTGTATATCCTCCCTTGATGGGTCATTGCTGATATTTCCTGCAAACATGACAAGCCCTTTTTCTGGCGTTGATTTAAAATGCTTTAATGCATTTGATATTCTTTCTAATGCTGATATTACTGCTGTCCTTGTTTGTTTACTTTTTATGTTTTGTGCTTGGCTTATTTCTTCTCTTATTTTTGCAGCTGCTTCTGGTATAGGATAGCCCGCTGGAATATAAAATGATACAAGCTGAGTTCCAGTGCCCCTTATTTCTTTCAGTTTTTTTATTGTTTTTTTAAATTCATAGAACTTTTTGCTTTCTATTTCTTCCATGTCTAACTACCAATAATTAGCTATCAAGCCATTTAATACTTCCATCTCCAATGTCATAAATTGCAGGCACAATTTTTACTTCATATTTTTTTAGTTTCTCTTCTAAGATGCCTTTTATTTTTTTTGCATTCATATAAATTGCTTCATCAACATTTCTTGCTTCTTTTATGTTTTCTGCTATGCTATCTAATAAATATGGTAAGAAACTATCCTTCTGCCATTTTTTCATCTCTTGCCTTAATGCTATTGCTCCCTTTACTGCTCCACAATTTGTATGGCCCAAAACAACAATGACTTTTACTTTCAAGTGCTCTAATGCATATTCAATACTTGCCATGCTGTTCTTATCTGGCATATTACCGGCAGTTCTTATAACAAAAAGCTCTCCAAGTTTTGCTCCAAATATGTATTCTGGTATTACCCTGCTGTCACTACAAGTTAAGACAACAGCTATTGGCTCTTGTTTTTCTTTTGTTTTTTCCATGCTTTCTAAAAGCTCCTTATTGCTTAGCACATTTGGGAACCTTGAACCCTTAAGCCTTTTTATTATTTTTTCAATCTCATATTTTTTATTTTTTGTTTCTTTTCCTGCCATGTAATTAAATTTTAACAAAGTTATTTTAAAGCAATGTTTTCGTAGTTAACTGCCTTTTCAATAGCAGATGCAAACGATTTTATCAGATCACTATCATTTCCATATGTTTTGAATATTTTTCCTTTCCTGCTCTTACATTTTATTGTTGTCAATACAAGCCCTCCATTATCTGCTATCTCATAACCATCTATAAAAGGAACAAAAAAACCGTGTTTTTTGCTTGCTTTTTTTATTATTTCTAATATACATAATAATAAATTGTCCTGTTTTTCTTCAAATATTTCTTCATTTTCTTTTATTGACATTTTCATTTTGCACACATATTTTTCATTCTGTTTTTCTATGCCTATGTCATGTATTTTAATTAATCTTGTTATGTTTTTATCTTTCTTTATGTCCCCCAATAAATATATGATATCAGCTTCTGATATAATTAATTTCTTTCCGGCAAGTGTAGAAATTTTCTCTTTTAATACCTTTGCCTCTTCATCACTTATATTTATGCCAAGCTCTTCGAGCACAACTTTTATATTTGCCTTTCCTGATAATTTTCCTATTGAAAATTGCTTCTCTCTGCCAAATCTTGCTGGGCTGAGCCTTGATGTATAAAGGCCTGCTTTTCTTTCTCCGTCCGCATGAATGCCAGCAGTGTGTGTAAATGCATATTCACCAACAATAGGCTTGTTGAAAGCTACACTTTTTCCTGAGAATTTTTGCACTATCAAGCTGGCAGTATATAAGTGTTTTTCTTGAGCATTCACCCTTCTTTTTGTGAAATCCTTTATTGCTACTATAAGCTCTTCTAAAGGAGTATTGCCAGTCCTTTCGCCCATGCCATTTATTGTCCCATGAATACCGTTAAATCCTATGTTTGCTGCTTCAATGCTGTTTGCCAATGCAAGCCCATAATCGTTATGGCCATGAAAATCAAAAATAAGTTTGCTAAATTCTTTTAATACTGGTTTAAATAAATCATTGACAAGGCTTGGGCATAAAATCCCTCTTGTATCTGGAAGCATAACTCTGTTTGGCTCAAGGCCCTCAAGGAATTCCAGTAAACCATAAACATAATCCTTGTTTTCTTGGATTCCATATGATACATCTTCTAAGTAAATATTTACTCTCATTTCTCTGTCTTTTGCGTAATTAAATACATATTCTATAAGTTCTTTATGCCCCTTTTCATCTAATTTAAGTTGTTTTGTTAAATGCTGCTTAGAGCCCTTTGCCAATATATTAACAGTCCTGCATCCAGCATCATATGCCCAGTCTATTGATTCTTTATTCAAGAATGCCAGCACTTCAACACAAAAAGGCTTTTTTAAATAATCATTTGCAAATGTTGAGAGCATGCTGACTGCTTTTTTATCGCTCTCAGTTAATGCACTAGCGCATTCGAGCCTATCAATTCTCAACTTTTCCAGTATGAACCTTCCTATTATAAATTTCTCTTCTGCTTTATAGCTTAATCCATAAACCTGCTCTCCATCTCTTAATGTCGTGTCAACAAGTTCAAGAAACATAATTTAATTTATATCCAACAGTTAAAAAATTTTTACTTTATTAGCTTATCTTATATTGTAGTAATATCTTTTTTGTATCGTTCTTTCTCTCATTCTATTTTCAGTTTGTTGATAATATAAAATATTACCTATTGCTAACTCCAATATATTTTACCCTGCATTTTTATAATATTTTCATATCTCATATTTTTATATATGTATAATATTTTTTCTATAATCTTTTTATCAAGATATCAAGAACTTTGTCAATAAGTTGCTCATCTAAGATTATAAAAAATTTAAATAAAAAATTTAAAGAGGAGTTTGACCCCGAAAGGCTTAACTTCTTGATTCCCCGAAGGGAAACAAGATCCCTATTTCAAGGATTTCCCTTGAAAAGGGCAGAACACTGTTACCAGTTCTTTTTTCAGCCTTTCAGTTTGGTCCTAAATAAATATGTAGCGTAAAATATTTAAACCTTTCGTTTCTTGCTTATTTTTAATTTTTTTATATTTTTATCATATTTTTATCATTTACCAAATAAATTTACAAATAAATTTACAAGTCAAATCTTTTATTTATTATATTGACAATGTCTTCTGCATTATGGCCTATCTTTATCAATCTTGTATGCCCTCTTATGCCTTTGCTTGTAAAAACAGTCGATACAAGGCCAAGGCTTTCAAGTTCATTTATGTAATCTCTATAACTCCTTGCGGATTTTGGTTTTTTATAAAACTGCCTGCACATTTTTGTATAGAAATCATAAAGATCGCCAGAAAAGAAATAGCCCCCATCTTCATCAACTAATGCCCTATTTTTATTGTTAAGCGTCATCTTTGCCAGCGCATAAAGAATAAGTTGATGGTGTAATGGCAATGTTTTTATCGCTTCAGCAGCTATGTCATATTCAACGAGCCTTCTTGCATTTTCGACATGCCTTTCCTCTACTATATTGCTGCCTTCTTGCTCTGCAACTTCAGCAGCAGTATGTAAAAGTTTTAATGCATATCTTGCATCCCCATTTTCTTGAGCAGTTATAGCGGATATTAAGCTTATCGCATTGCCTGCTATTGTATTTGGCTCAAAGGCAATCTTTATTCTCTGCTCTAATATGCCCCTCAATTGTATAGCATCATATGGTGAAAATATAATTTCTGTCTCATAAAGGCTGCTCCTACTCCTTGGATCAAGTTTTGTTTTGAAGCTTAGCTTGTTTGATATGCCAACAATTGATAAGCTACCATTTTTTGCTTCATCATTTATTCTTATAAGTGTATATATAAGTTCATCAAGGTCTTTAACTATGTCTATTTCATCAAGTACTAATACAATATATTTATTTTGTGATAGTGCATCGATAAGCTTCTCATAAAAATATGGAAGACCAAAACCAGATTTTTCTATTTCTGGATAATAGTTTTTCAAGAAATTCTGCATTATTTTATATCTTGAATCATAAACCCTGCAATTTAGATAATGAAATTCTGCATTAACGTTATAGCGTTCTTTTACCTCACTTACTTTTTTTATTACATATTTAGCACATGTTGTTTTTCCTGTCCCTGTTTTGCCATATATGAATAAATTTTTTGGTTTTTCTTGCTTTAATACAGGGGCTATTGTTCTTGCTATTGCCTCTATTTCGCTATCTCTATAAAGTATATTATCAGGGATAAAATGAGGGGATAAGGCATTCCTGTCTTTTATGATGCTTTTTTTGTTTAATAGTTCTTCAAGATTAGAAACCATAAACCCTTTTTGTTAGAAATGCTTAAAAAGGTTTTTGGTAATTTTTGCAATTTTTTTGCATACTGATATTTGATAACACTGTTATGTACATTAATGTAACATTATGGTTTTTTAATTTTATGCAATAATAAATATATAATGCAACAAATAAACGGAATAAAGGATTTTATTTCTTACAGGCAAGCAATAAAACCAATACAAGAAAAAATAAAGCAGCAAAAGAGCATAATTAAAAGTAGATTTAATAGGCAACAATTATTTTATGTTGCTATGAACCTTAATGAGATAGAGAAAGAATATAAATTTTTAGATAAAGATATAGAAATGCTAAGATTGATAGAATTCCCAGAATTTAGCGATCTATATTTAACATTTGATGTTCATATGAATCCAGTTTTAAGGATCATTTTTAAAGGAAACAACGATGAAGAAGGGAAAAATACATTGTTATACTTAAAAAACTTCAAGCAAATTGCAATTGAAAATAGCGAGCTTATTTTGACATACTCAAATTATGGTATTTATTCCTGCTTATTAACGCCAAAGCTAAAATATTTACATTTTGAGTCAATGTTTCAAGAGAAAGATTTTAATTTGTGGGCATTCTTTGAGAGTGCTTTTTATGATTATTCTAATTTTCCAGTATATTTCGCAAAGCTTATTAAATATTTAGCAGAGTCATTTGAACAAGATTCTATAGTTGCTGATCAATTAATAGGTTTAAATAAACGCATTGCTGAAAATAATAATTTATTCCTTTTTAACCTGTCATTTTTTATGCATAAAGGCAAAAGAGTTGATTTTGATGAGGACTGCAGGAAATATATAAATGTTGTTTTTAATCCAAAAGTTAATTTTCAGATTTTAAATGATGGGTTGAATGAAGAATTTATCAAGCAGATATGCTTTGCCTCATTTTATTCCTGCCTTAATAGCTATTCTTGGTTCGGTCTTGATGAAATTGTTTATTCTAGAGAGAAGAAATTAGTTGCAAATCTTTCCAGCATTGATATCATGCAAAATAATAAGTTAAATATTATATTGCACATGTCTAATACATTAAAGACATTTTTAAACCTGCTTTATGTAAATGAAAAAGCAAAAGAACAAGCAAGAGAAATAATGTACGCAACGCTAATGGATTCTTATGAAAAAGCAAAATTAATCACAAAAGAGCTGGATGAAAAAGAAAACGAAAATCTAACATCCTACTACTGGCCAGAAATATTTTACTTGGCTGTTGGATAAATAAAAAGTCGAAATAGCAATAGTTATGTTTTAATATGCTTGTGCTGTGCTTTTTTTATGGCCGGCATTGTTTCATATGGCGGATATGTGCCTAAATTAAGGATTAAATCTAATGTTATAGCGCATGTATGGGGAGAAGACCCAGTAAGGATTGAAGAAGGGCTGGGCATAAAAGAAAAAGCAGTTGCAAATTTTGATGAAGATACTGCCACAATAGCAGTTGAAGCTGCAAGAATAGCTTTAGAAAGGGTTGACATAGAAGCAAGAGAAATAGGGGCAATATATGTTGGAAGCGAAAGCCATCCATATGCTGTTAAGCCTACTGCAACAATAGTTGGAGAAGCAATAGATGCCTTTCCATTTTCAACAGCAGCAGATTGGGAGTTTGCTTGTAAAGCAGGCACAGCAGCAATGCAAGCAGTTTTTGGTATGGTAAAGGCAGGAAATATAAAATATGGGCTTGCAATAGGGGCAGATACAGCACAATCAAAGCCAGGGGATGCACTTGAATATAGTGCAGCAAGTGGTGGAGCAGCTTTTTTAATAGGAAATGAAAATGTCATTGCTGAAATATTGTATACATGCTCTTATACAACAGATACACCAGATTTTTGGAGAAGGGCACATGCACTTTATCCATCTCATGGAGGCAGATTTACTGGAGAGCCTGGATATTTTAGGCACGTATATGAATGTACAAAAAAAGCACTTGATGAAACTGGTTATAAAATATCCGATTTTTCTCATGTCATATTCCATCAACCGAATGCAAAATTCCCTTTAAGTATTGCAAAAAAGCTTGGCGTTGATAAAAAACAAATGTCCCACAGCTTGCTTGTTCCTTATATTGGTAATACGTACAGCGGGGCATCAATGCTTGCATTGGCAAACGTATTGGATAATGCAAAAGCAGGAGAACTGATTTTATTAACGAGCTTTGGCTCTGGTGCTGGCAGCGATTCATTTATATTTGAAGTTAAGGATAAAATTAAAGAAGTGCAGAACAGATCAATTAAGCTTGAGTACTTCATTAAAAATAAACAATATATTGATTATGCAACATACGTTAAAGTAAGAGGAAAATTAAAGACATGAAATAAAAGGTTAATCAGATAAGTCATCTTCAAAATGTGAATCAATTCCTTGATCTTCAACTTGCTCATTACTTGTTAAATCAAATTCAATTTCATTTTCGTTATTGCTAATATCAAATAATTCATTATCAAATTCATTATCATTTTCTCCCTCATCAACTTCTTCTGAACTATGGGTTAATCCCTCTCCTTCATTTTCTTCTCCCTCATTCAATGTTTCAATTTCATTTTCTTTGCTATCTTCTGCATCTTTAAATTCATCTTCTCCCTCATATTTATCATCAACTCCCTCAATGCTAGCATTATCTTCTTCAACATTTTCATCTTCTATTTTTTCATCTTCCCCTTCTTCATTTTTTCCTTCATCGTTCTCAGCATCAGTATTACCTAATCCATCTTCTTCAATTTCTTCTTCAATTTTTTCTTCAGAATCTCTAATTACTTCATTTTCTATGCTATCTTTATCATCTTCATCAACTTCGCTTTCTCCATCATTAATTTCGATGCTTGTTTCATCTTTTTCATCCAAGCCCTCTTCAGTATTTGTTTCAACACTATTAATTTCTTCCTCTTCATTTTCTCCTTCATCAAATTCTTCATTGTCCACATTTTCTCCCTCATCAACTTCTTCTGAACTATGGGTTAATCCCTCTCCTTCATTTTCTTCTCCCCCATTCAATGTTTCAATTTCATTTTCTTTGCTATCTTCTGCATCTTTAAATTCATCTTCCCCCTCATATTTATCATCAACTCCATCAATTTCAGCATCATCTTCTCCACAAAATGCAGATAAGAATAGCTCTTCTAATAATTCAGCTAAGTATTCTTCATCTAAAATAACTGGGGGCTCTTCATTATCATTATCTTCCCCATCTCCTTCATCAACATCTTTATCAGGAACATCTTTATCAGGACTATCAAAATCAAGTTCATCAGTTAAAGGATCAGCATTTAGAAAAATTCTTTTAATATTTTGTTTGCTACTTAATGCCCTATCAGCATTTTCATTAGCATTAATTATATTGACAGCAAACCCTCTGTTTTCTGAATTTAAATTTAAAGGCCCAGCAGAACTTTCGCTAATTTTTCTAACTAAAGCAAAAGGCGGGCCATCGATATTCGAGCTTTTATCGCCCTCTGCAACAGCCTCCATCAGAGACCTTTTCCTCCTTTTTAATTTATATTAGTAATTGTAATAGTAAAATTTAAATACCTTTCCTTAATCTTTCATCAAGCAAAATTTTAGCTATTTTTTATAAAATTTTACCAGCCTATAATATATTATGCAAAGAGTAATAAATAAGCATTATGAAAGCGAGCATTTGGCCATATCATTGCCAGCATCAATAACAAATTTTGGTCCTGCGTTTGATACGTTAGGAATGGCATTAAATTTAAGGAATGTATTTTTATGCCAGAGAAGCAGTTACTATAAAATTTATGCATTTGAACATTCATTAGATGGAGATATATTTTATGAAGCATACAAAAAAGCATCAGAGAAGTTTGGTTCATTTAATAAAATAAAAGTTGAGGCAATAAATAAAATCCCTCCATGTTCTGGTTTAGGAAGCTCAGCAACAGCTATTATTGCAGGCATATTGGCAGCAGCATTTTTTAACGGCATTAATTATAGAAATTATTATGATGAGATATTGAAGCTTGCTTATGAAATCGAAGGACATTATGATAATTTATTACCATGTCTTTTTGGCAATCTCGTAAGTGTTATGAACCAGCCTTTTAATTATGATATATATAAAGAATGCCCATACAATGTTTTTATCTTTCTACCAAATTTAAGGACAAAGACAAGCGAGGCAAGGAAGGCCTTGCCAGATTTATATAAAATAGATGATGTATTATATAATTTACAAAGGGCCATATCAATAATAGAAGCATTGAAGCAAGGAAATACTAAAAAACTTTTTGAACTTGTGAAAGATAAAATACATCAACCTTATAGGCTTGCTTTGCATAACACATCAATTCTTGAGGAAGCAATAAATGCATCTAGCCTGCCTTGCTTTTTATCTGGTTCTGGGCCAGCAATAGCAATATTATATAATAAAAAAAGGAGAAAAGAGAGAATATTAATTGAAAAAACGAAAAATGATATAGCCTCAATACTGAAAAAATTGCCCAGCGGTTTTAGAACTTTTGATTTAAGAATGGCAAGAAAAGGAGTTATAATGATAAAGTGATGAACACATTGGCTTTATTTCATCAGCCATTTTTATCAATCATTTTTAGTGCTGTGCTTTGTTAATTGCCTTGCCAATCCAATCTGGGCCAATAATGCATCTAGCTGTATTTTTTCATTTGCCCCTTCAACAATGCGAAAGTTATAATCAGCAATCTTCTCTGCAATAAATGCTTTTTCATTATCTGATATTTGCATATGGAAGAGTTCTTTATAAAATTGTATTAATATATCTTCTGCGCTTAATCCATTTTGAAACATAAGGGCTTCTGCCATCTTTCTGGCTTCATTAAACCTGCCCTCATAAGCAATTTTCAAAAGTTCTTTCACTTCTTTTGGACTCGCCCTGCCAGCTATTTTATACACTATTTCCTCGTCTATTTTTTTATCTATAAAAGCTGCTCCTTGTAATATATTTATTACTTTTCTCAAATCGCCTTCTGATATATAGTATAGTGCCTTTATTGCTTCATCGCTTACTTTCAGATTTTCTCCTTTCTCTATTCTTTTTACCATTTTCTCAACATCTTTCTCGTCAAGCTGTGAAAATCTAAAAATTGCTGTTCTGCTTTGTATTGGCTCTATAATTTTGCTAGAATAATTACAACTTAATATCATCCTAGTTTCTTTTGAAAATATCTCCATAGTTCTTCTTAATGCATGTTGGGCATCTTGTGTTAATGCATCTGCTTCATCTAAGAATATGATCTTAAAGCCCACATCATTTGCAGTTAATGAACGTGAAAATTCTTTTATTTTTCCCCTGATAATGTCTATACCCCTCTCGTCACTTGCGTTAGTTTCAAGAAAATTTCCTGCTAGCTGATCTTTATATAATTCATGTGCAATTGCAATTGCTATTGTTGTTTTGCCAACCCCAGGAGGGCCAGCGAATAATAAATGTGGCATAGTTCCTTTTTCCACAAATGCTTTCATAACCTTAACAATCTGCTCTTGCCCTATGACTTCATTTAATCTCTTCGGCCTGTATTTCTCAGTCCAAGGCAGATAATCATCAATTTCTTTTTTATCTCGCATATGCATTATTTATTGTAAGTATTTAAAAGGGTTTTTCAACAATAATTTATGCTCTTATTCAGGCATGATAAATTCAGAAAATATCAGGATAAGCTCATAAATGATGTAATCATTGCAATCGAATCTAATAAGCAGATGCTTGCTCATGCTCCCATGGGGCTGGGAAAAACTGATGCTGTTCTTGGCCCAAGCCTGACAGTGGCTCTTGAAAAAGGATTAAACGTATTTTTTTTGACGCCAAAGATAAGCCAGCACAACATAGCAATTGATGTTGTAAAGGGAATAAATGCGAAATATGGCACTTCAATAAGGACATGTGATATAATAGGCAGGCGCTATACATGTCTTTTCTCTGTTATCTCAAAGTTGGACCATGACAATTTTTATACAGCATGTCAGAGTTTAAGAGAAAATGAACAATGTTATTATCATAGAAGGGCAATAGGTTATAATCAAAAAGAGAGTATGGAAGCAGAAGAGTTGATAAAAAAAGTAAAAATATATTACAAAGAACCAAGCCATAAAGAAATCATTAATTTTGGTATTGAGCATGAAGCATGCCCTTATGAACTTATGTTAAAAGTATCAAGAGATGCAAATATTATAATAGCTGACTATTACCATTTCTTCATTCCTCAGATAAGGGAAGTTTTACTTAAAAAGGCGAAGAAAAATGTTGAAGACAGCATAATAATTGTTGATGAAGCACATAATCTACCAGCAAGGCTTATGCAATATTTATCAAAAACAATAACTAGCTTGATGGCAAAAAAGGCAGAACAAGAGCAAGAACAGATAAATGCTGATAAGATAAGCCTGGTAGATACATTCAAAAAGCTTGAAGAAAAAAAACTTTTGGGCAAAAATGAGAGTCTATTAACAAAAGATGAGCTGGAAAAATACTTGCCAGATAATATTGAAGAGCTTATGCATTATTTTGCAAGCGTTGGAGAAGAATATACTAAGCAAACAAACAAAAATAGCTTTTGCACTAAGATTGCATCATTTTTGTCATTATGGCAAGAAAATGATGCTAGCGTTAGAATAATAAAAAAGACAGATAGGGGCATATCAATAAGCAAGAAATGTCTCGATCCTTCAATAATAACTAGGATATCTAATAAGGCATTTGCATCAATATTCATGAGCGGGACATTGAAGCCAATTGAGATGTATAAAGATATACTTGGCCTTGAAAATGCTGTCATGAAAACTTATGAGGACCCATTTCCGAAAAGTAATAGATTAATGCTTATAGCAAAGGGATTCACATCAAAATATGAGATAAGGGGTAATGCGATGTATGAGAAATATGCCAATGCTATTGATTCTTTATTTAACATAAGCCCTGGCGGTGTTGCCGTTTTCTTCCCTTCATTTGAATTCATGGAGGAAGTAAAAGCAAGGGTTAAGAGTTATCCAATTTTAATGCAACAAAAAGATGCAAAGCCAAAAGATAATGCAATGCTGCTTGAACTTTTTAGGGCTGAAAAATCATTATTGTTAGCAGTTCAAGGTGGCTCTTTTGCTGAGGGAATAGATTTTTCAGAAGGAGAAATAAAGATATTGGTCATTGCAGGCCTTGCATTAGATGAAATGACATTAGAGAGAAAAGCACTTATTGAGCACTATGATAAAAAATTTGGCAAGGGAATGGCATATGCTTATATATATCCAGCAATAATAAAAGCTTTGCAAGCAAGCGGAAGAGCAATAAGAAAAGAGAGCGATAAAGCAGCAATTATTTTTATGGATGATAGGTTTTCTTCATATAAGAAAATGCTTCCACATGATGTATTAGAAACTGCAAATTATCTTTATTATGTAAAGAAATTTTTTATGAATCAAGCAGGCTAAAGCTTAACTTCTTTTACCCAATGTCTAAATGCCTTTATTTTTCCTTTTGTTGCTTTCTCATATAATGATTGCAATTTTTTTGTTATGCCCCCAATATTCCCGTCCCCTATTTTATAACCAGAAACTTCTCCTATGCCAACAACTTCAGCAGCAGTTCCAGTAAAAAATGCTTCATCTGCATTCAATAATTCAGCAATGCTTATAGGTTTTTCTATAACCTCAATGCCCATATGCTCTGCCAATTTAATTATGCTATCCCTTGTTATGCCTTCTAATAAATCTTCATCTAATGGTGGGGTAAATAGTTTCTCATTTTTTACTATGAATATATTCTCTCCAGGGCCCTCCGCTATTCTATTATGTATATTTAATAAAAGCGCTTCATCATAACCAGAAATTCTTGCTTCTCTGCTTGCTAGGATGCTGTTAACATAATTAGCAGATATCTTTGCATTTGCTGGCTGGCATATGCTAGGCGTTTTTCTATAACTTGATATCAAAACCCTTATCGCTTTATTTTTATCGAGGAATGGAGGAAAAGGCAAGGCCATAACAGCAAAAAACCTCTGGTTTTTATCAAGATTGTTTATACCAATTGTCCCATTTCCAAGAAAAAATATTGGCCTTATATAAGCTTCACTTATCTTATTCCCCCTTATTGTTTCTATGATGCCCTTCTCTACTTCCTCAACTGTAAGCACTTTTTTCCCCATCAATACAGAACTGCTGTAAACAAGCCTGTTGGCATGTTCTCTTATTCTAAAAATCCCAGTTTTTTTATTACCCAAATTATAAGCCCTCAAGCCTTCGAATGCAGCATCACCATAATGCAGGCTATGGCTTAAAGGATGTATAGAAAAATCTTTTTCATCTATAAGTTTATTGTTAAACCACATTAACATATATAAATAAATGAAGTAAAATTTAAAAATCATACCAAATGAATAGCGATGACTTTATAGCACTATATTAATGGCACATATAAAACAGGAATGTCAAATATAAGATTTCCATCTTTATATTTAACAAGAAATTGGTAAAAAGGTTCTTTTTCATAAGGCCCAACAATGCAAGCATGCTCTTTTAACTGCCTTTTCCAATTTTCATATATTCTATTGAATGAGGCATGCAATATAATTGCATCAAACATGCTTTCTTTAAAAAATATATTTTTTCCATCTGCATTGAATAGCTTTATTTCATCAGCAAGGCCAAGTTTTTCCAATTTTCTTTTAGCATATTCATATGCCAAGCTATCTATTTCAACAGAATAAAGCAAGCCATCTTTTATTATGTGTTTTATTAAAGCAGTGCTATAGCCAGAGCCAGTGCCTATCTCCAATACATTGCTCCCAATTTTTATCTCGCTTAGCTCTATTGTTCTGGCTATTACAGAAGGGGCGGATATTGTTACATTCTCTTTTATTGGGATTGCTATATCAGCATAAGCATAATCTTTGTATTGATCAGGGACAAAAAAGGCTCTATCAACAGATAAAAAGGCTAGCTCAACATCTGGCTTGGTTAAAAAGCCAGCATCTTTTAAATATTCAACCATGGCCTTTAATGATTCCATTTATTTAATGTGGTAAAACTATTATTAATACTTATCATTTAATGCAAGCCATAATGCAAGCTAAATTCTAAGACATTAAATGTGTAATAATGTGTAATGGGTAAATTAAAATTCAGAATCACAAAGAAGAGAAAATTTCCTCAATATATTTTGCATCACATTTTTTAATTGCTTTTATTATTTCTATTAATTCCTCTTTATCAGGAAGATTATTAAAGAAAACAGGGTTAAGCATAATTGCAACAGCTTCATTTATTATCTTTTCATCTTTATTGGCTAGATCTTGTAATAATACTATTGATTTTTCTTCTTTTATAATTTCATTGAACTTTTCTAAGGTTTTTTGAATTTCTGGGCCTTTTTTACCTTTTATCATTATTTCAATTAGTGGTATAAATTTGGGGGTGAAATTGGGGTTTTGTAAGAGGGAATTAAGAGCTTTAAATGCCCATCTTGTTGATTGTTCTGGTGTATTTTTTATTATTGTATTTGCTATTGATGAGATTTTTTCCCCTAATTCTGCGGTTAGCCATTCTGATTTGAAATTGGGGTTTTGTAAGATGGAGTTAAGAGCTTCGAATGCCTCTTCTCTTGTATAATCATTATTAATTTTTGTCAAAATATTAGCAACTATTATCTTTAATGTGTTTTTCTCTTCTTCGTTTTGTGTCCCTATTAATTTGGCTTGTATTTCCCTTGGTATTTTATCTTTGTTTTGTTTTATTATAATTTCTGCTCTTCTTAATCTTAACCTTTCTTTTATTTCTTTTGTTGCTTTTATTAGTCGTTGCCATACTCTAACTTTCTTCGGTCTTGTTTGTTCTTCAGTATTCTGTTTTTGTTGGCTCATATGTGTATTTTCAAGTAAGAGTTTTTAATTATTTATATGCTGTTTTTATAATTTTTACTTTCTTTTCATCAGTTTCTATTCATTGTAATTATTTAATAATTGGCTGCTGTCAGAAATGCTTAAATCTTAAATAAACCTTCATCTTCCAGATCATTTATATCTTATTTGAAAAGATTATTGGCAATTATTTGGACAGGATAACAACTTATGTCTTATTAATACAAACTAACTATTATAACTAACTATCATTTTTAAATCATTTTTAACATTCATTATTAATACATAAATATTTTTAAATGCTTATAAAATTATTTTATTGGGGAATGGGGATGAAAAAAGAAAAATTTGTTAAAACTTTTATTTTGCCGGCTTTGATGCCTATATTTATACATTTTGAGCCTTTGGTATCTAGGATAAATGAGAATTTAGAATTTCATGAATACAAAAAAGTACAGGAAAAAGAACAACATTTTCAAGATATGATAAATTGTCCAATATATATTCTTGTAAAAGAACAAAATAATGAAAGCAAAAAAACAATAAATAGCAGTGAACAAATAAAAGCATTTCCAATGCCAGGCACTTTTAGCGTAATGCTTGCAAATGGTTATATAATAAATGGCATTATTGATGAAAAAGAACTTGAGATGGCGAATAAGCTTGATAGGGCACCCAAATTAAAGGTATTTGTTTTTCATCCTGCAGATGAGAAAATGGATATAAAATTTTTTGAACTTGATGCTCTATTTTGGAAGCAGGTAGACTTTAACAAAAGCTGGAGAATAAAAACAATAAGCAATAATATCGAGTCAATATTTGAATACTGTACATTCAAAGATGGAAATGTCATTGTGGCAAGTGATAATGGGATAAAAGTTTTAGGCAAATAATATGCTCCGGCCGGGATTCGAACCCGGGTCTCTGGCGTGAAAGGCCAGTATCCTTGACCACTAGACGACCGGAGCAATGAATAAAAAACTGCTAAAAGATTTTTTAAATAATACTCTTTAAATGACAGAACATGCAAGTTTCGCTATTTGTTGGCATTTTGCATACTTTACATTTCTTTATCTCATTATTCTGTTCTTTTTCATATAATAATGAAAGCATGCTTTTAACTATCTGAAACTTTGCCCCAGGTTTTTTGTCTTCAAGTTTATTTATCATATCTCTTATGTAATATCTTATACTCCTCATCGCATATGGGCACTCCCCATCATCAAACTCAAGCCCTTTCAATATTGCATATATAGCTATCTCCTTTTCTGGAATATACATCAAAGGCTTTATTCTTCTAACAAAATCCTCTGGTTCTATTATTGGCTTAAAAAATCTCAAAATCCGCGATGGTTCGTTTCTCAATAAATTCATAAATATCGTCTGTGCGGTATCATCTAAATTATGACCAACAGCAATCAAATCAGCATTAAGCTCTTTAGCTGCTTTATTAAGAAGGTATCTCCTGAATACACCGCAATAGCTACAAGCAGGCTCATCATCTTTATCTTCCATTATTTCATCAAGTGATTTGCCAACTTCTGAACTGAACTTTACTATATGATGCTCAATACCAAGTTTTTTACACATTATCGCTGCTTTTTCTATGCTTTTTGGCCTATATCCTGCAATGCCTTCATCAATTGTTATTGCAAAAATGTCCATAGGTATTTTGCTTTTTAATTTATTTAATAAATAAAGCAATGTTGTTGAATCTTTCCCCCCGCTTAAAGCAACAGCAACTCTTTGCTTTGGTTTCATTCCCTCTTGTCTTAAACAAAAAGAAAACCTTTTTTCTATTAAATTAAAAAAGTGCTGCTGGCAAAGGTTTCTATTTGCATAAGCTAAATGCACAATGCTTTCATTATTACAGTGATCGCATGTTTTTGCATTCATTATACTGCCTCTTTTCTTATTCCTATTATATATCATTACCCAATATAACATTTTTTATTTCAGTTTTTATATCAATATATGTATTGGCAATAGCATAAGATGTTTCATTTCCATCTCTCTGCTCAGCAATATGGCTTATTTTTTTAATATTCTTTTCTTCAATAAGCCTTTTTATACTGGCTTTTAACAACGTTGCTGGACTTGAATTAAATCTAAAATGAACATCGTATGCAGATATAAGCTCTTTTAATATTATAGCAATAATGTTTATATCTCTATAGCATTTTAAACAACTAACAAGATCATTTGAATATAGATAAATGCTTTCATTATTTGTTGTCTTGTAAATAAGCGTATAAAAATCTTTTAATATCTCTGCTCCCTTTTCTTCATCAATATTAATTAAGTATTCTATGAACTTATATACTTCATTATTTGCTAACTGGCTATAAATGAATTTCATTTTATTTTCATCGTGCCCAAGGATTGCAAATGAAAAATCTTTAAATCTATGGCTTTTGACTAAATCAGCATATAATTTAATAATACCAATTTTATATCTATTTATCCCCCTAACTCTCTCTTCTAGTTTATCAATACTTTTTACATTATAATAGGTATTTATAAAATATTCAAACATAGCAATACAAGCACTTGTATTATTAATATCTCTTATAACTGAGATAATGCTTTCATTTGATAATATTGCCAAAATACTCTCATTTGTCATATTATGCGCTTCTTTAATTGAAGCAAGAGATTCTATATAATTATATAAATACATTGACCTTTGTTTTTTTAATTCTAAGAATAATGGACTTTTTATTATATCTATTGAAAACATTAATGCTTGCCTTTTTTTGCTTTTAAGAAACATATCAATAGTTTTCAATACTTGCTTGAGCATCTCTTTGTCATCATCAAACATAATTAAGGCATTTGCAATTCTCTTTATATCCGTATTTTGTAATTTTAATCCGTGCTTTTTTGCTATATTTGATACAAAATCTGAATATATTTTTTTCTTTTCTCTTGTCTTAAAAAATTTCAATAAATACATGTATTTAATATTTATTAAAAGTGTTTAAAAATGCAAGCTTTGTTTTTAGTGGACTCTGGGGGATTTGAACCCCCGGCCTCTCCCATGCCAAGGGAGCGCTCTACCAGTCTGAGCTAAGAGCCCTAAGAATGTATATTCCCAAAATTTCCGTTTTTCCTTTATTATTTTACATTATTGCCCCTTACATGTATTTTCAAGTAAGAGTTTTTAATTATTTATATGCCGTTTTTATATTTATAATTTATGATTACGTCACAATTAAATCACAACATCATAATTACATAAAAAAGAATATAGAAGCTCAATATAAATTTAAGCGAAAGTAATCAATAAAGCAATAAACAGTAAAGCGGTAAAGCAATAAAGGAGTAAAACATAAATAGTAAAGCAGTTAAGCAAGTATTTGTTCTACTTTTGAAGTCAGGCCTTGTAAATGTGCTCTTTTAATTATAAACAATATTGCTTTAACTGCTTTTTCAGCATTTTTCCCCTGTATCCAAATATAGCCATTCATTCCAACTACTATTTTGCATGATGTTTTTTCCTTTATTAGACTTATCATAGTAGCATCTTTGCCTATTATTCTAGCAACTTTTGAAGGTGGAATGCTTATTAAAGTGCCTATTTCATTCCTGCTAGAGAGAAGGGATATGTCTGATAAAATTATATCACTCTCCTCTATTTTACTTACTTTGCCTGATATTATGTCTCCTTGCTTTATTTCAATTCTTATTGCTTTCGCCATTACAAGGCCAGTATAAGATGTGCTCGTATCAACAAATATTACATTTGGCTTTTTCTCATAAACAACACCAACAATTAAATCTCCAACATTGGCTACATATGCCAATTCAAAAGGCTTAAAAACATTATCAGAGACCATGCCTATTACATTTGCATAAATCTTGCCATTTTCTAACCTTGTTGCTGTTGGATGCATCTTTATTTTTTCTTTTATTTCATCTCCAGGGATATATAGCATAGAAATCACTAATTATATATAAAACATAAATTTATAATGCTATTGGCAGCTATGTGGTTCGCTTGCATCAAAAATACTAATTTTCATCTTATTACTTTTACTTGTGCTTGTCCTTGTGTTAATTTTCCTATTTTATCATACAACTCCGTTTGCAGACCAGCAGGCATTTCTAGCAATACAAGCAAATCTCCATTATTAGCCCATTCTTCTTTTACTATATTATAAGATTTCAATATGCCGTATGCTTGCATAGCATATTGTGCAGGCACTTTAACTGCTATTTTTGCCTTTTCTATTTTCATTGGCAATATTGGCCTTAAAGCCTTTATCACATCCTCCATCTGCTCTTCCGGTTTTTTAAACATGTCTATATGTACTTTTGCTTGTTCCATTGCAAGCTCTATTCTCTGCATAGGGATTGGCGCTCCTGTTCTTGCATCAACCACTTCTCTTGCTATTAAGGCAATAACCTGCTTCCTCTTTTGTTCTGCCATCTTTCTTTTCTGCTCTGTTGTTAGCTGGACTTCTCCTTTATCAAGCACTTCCTTTAACACAACATAAACATCATCACTACCAAATGCTTGCTTCAATGCTTGCTGGCTATGCTTCTCTCCTTTTTTAGCATCTTTATAAACTTCCTCAACAACAAGGATGTTTGCCAAATCTTTTTTCCTGCCTTCTAAGTATTCATATGCCTTGTCAGGATCTAAATAAAGCTCAAACTTCTGCCCGTTTTTTTCTATCCTCCCAATAATTGCCTTGCTCAAATCTACCATTGAAAAAAATATATACAAAGGCTTTATAAATTTTTTATATTGCCGATATGGAAATAAGAAAGCTATAGAAAAGCTTATAAACAAAACTATCAAAAAACATATGGTGGTTTAATGCCAAATACAAATGAGCAATTAATGGGAAAATACACATTTTATAGCGAAAATATTCCTGTACAAGCAACAGTAATAAGAACAAAAAAAGATTTCGTACCAACATATGATATAAAAGTGCCAGGCATAGGTGTTGGAACAAAAACAATTATAGAAACGAAATTAAAAGCAGATTTGCTTGTTGGAGTTGATGTTGATTTATCTGAAATACTAGATCCAAAAAAAGCAGAAATAATAAAGAAAAAATTTTACAATAGGGCAATAGCAATACTTGAAAAAAGCTTCCCAGACATAACAGAAGAGCAAAAGGCAATACTCGCAACATATTTAATACAGCACACAATAGGGCTTGGTGATCTTGATATACTTGTTTCTGACGAGATGCTTGAAGAAATAGTCGTGAATGGACCAAATGATAATATATGGGTTTATCACAAAAAATTCGGGTGGTGCAGAACAAACTTG
This sequence comes from Candidatus Anstonellales archaeon, assembly GCA_038896535.1. Classification (GTDB taxonomy): domain Archaea; phylum Micrarchaeota; class Micrarchaeia; order Anstonellales; family J096; genus J096. Next base: position 383,795 of record JAWACY010000001.1, on the reverse strand, counting down.
AAAATGAAAGATGATGAGGAAATATATAATTATGCTGCATTCATAGCAAGAAAGGTTGGTAGGCAGATAAATATTTTAAACCCATTGCTTGACGCACATATATCAACTGGGGATAGAGTTAATGCCACATTGTTCCCCATATCATCTTATGGCAATACATTAACAATAAGAAAATTCTCGAGAAATCCTTGGACTGTCACAAATCTTATAGCATCTGATACAATAAGCATAGAAGTCATGGCACTGATATGGCTCTGCATACAGAATGAGCTATCCTTAATAGTTTCTGGTGGCACTGGAAGCGGGAAGACTTCATTTCTTAATGCAATAGCCGGCTTTATTCCAGCAAATCAGAGAGTAATAACAATTGAAGATACAAGGGAGTTAACATTGCCTAAATACTTGCAATGGGTGCCATTAGTAACAAGAGAACCAAATCCAGAAGGAAAGGGAGAAGTAACAATGCTTGATTTGCTCGTTAACTCTTTAAGGATGAGGCCAGATAGAATTATTGTAGGAGAAATAAGGAGGCAAAAAGAAGCAGAAGTCATGTTTGAAGCAATGCATACTGGACATAGTGTCTATGCAACATTACACGCTGATAATAGCGAGCAAACAATAACAAGATTAACAACTCCTCCTATAAGCTTGCCAAATGAAGTGCTTGATGCAGTTGCAGGCATTGTTGTTCAATTCAGGCATAGAAGATACAATTTAAGGAGAACGCTTGAATTTACAGAAGTATTAAAGAATGGAAAATTAAACAACATATACAGATGGGATGCAGGAAAGGATACAATAATAAAATCTGGAAATCTTGTGAGAATAGCGAATTTACTTGAGCTTTATGCAGGGCTTAATGAAAAAGAAATAAAAGCAGATATTCAAGAAAAATCAGTAATATTAAATTGGATGGTAAATAAGAAATATTTTGACATAGACCAAGTAGGGCATATAGTAAGCACATATTATAGCTATCCAGAAGAAGTTGTAAATGCGGCTGAGAAAGATAAGCAATGGGTGTTTCAATGAATTTTAATGAAGCATTGAAAATCATAAAAGAATCAAAAATAACAAGCGGTAAGCTGGAAAGAGAGCAAGGCTCTTATTTAGTGCAAGAAGAAATTAATGTTTTGCTATATGCAGATTTATTAAATATTTATCAGAATATAGAAAAGAGCCAAAAGCTCATTACTGCTTATGGAAAGGCTGCATATGCTAATGTAAAACAACAAAGAGAAGCCAAGATTGCTGAAATAAAAGAAAAAACTCAGGAAGAGAAAGTAGAAACAAAAACAGAAAAGCCTGAATATGGGAAGGAACAAAAAAAAGAACAAAAGGAAGAAGCAAAGGTTGCGGAAAAAATAGAAAGGATGGAAAAAATAGAAACAGATAACTTAAAAAAGGAAATGCCATTTAAAAAAGATAATATGAAGGATAATATGAAAGAAAAGCCTGGCCTTGGTTTGAGCATACCGAAAAAGGAGCAAGCCTTAGAAGAAGCAAATAAAAGAGTTGAAACATTAAAAACAAGTTATGAGGGGTTATCAAAATCTCAATTATCTGCTAAGCTAATACAATTAACAACTGAATTGCTCAAAGAAAAGCAAGAGCAGAAAAGAGTTGTTATAAAGGCTGAGATAGAGAAAATAAAGGCATTAATAGAGGGTAAAGGAAAAGAAGATAATGAAAAACAGATAGAAACAATGTTAAAAAATGATATAGAAAAGGCGGTAAATACAATAAAGGCAGCGGCAAATGAACAAAAGCAGCATATGAGTGAGCAAGAACTTTATGAAGCAATAAAGGCAGCAGCAAATGAATATAAGGATTATTTAAAAACAATGCACAATGCTATTATAGAAATGATCAAAGTTCCATTAAAAGAGCCAGATTACTCGTCAATAGATAATTTAGTAAATGAATACAAACCAAAAGAAAAAGAAGAGAAAAAAGAAGTAAAGGAAGAAATTGTAGCAATGCCTATAGAAGAAACGAAAGAGAAAAAAGAAATTATATCAGAAGAAGTAAAGCAAGAGCAAATTGTGGAAGAGAAAAAAACAAAGAGAGAAGAGATAATGGAAAAGATAAATGCAATGAAAGAGGCACAGCTTTTGCATGAACTCGGAGCAAAAGACAGAAAAGTATTTTACAGCTATTTAAGAGGGGAAATATCAAAACAAGATGCAATCAAAAGAGCAAAACAGCTTATTGCTATTGAGATGGGCATGAATGAGCAAGAAGCAAAGGAGGCATTTTCATGATAAGATTGCCAATAATATCAAAAATTTCTGATCTCTTATTACCATATTACCCAGATTTAAGGAAAAAACTTATTGCTGCAGAAAGTGTATTTACACCAGAGCAGTATTTTGATAATGTGATTTTCGTATCTTTTATAATGTCTTTATTCATAAGTGCTGTTGCTGGACTTTTTTTATGGAGCTATTCAGTAATAACATCAGAATCATTAATGCTTATTGTTTTTTCTGTGCTTTTTGTATTTTTATTCATAATATTTTATTTCGTCAGCATAAATAGTGTTGATGTATTGCTATTGAGGAGAAAGAAAGAAATAGATTACGATCTTGTATTTGCAGTGAAGCATTTAATAATATCGCTCTCTTCTGGTTCAACGCTTTTTGATGCAATGGTTGGATTGACAAAAGGTTATGGTAGGGTAAGTAAAGAATTCAAAAGAATTGTTGAGAGGGTTTCATTAGGAGAGCCTTTAACATTTGTTTTGAGGGATGCTGCAGAAAAAACGCCATCATCAGCATTAAAAAGGGTTTTAATACAATTAGCAAATGCTGTTGTATCAGGAGCTGATATAGCTGCAAGCTTAAATGCCGTTGTCAATCAGATATCAAAAGAGCAGTTTCTTGAAATAAAGGAATATGGACAAAAGCTTAACCCGCTTGTCATGTTTTATCTTATTATTGGCGTTATACTACCTGCTTTGGGCATTGTATTCTTGATGGTATTTTTATCATTTTCCCCGCAAACAGGCCTTTCAATGCCTTTTGTTTATTTGCTTGGAGTGGCTGTTGTATTGGCTCTTATACAATTTCTTTTCCTGGCTGCAGTTGACAGCACAAGACCAAGATATGCAATAATGGACTGATATTATGGAGATATTAAAAACAATAGGTAGATTAATGCCTGAAAAAACTGTTAATGATGTTGATTCATTTATAAAACAATCTGGTTCTAGCATAGATGGAGATACATTCATTGGCATTGCAATTGTTTTAACATTGATTTATGCCATGCTATTCATATTATTATTTCTATTCAAGCCAATTAATGAAATATTTTATGGCATAGCATCAGATATTACAAAAGAACAAGCACAAATACAGGTTTTGTCCTTCATTATTTACTCAATATTCGGCATTGTTTTGTATTTCTTTATTGCAACTCTCATCTATGGTTATTATGTATTTAAATCAGATATGAGAAGAAATGCTGTTGAATCTGTTTTACCAGACTTTTTTTCTTTAGTTTCATCAAATATAAGGGGCGGGATGACATTAGAGCAGGCATTATGGCAAGCAGCAAAACCAGAATTTGGCATATTATCTATTGAGGTTAAAGCAAGCATAAAGGAGGCATTTGCTGGCACGCCAATGGACAAAGCGTTAGATAATCTAAGCAAAAGGTTTAACTCTCCAATATTATCAAGGACTTTAAGCATGATAAAAGAGGCATTAAAATCTGGTGGTGAGCTTGCTGTTGTTTTGGAAAAAACTGCTGATGAGGCGAGAGATATAATCATTAGTAAAAAAGAGATAAGAACAAGCCTGCTTGTTTCTATCATATTTCTTATTTTTGCGTCATCTATTGGTGTGCCTGCAGTATTGGCTGTTACAAATATGCTTATACAAACTCTGGAAAAAACATTTACATTTACTTCAGGCCAGCAAACAACAAGTGTTGGAGGTATAAATATATCATTATCAAAACCCCCATTTTCATCAAGGGAATTCCTGTGGTTTTCTATTATAACAATATTCATAAACGTTTTCATAGCAAGCTTCATTGTAAGTGTAGCTTATACTGGCACAAAAAGACAGGCATTTAGATTCTTTCCATTGATGCTGATAACAGCATATATCATTTTCTTCATTGCAACAGCATTTGTAAGCAGTTTAATGCTCAACATTGGTTAATATCAATAGCGTATCTTCTGCTCTTGTTAATTGTTCTTCATTTATCATTTTATGTTGTTGCATTATTCCCGCTGCCTCTTTTGTTCTTTTTGCCTTCCTTACTAGTTTGTCCCTGTTAGCCTATATATGTATCTTAGAGTAATGGTTTAATTATTTAAATTTTTATATGCTGTTTTTATATTTATAATTTATAATTTATAATTACGTCACAATTAAATCACAACATCACAAAGAAGAGAAAATTTTCTCAATATATTTTGCATCACATTCTTTAATTGCTTTTATTATTTCTATTAATTCCTTTTCATCAAGAATTTCTTTTTTTATCTTTTTATATAGTATTTCATTGAAGTTTTTCATTGAACTCTTTTAAGGCCTAGAATTTCTCTCCCAGATTTATCTTTTATTATTACTATTATCTTTAATGCATTTTTCCCTTCTTCATCTTTTGTTCCGCTTAATTTAGCTTGTATTTCTTTTGGTTTTTATTTCCCTTGGTATTTCATATTTGTATTCTTCTCTTATAATTTATTTGATTAAGGCATTGATTAGCATTGATTGGGCATTGAGTGAATTAAAGGTTATTTAAGTGTAAGCAAGTATATAAAAGCAAACATTTATTAATATTCCTATATTAAATAATTTGGTGGTCATATGAAAAAAGCACAGGCAGCAATAGAATTTTTAATGACATATGGGTGGGCCATATTTGTTATTCTTATAGTTTTGGGTGCATTAGTCTTTTATTTGACTAGGTTTAGAAGCTCTGGTGAGTTCTGCCTTGCAGACCAAGGGTTTACATGCTCTGATTTAATTGCTACTACAAAGATTTCTGGAACAGATAGAAGCGTTAATGTTTCTTTTAGGTTTATAAATCAAAAGGATAAAGCAATAAATTTGATAAACATAACATGCGTTAGAAGTGAATTTACTGGTAATGAACCATTTAGCTCTATAAAAGATGTAGTCAGTTCTGGCCTACAGCCAGGAGTAAGCACAGTTCAATTAAGCCCAGGCCAGACAATAGAATTAAAGAATGTGCCATGCTATGAACAAGGAACAAAAACAAGACTTCAAATGGGGCAAAATCAAGATTTTCAAGGAGTTGTAATAATAAAATATAACTTTACCACTGACTTTGTAGAAAGCAGAATAGCAAGGGTATCATTCAAAGTATTGACAACTGGAGTGCAATAAATATCTTTCTAACTCCTAGAATTTTTTATTTTTTATTTTTTGCCTAGAATTTAATTTCTCAACTTTTATTTTTTGTAAGAATATTAATGCTGTATTTCTTGCTGAGGAATTTTAATGGAGCGAAGAAGCATTTTGATTCAATAAAATGAAATAAAAAATTTGCCAGACTTTTTTGCACTACCTTTACATTACCAACTCATATCAAATAACTTTAGTTCTCAAATAAAACATTGCGTTGAATTTTCTTTTTAAAAGCTCTTCTGTAAGGCGTATTCTTGCTTTGTTTTTGCCTATAACTCTTGATTTATCTTTTTCCATTATGAATGCAGTTACAAAATCTTTGTCCATAACTCTATTTATATCCAATGCAATGATCTTAACATCTGATAATAAATTCCTGACAAATGGCTCAAGCTCTTTTGCATCAGCAAAAATATATACTTTTTTATTTATTTTTCTTGCCATTATTTCTGCATTTTTCCCATTTCTGCCAAGTACTTTTGACATTACCCTTTTATCAACAACAAAAGCAACTGCATCATTTAAAGCAACAACTAAGGATGGAATAACGCCAGTAAATTCAGTAAAAAAATTAGAGAGTTTTAGCTCAGTTTCTGATATTTCCTGCATTTTTTCACTTGCTAAAATTCAGCTTCTCCCAAATCAAGTGCAACCAAAACGCTTACTGGAAATATTTTCCCGCATAATTTTCCAAGCTGTATTGAACTGCCATTGAACTCAATTGTTTTTACGCTCGCTTTCTCTCCAAGTTTTTTTATTTCATCCTTTTTTTGCTCATCTATATTAGAGGCGTATATAACAAGTTTTGGATTGCCTGTTAACAATGCTTTTATTGACTTTCTTGTTCCAACCAATATTTTTCCTGTTTCGACCAAAACAGATATTTTTTTCTCTATATCACCTATTTTTTCCTTTTTTTCTCTTTTTCTGACTGCTCTTTTTACTTCTTTACTTTCTTTTTCTGCCATGTTTATCCCTCTTTATTTTTTCTTGTTTGTGGTGTAAATTCAAGCAGTATTCTGCCAGTTCCTATTGGCACTGTTTTGCCTATAATAATGTTTTCTGTAACTCCTTTAAGCTTTTCTATTTCTGCATTTTTTGCTGAATTAACAAGATGCTTGACAGTTTCTTCAAATGCTGCTCTTGCTAATACGCTTGCTTTATTGCCAGCAAGCCCATGCCTACCAATATTTGTTATCGTCCCGTCAAAGCACATAGCATCAACAGTGAGCATAATATGCCTTATATCAACATAGAGCTTTTGCATGTAAAGAACTTGCTTTATCTCTCTTAACAAGGCAGCCCTTGCAGCTTCTATTCCATAAACTTCTTCTATCTCCTTAATATTATTTGTATAAACCCTTGTTTTATCAACCTCATCAAGCTTCAGCACACCACTTATGTTATACCCACTCGCTCTGACAAAATATTCCCCATTCTCAAAAACAATGACTGATTTTGTTATGCCATCAATGCCTTTTACAAGTCTCCTTAAAATTGAATTGTACAATTTTCTAATGCTTGCAGGGTCTTTTTTATCAGGATAGACTGCAATGATCCCATTCTTATATTTCTTTATTTTCTCTCCTTTTAATGCTTCAATCAGCTCATGCGCTTTTACATGTCTTTGCTTTGCTTTCTTCTTATTTATTTTCAACATCACAAGCCCTTTATCCATTCTCTCAATAACTTTTGCAATGTCTGGTATGTATATGGCTTCTATTTTTTCTAATAGCGCCTCTAATTTTGCCTTGCTTTTTGCATACTCGCTCTTAAAATGTATTTCTATAACTGGCCTTTTCGGCACTTTTCTTACATCGAGCAGTTCAATAAGCCTTGGTAATCCAGTTGGCACTTGCTCAGCAACACCTGCAAAATGGAATGTTCTCATTGTCATCTGCGTTCCTGGCTCTCCTATGCTTTGCGCTGCAACAATACCAACTGCTTCGCCAGGAGCAACATAGTATTTTTCTTTTTTCTCTGCCATTTTATCCACCATTATTAAGCTGCTGCTGTATCAACATCGTCCTCTTTCGGGCTCTCTTCATATTCTTCAACCCCACTATACATTGGGTCTTTGCCATCCCCGCCATATATCGTTTGTATTATATTCCCTTCAGCATCAATGACTGAAAGGTTATCATCAACAATGAGATCTTGCAATGCATTTATAAGCCTTCTTTGCATATAACCACTTCTTGCTGTTCTTATTCCTTTATTAACTATTGAATCTCTTCCTCCAATTGAGTGCATGAAAAATTCATCTGGCTCAAGCCCTTTTGAAAAGCTTGAATAAACAAAGCCCAAAGGTCTTGCTGATATATCCTTTTGCCTAAATGCACTCAGCACTCTTTTATAAAATCCTCTATAAGGCCTTTTGTTCCTTATTGCTTGTTGCCCAACAAAGGCTGACATCTGTATTGCGTTCAATATATTTCCTCTTGATCCTATCTTGGCCATTATTATTGATGGATTATCTTTTCCCAAATCCTCTTCTACTACCAAACCTGCTTCATCTCTGGCCTTTGAGGTTAAATTCATTATAAGAGATTCCAATGTTTGCCTTAATGTCATGCCAGGAGCAGGATCAAGGGTCTTATTTTTATAAGCATTTATTAAAGATTCTATATCCCTATCAGTTTTCTCAAGTATTGATTTTATCTTCTGCTTTCCTTTATCACTTAATGTATAATCTCTAAAACTAACTGACCATCCATGCATTGTTAAATACTCCAAACTAATTTTTGTGGCTGCATCCATGAAATTCTTTGTTATCTCAGGCCCGTGTTTTGTATATATCTGCTCTAATATCGATTGATTTATGATTTTCTCATCAAGTGTTCCTTGCAGCATTTTACTATTCTTTATTATTACATCTTTTCCTACTTTGCTTTTTTCATGCACATTAATGCCTGGTGGCAAGATCATAGAGAATATCAACCTGCCAGAATAAAGCTTTCCATTATCTGGTTTTGGCATTTCTGCTATGCCAGCAATGTAAAGCAATCTTGATGCTTGATGTTTTGTAAATAAGGCATCATCTCTTGTAAGCATGTATAAAGCAGTTATGTGGTCTTCATTAAATTTAATTATACTCCTGCCATGCCTTGGGGACATAACCTGTTTTTCAACCTTGAGCAATTCATGAGCTTCAACTTTTGCTTCTTCTGTCTGTATTGCATGCAAATTCATTTCATCTCCATCAAAATCTGCATTATAAGGCACAACAACAAGTGGATTTATCCTAAACGTTTTGCCAGGCATTAACCTTACAACATGCGCCATCATTGATATTCTATGCAAACTTGGCTGTCTGTTAAAAAGCACAATGTCTCCATCCTTTAACTGCCTTTCAACAACCCAGCCAACAGATAATGAATCAATAACCCTATCTTTTGATTGCTCTGTTATTTTTATCCTTATGCCATCTTTTCTTATCGCATAAACAATTTTTGGTTCTCTATCTTGTTTAATATGCTCTTTTATATATTGCAAATTCCATTCTGTGACTGGCAGCGGGATAGTTAAAACTTCTGCAATAGCATATGGCACTCCAACTTCAACCATGCTTATCATAGGATCTGGGCTTATTACTGTTCTTGCAGAGAAGTTAACTCTTTTTCCACTTAAATTGTATCTGAACCTTCCCTCTTTACCCTTTAACCTCTGTGCTATTGTTTTTAATGGCCTCCCACTCCTATGCCTTGCTGGTGGCAAGTTTGCAGTCTCATTATCAAAATATGTTGTTACGTGATACTGCAAAAGTTTCCATAAATCCTCTATTATTAATTGTGGTGCGCCTGCATTTATATTAGATTCAAGTTTTTCATTAACCCTTATGATTTCAACAAGTTTGTGTGTTAAATCATCTTCGCTTTTTTCTCCTGTTTCAAGTGTTATTGATGGCCTCATTTTCACAGATGGAACTAGTAAAGCAGTCAATATAAACCAACTTGGCCTTACATATTCAGGATTATTATAACCAAGCTTTGCTAATGTTTCATTATTAAACTTTTCAAATATCTCCTTTATTTCTGTCGGGAAAATTTCATTCTTATCAGCATAAAATGTTGTCGGCTTTTCCAATGTAACAATCTTCTTATTTTCCCCACAATTTGGGCATTTCTTCTCATCTGCAATATAAGAGGAGCATTTAAGACAAACAAGATTTAATATTCTCAATATTTCTTTTGCATAATGTGGATGTACAACAGGTCTGACTAAATCAATATGCCCAAAATGCCCAGGGCACTGCTTTGAGTTTCCCCCACAAGTTTTGCACTTTAATCCTGGATCTATTACACCAAGCCTTTGGTCCATTAATCCAGATTCAATAGGATAGCCATCATCATCGTATGTATCTGGAACTGTTATCTTTGCTTTGCTCATGCTCCTTATCATTTCTGGAGAGAAAACACTAAAGCGTATATGCATGACATCATATTCAGTTGGGTTATAATGCAACATTTAATCGCCTCCTAATATTTCAACTTTTTTATCTATAATAAGCCTAGGGAATATGTTCAATGCCTCTATTTCTTCAAGCAAAAGTTTGAATGCATAGCTTATTTCAACTTCTTTAACATTAGAACTATTACAAAGCTGGCATGTGTTTTGCTTTTTAACATGGTCAACATATGCTAGGGCTCCGCATTCTTTGCATACGAGCTGTATCGATTTATCACTCTCTTCAAGTAACCTCTCTCTCAATAACATTGCTGCTCCATGCCCTATTAATGTGTCTCTTTCCATCTCGCCAAATCTAAGGCCGCCTTCTCTAGTCCTTCCTTCTGTTGGTTGCAATGTTAGTAATTGGACTGGCCCTCTGCTTCTTGCATGCATCTTATTGCTAACAAGATGATGAAGCCTTTGATAATATATAACGCCAACAAAGATTTTTACTTTCATTTTTTCTCCTGTTATTCCATCATAGAGCCACTCTTCTCCCCTTTCTTCAAATCCATGCTCTTTTAAAATATTTTCTATTTCCTGCACATTTGTATTTCTAAATGGCGTTGCATCAAGAAGCTCGCCTTTCAAACATGCTGCTTTGCATCCAAGCATTTCTAGCAAATGCCCTGCTGTCATTCTGCCAGGGATCGCATGAGTATTAACTATTAAATCAGGCACTACGCCAGATTCAGTAAATGGCATATCTTCATGATTTACAACAAGGCCAATAACGCCTTTCTGTCCATGCCTTGAAGCAAACTTATCTCCTATCTCAGGCACTTTTTCAATTCTAAGCCTTACTTTTGCTATTTTATTTCCTGAAGGCCCTTCTGCGATCAATACGCTATCGACCTTCCCGCCTTCTCCTGCTTTAACAACAAGGGAATTTTCTCTTCTTTTTTCCTCAACAAGACCGAATATTGAGACCTCTTCCAAAAACCTTGGGGGTGATACCTTTCCAACAATAACATCTTTTTCATCAACAATGCTTTCAGGGAAAACAATTCCATCAACATCCAAATGTCTATAAGCTTCTTCCCCCCTGTAGCCCTCAACCTTTGGAGATGGCACTTCAATATAATCTTTTTGTCCTGAGGGGTATGTAGTTTCTTCTGTTTCATAAGTCCTGAGCATCATAGCCCTTCCCAAGCCTCTGTCTATTGCCCCTTTATTTATTACGAGAGCATCGCTTATATTCCAGCCCCTATAACTAGTTAATGCAACAACAAAATTCTGGCCTGCTGCTCTTCTCTTCAAATTCAATGTTTTATATATTGCAGTTTGAGCAATTGGTTGTTGGGGGTAATACATGACATATGCTTTTGTATCAAATCTCTGATTAAAGTTTGAAGCATACAACCCAAGGCTTTGTTTTTGCATGGCACAAGCCATAGTAAGCCTTGGGCTTGAGTTGTAATTTGAAAATGGCACTAATGAACCAACAAAACCCATTATTGTTACTGGATCAATTTCAAGATGTGTTGTCTCTTTTGTTATCTTACTCTCATCAAATGCTATAAATGCATTCTCTTCCTCATCAGCATCTAAATATTCAATAGCGCCTATTCTAACTAAATGGCTCCAACTAAGCTGGCCTTGAACTAATCTTTTTAGAATATCCTGCGTTATTAATGGCTTCCCTTCTTTTACTACTATATAAGGCCTTCTCACTCTTCCTCTATCAGTATTTATAAAAAGTTCGTTTGTCTTTTCTCTATAATAAATATTCACTTGACTATCTATCTCATTATTTCTTCTCTTTTCTCTCAATCTCTGGGCTAATGCATTACCATCTTGATAAAATCCTATGAAATCGCCATTAACATAAATATGAGCATATTTACTAGGATTTTGAACTTCATTTAAAATGCCAAAATTCTTTAATATATCAATAATTGGCTTCTCTTCCACTCCAGTTGTTACCTCTGCAATAAGGCCAAAGTTTTTTACAAGTGATATGCTTATGCCTTCAGGGCTTTCTGCAGGGCATATCCTGCCATAATGAGTTCCATGTAAATCTCTTGCCAGGAAATGAGGATGTCTTTTGCTCAATGGCGATATAAGCCTTTTCCTATGGCTTATTGTTGCTGACCAGCTTACCCTGTCAAGTAATTGACTAACTCCTGTTTGGCCAGCAATCCAATTGCCTGTTGCCATTGCATATAAAATTCTGTCAGTTAATGCATCCTGCCTTACCAATGTATGGACTTGCAGTTTTCTTCCTCTTACATCAACCCTGCTTGCTTGATATACAATATCTCTTGTCAAGAAATTAAATGCATGCCTGAAAAGTTCTTCCATAAGCTCTCCAGAAAGCTTGACTCTCTTATTCCCATAATGGTCTCTGTCATCTGCAATAAGCTTTTTGTGAGCAACAAGAGTTGTCCTTTGAGCCATTTTTGCAAGGTAAAATGCCTTTTTCTTTCTGTCATTTATTGTATTGCCTAAATGCGGGAGTAAATACTCATCAAGCAAGTGCCACATCCTTTGGTCTCTGTATTCCTTTGGCTGGCCTGGAGACAATTTTTTTGAAAGCCATTCTTTATATGGCTCATCTATCGCATCATAATGTTTATTAAATGCAACATCGTTTGCAACTTCAATCATTGACATGTCAAAAAGGCTTTCTACATTTTTTTCAAACCCTAAGACATAAAGTATTGGCATCAAACTAACTCCTTTTGTAGGAGCTGATGGGAAATCAAGCACCCAATGCCCTGACTTTGTTCTTTTTATACTGCATTTTGCTCTAAAACCTTTTCTTGTTGAAAATATTTTTGCAACAACTTCGCCCTCTTTTTCTTTTGTTACCAGTATTTTATTCAATACTAAATCTTCTAAGCTGACAAGTACTCTCTCTGTTCCATTTATGATAAAATACCCTCCAGGATCAAGAGGGTCTTCCCCTGCTTCTATGAGTTCATTTTTTGTCATCTGTGATAGATAGCAAACTTTAGATTTTAGCATTATTGGCAGTTCTCCTATAAAAACTTCTATAGGAGATGAACGCTCTACACCATTATGCACTGGTATCATCTCTAAAAATAATGGACTTGCATATGTTAAATTCCTTAATCTTGCCTCTGCTGGAAGTATTTGCCTATACCCGCCTTTTATCTCATAAAACCTTGGCGGTTCAACCCTTATTTTACCAAGCTTAATTTCAAATCCTTCAACGTTTGTTTTTATTATTCCAACATCATCAATTATAGATTGCAATCCCTGTGTTAAAAACCTATTAAATGAATCAATCTGCTGCTTTACAAGAGAGTTTTCTTTAAAATATGCTTCAATTAATTCATCTTTCATATTTTCACCCATTAAGAAATAATCGCCCCCATAAATAATCCCAATATAAGCCCATCATACCAACCATACCCATCATATTTATTATGGGCATAAAAAATATTGCGGGCAGAAATATTATAATGCATAATATGATTATAATGCATAAGAGCATATAGCCATTTATCAATATGCCATACACCATGCCATACACTGCCATTTAAGGCAAAAGCAATTCCATTTTCCCAATCCCGTTCTAATATTCCATCAATTCCATGTTCTAATATTCCATCAATTCCATCAATAATATCATATTCATTCATGCATCCAACCTCTTTTTCATAAATGCTCCATACGGCCATACGGCCAGGCCATACTTTATACACCATATCGGCACTTATTTACAAAGCTTTATGCTGCATGCTTAAAATGCATCCAAACATGAAATGCATGCAAACATGCAATGAATGTGCTTAAATGCATATGCCTATAAATATGCTTAAACACATATTCTATAATATACATATTCTCCTGTTCCATCATCTCTTATTATCTTTATCACTTGACCTTCTTTTAAATCAAGGGCCCTTGCCAATGGGTCTGTTTTTCTTATTTTTGGCAGCTTATCTTCTGTTATATTAAATTTCTTTAACACTGCCTCTTTTTCTTTTTCATCTAACACTTCAACTTTAGGATTCAAAAAATAGTTTAATATTTCTGTTCCTTCTCTTGCTCTTTTTTGTTTTACCAATAACACCACCCGCACAAGGCAGCATGCAGCAAAGCGTTATTTTTTATTATAGGGAAATATTTAAAAATCTATCTAATTTTTTCTTATTATCAGTTTTAGTAAATTTTGATAACATTTCAAGCTTTCATAAAGCTTTCATAAAGTTTGCACATGCTTTTTAAATGTTTTATGCTGTATTTTTTATGTTATGGAAAACAAAAATAATAGCAATAAGAAAATTAAAAACTGGCATTTTAAGGCATTTATCTATTCATTAGATGCATTCATAGCACTTATCATAATAACATTCATTATATCAACGCTTATTTCATTTTCTGGCTTCACGGCATTGAATGAGCCAGTAATATATCAATTAAAGATCTTATCGCTTGATGCTTATAATATAAATGCATATACAATAACAAATAAATTATCATCAATAAACTGTGATACTATAAATAATGCTATACCAAAAAAATACAATTTCAAAATGACCTGCTTGACTGCTGAAGGCGGAGTTGAAGAAGCAGAAAAAAAGAAAAATGCAGATATCGGGCTTGTAAAAGATAACTATTTGATTATAAATTATGTGAAAGAAGATTATTTATACAAACCAGACCCATTTTGCAGCCAGAAGAACACAACTGCAAATATAGGCAGGGTCGTATTAAATTATACAACAATAGAAATAGGGGTGTAGAAAACTGGTGTAGAAGATAGGGCGTAGAAATTTATAGAAATTTATAAATATAATGCGTGAATATGTGGTTCGTATGTTTAATAAAAATTATAAAAATTACAGGGGATTTTTCCTTTCTCTTGCTGCAATTATTGCATTAATCATCATATCTTCATTACTAGCAATAAAAATGGCTGAAATAGAACAAACAAGGCTCAGCTATTCTGAATCTATAAAGTTAGAGAGCTATAAGGCAAAGTTTCTCCCATTAAATAAAGATGCGCTTGAGAAATTAACACAAGATTTGTTATATGATAATTTATATAAGCTAGCTAATCATACAGCAGAGCATAAAATAAATCCAGATAATGAAAATGGAGAAAACACAACTAATGTAGTAAAGGCATTGTATGAGCTTATGATTTATGGCAGTGCAAATAGCTCATACTTTAATGACTCTATAGGGCTGAATTCAACATTTAATTTGACTGGCTTGATAAAAGATTTAAATGACAGCATGAAAAATGTCGGTCTTGAAATAGCAGAATTCAATGTTTCTGATTTAAATTATAGCATATCAGCATCAAAGCAGGGAGATGCAAAAGGCAAAACAACAATTTTATTAAAGAATTACGGGACAGTTGAAATTAATACTACATACAATATTACAATAAGAGATAAAGCAAAGCAATCTTATTTAAAGGGGTCATTTAATATATATACAAATATAACAATAGATGGCATGCCTGATGCACTTGTTAATGGCATATTAAAGAGCAATGGCTACAATAACATATCAAGGGGCGTTGTATTTAAGGATAATATAGAAACATTCCCGTCAATAAATTTAATTTATCAAAAGAAAAATATAAAAATAAGCAAAACAGAAATAGAGGGCATTGGCCAAAGCTGGGTTTATGGCTCATTAAGAAAAGAGCCAAATTATGATTCATTACAACCAATCATTAGTTATGGCTCTTTTAATGAAATATCTAATTTCGGCACAGAAGGATTCATAGTAAATGGGACAGGGAAAAATATAACAATAAGCAGCAATAATCCTCGTGATCCTTGTGATGGTAAAGAGTATGAAAAAGAAATGTTCAATGCAATTGACTTTTATGTAAGCAGCAGTAGGAGATGTGAAATTGTATTAAAAAACAAAAAAGTTGATGAGATGTTTTTGTTGTTAAATGAAAGCTTATACAATGAAATGATAACAAATATGAAAGATGGGAACTATTACTTGATATTAACAAATGTAAATGCCAGCGATGCCAATGACGATGAACTTGGAAATAGAAAATATGACCTTAAAAATATAAGTGTATATGATATAGAATTAGCAAGAGATATAGTAATAAATGGCTATTATGTAAAATGGGCTGGCCAGCATGATCTTGCTCCACCAAATTTCTTCCAAAGAATGCTTGTAAATGGATATGAGCAAAAAGACAGTGAGAAAGGAATATTTTCATTCATAATAACAAAGGAATTTACAAAAAGAGCAGGGAATGATTTAATACCAATTAGCAGGGCAGATTATGAGTATAACAAGAGCTTTACTCCTAATGATATTTTAGTCATTAAAGGTTTTCCAGGATGTAAAACTGCTAGCATGTGTAAAAGATCTGATTTAAGTATAGGAAGATTTGCTATAAGCAAGGATTTGGCACAAACATTAGGGTTGGAAAACATATCTTGCAAATGGGAAGATGCTAAAAATGGTTGCTAAAATAAAAAAAGCCCAGTTCAGCGTAGAATTCTTGACTGTTTTAGTACTTTTTCTTGTTATATTCATACCTTTAACACTCTTACTCTTATCACAAGATAGGATTAAACAAGAGCAGATAATGAATGAGCAAGAAAACCTGGCTTTATTTAAGATAAAAACTGGTATAGAAGAGGCTTTCTCATCATGCCCATCAAATAAAATAGTGCAGGTTTTTTTTCCAAGAGAAGTTAACTTTACAATATTCAACGATCAAAATAAAAATTTATATATTAAACTTAGCGGAACAAATAGCTATATAAGAAAGTTAAATGTACAGGCAGAAATTGTTGGCGGGACTATAGAAAGAAAAAGTGGGTTTATTAATATAAATGTTACATGCTCTATTAATAATGGTAATGTAAATATAACTATAGGTGGTTGATTATTGGTGGAACAAATGAAGGGGCAGATAGCTATTGAAATGCTCGTTTTCTCGGGCATTTTCCTGATTGCATTTTTCTTTATCTATAACCTTATTTATACATATGGAAATGCACAAATAAAAAGCTCTTATTACAATGCAGCAAGTGAGATAATGCAGAGGTTTGTGCTTGTATTAAATTCTGCTTATTCTGTCGGGGATGGCTTTACTTATTCGATAACATTGCCAAAAAGGATAGGGACAAAAGAATACAAATTATATTTAATAAATAAAGATAAAAATGCAACACTGATATTAGAAATAGAGGATTACAACATAAGTACAGCAAATGAATTGAAATTTCCTGTAAGATGCGAAAGCAATGTATGTAGCATATGTGATATTAATGTGTGTAGAAATACTAATGTATTCATTATTAATGCAACATCATTCAATGTTTCTGTTTTTTATAATTTAACAACTAAAATGAATGAGATTGAATTAAGGGAATGATAACATGAAAAATATGAAAAAGGGCCAGTATTTTTCTTTTGATGTCCTTATTGCTGGCGTTATAGCAATACTTGCTTTTGGTGCTCTTTTACTTTACTGGCAGTATTCAATTGAACAAGACCCATCAAATATAGAAAGCATAAGAAGGGAAGCAATAAAACACATGCTTGTATTAACGAGTGAAAATGAAAATTACAGCATATTGGTGAACAACACTCCAATACTAAAAAATGATAGAGACATAAAAAAAAGTGTAGAAAGCTACATTAATGATTTCAGCATTACTGGTAATTTATGCGTAAAGATAGGCAAGCAATCTTATGGGAAAACAGATAGTGGAGAATGCATTATTGGCATAAGACAAGCAAAAATAGAGAGGCTTTTTATTACAAATGATACTGAAAATGTTACATTGGTAGAATTCTATTTTAGCAGGTAATTTTACATTTTTATTTTAGTAGATTTTTATTTTATTAGATAATTTAATTCGTGCTTTGCTTTTTCTATTAATCCATTTTTTTCTATTTCATTTAATATTTCATTATCAACACTTATATGCTCTTCTTCTCCATTTAGTATTATCAAAATTTCATTTTTTTCTCTGTTTTTATGAATTTCTAAATTTATTTTACCTTTATCTTGTATCTCTTTTGTTTTTTTCCTTATCATTGATAAAGCCTTCTTCATCATATCGAAATAATGCACATATGCATAATTATATGAATCAAAATATGGGTAGTGCTTTTTGTGTATACTGCCTTCATTGGCAAATGCATTTCTATAAAGCTCTTCAGTAATAAAAGGTGCAAATGGGGCGTATAATTTTATTATATTTTGAAAAACATAAGACAATGTGTATAAAGCTTCTTCTTTATTCTTATTTTCCTTCAGCCTTTTTTTCACTATCTCTATATAAGTATCGCAAAAATCCAGCCAGAAGAAATCAGTCAATGCTGTTATTGCATTGTAATAATCAAATGACTCCATGCTATTGTTTATTTTTTGGCTCGTCATTTTTAGTTTTTCAATTATTGCCATATCAATTGGCTCGAGCTTCATGTTTTTTTCCATTATATGTTTTATATTTTCAGCATCAGCATGCATTAATATAAATCTTGCTGCATTCCATAATTTCACAACAAGAGAATGTGCTCTTTTTATTTGCTGGTAATTGAATGGCTTGTCCTTTTCTAAATTCCCGCTTAATGCCACCCAAAGCCTTGCTGCATCTGCGCTGTATTGATCAACAAGTTGCATTGGGTCTATGACATTGCCAAGGCTTTTGCTCATCTTCCTTCCATCAGGGCCTAAGACATTGCCATTCAACAATATTGCTTTAAAAGGCCTCTTTCCAGTCAGCATATAGCATCTATAAACCGTGTAAAATGCCCATGTCCTAACTATTTCAATGCCCTGCGGCCTTAAATCACTTGGATAAAGCTTTTCCCATCCTTTTTCAGGCCAACCTGCTATTATCAAAGGCGTTATGCTTGAGTCTATCCAAACATCTGCTGTTGCTTGCTCTGGAATCATTTTGCCTTTGCATTTTTTACATGTTTTATTGCTTGCTTTTTCTGGATAAAATGGCAACTCATGCTCCTCTGCTGCTTGCGTTTCATTGCATGATTCACAATAATAGAATGGCAAAGGCGTGCCCCAATATCTCTGTCTGCTTATTACCCAATCCCATTCAAGTGTATTAAGCCAATCAAGTAAATAATATATGCCAAAATCAGGATACCATTTTATTTCTCTTGCTACTTTCTCTATTCCTTTTTTATGATCCATTAATTTAGCAAACCATTGTTTTGACATTAATATCTCGACTGGCTGCTTGCATCTATCATGCAATTTTACAACCTGTTTTAATGCCCTTTCTCCAACAATGAGATTTTTTTGTTTGAGCCACTCCACCATGCTTTTTTTTGCCTCAGATATGTGTATGCCATCTATTACGCCTGAATTTATTATAAAGCCGTTTTCATCCATCGCTTTTATATAATTCAATTTATGCCTATAAAACCATATAACATCCTGCTTATCGCCAAATGTTGCTATCATAACAGCCCCAGTGCCAAAATCCATATCAACATCATTATCATATATTAAAGGCACTTTTTTTCCTATTGGTGTTATAACATATTTTCCTTCAAGATTTCTATATCTCTCGTCATTTGGATTAACTGCTATTGCAACAACAGCATGAATAAGCTCTGGCCTTGTTGTTGCTATTATAAATGGCTTCCCATCAAGTTCAAACACAACATCATAAATCTTTGCCTCCCTCTCCTTATCTTCAGTTTCTGCTTTTGCAATGGCAGATACGCAATTAGTGCAAAAAAATACAGGATGCTCCTCTCTATATATAAGGCCGTTCTTATACATCATTATCAATGAAAGCTGTATTTTTTTATGGTAATCTGGTTTATATGTTATATATTCCCTATCCCAATCAGCAGAAAAGCCAAACCTCTTTGCTTGCCATCTCATATAAGCAATGTGCTCATCTGTCCATTCAATACATCTTTTAATAAATTCCTCCCTTGGAAGTTTTCCATACTTGGCCTCGACTTTAACTTCTGTAGGAAAACCTTGTGTATCCCAGCCTTGAGCATATAAAACATTATATCCTTTCATCCTTTTATATCTTGCAGCTATGTCAAACATTGTAAATGATAGCATATGGCCCATGTGCAATTTGCCAGAAGTAAATGGTGGTGGGGAATCTATTACATAAACATTATCGTTATTTTCTTCAAATTTATATATTTGTTCTTTTTCCCAAACTTCAAGCCATTTTAATTCTATTTCTCTATTATAATTGCCCATTGATTTATCTCCATTTCTTTCATTTTCTTGCGTTTCAATAGCCATGAAAATAATAAGGCATAAATTTATTAAATTATTACTATAATATATATCATGCGAGAAGTAAAAATTGCTGCTGTTGGGGTTGGTGGAGCTGGATGCAATGCAATAACAAGGCTTTATAAATCAGGCATAAAAAGTGCAGTAACAATTGCTTTAAATACAGACGCATTGCATTTAACAAAAGTTACACATGCACACAAAAAATTACTTATAGGGAAAGAATTTACTAGGGGCCTTGGGGCTGGCGGAAATCCTGAAATTGCAGAGAAATGCGCTCAAACAAGTTATGAAGAAATAAAAAATACCCTATCTGAGAACGAGCTAGTTTTTATTTCTGCTGGCATGGGAGGAGGAACTGGCACTGGCGCGGCCCCTATTGTTGCACAAGCAGCAAAGGACATTGGGGCAATAACAATAGGTGTTGTTACATATCCATTCAAACTTGAGAGGTCAAGGATTGCAAATGCTTTAAAAGGCATAGAAAGGATGTCAAAAGTATGTGATACACTTATAGTAATAGACAATAATAAGCTCCTTTCATATGCTCCAAATTTACCAGTTGATAAAGCTTTTGAACTTGCTGACAATGTTATGAATCGGGCAGTAAAAGGCATATCTGACAGCATTGTTTTACCATCATTAATTCCTATGGATTATGCTGATTTAAGGGCTATTGTGCAAGGAAAAGGAGGACTTGCAATGATTTCATTAGGAGAAGGAGAAGGGCCAAACAGGGTAGAGGATGCAGTAAAAAATACACTCTACCATCCATTGCTTGAAGTTGATTATGAAGATGCACATGGGGCCCTTATACACATAGAAGGAGGAGAGGATTTAACGCTTGGCGAGGCTGTTAAAATAGGGGAGGGCATAACAGAATCATTAAGAGAAGATGCAAATGTAAAACTTGGGGCAAGAATAAATGATAATATGAAAGACAAAATTTATGTAACTGCAGTTATTGTTGGGGTTAAATCTCCATCAATATTAGGCACAGGCGGAAAAAAAGATGAAAACATAACAAGTATAGATGTTTTATAAGCTTTCTTTAATCTTTATCAACTGCCAATAATTTAATCAACCGACTTACCACAACCAACTTCCATATTCTTTTACCTTCCAACTCAGACTTTATTATATAAGGAGAAGATAAAAATGTCAGATATTATAAGAATGGATTTCTTAGCCAACTCGCCACCTTCCACAAGCCAATAATAATTTAGTGCCTTCCCCAACAAGTTTATAATAAGGGTTGGAAGATTGTAAGAAGGCATGTTTATAAGGGCATTGCCTTCTTCAACAAGCGTATAATAGCGGTGGGATGTTTGTAAGAAGGCGCATATATAAGGGCATTGCCTTCTTACTATGCAGGGGGTGGGATTTGAACCCACGAACCCACTAAGGGACAGGGTCCTAAGCCCTGCGCCTTTGACCAGACTTGGCGACCCCTGCTAAATAAATTAGATTATTAAGAAAAATCTTTTATAATATTAGTCATATGCAATATCAGGAATTTTATCAATATTCTCATGCTTTACTATTAATTCTCTGCCATTTTTTGTTTTAACTATCATTATTTGCTCTATCTTATTATTTTTGTGCTTCAATATTATGCTGTATTTTCCCTCTATCATTTTTCCATCTAAATCCCTGTAACCATAAATAATAAAATCTCCTTCTGATAAATAAAGGCGCTGCTCTATTTTTCCCTTACTTGTCTTTGTTATGCCTTTAAGTTTATTGATTTTTTCTTGCTTTTCTTTGCTATGCTTAGTTAAACCAATTCTTGCCATTTTCTTCATTGAAGGCCTCCAAGCATTCCCAAAAACGCCATATTTGACGAAAATGCGTTATTATACGATTTATTTTTTGCCTTAATATTTCTGATTCTTTTCTTAACCTCTCTTTCTCCCTTTCATCTGTTATATCATCTAATCTAGCACTTATTGTTGTCTCTGCTTTCAAAAGTCTTTCAACGTGTCTTGAAGTATTGCTTATCCATTTCTGCCTTGTCTTCTCCTTTGATTTTTGAACTCTTCCAATTATGGCTGGCAATCTTATTTTCCAAAAATCTATTTCATTTTTCATGACAAAACCTCTGCCTCGCTAAATACTGGTAAGTGATCAGACAATAGCTCTTTTAATACACAATAAGATTTTGCATAAGGGGGGAATATATAATCTATTGGCCTTTGTGGCTTAATTGCTGGATAAGTAAAATAATCTCTTGCTTCATCAATCTTCCTGCATGAAATAAATGGCAAAAGCAAAAATCTTTTTGTCCTTTCAGCATAGGATTTTAATATTTCTAACGTGCTGTCCCCTCTATAATCATCTTCCTCTAAGCCATGTATATTATTGCTAAAACAACCTTGCAAAGATTCAGGAACAGAATTAAAATCGCCAGCTATAATTACATTTTTCTTGCCAAAGAATTCATCTAAATGCCTTAACAATGTTGTCAATTGCTTCTCCCTTATTTTCCCGCCTTTATATATGAATTTGCCAGTTAAAAAGCCAATAACAGTGCCAACTATATCATTTATTAAATGCAGATTTATAACTGTATAAATTACCCCTTGCTTATCAATATCCGCCCACATATAACCTTTTGCTTCATTCATAATATTTTTCAACCAATCAACTGCCTTGTTTTTACTTGAACCAAACTTGTAATAGCCATGAGCAGTAATAGGATAAATGCTTAATATGGCCATTCCAGTGTCTCTATTAAATATAGAACTTATTGTTGGGCTATTTATAAATGATGGAACGCCAATTTTCTTATGAAAAATATGGTAGACATAATAATTATAGCCAGCTTTTTCTGCTATATAAGATGCTTGATTTATGCAATGCGTTCCATCCCAGCATAGATCAACTTCCTGCAAGCAAACAACTTCTGGTTTTGCCTTTCTCAAAAAAGATGCTATTTTATCTAAATTCTCTTCCAGCTCTTTTCTTTCTAATCTCTCATGAAAAGATTTGAATGGCCCATGACCTGTGTTAATATTCAAAGACAAAACACTTACTGAATTACAGCAACGGGCCATAATTAAAAAGATATTTTATGTATTTAAAAACCTTTGCTTTTTTTAAAGAAATAGCTATGAAACATAATAATGTCTATTTTTATATAAAGAAGCAACCAACCTTGCAGCTTCTTCAATATCATAATTTTCTGCGTCTATCTGTTTTAACTTTAACCATAAATATAGATACTCAAACCTTGATGAAAAGCCATTAAATACAATGCCCTCATTCTTCAAGCTCTCTTTTACATCAATTACTCCAGGAAATTCAATCATATTAAAGCTATGATTATCTAGTTTAAACCTATCTAGTAAAGTTCTAAGTTCTTTTAACAGCGCTTCTATGTTCTTTCCACAAGCAACTGAGCAAACATTTGAAATGAATTCACTTTCAACTCTTTCTGTTTCCTCAAATTCCAGCCCTGATATGCCAAAAAGGTTTTTGACCTTAATGCCTTTTCCTGAGCACATAGCTTGTGCCATCTCTGTAAAAGATGTTATGGCATCTTCAATGGCATTTGTTAAATCTTCCTTACCAAATATCATTATATTATCTTCTCTTTTGGCCCTGTATGAATGCAGTTCTAAAATTCCATAATGTTCTTTCAATTTCAAAGCTCTTCTCATCCTTGACATAAAATCCAAAGAAGAAAAAACAAACTCAAGGATTCTGTTTAAATAAAACCTGTTCTCTTTAGCAAATCTTTGCTCGACAGCTTGCTTTGCTTTTGTATAGAATTTAAACCTGCTTCTTGTTCTCGCTCTAATACAATCAAAACCAGCTTTTCTAAGCTCTTTTAAAAGGGGCAGTTCAAATGGCCTTATAGCTTCTTTTTCATTTTCATGGGGTTTTACAACCACTATTCGCCTCTCCATCCTCCCACGCTAAATATTGTTTTAAAGTATTTAAATATTTTGTGGTTATTTTGTGGTTATAAAGCAGGAATAAAAAGCAATAGCAAGTGCAGGCAAATTTTCTATTTATATTCTGTTTTTGACATTTTCATGCCTTTTTATATTCTGACATCGCTTTTATTGCATCTCCCTCTATATTTGGACTTTCACTTATTGCTATTCCTTCTATTTTATAATGCTTCCATGTCTTTACCATATCTTTCCATCTAAGCGTTCCTTCATCAAATGTAGTGTGGTTTCTCTCTCCTTTATCTGTATATTCAACAGCGGAAAACTGGATATGCATATTTTTTAATGCCTGCTTTCCAAGGCCATCCTTAATTTTATCAAGTAATGCACAAAAGCCATCATAGTTATTTACTTTTTCTCCATAAAGCGCTTGATAATGGGCGTAATCAATACATGGCAATAATCCTTCAACATCATTACATAACCTTATTATTGTATCAATATCAGCAAATTGGGTTGGTTTGCCCATCATTTCTGGCCTGAGTATTATGCTATCTATGCCCATTTCTCTCATTTTCTTCCTTATATCTTTATAAGCCTGCTTTATTTTTTCATAAACAGCTGATTTTTCATTCCCTAAATAAAAACCAGAATGAATTGCTATATCATTTGCCCCGCATAAATAGGCTGCTTTTGCACTATCTAAAATGCGTTTTTTACTTGCTTCTAATTTAGCTTTTTCTGAAGCATTGAGATTTATGAAGTATGGAGCATGAACGCTTAATCTTATGCTTTGCTTTTTTGCTTCCTGTTTTATTCTCTCTGCTTCTTCATTACTTTTTACATAAACGCTCCTTACAAATTCCAGCTCCATTGCACCCAAGCCAAGCTCCTTTACCCTTTTTATCCCTGCTACAGTATCATTTCCTTCGCTAGATAAAGGAATGCCTGCTGTTCCAAATAAGAGCATAAAAAATAATAACATTAATTATTTAATACTTTGCCTATTTTTAGCCTTTTATCTCCTTGCTAATAGATGCGCATATTTTCCAATTGCCTTATTTATTAGCTCTTTATCTGTTAAATTATCTATTTTTGCACCCAACTTTAACCAAGGCCCACCTTTTTCTATACTCCTATTTATTACTTCATGCCCTTCCAAGCCAAATAGTGCTTTGTTTTCTATTATTTTATCTTTAAGCCTATCAATCAGCATTATTTTCTCTTTTTCAGTCAATGCTTTAAATGCTTCTCCGTAATGGTATTCTAATGCTCTTCTTGATATATGCCATATGCCCTCTCCTTTCTTTGCTATAAAAATGCTATCATCTGTTATTGCATTTGCCCCCTCTTTTATTGCTGTTATTGGCTGTTCTTTTAATGTTGATATGCTTGCTATTTTGCTTGATAATGAATCAACATAGCATGTTGCTTTTGCTAAACCAGCATATGCCAATGAAATGCCGACAAGAGCTGAGAATATGTGTTTTGCAAACTTTGATTTTCTGTAATTTTCTGCATATTCAACCATATTTTCCACTGTATTATCTCCTATGCCTTCATTTAATGCATCTAATGCCTTATTCAATGCTTTTTCATGATCAAATATAAGGCATGCTGCTATCCTTTTTTCTTTATTTCTCTTTAACTTTGTTGCATAAAGCCTTTGAGTTGCTGTTAATAATGCATTTGTTGATACATAAGATGATATGCCCCTTGCTACTGCTGATAAGCTATATAATGAAATGCCAGCAACAATGCAACCACTGACTAGAAATGTTGTTGCGGCCAATGTTGTTGAAATAGTGAATATTGGCAAAAGCCATCTATACTTTCTTAATGCTCTTGAAAACCTGTATATTCTCCTACTATCATCTTCTCTTTTTTCTGCCATTAATAACCTAACATAATTGAAAAACCCTTTTTCTTTTCATCTTCCATACTGGCCAAAGCAGATTTTACCTTATTAATTATTTGGCCAGAACTTTGTATAACATGTTTATCATGCTTACTTCTTATCATTCTCTCTTTTGCAACAAGCAAATCAGCAAAGGCAACAGCTAATGCATTTATATCTATATATTGTTCATCATTCCCTGCACTGCCAGCATATTATTTATTCCCTCTCCTTCAGCATTAAGTGACTGATTTCCTCCATTACTAAGAGATGGCATATTTGTTTTAACTAAATTCTCTTCCTGTCCTTTTATCAAACCAATTTCTTTAAGCATTTTTTCTAAATGCCCTTTAACTTCACTTTCTTGTCTTTCATTTAATTTTTCCCCAACCTTTTTTTCTAATGCTTCTTTGCTAAAAACATTTTGTTCATTTAATTCTGCCTTTAATTCATCAAGTGCCTCATTTAATAAAATAAAAAGTTCCAGTTTTGCTTTCTCTTCTTGATCTTCGTGTAGTTTATCTTTATCAAGATCAAGCGTAACTCTATAAACTCCATCTTTTATTGAATTTAAATATGCTATAATATCCGCCCTACCATCTCCTTTTTCTTCTTCTTTGTTTTCTATTTCTTTTTTAAGGCCCTCTAGCTTTCCAATTAGCTCGTTTTTTAATTCATCAAATTCGGCGCCAAATTTTAATCTGCTATATTCATTCTCATTAATAATTCCTTCACCCTCATTTTCGTTTGCCATGTTATAAATAGTGTGTAGAAAGGTTTAAAAACCGATCATTTTTATAACATCAGATTATGGCATAAGCCTTGTCCTATCTCTCGGGAATAACATAACTTCTCTTATATTATTTATGTCAAGTGCTTTCATGATAAATCTTTCAAGGCCTAGCCCAAATCCAGCATGCGGGGGCGCTCCATAGTAAAATGCTTCTATATAGTGCTGAAAGTCATTTATATTTAACCCCTTATTTCTAATTTGTTCTTTCAGCATATCTGCATCATGTATTCTTTGTGCTCCGCTTGTTATTTCCAATCCTTTATAAAGAAGGTCAAAACTCTTACATAAATCTGGATTGTCCTCATATGGCATAGAATAAAATGCTCTTATTTTTGTAGGCCAGCTGTGTATTAAAACAGCATCGCCAAAAATCTCACATAATTTCTGCTCTGCTTCTCTGTTTAAATCATCTCCATATTCAATATCAAACCCTTCTGAAATCAATTTATTTATTGCCTTTTTGTATTCTACTTTTATTGGCTTTACTAACTTAATATTGCTATTTATTTTTTTCATCTCCTTTAGCATTGCATAAAAAACATCTGAAAGCAAGGCCATCATATCTTTATGATCAAAAAATGCTGCTTCTACATCCATCGATGTTATCTCATTTAAGTGATATGTAGTGTGGTGCTTTTCTGCTCTAAAAACAGTTGCTATCATCATAACTCTTTCAAGGCCTCCAATGACTGCTAGCTGTTTATACAATTGAGGGCTCTGCGCAAGATAAGCCTTTTTCTCAAAATACTGCACTTCAAAAACTTCTGCTCCGCCTTCACTTGCTGCCCCTATTATTGAAGGCGGCTGTATCTGTATAAAACGTTTTTTGCTCAATATTTTTGTAAATGTTTGTGCTGCTATGCTCTTTGCAATAAAAATATTTTTTACTTCATCCTTCCTCAAATCAATAAACCTATAATTTAATCTAGTTTCTAATTCTGACTTAACCTTTTCTGTGGGGTCTATTGGCAATGTTTTTTTAACAGAATTTATTATTGCTATTTCATTAACTGCTATTTCTATTCCCCCATATGGAGCATTTTGCACAGGTTTCACAATGCCCCTAACTTTTATTACATCCTCCCTATTTATTTGTGCATTAATTAAGCTCCTGTCTTTTATAACGCATTGTATCCTTCCTGTATAATCCCTTAATATTACAAATACAACCTTACCTAAATCTCTTATATGCTCTGCCCAACCGCAAAGTATGACTTCCTTCTCTAATTGTTTTTTTGCTTCTTCTATAAAATGTGTTCTATACATAATAAGATGTTTTTTAGAATAATTTTAAAAACAATATACAATATAATCGTTTTCATCTAAGGCATGTGTAGCAAATGTAGAATAAAAAATCTTATTGCCGATGTTTTTTTCAATTTCTCTTTTCATTTTTATTGCTCTTGTTATTGTACAGCAAGGCTGTTTTAATGAGCTAACAAAAACAACAAAATAAGGGAAATTGCTAAAATGCTTTGTTAAATGCCCAACATTTTTTTCATCAACTTTTAGAAACCCAATACTATCAATATCGCCTATTTTACCAGCAAACTCAAGCATTTCTTTTGTTTTTTTATGAGATATGAAAAAATGCTTTATACTGTTCATTTCTACCAGCACATAAAAATGTTAAACTAATCTCCTATCTCCTATATGTTCTTTTCTAATATTTTCAATATTTTCAAGCGCTTTTTCAATTGCCAGATTTAATTTTCCTTTTATACTTCCATCTTTAAGCTCGTTTGTTTTTTCTTCAACTTCTTTAATTCTCTCATCCAGCTTTTTTATTATTTCCTTCAGCTCTTCTTCTATTTTTCTTCTAAATTCCTCTCCTTCATCTTCCTCAAAATTTAATTTCTTCATTTCAGCAACAATCATTTTTGCTAACTCCCCGGCTCCATTTATTTCATTGGTAACTGCTTCAATTATTTCTTCTCTTTTTTTCTTTTCTTCTTCTGTTTTAGCATCAACCAATTTATTAATTTCATCAATCAGTTCATCAATCAGTTCTTTAACATTTAAAAATGATTGATCCAACTTATTTACATACTCGCCTAAAAGCAAAAGCTCTCTTGCTTCTTTATAAAAACCTTCTTGAGCCAAAAACTGAGCCCCCAATGAGTAAAAACCTGTTATATTAGCAATTTCTTGAGTAGCTCTTACATATTCATCATCGCTTAAATAGCCTTCCCTTTTAAGATAAACTAATGACTGATGTAGTTCTGTGGCTAGTTTTTGAGTTCCATCCTTTTTGGCTTCTTCAGCTGCTGCTCTTCTAAAGGGGCGCGCCGCTTCATTACTGGCAGAAATTGTAACAAGAATAAATTTAAAATAGTTGTCCAAAAATTCCAAACTTACGGCATTTTCTTTCTTCCAATTTTCTATATTTGTTCTTATTCCGTTAAATTTAGGCTCTTTTCTTTCTTCTTTAGTAGCAAAGGCATAACTTAGGGCATCGAATATTCTCTTTGCAACATCATTATTATTTAAGCTCAATTTTCCATTAAAGTCTTGAAAAGTCTGCGCCTTAAAAAACCCATCTATTACAGCAGCAAAACTAACATGAGCAGCACTAGTATTTTTTAACAAGTATTCAATATAAGCAAAACTGGCTACTGTTTGTATCTGTGTTTGTGAATTTTTTGTTTGTTCATTTTCTTTGAGTGCAAGTGCGGCTTGTAACACAACAATGCCACTATTTATTTCATTAACTAAATCCTGTGCTGAATTTTGGCCAGTTACAAAACCAATAATTTTACCAATTAAAGTTTTAATCCTCCTCTCATCAAAATTACCGAATTTTTCTTTCAATTTATCTACAAGAGTTTTCTCATCTAATGTACCATTATTAATTTTACTTTTCAGCTCTTCAATAACTTCCTTTAATTTTTCTAATGCTCTTATTCTTATATTAGGCGATTGCAAATTTTCTAGTTCACTTATTATTTTACCCAATATTTGGGTTTTTGTTTTTGTTTGGTTGTTTTCTTTCTGGTTTGATCCAAAGCTAACCATAATTTATTATAAAAAGAAAATATTATAAATTGTGCGTTTAATTTAGCTTATTTACTCCATCACAATCTTTTGTGCTATTATTATCTATAACAACATTTGTGGCATAGCCAAGACCATAAGAATAATCTGGCATAAAAAAGGCTATGTAAGCATCATTTTTGGTTTTATTGTAAAGTAATACTCCTACTCCATCTCTGCCATCTTGTTGATGATAAAATATTGCCGTTTCATATGATTTTGGATTCTCTATACCAAGTTTAAATTTCCTTATATCACCTTCAGCTCCTTTTAAGTCATGGCGTACCCATTTTTCCATAAGCAAATTCCCATTATCTCTTACAACAACAAAGTTTATCTGTTGTGGGTCAACAGTAACCATTACTTCAATATCTTTTCCATCTTTATCTTTTAATGTTGCCATATGTACTGTAACTTCATTACTATTTAAATAATCGTGGTCAGTATAACCTGTAATATACTTTAACTCTTTTCCAGTTGAATAATATAAGCTGATATATTTTTTTCCATCAGTATTAAGCTCATTATCATAAAAATCATGAAATGCAGTTATAGTTGGTGGTTCTTTAGTAACGATCAAAAACCCTTTATGGGGGAATCGTCTTTGCTCAATAATTCTTGTTACTGGATATTTAAAATTTTCTAATAAAAATTCTGGCCACTCTTCTCTTAATACCATCATAGTAATTTCAGTATACTTTTTTAATATAGATGCCTTTTCAAGTATATCAAAAGTTACGTCACCATATAACTCCCATAGCTTCAAAAGTTTATAATCATTCGGAAACAAATACATGTGCTCTAAAATATAAGCTGTTGGCCCTCTTCCTATACTGCCGTCTTTATAAACTTCAAAAACATAAGGCCAAGGATCAACATGCATATTAATTTCCTTAACTTTTAACAAGTCTCTAAATTGTGGCTTATCAAGATGAGCATATGCATATGCTAAATCTTCTAAATTTAATTTTGGTGATGATAAATCATTATTCCTTCTCCTTCTCATTTCATCTACATCAATATATTTTGTCTGTGCTTTTATTTGTTTAAACCAATTTTCATTTAACAGCAATTTTTCCCATACAGTTACTCCCCAATATTTTGCGTTTGTATAATCAGCCCCAGCATTGACTTCTTCTACAATTGATATTAAAGGTTCTTTTGATTTAAAGGGTTCGTTATCTTTAATTGTATTTTTAACTGTTGGAGACACTAATAAAGAAGAGCCTAGTAAAGTTGCATATATCATTCTTTTTAATTTCATATTTAATTAAGTTGAGCAAAATATTTAAAAATGTTGCTGATTTGATGGAGTTGTGTTAATAAAAGAAAATCAAAGTACATTTCTAAAAAATATAAAAGCAATATATTAAAATAAAAAAGCAAATATATTAAAGAACATCTCTCTTAACCCTATCAACGCCTAAAGCATATATTAATTTTCCTAATCTTGGGCCTTTGTTTTTTCCAATAAGCGTTTTATATATTTCAGCAAAAAATTCTGATGCATTAATATTGTGCATTTTACAAAAATCATAAACAGCATTATGAATTGCTAATGCATCCATATCATTTTTTAATGATTCAATAAATACCCTCACATTGCCTTTTGCCTTTTCTGGTTTATAAGAAAAATTATAATCTTCTGGAACAAAATCCTTATCAAACCAATATGATATATAACCCTTTATTTTATCAGCATCATATGGCAGATGTATTTTTACTTTATCCCAATCCCTATAAATGCTGTAATAAAGTAAATAATCTCTAAAATTGCCCTGCCAGTCCTTAAAACCGAGATTACTTAAATAATATGCAGCTGCCTTTTTCTCTAATGCCCTTGTGCTTCTATCAGTAATTTGAGAAGCATTTTCATAATCCTCAATGATATTAAGAATGCTTTCCTTTTCTGGATTAAAATTCATATTTTCTTCTAAATCATATTTTAGTATATGATAGGCAATAATCTTTGGTGGAAGTAACTTTATTAATTCCAATGCAGATAATATAACGCCTTTGCTCTTGCTCATTTTTCTTCCATGCTCTAGAATAAATCCCCATCTATAACCAATTGGTTCCTTCCTCTTAAAAATTTCTTTATGTATTTCTTTTGCTGTATCCCAACTCCCGCCTTTTGTAAAATGATCGAGCCCGCCCCCTTCTGCTGTTGTATTAAAATAATAGTGCCAACTAGGCCAGTGCAAACGCCATTGTAATTTATAATTTCCATATTTTATATTACTTTTGCCTTCATAATTACAGCCTTTTGTATAGCCAACATCTTTATTACATATGTATTCATAATTTCCTTCTTTATCCCATTTGGTTATTGTCGTTGTAGCTATTTTTCCACATTTTTCGCATACTGGCATGATAACATGCCAATCCTTGCCCAATGTTCTGCCAGATGTTTTTTCAACAATCTCTTTAACGCGCTCAAAATTGTTAATTAATATTATAGTTTGTTTCTCAAATGCTCCTTGCTTGTATAACTCATGCGCCCTTTTAACAATTGGATTTATGCCAAAGGCATTAAATACATAAAGTGCTTCTTGTAAAAAATGCTCTGCATAGCTATCATGGCATGAAAATGGATCAGGCACAAAGGCAAGCGGTTTTCCTAAATGTGGTTCAAGAAATTCTTTAAATTGCATCAAATCTCTTGGCACAGAATCAAAAGCATCCATTATGTCAGCAATAAAATAGAAATCCACATCTCTTTTGTATTCTAAAAGCACTTTTTTTATTGTATTTGGCATAAGCCCTTCTATTACAGTGCCTAAATGTGCAGGGCCAGAAGTTGTTATGCCAGATGTTATGACTATTTTTCCATCTGGCTTTTCTCTCATTATCTTTTCAGCGATTTTGTAAGCCCAATGATTAAAAACAAGCATAATTTATAAACATAGATAAATTTAAAAAAGGCATGATAAGAATAATTCTGGGATTGGGAAAATGGAATTGCTTTTACTTGAGCAAAAAGCAAGGGGCATAATAAAAAAACACTTTGAATACAAGCCAGAGTTAGAGTTAAAAATAAGGGTTAATGAAGACAGCATAAAAGAAACAATAAATAAAGAACTAAAAAAAGCAAAATATCTTCTTATAGAGGGAATGAGCATTTACGGCCTTATAGCAGGGCAGGCAAATATTATTAATGTAAATAATGCAATAACTAATGAGTTGTCATATTTTAATGTATATAATAATTCAAGAAGAAAAGCAGAAAGAAAAAATCTTTATGAAATAGTAATAACAAAGCAAGGCATAAATAATGTAATTGAAAATGACTTTAGTTTTATTGCTTTATTGATGCATGAAACATTTCATATAGGGTGTGCAAAAAACAAAGGAAGGTTTAATTTTTCAATTTCAAAACTTGGCACTGATCAAAATATAAATGAATTAAAAGAAAAAGAAATTGCCATAATAGTGTATGAGGAAATATTGGCCTTATGCGCAGAAAAAATTGTTCTAAATCTTTTGAATGTAGTGCCAAGAAAACATTATGCTGAAGTGATTGAAAAAATAAAACATAAGTTAAATGAATTTGAAAAAATGGTAGGGGAGAAATATGCGAGCCAAGCTTAGCCTATATAACATTGTAAATGAATCATTCTATAAAAAGCCATTATCTAAAATGCAAAGTAAAACTGAAAGGGGCAGGCGGGCCTTTAAAAAATTAGAAGAAAAAGTTCTTGAAACAATAAAAAGGTCATCAAAGCCTAAGGCTTATTTTTATTTTTTAAGAAATATTGGGGACATTAACTTATTATCAAGATTTTTTGCTACAATTAAGCATATGACAAAAAGGCAGGATATTGACATTAATAATTTTGACGAAATTAAACCCAATGAAAAAAAATTATATGAAGTCATTCAAGAAAGATTAAAAAAAATTATTAAAGATGAAAAAGCATTATCACTAATTAAAGAATTAATGTTAAATTACCTCATTATTAATATTTCTCTTGCATTAAAGCCAAAAAATAAAAGTTTGTTAAGAAAAAAGCATAAACTTGATTCAATATTAGACAACTATTTTATTGACTTAAATGATTATATGGGAAAAATTAATCTATATGAAGATTTATTCAAATTTGGCATTTATTATGATAACCAACCATATGAGTATAAGCTGAGAGTCGGCTTTTTTAATAAGTATAAAAAACTTGGAGCAATAAATATAATGGCTGCTTATATGTTTAGCTCTTACCCAGCTAAAGATTGTATTGAAGTGGGCTTAACTGCTAAAAATGATTGGCATATCAATATAATAATTTTTCCTACTGGCAAAGTTAGATTTGAGCCAATTTTACAGCATGAACTGCAACATGCTTTTGATTTTCTTATCTTTGATAGGCATACTGGAATATTTGGGGAATATAGAAGCTACCTAGCAGAACTTGCCTTTTCTGACCCGAAGTTATTCTTAGAAACAGAATTG
This sequence comes from Candidatus Anstonellales archaeon, assembly GCA_038896535.1. GTDB lineage: Archaea > Micrarchaeota > Micrarchaeia > Anstonellales > J096 > J096. Next base: position 349,674 of record JAWACY010000001.1, on the reverse strand, counting down.
GAAATAAATAATAATGATGGACATTCATTAGCAAAATCAATATTATTAAAAGATATGGGGAAAAGAACATTGATAGAAAAAAGCAGGGAGGAGATAAGTGAAATAGCTAGGTATCTTTTAAACAAAAATTATAAAGAAAGATTAGGCCTTAGCTATGATGATATTTTAGAGCCATTCAAAAAATCTTAACATGCTAGCAATTAATGCTTGCCCCAAACTTTCTCAATAAATGCTTTTCTTCCAGATAATGATTCATAAACAAAAAACCTTATTGGATTTTTCCTATAATATGCTTGATGGTAATCCTCTGCAATATAGAAATTCTTAAATTTTATGATTTTTGTTCTTATTTCATTAAATATTCCTTTTTTGAGCAGTGCATTTTTTGATTCTATTGCTTTTTGTCTCTGCTCTTGGCTATGCCAAAAAATAGCAGTTCTATATTGCTCCCCCTTATCTGAAAATTGGCCTTCATCATCTTCTGGATTTATATTATGCCAGAAAACATCCAGCAATGTTTCATAGCTTAGCTTATTTTCATCATAAGTTATTTGCACTGCTTCATAACATCCCGTATTGCCTTTGCTAACGCTCTCATAATTTGGATTTCTTATTCTACAATTTGCATAACCAACTTTTATATCAACAATGCCTTGGATTTTGCTAAATGCATATTCCATACACCAAAAGCAGCCACCAGCAAATGTTGCTTTTTTCATTCTATCACAGCAAAATCTATTTTAAGCTCATCCTTTATATAGCATTTTCCTGCACTATAATTTATATTCAGTTTTTTGCATTTTTCTATTGCTCCTTTGCTTTCACTCCCTGGCTGCATCCAAAAAACTTTTATTTTCATTCCTTTTAAATCATCAATAATTTTTTCAGTAACCTCTGGCTTTGTGACTGTTATTACAATATCTGGCTTTTCTGGAATATCCCTTATTGATGCATAACACTTCTTGCCAGCTATAAAATCAGCATTTGGATTTACCGGATAAACATTAAAGCCATTCACAAGCAATGTGTAAAAAACTTTAAACCCATACTTATAATGCTCTCTGCTTGCTCCAACAACAGCAATAACATTGTCTTTTCCTTTTATGTCATTTTCTTTCATATGTTCCCATCAGCTCTCCATATGCAATGACATGTCCCTCCATTGCTTTTAATAATTCCTCTTTTCTCAGCCCTTCCTTCAGCCCGAGCTTTTTATCAAGTCCATAAACTTTAAAATAATACCTATGCTTGCCATGCCCTTTTGGTGGACATGGCCCCCCATATCCGAGCCTGTTAAAACTCGTAATGCCATTAACGCCTTTTTTTGTTCCTTCTTCAACATTGCCTGGAGGCAAGTCCCATACGACCCAATGTACAAAAGTTCCCATAGGCGCATCAGGGTCGTCCATTATTATTGCAATTGACTTGACTTTTTCATCTAAACCCTGTATAATGAGTTTTGGGCTTATGTTCCTGCCTTCGCATGTATACTCTTTTGGTATTTGCTGGCCATGCTCAAATACAGATTTAATTACGAGTTTCGCTTGCATAAAAATATTAAACATATTATATATAAAAACCTTTCTAATTAAATTATTTTAATGGAGGGCAATCATAACGAGTTATTAATAACATGGAAGGGAGAAAGGGCTGGTTTAATAGCAAATAATGGAGAAGTAAGAACATTCCAAGGACAGGGAATAAAGCATACAAATGAAAAACCTTTACACAGATTAATAAAGCATTTCTTGTATGAAAATCCTTTTATATTATCGAGGGAGCCATTCATTACAGCAATGGAAGTTTGTTTAACACTGCACTCTAATAATAATGGAGGGGCTGGAAATATAGGGATAATAGATATAATGATATTAGAAGAAAAAAATGAGATCGGCCAGTTAAAAGGCACTTTTATAGAAGTAAAAAGCAGTTATGATATAAGGTCAAGAATAGAGAGAATGAAAAGGGGCGATATTTATTGCTTGAATCAATATTTAAAGCAAATAGCACAGCATATGGCTGCATTGAGAAAATATTTTATATTCAGCAAAGATGAATCAAGATACATGCTGGCTTATCCAATAGCAGATGCCGGGGCTATAAATGAATTTTATGAAACATTTAGCAGCATGTTTCCAAAAAATGACAAAGAAAGGGCTGTTCATTATTTAATTAACAATATAGATGCTTATATTGGATTTTTAGAAATAAATGAAGATGAAATAAGCATTTATAAAATAAAAGATGGGTCAAAAAGCAATAGAAAAAAATTCAATATCCTAAAGCATTTTTCAAGAAAAAACAGCTTAGTAGCAAAGCTCTTTAATTTATTTAGAGAAGACCCTCATACTCCTTATAGCATCGAAGAAAGTAGTCCCGATCTCTAATTCTCTTTCTTTAAATGCTTTGCATGCGTCAGTTATTATTGCTTTTGCTTTCTCTATTACTGCATCTTTTTTATTTGGGTCTTTTGCTATCTCTTCTAAATCCTCTTCTATTTCTCTTGTTAAACTCTCATTTAATATATTAGGCACATGGTCTGCAAGTGTTCTGTAAACAGCTATGCCAAGAGCAGAAACGTGTATTCCATCTTTTTGCTTAAACAAGTATTTCCTCAAAAAAAGCGTTGAAACTATAACAGCTCTTGTTGCTTTTGTGCCTAGGCCTCTTTTTTCCAGCTCTTTTATAAGGCTTGCTTCATTATACCTAGCTGGTGGTTTTGTCCTTTCTTTTACAATCTTCTTATCATCTATTCTTACTTTCTCGCCTTTTTTAAAATCTGCTATGGCTTTTTCCTTTAAATCATAAAGCCCTTTAACTGCCTTTAACCAGCCTTGCTCCTCTATTTTAACGCCTTCAGCTTTGAATAAAATGCCATTAGACTCTAGCAGAACATTTGTCTCAACCTTAATTGCACTGTCCATAAATGCAGCAATAAACCTTCTCAATATAAGCTCATAAATTTTCCTTTCTTCCTCACTCAGTTTATCCGGCTTCTGGCCAGTTGGATATATCGCTGGATGCGCTTGATCTGTCTTTTTGCCTTGGCTTGGCCACAACTTCTGCTTTTCAAGTATTTTGCTTACAAGCTTGCTATAACTATCATTATGTTTTGCAATGCTCTCAAGTATGTTCCTATAACCAATAGATGGAGGCAGTTGTTGAGAGCTTGTCCTTGGATATGAGATTAAAGAAGATTCATATAACAATTGGGCAATCTGCAACGTTTTTGATGGAGAGATTTTAAATATTCTATAAGCATCAACTTGCAATGAAGTTAAATCAAATGCTGGCAATGGCCTTATTTCCAATTTCTTTATATCAACATCATTTATTATCCCATAATTCCCAATAGCATTAAATATTCTCTCTGCCTCTTCCTTGCTTTTTATATGCTTGCCAAATGAAAATTCAGCATTTTTAGCGTATAAAAATAATAGGTAATAGTCCTCTGGCTTAAAGCTCAATATTTCGTTTTCCCTACCAACAGCCAGAGCCAATGTCGGACCTTGAACCCTGCCTATGCTCATAACTCTGTATTTACCTGCCTTTCTTAAAGATGACATCAATGCCCTGCTTAAATTTATGCCATAAAACCAGTCAACGATATGCCTAGTTTCTCCAGCAATAGCATTGCCATAATCAAAATCTCCTCTTTCATTATATGCCTTTTTCAATTCATTTGCGGTTAATGTTGAAAATTTCATTCTCTCTACTTTCTTACCAGTAAATATGAACCTTGCTATATTATAACCTATTAAGCTGCCCTCATTATCGTAATCTGTTGCAACAATAATATTATCTGCTTTCTCTTTATTTGCCTCAAAATTCTCTATGTATGGCTTAACATAATAATACTTTTTATTTATCTCATAAACCTTCTTCCATTGCACATCAAAAACAGGATAATCGCTCCCAGCATTGCTAGATAATGAAAATAAATGGCCAACTGCAGGCATTATTATGCTATGATCTAGCTCATAATATGGGGCCTTTTTTTTATAAAGCTTCTTTTTTGCTTTTCCAAGAGCATTTGCAATCTTCATAGCAACTCTTGGCTTTTCAGCTATTATAATTTCCATATGGCACTTCTTTATTAGCAAGGCTTTAAAAATGTTTGTTATAAATAATTAAGTAGCATGGTGAAACAATGATAACCAAATTTTATGATTTGCTGTTTATTGCGACTTTCCATGAAGAAGAAGAGATAAGGAGAGATGCACTCTTAAGGGCTATGGAAATTGCTGAGCAACAAAGATTTGTAGAAGAACTTGTTAATATTGCAACTGGTAATAATGTAATAACAAATAAATTTATATGCAGTAAAATTGGCATTGATGAAAATATAGTATATAAAGTAAGAAAGGAATGCGCAATCCAGAGTATTAAGCTTGCAAGGCAAGATGGCAATATTCAAGCATTGGAAAAAATAATTGTAAGTAAAGATATAGAAGAAGAATTAAGAATTGCCGCAATAGATGCTTTTCATAAAATTTTATCTAATATAATAAAAAAGAATAAGGAAAGTGGGGATTGGCTAAATATTTTAAAACTGCTGGAACATTTAATGAGCAAGAGTTTATTAGATGACAGCATAAGAGAAAAATTTCAAGGGACAGCAAGAAGCATTGCAAAAAATCTTGTTATAAAATTAGATGAGGAAAACGGAGGGTTTGCAAGATCAAGGCAAATGCCGAGCAGAAATAAATAGATAGGTTAATAAAATTATTATGTAAATATGATTTATGGCTTACTATAATGCAGTTTTATTAATATCCATCACAATTTTCATTGCATTCATAGCTCAAATCATTATTCCAAATTTTACAGAATCACTTTATTTCCTTCCAAGCAATGCAATAAATGAGCCATGGAGGTTTATTACATCAATTTTCTTGCATGCTGGCTTTTTGCATCTTTTCCTTAATCTTTATGCTTTCATACTTTTTGGGTCAATCCTTGAAAAAAGGGTGGGGCCAATAGAAATAATAAAAATATTCTTGCTTTCTGGAATTTCTGGCTCTCTATTCTATTACTTAGCTACATTGCTTAACATAAACCCGGGCTTGCCAGCATTAGGAGCAAGCGGAGCAGTTTTTGGCATAATGGGGGCAACAGCAGTGTTTTTTCCAAACCTTGTGATCTTTATATGGTTTATGCCTATGAGAATGAAGCAAGCAGTAATATTTTGGTTTATCCTTGAATTTCTGAGCACATTTAACATAAATTCTGGTATAGCATCTGCTGCTCATTTAGGCGGGCTTGTTATAGGCTATTTATATGCAAAATATATAATAAAAAAGCAAAGCAGCGAATGGTGGGTCAGCATAGCTATGAAATAGTGATAAAATGAAAATATTGAATGAAGACAAAAAACATGGAATCATAAAAATAAAAATTGAGAGTGCACAAGATTTATGGTATTTATCAAAAATACTAAATGCTCATGATATACTATCAGGGCAAAGCTTCAGGGCAGTAAAATTTAATGGAGAAGAAGAGAGAAAGCCAATATTCGTCAAGATAGAAGCAGAAAAAATAGATTTTAAACAAAGGCCAATATCATTAAGGGTTACTGGCATTATCATAGATGGCAAGCCAGAAGAATTCATACAAAGAGGGAAACATCATAGCATAGAGATAACAGAAGATTATGTATTAACAATAGAAAAAAAAGAATGGAGGGATTATGAAATAAATGTAATAAAAAATGCTCTTGAGGATTCTAGAAGAAAAGCAGCGCAGCTTTTGCTTATTGATGAAAGAAAGGCATTGATAATAGATATAACCCCATATGGATTTGAAGAAAAATTTGAGATTGATTTACCAGCAGGAAAAAAATGGGATGAAAAAGAAATAGAAAGAATAAAAGAAAAAAAATATAAAGAAATAATACAGTCATTGGATAAGCAGGCAATAATAATAATTGCTGGCCCTGGTTTTGAGAAAGAAAAAGCAAATGAAATAATTAAAAATAATGGCTACAAAACAAAGATTGCTGATGCTAGTTATGCCGAGGTAAGCTCAATAAAAGAGCTGCTGGATGCTGGCATTATAGATTCTGTTATAGGGGAAGCGAGGCTAATAAAAGAAGCAAAATTGGTGAATGAAACACTTTTAAGTATATACAAAAATGATGGGCTCGCTGTTTATGGAAAAGAAAATATAAAAAAGGCAATAGATTATAATGCAATAAGCTATATCATTGTTATAGACAAACTCCTTGCAGATAATGAAATAAAAAATTTATTAAAAGAGGCAGAGCAAAAAAATAAAGCAAAAATACATATAATAAGTACTAGCCATGAATGGGGGGAAAAATTAAAAGGCATGAAAGGTATAGCAGCAATGTTGAGATTTAAAATTGAGGGTTGATATGAAACAAAAAAAATCAAATAATAGGAATAATGGAGTTGTTTTTCTTTTTATACTTGCAATATTATATGGCATAGCATCATATGGTTGCTTTTATACAAAAAATTTAGATGGTATTGAAGAAAAAAGAATGGAAAATGCAATTAATTATAACTTAAATTTTTCGCCATCGCAGCTTGAATTAGATATATTTCATGCCATAAATGACATAAGAAAGCACTATAATAAAACATATCTTGAATATGATTTAAGGCAGAGCTATGTTGCAAGAGCATACAGCCAAAAAATGCTTGAAGAAGGCTTTTTTGACCATTATGATAAAGAAGGCAGAAACGTTGATTACAGATTAAAAGAAGCAAATATTTCATATTCACTGGCAGGAGAAAACTTGGCATTAGTGACATTTAATAAAGATCTTGTGAACAAAACAATAGATGGCTGGCTAAACAGTGAAAAACACAGAGAAACAATGTTGAGCAATAACTTTACAAAGCTCGGAGTTGGTATAGCATGCGGAAAGCAATTGTGTTATATAACAACAATATATCTTAATAAAACATTTGTTAATGTACTATCATTTAATATTTATGAAAACAGATATTTGATAGTTGGGTTGCCATTAAATGGCCCTGCATTAGTAAAATTAAAATTTGATAATAATGTTGAGTTATTTTTAACAAGCAAGAATCAAACAGAAAAAATCAAAAATGGGGAGACATTTACTTATTACAAAAAATTTAATGGAAAGGTTATAACACTATTAATGCAAAAAGATGACATGCTTGTCATATATAGTAATGAAACAACGACAATGAGTGCTGAGATAATAGAAGGTTAAAATTGCTTCTCATCTTTTCATTGCAATTGCAAAGAAGGCAAAAATTTAAAAAACAAATCTTAAATAATTTTTAGGTGGTAAAATGAATTACATGCACAATGTAGGAATAAGTGAAAGGATATTAAGATTTACTATCGGGCTTTTTTTATTTTTAATAACGATGGGAAAAGCTGCTGAGCTGCCTAGCTGGAGCTTTGGTTTGCTTGTTATTATTTCATTGGCCCTTGTGCTTACAGGCTTATTTGGCTATTGCCCTGTTTATGCTGCGGTTGGCAGAAATACATGTGAAGAATGTGCAAAATATGAAAAAGGGGAAGAGCATAAAAAAGAAGAAGTTGAAGGGCAGCCTTTAATAGAAGAGAAGTTAGAAGAAGTTAAGGCAGAAAAACAGAAGAAAAAAGCAAAAAAAGTTAAAAGGGCAAAGAGATCAAAAAAGTAAGATCAAAAAGGTAGAAAAGGGAGTGGATAAATTAATATAAAAATTAAAAAATTAATATAAAATGGAAAATGGATAATAAATAGGGATAAGATGGATATATATAATGCTTTCAATAAATACCATGCTTTTTTAACAATAATACTATTCTCATTCTTATTATTCTTTTATGGTTGCACTTCTAGCTCAGGGCAAAATATAATTAAGTGCTCAAATGATGCTGATTGTAAAGCATGGCAACAATGTAATAAAGATAAAGGCATATGTCAGCCATTGCCTGGGAGGTGTTTTTCAAATTCTGATTGTGAAAATTGGCAAGAATGCAATAAAGGAAATTACTGTATTCCTAAAAAGGGATTCTGCCAAACAAGTTCTGATTGTGAAAATTGGCAAGAATGTAATTTATCAAACCACCTATGCATTACAGCTCAGGGATTCTGTAACAATGATGCTGAGTGTAAACAAAATGAAGTATGCGATCAGACATCTCATGTATGTAAAGTTAAACCCGGATTTTGCAATAGTGATTTAGATTGCAATGCTTCCTGGCAATATTGCAGCAACAATAAATGTTTCCCAATTCCTGGCAGATGCTTTAATGACAAGGATTGCTATGCATATGAATTTTGCAATAATAAAACTAATACTTGCGTACCAAAACCAGGATTTTGTAATGATGACAGTAATTGCGAGGATTGGCAGTATTGTAATACAAACAATAAAAAATGTGCTCCATTGCCTGGCTATTGCGATTCATCAAGTCAGTGCAATACATGGGAGTATTGCGATTCAACAAAACATGTATGTGTACCAAAAAGGGGCTATTGTAATACAGATGCAAACTGTAAAGAATGGGAATACTGCAATCAGCAAACAAAACTATGCACAGCAAAACCAGGAAGATGCAATACAGATAATGATTGTCAAAAAGGTTATGTATGTGATGTAGTAAAAAGACAATGCGTTTAATATTTTAGTGTTTATTTATTTTTTTAAGTTTGATTTTTTATTTAATTTTTAATTTTCTATTTGCCATTATGAAAAAATTGACTCCTAAGCATAGGCTATGCTGCCATTATGTTTTCTGCCATTCAATGCATTTCTAACTTCCTCTTCTTCTGATGAGACAAAATGTATTTCTATACCAGCCCTTAAAGCAAGTTTGCAAGCAAGCACATCAAAAATAAAGTGTGTGCCTGCTTTTCTTTTATCATATTCATAAGCAAGTTCTAGCAATTCTTGCAATGATAACTTATCAAGCTTCTTTGCCCCTTTTTCATTTGGTGGCCTGTCATAAATGCCATTTATATTACTTATATTTACAAGCCTTTTTGCTTTTATAACTTCTGCAAGCATAACAGCAACTGCATCTGTTGTTATGCCTGGCATAAAGCCGCCCATCACAACAATATTATAAGTATTCAATAGCGATATTGCTTCTCTAAAATCTTGCACTACATAAGGGCAGGCATTTTTTAATGCTGGTATTACAAGCATGGCATTTTGCCTTGTTTCTAATATGCCTATTTCATCAGCAAAAAATTCATTTTTGCTTATCTCTCTTATGCAATCTGCATATATCCTGGCATAGCTCCCCCCACCAGTTGTTATAGCCATTTTACCTTTAAATGAATTAAATATATTTGCAAGTGATAAAATTTTTTTTGTATCAGGTTTTCCAGGGTTTATTACACTACCGCCAAGAGAAATGACAACGCTTTCCATATATTTCCCCTTGTTCTTCATCTTATCACTTCTGCTGTTATTTATATTATTACTTATATTTTTCATACTATTACCCTAATTATTCTCATTTACATTATACATGTTCCCATTATATGATATCAAAACGTTCTTATTATTGCCAACAAAATAAAGATTTATGTTCTTTAACAAAAGCTTGTTTATTATTCCAACTCTAGAATCATTTTGTTCAATTCTATTTAAATCTATGCCCATGCCTTCAAATACAGCACTTTTTGGATTTGCCCTATCAATGAAAAGGCCCATATATTGGCCTGATGCTTCTCCTTTTCCATAGGATGGCATAACAACAACATCTGTTTTCAATGCTAAATTGCTTGATACAATTTTTCCTATTGCTCCTTCAACAATATCATTGCCAAAAAATATTGAAAAGTTCCTATCATTAAGATAAAATGAAAGCGCGTTATTTTCATAGCCAGAAAATGCGCCTTTAAATGGGGTAATAAAAGTGATTGTTATTCCATTTTCTTTTATATTATCTCCAGATTTCATTTTTTCAACATTTGGCGATGTTATATTAAGCAATTCATAATCTGGCACTATTATTTTTGCAACATCTATCTTATTTTTTATTTTTAAACTATCAACAGCGGTTTTTGCATACGGCAGGATAAGTATTTCAATATCATCAGCTTTTGACTTAAGCAAGGCACTTGCTTCATCTATCTTATCTGCATTAATAGAAACAATGGCAACATCAAAATCTCCTTTTGAAATAAGGTCAAGCCTTTGATCAGGCCCAATGTTAAAAAATACAATGTTTAATGTAGCATTTTCATCTTTTGTATAATTTGCTATTTGCTCTAAATTTATACTCCCATTTTCTTCAGTTGGCAATATTGGGAGCTTTACTTTATTTATTTCTTCATACTCGCTTGTTATATTTATGTTATATGATTCAGGGATCTCAATAGTTCTTTGTTTTTTTACCTGCTCGACACAGCCGAATAAAAAAATAAATATAACGAAGGATATAAATAAAATCTTGTTTGATTTAATATTTGCCATAAAATCTATTAATATGGAGTATTTTTATTTTTTACTATCTTTTTACTATCCGGCTTCTATTCATTTGTGTTATAAATTACTGCTTTAATTTCTTCTGCATTGAATTTTTTACTTGGCAATATTATTGCCCCATCCTCACCATCAAGCACTTTTGCTTTGCCCTTTATAAAAAGCAATGCGGTTATTAGGCCCATTAATGCATCGCTTTCATGCTGATTTGAAATACTGTGTTTTATGCCTATTTTGTTATAAAAATCAATTTGTTCTTTTATCATTTTTCTCTTTAGTCCAAGCATATCATAACTTGCTCCAGGATATATTTCATAACAAATGCAGCCAAGCTTATTTAGTTCATGCTTTATTTTTAACCCTCTCTTTGTTAATGCCCTCATGCCAGAAAGCGTTATTGGAAAAAATTTTATTCCAAGAGCCCTTAATTTCATATCACATATCCTAAAATGTATATTTTCCTTTTTATCTATGCTTTTTCTTCCTTTTGGTAATGACAATGGAGCATCAATAAAAACATATTTGAAATGCTTTGCAATGCTTTTTATTTCTTCATCTGTATAAATGCTTAATGTTTTAGCAAATAATGTCCTAGCAAGAAATTTATCTCCACATTTTTCAAAATATGCAATGCCAGTTATATTATTTTCTTTTGCTGCCAGATCAATTGACAATAAGTTGTTAGCCAGCATTGTATGTATTCCCAAATAATGGTTTTTAATTATTTATATGCTGTTTTTATTTTTATAATTTATATAATTTATAATTTCGGATTACGTCACAATTAAATCACAACATTAAATCACAACATCACAATTACATCACAAGGAATATAGAAGCTCAATATATTTTGATAATAATTTTCAATGACTTTTATTATGGCTTTTAATTTCTCTTCATCAAGATTGTCTTTTTTTATCTTCTATAAGATTTTCATTGAAGTTTTTCATTAACTCTTTTAAGGCTTTTGGAATTTCTTCTTCGGATTTACATTCTATTATTACTATTATCCTTAATGTATTTTTCTCTTCTTCATCTTTTGTTGCGCTTAATTTAGCTTGTATTTCTTTTGTTTGTTTTCACTTGATATTTTGTCTTTGTTTTGTTTTATTATAATTTCTGCTCTTCTTAATCTTAACTCTTCTTTTATTTTTTATTCTTTTCTATTAACTAAGCCCAGCTTTTCTTTTTCCCCTTCACAAGAAGCTTCCAAAGAAGTTTGTTTTTGTTGGTTATATGAATTTATGACAAACTAAGTTGTTCTATCTTATCTATTAATTCTTGTGTCGTGAATAAAAATATAATGCCATTATCTATATAAGCTTTAATAAGAGAATCTTTCTTCCGCCCACTGCTTAAAAGTGTGTGAAATGTATATGCTTCCCTTTCATCTGGAACAAGTATTATTTGCAATGCTTCTGTTTTTCCGACATTATTTAATATTGCATCAGTTATCCTTTCTTTATCTAATGAGCTGTATAAATAAATCCACATCTCCTGCCATGGAAATGTAACCTTGGTATGTGGAAGGGCCCTTGTTATATTTTTGAATGGCAAAGCATGTGCTATTGCAGCATCCCTTATCAACCTAAATGCTATCAATTGCTGTATTGTAAAACCAGATTTCAGCCATTCTGTTAATACATAAAATCCAGATTCCTCTTTTACTATTCCGTCTCTTTCAAGATTACCCAAAACAATTTCAAGATTAAAATCATTAATGACAAGGTCTTTTCTGCCTAGCATCATTGATATGCCCCTCTTTATCTCTTCAAGCCTTAACGGTATGTATTTCCATTTATAATAATCGCTTATTACTTCAAATGCCTTCTTTATTTCTTCCTTGCTTAACTCCAATGTTGTGTATTCAACTGGGGCAAAATCTGGGATATCTATATTGTATGGCAATTCTTCTGCTCTTTTTACCATCATGCCAACAGCATATATAATGCCTGCAATTAAAATTAATGCCATTCTTTCTATGCTAAAAAGCCTTGATATGCCTATTTTTGGGGGATTATATATATTTACTTCTCTTTGCCCAAGCCCCTCTATTGAAAACTTAAAAGTATAATTGCCTGCTGGTATTGCTCCTCCATAATAACCTGACATATCTATTGTTATCCTATCGCTATTTCTAGTTCCAGCAGTAAAATCACCACCAACCAAAGATAAAACAACATTACCAACTTTTGTCGGCCTTCCTGCTATTTCAAAATAAAATGTTATCTTGCCTTCATCAAATTTAGGCTCTGGCCTTATTTCAAGAGTTCCAAGTTCTAATACAGATCTTGAATAAACAGTGTTTTTTCTTAAATCAACAAGTTCTATTAAATACCTAGTATCATTTAAATCCTTATTTATATATTGAACTGTTGATATGCTATTAAGTGGAACTTGGCTTCCTTGTGCTAATGTCACATTATCAACAACTTGATTGTTTGCATTTACTAATTTTAATCCTATTGATGAAAATAATGCCTGCTCAGGATCTGGGAGGTATTCAAATACAATTGGCACATTCCTGACATAAAATGGCAATATTGGCATTGGCTCATTAGGATAAATGTAGCCATTATAATCTTTAACAACAGTCAAAGGCTTGTAAAAAAATGTATTGCCATCTAAATCTGCTGTTAATAAAACATTAAGGGCACTTTTATTTTTATCATTGTTTTCAATTAATACATAATGGCTTCCATTAGGTAAATTATATAATATTTCATCCGGGACTAATCTTTCTCCTTCTTCCTTTTTATATTCCCTTAACCCTTTTACGAACTCAATTATTATATTTGCTGTATCCAGAGCAGCTTCTTGGCTGTTTCTCCAATGGTTTGTTATTGTATCCCCAACAGAGCCTGGAATAAAAATAAATTCATCCCCACCTTTAGTCAGTATATATGAAGCCCCTCCATTTATCAAAGATGCTTTGTCAACATAATAAAAAGCTTGATACATTTTCATGCCAGATGGTTTAAATGTTGATGGAATAAATCTAATATCTTTTGATGCCCAGTAAGATGTTATATCCCTTATACCAAGTTCTATCTGCTCATTTGTTGGAGTAGAGCTTATTATTAATATTGTTATGCCCTTCTCACTCATCTTATCAAAATAATTCTCTATATTTGCAGGTAACTTATCAGAAGGCAAAACAAAAATGCTGTTGCTGTCAATGTAATTTAACTGCTCTTTTGAATAAATTCTCTGGACAACAAAACCTTTGTTATTTAGCTCTTTTTCAAGAGTTTCTATGAATTTTAATGTATCTTCTGTTTTTGGGTATATATCATCTGAGTAAATGAAAATATTGCCTGTAAATGGTCTTATCATTCTAGATAGATGAATAGTGTATATCTTTTCTTCAGGAAGGTATAGGTTTATAAGAGCAGCATATATCCTATTATCTCTGGCCCCATAATCAATAAAAAGTGCTTTCCTTATCTCTGGAAATTTTATTTTTTCTTCTCCAATTACTGGTTGTTCTGCCAATGATGCAGTGATGTTTTGGAATGTTATATAAAAATAACCTATTAAACCCAAAAATATCAATAGTGGAAGTGCCTTCATTAGCATTATGTCAATACCTTTTACTTGCACTTTTTCTTTTATTTCTTTTACTTTCTCTTGCTTTGGTTTTTTTGTTTTAAATTGATCCAATAAATTATCAATAAAAGACCTTTGCGCAATTTTAAAATTCTTTATATACTTATAATCTTTATTTATAGCAAATCTTTTTGCCATGATATCACAGCGGCTTTATGAAACCTTTATTAACAAGCCCGTTAAGAGTATCTTCAATCCTTGAAATAGGAACATTGTTTATTCTGGAGAATTCAGCTATATCTATCGTGCCGCCGTGCTCTTTAATCCAATCCATCAACATTGATTCTAATGCCTCTTGGCTCGGCTTTTCATATTTGCCAAGCTTAAGCCTTAATTCAGCATTTTCTGAGTTTATTTCATAAAGCTTTGAAGTCAGTTCTTTAATTTGCTCTTCCTGCCTTTTTATTTTGCTGCTTTGCTCTACTATTTTATCCCTAAGTCTATCGTTCTCTATTAATACATCTTTCATCTCTCTCGTAAATTTATGCAACATTTCAGTAAGTGCAGAATCAACGATTGATAATAAGGGCTTGATTGACAATGAATAGCTATCTAAAACAAGTTCTATTATTGGCAGGGCTTTCGAAATTACTTCGAGCTTTCTTATAGAAGAACTTTCATCTTCTGAAACGGTAAAATGCATATTTATTGAATCCTGCAAAAATTCGACAATAATAAATTTCGTAGGCCTTTTTTCAACATCTTCTTTCTCAACAATTGCTACATAAACAGCTTTCTGTGTTTTATATATCTTAAATCCTGATAATGAAGATATTACATTATAAACATCGTTAATATTTGCTTGCTTAATTACTTTTAATGTTAATGTTATTATTTCTGGCTCCATTCAATCAACCTATTTCTTTCTCCTCTTATATGTTTTCTTCTCTTTTATATCTTTTTTCTCCTCTTTCTCTTTAATTTCCCTTTCTTTGGCCTCTTTTTTTAATTCATCAGCCTCTTTATTTTCTTTCTCCTCCTTTTTCTTTTCTTCCCTTATTATTGTTATTTTATCTTCTATTGCTGGCATGTAAGAGAATAATACAAGAAAGAAAGTAACAAAAGTAAGGCCTAAGACTGCAACAATATTTGAAATAATCTTTTGATAATCCCCTGAAGTAATTGGGAGTAAGATAGAAAAAACAAGCACTACAAAAACAAAAATAGTGCCAAAAATTGCGTATCTCTCAAACCTGCTCCTTCTTTTTTTGTATTCTTCAAGCGATTCTTCTGCAACATATAAATTATTTCCCTGATATAAGCCTGCTTTCTTTTTAATCCATGCAATAGTTCTTATTACAATGTCTTCTTTAACTCTATATCCTTTATTAACTTCTTTTCCAGTTATTATATCTAAATCCATTTTACCACCTTTCCTTTATTCTTTTTTAACTAAGAGCCTTACTGGCAAGCTGCCTTTTTGACCGCTTTTCTTAAAATCAACTTTTGTGAATATATTAATAATTGTTGCATCGTCAACACCCCATTCTTTGAGCAAATCTACTATTCTTTTCCTCTGTGCATTTTTTAGCTCTAGCTCGATAACAAAATCAACAACATTCATTCTCCTAGATAATTTTTCAAATTTTGCTGTTATTGCTTGTACTTCTTCTTCATTTAACCCAAGCTTTTTTCTTAGCGTATCTCTAAATTCATTTTTCTTTATTGATATTGCAAATCCCATAGTAACACCTTCTATTCCTTCGAATGTTAAGAAGAAATCTTTAATAGGCTCTTCGCCTTCGATTTTATTTATTATGAATGTTTGTGAAAACTGCAATGGAACATGAAAAGCCATGTTAACGCAGGCTTGCCCAACGCCAAACTGCATGATTTTTTCTCTCATGTAATTGCTAAATCTCAAGCTGCCTTGCAAATAATCGAGAAATGTTTCGAATTTAGTTTTTAATATAAATGTCGTGCCAACATTGCTAAATATGCTCTTACTAATATCGGTTGGGTTTTGGCTCGCAACAATCAAAGAAAAGTTATATTTTCTTCCCTCTCTTACTATCATGACTATGTCAGAATTTTCTTCTCCTGCAATTTTCCATGCCTCATCAACAACTGTTATAAGCTTTATGCCTTTAACTTCTTGCGCGCCTTCAAGACGCATTCTTTCTTTAATAAATTGTAAAACTGTTAATGCTCCCAAAGCCCTCATTGTTTCATCTGGCAAGCCAGTTAAATCAAGGTCAACCAAGCCAGAGGAAACAATTTCATCTAAATTTATTGTGCTCTTTTGCGCGAAATAATCTTCCCCTTGTCTTGTAAACTGCTTCAGCCTATGAATAGAATTTTCAAGCTCAGATGGGTATTCATAAGCTCCTGTTTGCCTTAATTCCTCAAGTATTTTGACAACATCTTTTAATGTTGGTGGCTCAAGTACATTTCCAAGCTCATCTTTTTGCTCTCTTGAATCAAGTTTAAATTTTGCTCTTACATATGCTTCTTCTATTGCTTGTTCTGTCAATCTTTTTTGTTCAGGATACTGGGCAATATCTGTAAGCAACTCCAGAGTTCTCATGACTTGCTTTATCCTGTCATATGGCCTCATCCCTCCAAGATCAAGCAAGTTAAGATTATTGCCCTTACCCAATGCTATTAACTTCCCTCCGGTCTCTAAGACCCAATCTTTATATTCTCCAGCCCAATCAACTATTATTGCATTAGCATTCCAGACAAAGCTTGCTCTAACAAGGAAAGTCTTTATGAAGTATGATTTTCCGCTACCAGAAATACCTACAATAGCTATATGCGGGTTTGTTGTAAACTTTGGAGCCCAAAAGAATGGAGCATTTAATTCAGCTGTTCTGCCTATATATATGCCGTTTGTTATATCTGCCATGATAAACTCTGGCGGTGGCTCTGGTGGATGATGCAAAATATTTCTCCTTCCAATTTCAACATTTGTTGTTTCAGTTATTGTAAGCTTACCTGCAGGAACCTTTGCTGCTGTCATATTTGCATACCCCCTGATTTTTCAAGTTCAACCCTTGCTTCTATATCTTCTGGTGTTAAAGGCAAAAATCTCTCCCACTCAAAAGCAGTCATCATCTCATCAGCAACAAGCCTTACAACTTCGCAATTCAATGAATTGCTCAATAATGTTCTTAGCTCAGACACATTATTATTTACTCTTGCTATTGCTTCATCTCTTGTTATTCCAGCATCTGTTGTCATTGCATACAAAACAACTTTCATTGGCCTTAGCCCCCTTGTTAATTTATCTATTTGTGCACTCCAATATGATACTTCTCTTTCAAACCTTTCAATCCTTAATGGATCTGGCTCAGTCTTTTCTCTTTCTCTTTGCAATCTTAATTGTGCCTCTGCCTTTTTACTTTCTAAATCTCTTTTCTTTTCTGCTATATCAACAGCATGCATTATATAGCCAATTTTCACAACTTTTTTAAATCCAGACATAGCCCGTTCAAAAAGCGTGTTATAAGCTCTTAACTGCTCTTCTGTCATTTCAACAGCAGATTGATAAAGTCTTAATCCGAGGAATGCTGTTGCATAATAAACTCCATTCTCACCTTTTTTTATTATTACATCCTGGCTTGGAGGTATTTCATATCCATCAGAAGTAATGAATACAGTTTTTGTTTGTTGCGTAAGCCATGGAACTAACATGTAACCATATTTATAGAATGCTACACTTCCTATTATCCCAAGAGCTGCAAAAAACAGGCCTATGATTGTTATTATTCCTCCTCCAGCTGCAAGCGCTGCAAAAACACCAAATATGCCTAAACCAATTGATGCATAAAATGCTGTTTTTTGAGTTACCATAATCTTATTTAATCATTTATTTATAAAAAGCTTTCTATTATATTATTATGCCTCCAAAAAATGAGATTGAGGAAGTTATTGCATACTGCGAGAGGAGAAAAGAAGAAACAAAAAGATTAGCCTTAATAGAGCCAAACATCTTTAGAGAGAAATTTTCATGGGCTTATAGATATCCATTCATAGAGATAGACAGAGGCATAGAAATAGCAAACAAACAAAACCTTGTTTATGACTCAACTACTAAGACATTATGGGCATTTATAAATGGCACTTGGATGAAAATAGAACCAGATTTTGAATATTAAACATAAATATATTAATTGCCATTAGTAATTTCAGCCCAAGAAAAGAAGCCAAGAAGTAATTTTATAACACATAAACTTATTTCTTCTGTTTTGATAATTCATAATTTATTAATTCATTAGCAACATCTTTGTGTATGTATCTTTTTCCTCCTATTTTATGGAATGGTATTGAGCCCCTGTCAAGCCTTCTTTCAATTGTCGCTCTTTTAATATTTACCCCTAACTTTCTCAATTCATCAACAACCTCTTTTACTGTATAATAATTCTTTCCAACATGCAAAAATGTTTCTATAACCTCTTTTGGAATGTATTTTGTATGCCCTATTTTTACTGAAGGGATTGCTCCTTTTTCTATTCTGCCCAAAAACGCTCTGAAATTGATTGGTTTGACTGAACTATATAACTCATAAGCTTCTCTTATTTTGTAAAATTTGTTATTCAGATCTATCATGTGTGCAACAACATCCTTTGATAAGTATCTTCTTTTTCCTATTATTATTGTTGGTATAGTTTTTCTCTCTATCCTGCCTGAGAATGCTCTAAATGTTATATTTATTCCATTTTGCCTTAGCATATCATATGCTTCTTGCAATGTCAAAAGACCAAATTTTGACAATTCTGCTCTGCCGTGGTTTTTATAAGCCTGCTTTGCTTGCCCTTGAATCTTCAATAACTGCTCAGCAAGCTTAGCAAATGTTAATTGATTGTTATTCTGCTTTAATGCTGTTTGGCGTTCATTTAATTTTTTAATAACATTATCCTCGACAGCATTAAATTTTATTTTTCTCCTGCCCATGCTCCTACCTCTATTTTTCTCTTTATTTATATAATAAATAGAAAGTGTTTTTAAATGTTCTTATCATTATCTTTTACAATAACTTTTTTAAATGTTTTCAATAACTTTTAAATCCTTCTGACCGTGTTTATTTAATTTATGTTTATTTAAGTTGGTTTTTTATTTTTAACTTTTAAATATCATTATGGGTAAAATCATTATGAATGTTATGAATAAATTGCAATATTCGGTAATTATTCTATTATTATTTTTATTCGGTTGTACAACAATAGAAGGAGAAGCAAGGCTATTTGGAGAAAATTATTTAGCACAAACAATCTATGATAATTTAAATGTTTCTATTGCTCAACCCACATCTGATAATTTATGTTATTTATTCGCTTGTACCAATAAAACTGCAAGGAGGTTTTTCTTTTTTACTGATACATCTCTTGTAAATGGAAATTGTTCTTTTCTCACAATGAATGCCTCAAATCTTAGTGATGTAAAAAAATTTTTGGAAGAACTAAACAGAACAAAAACAAGAGCAAGGCCTTTTGGGCTTGCGCAAGGCCCAAAAATAATAGATTTTAATGAAGCAAATGCTTACTGCAATTATAGCTATACATATTCAGTAAGATTTATAACTGGGGATAATAATGGCTATGCAAGACCTTTGGGCACGAAACAGAATATTGGCTGCATGCTTTCTGCAAATGTGATACCTTTTTTTGCATTCTATAATAAAGATGGCTTAGATACAAATTATTATGGAAGCCCTCCTGCAAATGATAATGCTTTTGATATAGCAAAGTCAATTAATGGCCTTGGTCCAGTTTTTGTAGCTACAGAAATAAATCCTAAAAAAGAGCAAGCAACATTCAATAAAGTAATGAAACAAGTTCTTGATATAAAAAATGCTTGCCCTAATTGCAGCGTTTTCTTATCAATATCTCTTGATGAGATATATGAAAACAGAAGATTTTATTTAAATAAATCGAACTATGCAAGCAATCAACAAGTTCTTAATTCTATAGATGGCTTTGCTTTTGGCATTGACTCAAGATTTAGTAGAACAAAAGATGATAATGGATTCTGTGGTGGAGATGCAATAATGATACAGGAAGTATTGCCATTAATATCATTTATCAATAAAGAATTCAATAAATCATCTTTCATATATTATGTTTATCTGCCAAAAACAGATAGATGTGTTTATGGTGATAATGATTATGTTGCCATTTACGAGCAGTTATTTACAATACTTCCAGCTTTGATTAGAGAAGGCCTTTTGGGATTTGCACCACAGCCATTTTTTGAATCAACCTCCATTTTTGATTGCGATAATTGTGCTTTAACTCTCTATAATAAAACAACAGGAAATATAGAAGATGCAAAATATAGATTTAATGTCTGGTTTGACCTTTGTAGTAAATACTATACTGGAGGGAGCAACATTACTGGAGGGAATGATTATAAAAATGGCAATGTATTGCCGGCATTGAGGTATAATGCTGATAATGCAGATTTATGCTCTTTTGTATTCCCTATACAGGATTATTCAGTAAAAAGCGTTGTTAAACCAGAAATTTTGCCAGAAATTATAAATATAAGCTCAAAATCGCCAACTATATACAAATGTAGTTTTTGCATTGATTTCTCTGAGCCGACACCCATTATTAAGGGGCTTTCTTCTAACATAAACAGCAATGCTTGCAAAGCTACTGATGCGGTTTATGTTGCTGCTGATGCAAATGAAATTGATGGAGTTGTAGCAAGAGCAATAGCATATTATAAAAGCAAAGGCGATGCATGCTTCATAAGCTATAATAATTCAAAGGGCATAAATGTTGATAATAATTTAATAAATCAATTAAATGATGCATATAAAAAAGCTGGCTGTCAAGGAAGCATTACAATAAAATATGGAACAAATTGCGATTCAACAAATAGTAATGCGGGGAATGCTTGCAAAATAGATGGCTTGGGTATTTTTAGCTTTGATTATAAACCATCAGATTACGCAAGCTTTCCAGATAATGTGAAAAAATGCATGGGCAGTGAATATAACCCATTCGATATAAATGATGGCATATGCATTTTATTAATGAAATTTGAACAAGCATATAATAAAGCAGATCAAAAAGCTTCAGCAATGAGCTTTGCTACAACAGAATCAGAAAAAAGGCAATTGACTGCTTTACTCACTGCAATGGGCATAGTAAATATAAATAGTATTCAACTTGCTGATATTTTTGATGATATATTAAAATCTGGTGGAAACTGCGATAAAATGTCAATAACTACAAGAAATCTTTGCTGTACATTATCAAGCTCAACTGGTTCAACAAGTTCAACAAGCTCAACTGGCTCAACTGGCTCAAGAAGCTCAGTTGGTTCAACAACAATAAACACTGGCAGTTCTGGAAGTACAAGCACTAGCAGCAGCACTTATAAATTATCTAACAGTGCATGCATGCAATCTGATTTTGCTTCTTTTTTAAATGCATTGAACTTACCAAATTATAAAGATGCTATAGAAGCTGGTAAATTATATGCAGCATTTTATAAAGAATGCAAAGATTGTTATTCTGGTGATTGGAAAACAAATTTATGTAATACTGCAAGAAGAATGCAAGTAGATAAACAAACTCTTATTGATATGGGTTGCTAAAAAATTACTTATCTAATAGCAAGGCATATTCCTCTTTTTTAATGGCCAGCTGTCATTGAGTTATATTCTCTATTCATATGTCAAATATCTGCATTATATAGCCGGATAATAAAAATAGTATTGCTATAATAGTTATTATTTCTTCTTTATACAGTTCCATAAAAACCTTTTTATCCAGCCTTTTCTCTTGTAGCAATTTTCCGTGCACTAAATATATAGCAACTGCAAGCATAAATTCCCCTATAAAAGTAAATGTCAATCCTATTGAAAAAGGCATAAATAAATGTGCATTCAAATTTTTAAATGTTTTTTTACATCTCTTATATGGATGGTAATATGGAAAATAAAAAATATGATGTAGCAATAGCTGGCTCAGGGCCTGCTGGAAGTTCAAGTGCATTATTTTTAGCAAAAAAAGGATATAGAGTAATAGTGATAGAAAAAAGAAAATTCCCAAGGGATAAAGTTTGTGGAGATGCTGTTGGCGGGAAATCAGTAAAAATATTGAATGAGCTGGGCTTGTTAAAAGCATATGAAAAAGAGGAGCATTTTGATATTAATGGCGTAATATTTAGCTCTCCAAAAGGAAAAATATTGAAGGTTGAAAATAAAAATAACAAAAATGGCCCGGCTGGTTATATTGTCAGGCGTTTTATAGGGGACAATCACTTGTTCAATGCTGTAAAGGAAAATTGCGATGTTATTGAAGAAGCAAGTGTTATTGATGTATTAAAAGATGATAAAGGCAATGTTATTGGTTTAAAGGCACAAACAAAGGATGGGGTAAAAGATATATATGCAAACGTTGTTATTGGTGCTGATGGAGCAAGCAGCATTGTTGCTGCAAAAACAGATGCAGAAAAGATAGATGATGAGCATCATGTTATTGCTTTGAGGCAATATTGGCAAGGCGTTGAAGGAATGGAAGATAAAATAGAATTACATTTTATGGACAACATATTGCCTGGCTATTTCTGGATCTTTCCATTGCCAAATAAAATGGCAAATGTTGGCATTGGTATGATAACAAAAGAGATAAAGAAAAAAAGGATTGATTTAAAGGCAGAGCTAGCAAAAGCAATAAATAATGAGATTGTTGCTCATAGATTTAAGAATGCAAAGCCTTTGGAACAGCCAATTGGATGGGGCTTGCCATTAGGGAGTAAGAGAAGAAAGGGATATGGGAATGGCTATTTGCTTGTTGGAGATGCTTGTTGTTTAATAGACCCATTCACAGGAGAAGGTGTTGGCAATGCATTGCTTTCAGGAAAACTTGCAAGCATAGCAATAGAGCAAGCATTTAAAAAACAGGATTTTTCTTCAAACACGCTGAAGCTTTATGACGAGCTTTTAAGAAAGCATTTGGATGATGAATTGCAAACAATGTATAAATTGCAAAGGCTTGGAAGACATAAATTCCTTTTAAACATGATAATAGACAAGGCAATAAGAAATAAAGATATAAGAGATTTCATATCAAGCACATTGACAGACCAAGAGGGACTTAATTACAGAAAAATGCTGACAAGTCCGTTATTCTGGCTTAAAGTAATTTTTGCATAACATTTTTAATACCTTTTATTAATACTATTATTCAGTTCCTTTTACAAGGAGCGAGCGCACTGCGCGTGTATTGGTGATAAAATGAATATTGAAAATGCTGAATTATTGGACACAATAAATACTCTAAAAAAGGATAAAAGGCCTTTTTGGAGAGCAGTATTGAAGCTAATTGAAAAGCCTAGAAGAAAGAGGGTCGTTGTTAACTTGGAGAAGATAGAAAAATTTGTAGAAGAAGGAAAAACTGTCATAGTGCCAGGAAAAGTGCTTGGTAATGGAACATTAACAAAAAAGATTGTTGTGGCTGCTTTTTCTTATAGTAAAAAAGCAAAGCAGGGGATAGAAAACATTGGAGGAAAGGCAATATCGATAAAACAAGCCCATAATGAGATAAAAAATTTTCAAGATGTAATGATAATAGTATAGGTGGTGACATGCTGGTAATAGATGCGGAAAATGCTGTATTGGGAAGGCTTGCAAGCAAGGTTGCAAAGGCATTGCTAAATGGAGAGCAGGTTGTAATTATAAATGCTGAAAAAGCATTAATATCTGGAAATAAGGAATACATAATAAGAAAATATAAAACAAGAAGGAATTTGCAAACAAAACAAAATCCAGAAAAAAGTCCAAAATGGCCGAAAGTGCCAAACCTTTTATTAAGGCGCATTATAAGAGGAATGTTGCCAAGAAAGAAAGCAAAAGGAAGGCAAGCTTTCAAGAGGTTAAAGGTTTATATAGGCAATCCTTTAAATGTTCAAGGCACAAAGGTAGATGAGGCAATGAAAGAATTAAAAAATTACATAACAATGGCAGATTTATGCTCATATTTAGGATGGAAGGGATAAAATGGTTAGGAGTACAAAAAATGTCAGGGCAAAAAATATAAAGGATAAAGAAAAAAAGGGCCAAGTAAGGGTTGTTGTAGCTAGGGGAAAGAGAAAAAGGGCTATAGCAATAGCCAGAATAAAAAAGGGCAAGAAAACAAGGCTTATTTTTAATGGCATTTCTGCAGATGCAATTGAAAATGAGTATTTGAAACATATGTTATTAGAGCCATTAATATTAGCTCCAAAAGCTAATGAAGAAAATTTAGATATTGTAGTTAATGCAAAGGGCGGCGGCTTAATGGGGCAAATACAAGCAGCAAGAAGAGCAATAGCAGTTGGCATATCCGAATATCTTAATGATAATGAATTACTTAAAACATATTATAACATTGATAAATCGCTTGTTGTTGAAGATACGAGAAGGGTTGAGCCAAAGAAATACAAAGGCAGAAAAGCAAGGGCAAGGTTCCAGAAAAGCTATAGGTAATTTATATAGGTGGTTTCATGGAATTTCCTGTAAGATGTTTTTCTTGTGGAAAGGTTTTAGCACATCTGTGGAAGCATTATAAAGAAAAAGTAAATGCTGGAGAAAAACCAGAACAAGTTTTTGATGATCTTGGCATAAAGAGATATTGTTGCAGAAGAATGTTCTTAGGCCATGTAGAGCTAATGGATGATATAATACCTTACATAAGAGAATGATAAGAAAGAAGAGAAAGGGGCCGTGGGGTAACCTGGAAGCCTGCAGGCTTGGGGTGCCTGTGATCCGAGTTCAAAAGGTATAAGCCTGAAAATCTCGGCGGCCCCATTAAAGATAAAATAAGAGGGATAAAATGGAAGAAGAAACTTCTGGGCTTTTATTGCCTGTTGAGAAATACCTTGAATCAGGCATTCATATAGGGACAAAGTTAAGAAATGCAGATACAATAAAATTCATATACAAAAAAAGGAAAGATGGAATATACATAATAGATATGAAAGCAATAGATAATGGGATAAGAGATGCAATAAATGAATTAAAAAATTATAAACAAGAAGAAATATGCATAATAGCAACAAGGGTTTATGCAACAAATGCTGCTAAAAAAGCGCAGAAGTTTTTGCCAAAGATTGATATTGTATCAAAAAGGTTCATTCCTGGTACTTTCACAAATCCTGAGGCAAAACAATTTAGAGAGCCAAGCATTGTGATAGTATGCGATCCTAGAAGCGAAAGAGAAGCAATAAAAGAGGCGAGTTATATGAAAATTCCTATTATAGGGCTTGTTGATACTGATAATAGTGCTAATGGAATAAATTATGTAATACCAATGAACAATAAAGGCAGAAAAAGCCTTGCAGTATTTTTCTGGCTTTTTGTAAGGGAGATGCTTTTAAAAGAAGGAAAAATTAAATCATATGACGAATTTAAAGTGCCAATATCATATTTTGAGAGGCTTGAATTAGAAGGAGAATAAAATTATAAACATTAAAATTAAACATTATAAGTAAGCCAATATCAGCTTTTTTAAGTCTAAGTGGCCTTTTGCCTTAAACTTGCATTAAGAACTTGCATCATAAACTTTTTTACATTTTTCTCCCAAATACACCAAGCTTTTCTTTTTCCCCTTCCCTTTTAGTTTGTCCCTTTTGTCCCATATATGTATTTTCAAGTAAGAGTTTTTAATTATTAGCTTAGCTTTTAATTATTAGTTTGTTATGTTATTACTTTTCTTATTTCAACAACTCCTACTGTAGGGGTTTAAAATGCATTCCCACATATTACTCATGCTTGCCATACCAGACCTTTTTCTTATTTCCTCTCTAACAGCAGATAGACATTCTTCTTTATGTAAATCTATGATAGAAGTGAATATGCCAGTAATTGTTCCTGATTTCGTTTGGGAGCACCAACTATCATTTAAGCTTACAACTGCTATATTTGTTACGCATTTATTGTAATAAGCTTCATCAACTCCAGAGAAAACCTGTTTTATTGATGTTAGGCCACCACCAAAACCAGCGCTTATCTGTTGACATTGCTGAAATGCTGCATTGTATTCTCCATCAAAAGTGTGGTAAAGTGCCTTCTCATAATAGCAATCAAGCTTGTCAGTGCCATCAAGGGCATTGCAATTTCTTGCTAAGACTAGGTCTTTCCTTACTAAGCAGCCATTAACAAGGGCAATGATAAAAATGAATAAAAAGAGTAATAATTTATTTTTATTATGTACTTTTTTGAACATGTGCATGTGCAAATGCCTTCTCATATGAAATG
This sequence comes from Candidatus Anstonellales archaeon, assembly GCA_038896535.1. Lineage (GTDB taxonomy): Archaea > Micrarchaeota > Micrarchaeia > Anstonellales > J096 > J096. The sequence goes on along the minus strand of JAWACY010000001.1, from coordinate 323,439 downwards.
TTAATGTTTCGTTATATTTAAAATATGTATGCTTCACATATATAATCTATTATAGGTGGTAATTATGCCAATAAGACCCGCAAGAACATTTAGAGATGTTGATAAAGTGCCATATACAAGAAAAAGCAAAAGCAACATGAGTAAAAATTATGTCAAAACAGAGCCACATCAACATTTACACCAATTCCAAACAGGCGTTAAGCAAAATTATGAAGTTTTAATAGAGCTTGTTGCAGAGCAGACATATTACCATAGGGATAATGCCTTAGAAGCATCAAGGCAAACTGTTGTTAGACAGCTTGAGAAGGGCGCAAGCGGCAAATACTTTTTTAGAGTCAGACCATATCCGCATCATATTATAAGGGAAAACAGGATGGTTGCTGGCGCCGGAGCAGATAGAATAAGTAAAGGTATGAGAAGAGCATTTGGTAAACCAACACATAAAGCAGCACTAATAAGGCAAGGGCAGCCTGTTTTTTCTGTTTATACATATAAGCAATTTATTCCTGTTGTACAAGAAGCATATAGAAAAGCAAGCAAAAAATTATCTGGAACATGGAAAATATTGATAAAAGATAAAGACATAGGATTTGCATCTTAATTTGGTGGTTTCATGGAGATTTCCATAAATACTGATGTTGATAAATTAATAAAGTATATTGCAAAAGAGAAGAGGGCAAGCATTGAAGACATTGCTGCACATCTAAACATGGACCCATTAAAAGTTAATTACTGGCTTCAGATTTTAAGCGAAGAGGGGTATGTAAAAATAGAGTATAAATTTACCAAGAAATATGCTATATGGCTTCTTGAACACGATAACTTTGAAGAAGAAGATAAGCCAAGAATAAGCGAAGAACAAATTCAAGAAAGTGCCAAGCAAGCAATAAATCAAGAAATCATAAAAAATGAGATTAAGGAACAAACAAAAATGCAAGAAAAAGAATACGGCAATATTAACATCGCTGGAGAAATAAAAAACGGCCAGAAAATAAAACGCAGTCAAGAAAAGCATGGCAAGGGCTTATATAGAAGCAAAGAACAAGAAAATGTAGGGAAAGTTAGGGAAAAGCAGGAAGCAAAAGCAGGGCATGTAAAAGAAATAATAAAGGAGATAGAGAAACAGCAAGCAGTATTACATGAACTTTTAGCAAAAAGAGAATATTTAGAAAAAGTAAAGGCAAAACAAATTTATAATGAAGCTGAAGCAGAAGTTAATGCTGTAATAGACTCAATGCTTGAAGCGCAGAAGAAATTGTCATTATTGAAAGAAGAAGCATTGCATTCATTAGATTTGCTAAAAAAGATTACTAATAAAGAAAATCGCTTATCTTTAACTGAGCTTCAAAATCTTATAAAAGGGCAGGCAAATAATATTGAATCAATAAAAAATGGCATTAGAGATTATAAAATGCTTCTGAAGAATGAGCTCGATTCCTTCTCTGAAGAAATGAAAAAAGTAAATGGAGAGATAAAAACAATAAAAGATTCAATACAAGAGATAGATAAAGCAATTAAAGAACATGAAAGAATGCTTGCAAAATTATCATTACAATTTGATGAAATAGCAAATTTGATGGTTAAGACCTCTGACGCAATTTCACGTTTAGCAGATGAGAAAAAGCAAATGGAACAAAGGCTCGGGCATATTGTTGAGCAGATGGATAAAAAGGGCGGCCTTGAAGAGAGGCTTAAGAAAAAATTAGATGAAACAGAAAAAGTAGAAAAATTGATAGAGGATATTGCATTGAAATACAGAAATGATGTTTCTGAATTAGAGAGCAGTATGAATAAGTATAGAGAGGCTTATGAAAAAGAAATAAATAAGATTGCAATAAAAGCTTTTGAATCATACGCAGAAAAGCTTGAGCAGATAGAAGAACAATTAAATAGTAAAATAACAGATATTGAGCAGGAGCATGAAATGTTAAATGCTGAGATAGAAAAAACAAGGAAAAAAATAAAATCTCTTTTAGCGTCAATTAAAAAGAAATAAAAATGAAAAAATACTTTACATTATTCCTTATATTCATGCTTTGTGAAAAATACTGAGACATACATGGAGCCAATTGCAGTTAGCAACATTAGGAAAACAAATGTTTCATATGTAAAAATGCTAAATATGAAAGAAGATAAAAATAAGAATATATAACCAAATGCAATGTTAAGCTCTCTATTAATTACTTCTGATATATTATTTTTTGCCCTGCTGTAAAAGTAAGCCATATAATGAGAATCAAAAATAACATTAGCAGAAAAACCAATCAAAGCTGATATGCCATTTATTAAAGGTGCTGGAAATGCTCTTAATAATATTGATAGGCTATGCACAAAAGCAAGCTTTGGGCTTAGCGTTGTTCTTATTTTTGCATTTAAATACTGTGCATTAAATAATGATATCAAACCAGATATTAAATAACAAACTGAAAAAAGAAATATGATGTCTTTTAATTCCCAACCGAATATTAAGAGCATTGTAGGCCATATTAAACCAAGGACATTTGTCTTTAACACATCAGCAAAATAAAGCCCATCAAACCTTAAAACTGGCTTTATATTAAATTTCTTTCTTATTTTTAGATTTGTAAATTTATACAATATTATATTCAAACTATAAAAAATGAGTGCAAATGTGAAAAGAGAATCAAAACCAAAAAAATCGACTATTAAAAGCCCTATTAAAGGACTTAAAAATGGGGCTAAATATACAATGCTATTTATAATGGCATATGCCTTTTCTTTTTTATCAACTGTAAGTGAATATATATAATGAAACGGTATCCAAAATGCCCTTTCTGCAACAGCAAGCAGGAATGAAGCTATAAATATTGCAGCATAACTCTTTTGCTGCATAAAGATCATGCCAAGAGCAAAACACAAAACAGAAATAAGCATTGCTTTATCATTCATTTTGCTTTTTACTAAATATGAAATGGAATAAACTGCTGTCAAGCCTGCAAGTGCATAACCAGCAAAATAATAGATAAATGCATCAATTGAAAAATCTTTTAAAAAATATGCTGGTAAAAATATCGAAACAAGGCTTATAGACAAAACCCTTATTAGTATTATTATATCTATTATTTTATCTTTTTCCAACGCCCAAAAAGCCCATGTCAATTTATGTACTTCTTTCATGCCAGAAATATTCAACTAAAAGTTTTAAAATAGAGGGTAAGAAGGCGCTAACCCTATTATACGCGCCTTCTTACAAACATCCCGCCCCTATTATTACCTGTGGGAAGAAGGCAAATTGGCTTATATACATGCCTTCTTACAATCTTCCAGGTAAGAAGGCAATGCCCTTATATGTGCGCCTTCTTACAAACATCCAGCCCCTATTATTAACTTTGTGAAGAAGGAGCTAACCTTATCTTATATGTACAATGCAGTAAGTTTAAAAAATAATTTATAGAAAATTTATTATATGCTGAAATTCAAAACAACAGAAGAAATAGAAGTGCCCTCAAAAATAATAGATCAAGTTATAGGACAAGAAAGAGCAGTTGAGATAATAAAATTAGCAGCAAAGCAAAGAAGGCATGTGCTTTTAATAGGGCCTCCTGGAACAGGAAAAAGTATGCTGGCACAAGGAATGGCAGAGTTATTACCAAAAACAGAGCTTGAGGATTTGCTGGCATATCCAAACAATATTATGGAAAATGAGCCTATCATAAAAAGCGTTAAAACATATCCAGATAGGGAATATTTAATTAAAAATCCAGAGCTTTTCCAAGCATATACAAAAGATGAAATAGGAAAAATATTAATACATAAAAAAGATGAATTACCTGACATTTTACAGGAAGGCCTTGGTAGAAGGATAATAAAAGCATCTTCACAAAGGCAGGATAAAAAACAGGGCTTACCTACTGGACTTATTTTATTATTGCTTTTTTTAATAGGTGTCGGGCTATTTTTCTTTAACATAGATAATAATGCTAGATGGTTTTTATTATCAGCGTTGTTTGCGTTTGGCTTACTTTACTTATTTTACTCTCTATTGAGCAGTGCCAGGCCAATGCAATTTGAAACAATAAAGCCAAAGCTCATTGTTGACAACACTGGCAAAAAACAAGCGCCGTTCATAGATGCGACTGGAGCAAAGGCAGGGGCATTATTGGGGGATGTTAAACATGATCCTTTGCAAAGTGGTGGGCTAGGAACGCCAGCACATTTAAGAGTTGAAGCAGGAGCAATACATAAAGCACATAAGGGTGTGCTTTTTATTGACGAAATAGCATCTTTAAAGCTTAATTGGCAACAAGAACTTTTAACAGCAATGCAAGAGAAGCAATATAGCATAACCGGACAGAGTGAAATGAGTTCTGGAGCATTAGTAAAAACGCAACCAGCACCTTGTGATTTCATACTTGTTGCTGCTGGTAATGAAATGGATTTAAGGGCTTTACATCCGGCATTGAGAAGCAGAATAAGAGGCAATGGATATGAGGTTTTTATGGAAACAGACATGGATGATAATAAAGAAAACTGGGAGAAGCTTGCTAGGTTTGTAGCGCAGGAAGTAAAAAAAGATGGCAAGATCCCGCATTTCACAAGAGATGCTGTGCTTGAAATAATAGAACAAGCGAGGTTAATGGCAGGCAGAAAAGGAAGGTTAAGCCTTAATTTAAGAGAACTTGGGGGCCTTGTAAGAGCTGCTGGAGACATTGCTGTAAAAGAAGGCAGCAAATATGTTGAAAAAGAGCATGTCATAAAAGCAAGGAGCGCAGCAAAAGCAGTTGAAGCACAAATAGCTGATGAGTATGTAAAGAGAAAAAAGGAATATCAGGTAATATACACAAAAGGTTATGAAGTAGGAAGAGCAAATGGCCTTGCTGTTATTGGAAACACGAATAAAGGCATTGCACTTCCAATTGTTGCTGAAGTAACGCCATCAGCCAGCGAAGTTGAAGGAAGAATAATAGCAACTGGAAAACTTGGGTCAATCGCAAAAGAAGCTGTGCAAAATGTTTCTGCAATAATAAAAAAATACATAGGAACAAGTATAGTAAAAAAAGATATACATGTTCAATTTTTGCAAACATATGAAGGAGTAGAGGGCGATTCAGCAAGTGTGAGCGTTGCTGTTGCAGTATTATCTGCTTTTACTCAAGTGCCAATAAAGCAGGATGTTGCATTAACTGGTTCTCTGGATGTTAGGGGCAATGTTTTACCTGTTGGTGGCATTAATGCTAAAGCAGAGGCAGCAATAGAAATAGGTGCAAAAGAACTTATAATACCTGCGAGCAACTTAAAAGATTTGAGTGAGAAATTAAAGAAAAAAATAAAAGTACATGCAGCACATAATATAAAAGATGTATTAAAAATCATATTGAAAGATTCTAAAGAAAAAAATAACCTTTTGAGGAAGCTTGCTTATGGAAAAATGTATTAAATGCGGAAAAGAAACTGAAATTGGGCTTTTTTGCACTTCTTGTTATGTCCCAGAAGTAAAAATGCCAAAATCTATTGATATAAAACAGTGCAAGAATTGCGGAAAATATTTCATTAATAACAAATGGCAGCAACTCACAATAAATGGGCTCGAAAGCTTGATAGCGAAAAAAATAAAAGGTAATTTCAAAGAGGCATATGTTGATATAAATAACAAAGAGGCCATAATTGTTATAGAAGGAGAAAAAGGGGACTTTGAATACACAATGCCAATAAACATTAATTTTAATTATGTAACATGCCATGAATGTTTAAAGAAGAAGGGAAGTTATTATGAGGGCATATTGCAAATAAGGGGCGAAAAGGAAAAGCAAGAGCAATTTGCGAATATGATAATAAAAATGCTTAAAAGGCATACATTCATATCAAAAATAGAAGAAATTAAAGAGGGCATAAACATATATGTTGGAAGCTCTAAAGCTTTATTAAATTTAATAACGAACATTGGTATAAAAAATTATAAATTATCAAGAAAACTACATACTGCAAAACAGGGAAAAAGGGTTTATAGATTAACAATTGCTGTAAGGCTTGAATAAAAAATAGTGATAGCATGCTTATAGAAAATAATTTTGAAATTGGCAAATACTTTTCTTTTGAAGAAGCAAAAAACATGCCTGTTCATAGGTGGTTTTATTATAAAGAGGGCTTTTCCCCAAGGCTTTTTGATTTTATAGAAATAAAAGAGCCAGTGTTAGACCCATTTATGGGCTCTGGCACAACATTACTCGCTTGTAATGAACGCTGCATAGATAGTTATGGCCTTGACATAAGTGAGCTGTCATATTTCATTACAAAAACAAAAACATCAAAACATGAAATTGAAGAAATAGATGAATTTGAGCATTTTATAAATGAATTAAAAAATTTTAAAGATGAGCTATATGTTGATTCAGAGCTTTTTAGTTTCTATGACATAATGCCTTTAAGAAATATAAGGCCTTTTTTTAGAGCAAGAAAAGCAATAGAATATTTAGAAAAGGCAAAAGCACTTGCTCTGTTATGCTTGATATCAATACTGCCTATTATAACATACATAAGAAAAGATGGAGGGGTATTAAAGATTGATAAAAGAAAAAATGTTGCAGATTTTTATAAAGCTTACAGAATGCAAGCAAAGAAAATGATAAAAGATTTGAAAATAACAGCTGAAAAGGAAAAGCTTGGAAAAATATGTTATAAAGCAAAGCCATATCTGGGCGATGCAAGAGATATGCCATTCAATAATGACATGTTTTCTACTATAATAACTTCCCCGCCATATATAAACAACGTCGATTATTCAAAAATTTATAGCATTGAACTTGCTGTTTTAACATTAGATAAGTATGCATCAAAAAAGCTTAGAAAGGCCCTTTTTCCATCGTTTTTATCTGGTAAAGGAAGTTATGGTGAGCATAAGGAAATGATTGTTAATGCCTATCTTAAAGCAACAAAAGAATTCTTTAATGAAGCTTACAGGGTATTAAAAAAAGGTGGTAAAATTTACTATAATGTTAGCAATGCACTTATTCATAACATGAGTATTGAAATAGATAATGATATAGCTAATATTATGGCTGATTTAGGGTTTAAAAATATAAAAATAACGATAGGGAAGATAAGAAAAACTAGAATAAATTGGCACATTCACAATGTAAGGGAAGTCTTAATATCTGGTATGAAATAAAAATTGTTATCAAATAAAATTTATATTAAAATTTATATAACAAAAATATCTGCTCTGCTATCAATAAAAGTAACAACAAATCCTTTTGCCTTATTATTTGATCTTTGCATTTTTTCTCTTAAATGAATTGCGATTTTAATTTCCTCATCGCTGTAATGTTTATGCTTTCAATATTTTGCAATAATAGCTTCGGTTCATCATTTTTTAGAATATTATAAAATAAAACAAGCATATTTTTTCTTCTTCCTTCTTGCTGCTCAAGTATGAAGCTCAATGTTTCACATGCTACTTTTATTATGCCAGCAAGTTCATTTTTTGAATGATCAAGGTTTTTATTCTCCAATAAGTTTTCTATGCAAATGCCCAATATATTATTGTTTGCACTACATTTCATGCAATTTTCCAATGTTTCAATAAATGCACTGCCAATTTTTTTATCATGCTTTGCCAATGGGATAGCTACATAAAGGCCAGTTAAAAAGTAATTATATAAGCTTTTCTTTCCCTGCCTTTTTAATATTTCCATAGTTGCTAAAAAATTCCTCAAGCTTTCAAGGTCTGCATTTTTTTCTAAATCCTTATATTTAGAGAATATCCATGCTTTATATGGAGCGTCAAATCCAACAAAAAACTCATTTATCATTGAAATTGCCTTGCCCCTTGTCAAAATAACTTTTCTACAATAGGAATTTTCAAAACGTTCTTTTGTCATGTTATAAATTTAGTAATAGAAGGGTTTAAAAACCCAACATATAAATTTAATTATGGTATCTAAAATAAGAAATTTAATAAATAGTCTGGCGAATAATATCCCAAAAAAAGAAAGATATGCAATATTTTTGCTCATTATGCTATTTTTATTATTTGTAATAACTGCAACCCTTTATATTGATTCATTGTCAAAAAAGTTTGATATTCAACCAGAAATTATAGATACATTGTCAAAGGAAGATTTGAAGTTATTATTAGAGATAAATAAACAAAATGAATCATATAACATATTTGGTTTTATTGCAATATCCATATTAAGTTTTATAATAGGTTTTGCGTTGTGCTTTTATTTTTTTGAGAAAAGAGCAGAATTTGTTGTTGATGATGCATTGTTTCTTCTTTCTGGTAAAGAGAAAGAATTTTTCAGACAGCTTTTAATAAATAAAGGCCAAGCATATCAATTTCATTTAAGAAAAGAATTAAACTTAAATAAAGTTGATATGACTAGGCTTGTTGAAAAATTAGAAAAAAAGGGGCTTATTATTGTTGATAGAAGCACAAGAATGAATCTTATAAGGCTTAGCGATAATGTTATTGATAGATGTAAAAAACTGGGCATAATTTAATGACAGTTTCATATTTTGAAACTATGGTAAAATATTTATTTAAATATAATTTCAAGCATTGAAATTTTGGTGATAAAATGAAAAAGGCAATTTTTTCATTTTTTGCTGCATTGCTTTTGCTTGGTTTTGTTTTTGCAAATGCAGCAGAAAATGCAGGCATGAATGAAGTAGTGAAAACACCAACGAGCAATGAGGCAGTTAATAAGAGCACGAATGAGAGCAAAAGTGCAAGTAATATTGCATTAGGGAAAAATATCAGCGAGCAAGCAAAAACAATAGAAAAATCTGGCCAAGTAAGGGCAGAATGGGCAAAATCCATAAAAGGCATGCAGGTTTTAAGAGTCATAGATAAATTAAAAGAGACAAAAGAGAAGTATGAGGAGGTAAAAGAAAAATGGAAAGAAGCAAAGGGGCTTTGTGAAAAACAAGGGAACTGCAGCATGTATTTAAATAGAACAAAGGAGCTTGTTTTAACAGCAATATCAAAGCTTGAAGAGAGATTACAGAGTGTTAATGCAAGCGAAGAAGAGATAAATAAATTAGAGGCATTAAAGGCAAGAGTCGAAGCAGCATCATCTTTAGAAGAGCTCAGAGCAGTTTATGGCGAAGTTAAAGACGCTGTAAGAGAGGGGGCAAAAATACATGCAAGACTTGCATTAAAACATGTTGCAGCCCTTTATTTAGAGAGATTACAAGCAAGACCAGAGTTTCCAGGCAAAGCAGAGATAATATCAAGGATCGAATCAGTGATAAATACAGCAGAACAAAAAGAGCCAAATGAAATAGTAAAAGAATTGAAGGAAATAAGGAAAGATATAATAGAGATAAGAAAAGAAACAAGAGAGAAGGCAAATGAATCAGAAAAAGAGAAAAATGAATCTAATGAATAGGCTATAAGAGTGAGCAAATGGATACGAAATTAATTATTGCTATAATAGGGGCATTGGCATTAATTGCATTGTTTGCATTGCTATTTTTCAAGCCTATGCAACAAGAAGTTCTGCCAAATCCTGAAGTTGTTATAGACAATAATAGTGCCATAGAGTTGCCTGAAAATATATCAATACAACAGCAAATAGAAGAAGTGCCAATAGAAGAAGTGCCAAGCCCAGATGTTATAGCAAATAATAGCAGCGATATAGATTTACCAGAGCAAATATAAAAAGGCATTTATAGGAAGATTTTAAAAAATCATTTTATTTTTTATTTTATGCTTGTCTATATAAGAGAAAAAAAGGATTGGGTAAAAAGAAAAAGCAATAATGCTAAAGATGATAGAATTTTATTATTTCCAGGTTTTTATAATGCTCATACTCATGTTGCCATGACATTGCTTAGAGGGATAGCTGAAAACCTAAACTTACATGACTGGCTTAAAAATATTGTTTGGCCTATTGAAGAGCAGCTTAATGAAAGGGACATTTATTACAGCTCTTTAATTGGTTTTTATGAAATGATAGAGAGCGGGGTAGTGCTTTTTAACGATATGTATTGGAAACATGTTGAGCAAATAGCAAAAGCAGCAGAAGATGTAGGGATAAATGGTTATGTTTGCTATGATGTTGCCCTATCAAATGACTTAAAAAAAGCAAAAACATTTTTGAATAAAAAATATAAGCATGTAAAACCATGCATAGCATTGCATTCAATATATAAAGCAGATAAAGAGCTTATCAAAGAAGCTTATGAAATCGCAAAAGAACATAGCACATTATTGCACATACATTTAGCAGAAACAAGAGAAGAGCTTGTATATTCATTACAAAAATTCAAAAAAAGGCCTGCTGAATTTTTACTTGACTTGGGCGTTATAGATAGCAATACTGTTTTGGCTCATGCTTCATGGGTAACATTAAGAGAGATAAAATTGCTTGCTGAAAAAAAGGCATTGATTGTGCATTGCCCTACAAGTAATTTAAAACTCGCTACTGGCGGCATATGCCCATTGCATGAATTTCAGAAATATAATGCTAACATTGCCATAGGCACAGATTCTGTGGCTAGCAATAATGCACTTGATATGTTTAATGAATTAAAGCTTGCTGCATTATTACAAAAACATAGGTATTGGGATGCTTCATTACCAGATTTAAAAGAACTTTTTTATTCTGCTACATGCAATGCAAACGCTAATGTCATTTTTGAACTGTCAATAAATAATGTGCCATTTTATGACCCTTACAATAATTTAATATATAATGGAAATAAAAAGAATATAAAACAAGTATCAATAAATAATCAAAACATTATAAATAATGGGGCGTTCACAAAAAAACACGATAAAAAAATAAAAGAATGTATTTCATATTTAGATAAAAGAGCTGATGACATTAGAGAAATTGTCAGGGCATTATAAACCTTCTGAACAAAGCTCTTGCAACAAACAAAACTGCAATTGGCACTGCAAACAATGCTAATGTCTTTATTGTATCTACTACTCCAGAAAAGTTAAAGCCAATGTTATTACCAGCATTACTGCTTATTCTTTCTTTATTCTCTTCATTGTTCGTTTCATTCCTGACTTCTGATAAATTTTCTTTAATGCCAACATTAGTATTGCTATTTGTTTCATTTTTTCCTTCTAGCTTATTCTCCGATGTATTTTCCTTACTCTCATTTTTGCTCTCATTCGTGCTTTCATTTATGCTTTTATTGACTGTTGCATTCAAAAATTCCCCTATTGTCTCATTTTTCTCTTCTAAACTGCATAATGAAATGCTCAGCTCAAAGGTTTTGCTGCTATAACCATTTGCATTTACACTTACTGAATATGTTGCATTTTCTTTTATTGTATAATAAGCAATGCCATTATTATCTGTAAGGAATGTATCTGGAATTACTGAGCCTTTTTTAGTTACTCTTATCTCAGCATTTGCTATGCTAGTGCCATTTATGTCTTTTACTTTGAATTGTATCTTATTTTCTGGGCATAATTTGTTTGTTACTATAAGCATTATGCCGCTCTCTCCATTATTATTTCCACTTCCAATGCTTCCTCCACTGCTTCCACCGCCTCCTCCAGTTCCTCCAGTTGATTGAGAAAGTGTTATAAACCTAGTTTCAGTATTATTAACATTTCCATAATTATCTGTTGCGCTTGCATAAAAGCTGTGTTGCCCTGCAGCAAAACTTGTAGTGTTCCAAGAATAAGCGCAAATAATGGCATTGCATGAATACACAAGATTATTGTCTATAAAAATATCGATGCTCCTCAAATCTTGTGATGTTGATGTTGCATTTATGACTAAAATAGCTCCAATACTGAATGCAGAATTATTTGATGGAGTTGGTGGAGAAAATGTAATAAATGGCAGATTATTATCAAAATTAATTATTCTTGTTTTTGTCCCAGTATTACCTACAACGTCATATGCAATAACATTTATTGTATGATTACCATCATTATATTGTGCAGTATTTATTGTTACATTGCAAGCTAATGAGGGTGGAGCAAAAGGATCATTATTAATGCATTGAGTCAATAAATTACCATCAATAAATATGGATACATTCGCAATGCCTGTGCCCGCACTATTGTCTTTTCCTTCTGCATTTATTGTTATTGTCCCATTAACTACTGCATTTTCATTTGGGGTTGGGAAACTAAACTTTATATCTGGGGCCACTTTATCTATAAAGAATGATTTGCTTATTGTTTTACTCTCTGCTGCTGTTGTTATGGCGGTAAATTTATAATTAATAAAACCAGTGCTTGTTATATTAACCCCAGTTTCATCAGGCAAAACATAGCATGTATTTGTATTCAAACATCTCTTTACAAGCACATCATTAACATAAGCTTCTATTACACTTATTGCCCCGTTATCTGTTGTTGCACTTACATTCACTGTTGGTATATTATTTAAATTATCATTCGTCGGAGTTGGTTGAACAAAATTTATTATAACTGTGCTAAACCCTATATTTACAATTGCTATCACTAATAAAATTGTTTTGATAAACAATAGTTTTGAGCCATTCATGAAAATATTGTTATAACGATAATTTTAAAAAGGTATCTTTTAATCCAACTTTAATAACACAAACATTTTTAAATATTTCCATCCATAAATAATAACATGGTTTTTAAAAATAAAACAAATAAATCAAATTTATTATTTAGTGACAATATAGAAAATAGTGAAGATAGGGGCAATAGTGAAAATAGGGGCTTTAGCGCTTCTTTTAAACATGATAAAGGAAATGGCAAAAATAATGGAATAAAAAAATGGGCTAAGGGTTTAGCTTTAGGGGCTTTTCTTGGTTTTCTAACGCTTACAAGCTCTTGTGGAAGAAAAGAATTACAACCACAAAATAATGCAGAAAAATTATTATTAGTTGATAATGGACAACCAGGCCAATCTTCTTCTGGTTCCGGAAGCTCAAGCTCATCTGGAGGCGCATCTAGCAGCTCTTCAGGGGGGAGTTCTTCAAGCAGTTCCTCAGGAAGTTCATCTGGAAGCTCATCTGGTGGCTCATCTAGCAGCTCTTCATCTGGCAGCTCTTCTGGCAGCTCTTCTGGCAGTTCTTCTGGCAGTTCTTCAGGAAGCTCTTCAGGAGGAAGTTCATCTGGAAGCTCATCTGGTGGCTATTCATTAGTAAATACAACGACAGTAAATTTGGATTCAAGCATAAACGTTGATGGATGCGATTTAACATTTGAAGACATAAACCCAAGGGGCATGCCAATACTTAAATACTCTGATATTTCTCAAACAACGCCATTAAATGATTTCTTTTCATTGTATGGATGCAATACTAGGCAATACTTTGCAGTATTTGTTGCTCCATACAACCCATTAGCAATAGAGCTTTCTTTTGCAGATCCAGCATCAGCAATAACTCAAACAACAAAGGTTTATGATCCTTTATCACAGCAATCTGTTTATCAAGGCAGGTGGTATGTTGTTAGTGACATAATAGGACAAAGCCCATATGCATTAAGGGTTTCAGAAGTATCGACAACATATTATTCAGCAGCAACATTAGAACTTTTATCAGAAACATTGCAGAGGACATACTCAAGATTAGAAGAGGGCAGCAGAGAGTGCTTTACCAGACTTTATAATGAGTTCATTTATTGCGCAACTGTTCTTAGTGTAAATGATGGAGTTATATTCAATAGAGATTCATTGACACTACAAAACAGTGCTGGAATGATGATTGAGCAATACAATAATTCATTTACTTGGTTCCCTAAGTATATTGGCAATACTTACTATTATAATGCATTTTCTCCAAGCTTGAGCTTTGTCAAAGTAAGCCCTGTATCTGATGTTGCTTATGTCGATATACAATTTAATCAACCATTGACAAATACAATATCGGCAATAAATAAAAGAGATGAGCAAGTAAATATATTGCTAAAATCAGCAGCATTTACTTATAGGCTATTTGGAAAAGATTATATGTTATACAGTGTTGATACAACATCACAAGCATCTTTATCAGCAAGGTTTTATGAATTAAAGGCAGTATCAATTGCAACAGAATCACAGCCATTTGTATATGAAGACATCGTAGTTAGGGTTGAAGATGTTTTACATTACAATAACGACACATGGGTTAAAGCCACATTTGAAAGAAATGGAATGATAAGCCCTGCTGTCTGGTTTAGCGTTGATTCTATGCCAGCAGATATTGATGTTTTTGGCAAGCAAATAAGAATAGCATTACTAGATGCAAGGACAAGACAAGATCCAGAAGGCAAATCAGGAGTTTTCGCTGTTCTTGGAGAAGAAGTATTATTAACTCCTGGCATTGCAAATGGCTTGCCTTTCCAATCACAAGTTGATTATGTTGAATTCAGCACATCAAATCAAAATGGGGCTATAGGAATAGATAGAATAAGATTATATGCTAGAATAACTGAATAGAGGTGGAATAATGAAAATAAGCAGATTAAACTTTGATATTGTTAAGCAAGATAATAAAAGTAAAACTAGTGAGAATAATGGAAAGAGATTTAATTTACTTTTGCCATTATTAGCTCTTGTTTACACATGCGGGCCAAGGTTAGATATTCAAAATGCTAAGAACGAATGCCCTGTAATTGTATATCAAAAAGGAGAAGAAAAGGTTGTTGATTTATCTGAAAAGAATATGGTTGCATTCAAAATACCTGGATTTTATGAAACAAATCTCAATAATGATGCACAATTGAAACTTGGTATGAGCAATGAAGATTTTTCAACAAAGAAAGAGCATATAACAGCATTTGTTTATGACAATGAGTCTGGCTTACCTCCAGTGAAAACAGAGATAAAGGTTGGCCAAGCATTAGTAATAGAAACCAGCAGAGGAAACGTTAAATTGGTTCTTTGCACACTGGACTTTGATGCCGGATTTGCTTTAATAAAAAGTTATGAAAGTAAGTTATCATTGAAGCCAGTAACACAGACTACTGAGTAAATAAGAGTAAATAAGATTAAAACAGATAAGATAAGATTAAGACAAAAAAAGATAAAAATATGGGCTTCATTTGCCTTTATTATTTATCATCCCTTTTTATTCTCATTTTTATTTTTTATTTAATTTTCTCTTTTGCAGATAATTGTCTCACAACATAGCAACATGCCCTTATGCTCTCTATGTTTTATGCCAAACAATATTAACCAATATATTTAACCCCATATATCTAATTTCTTTATCTCTTTAATTTCTTTATCTCTTCAACTGTTCCTTTTCAACTGTTCCTTTTTCATTATTACCTTCTGTTCTTATTACTTTATTTACTTCACTTAGCAATTCTTTTTTCATGTTGCTTATTGCATGTATTATTACTTCATAATATTCTTCTCTATCCCTTGCATCTTTTATGCCGAACGGATAAGAATTATTCATAAATGCATTAATAAATGTCCTTATTTCATTTATGGGCCTTCTTACAAGCCAGTCAATTTTTATGCCTATTCTTTTTGTCCAAGCTTCCAACTCATCTGTTATTGCTTTTGCCTCTTCATCACTTAATCTTGTTTTCAATATAGAATAAAATTGCTTGGCATCATCAATTAAATGATTTTTATTTCCTCCTTTTTTAACTTCTTCATTGCTAAGCATTGATTTCTCTTTACTGTTCAAAAAGCTCAAGGATTCTAACATAAAATGGATGAATTTTGATTTTTCTTCTTCTTTTATATTTATTTTCTCATCAACAAAATGCGCTATTATAATTTGTCTTTGGTGATATGATATTGAAATAAAAAAACTAAGCCCAATGCAATTTGCTCCAGCCCAATCGCTAAATAACTTAAACAGCTTTTCAGATCTTATGCTAGCTTCTTTTTCATCCATATTGTAATGCTGCACTAACAAAGAAGTAAATTTACTCAGAACTTTCTCATTATAAAATTTATTTTGCGCTTCATAGTCTTTCATATTAATATTTATATAAGTAGATTTTAAAAATGTTATTGAAAATGCTATTGCAGTTATATTAAATTAAAAACAAAAGCATTATAATATAAAAAATGTATTGATAAATTAAAAAGTAAAAGGGAGAGTGGGGTAATCTGGTAGCCTGCGAGCTTTGGGAGCTTGTGATCCCGGTTCAAATCCGGGCTCTCCCATTTTAATCATATATAAGCAACATGTTATAGCCGTGCGCCATAACATCTTCTGGCCTTGAATTTTTTAATATAACTGGCCGGCCATTGAAATAAAACAAATTTGCTCCTTTCATCATATGAAAAGCTAATGTAAAGTCAATTGGTCTCTCATCAAAATAAATCATAACATCCCTTAATGTTGGCTCTTTTCCATATGAGTCATAAAACCATTTAAAAAATTCAGAAGTCAAAAATATGTTATCCGGTTTCTTTATAAATTTATGATAAAGCTTTTCTATTAGTGCTTTTTTTATTTGTTGCCATTTATAAAATTCTTGCTCGTTCATTTTTCTTGTTGTATATAAGTATTTTTTCACTTCCCATTCTTCTGGTTTTCTGTCAAAATAAAATCTTAAACTTCTTGGTGCACTAAATGGCATTACAAAAAAACCAATATTTAAGCCAATATTCCTTATTTCATTAAGTAACATTTTAGCATAAGCATCTTCCCCTATTATTGATATGCAATATATTACTCTCTCTTTATTAAGATCATTCCTAAAGTCATAGATATTTTCATATTCATGCAATCTATTATATGCATTTTCTTGCTTCTCAAGCAATGATGCTATATCAAGTATAGATGGAATTGTTGTTAAAGCAGCTTTTATTTCCCCATTTTCCACAGCAACAAGCTGGCCTTCAGGAAAATACAAAGAGCGCTCATCAAAATATTGCACATTCTTTTCAAGTAATTTTATGCCTAGCATTTCAGATAATGCTTTCTCGCCAAATGTTTGTGTTTTACTTTGAGCTTTTTTTAATACTTCCCTTGAAGCCCATTTTCTATTATATAGAGCAACAACATCCTCTTTTTGTTTCCTGCTTAGCTCTTCATATCTCATTAAGATCGCATTCATTAATTTATTTGTAAGTAAATAATTAAAAAACAATGCTAATATTTCATTATGCAAAAAAGAATGGGCCAAGCAGCAGTTGAATATTTAATGACATATGGATGGGCAATTGCAGCTTTAGTGATTATTATCGCAATATTGGCATTTTATTCAACATCATTTTCCCCAACAATACCAGAGCAGTGTATATTCCCAAAGCAGGTTATATGCAATGGATTTTTTGTATCAGCAAAAAAGACTGGCTCTGGCATAGAAGAAAATATTATTATAAATTTGACTAATAACTTTGGGCATAAGATAAATATAACAAATATAACAATATTCCATGAGGGCGGTTATTTAATAATAAATAATAATGAGATAAACAATAATGGTTTAATAGAAGCAGATAGCCCATTTTTAATATCAAAAACTGGAAAATTGAACATAAGTGCAAGGGATATTGTATCAATGAAAATCATAATTTATTATAGCCCTTGCATAGAAAATAACTGCAATAATGACGGCTTTTCAATTCAGGGCTCTATAATAGCGAGATTAAACAGATTAAATTGATATTAATGAAAGAAAAAATAAAAAAAATAAAAAATAGCAAAAGAATAGCAAAAGATTTTTAACTATTTAATTATAAAATGGTTTGGTGGTTTTATGGAACAAGCATTGAAGATTAATGAAAAGATTTTGCCAGATGAAATAGAGCATATGTTTTCTTATAAGGGAAAACTCCATGATAAAGTGCCACAAAAATTCCTTGAGATGTATAAAAAACTTTATGTTTATTTAAGAGAGAAATTAATGAGCAATATGCTGCCCTCTCATCCAGATTATTTGGGAAATAATGAACTTGCTATTAATATATATAAGAAAAAATACTTCCTAAAAGACCTTGAAGAAAATATCATAGAAAAGAGGCCAGAAGACGTTTTTATAAGATTAGCCGCTTTTCTTGCTGCAGTTGAAGATGAGGAGAAAGCAATGGCATGGGCTGAGAGATTTTATATTGAACTTTTTGATGGCTTGTGGCTTCCTGGAGGGAGAATAATAGCCGGGGCAGGCGATCTATATAGATTAAAGACATTGGCAAACTGCTTTGTTACTGCAATTGAAGAGGATAATATAGAAAGCATATACAAAGCAGCTTATGAAGCAGCAAGGACTTATAGCTATGGCGGCGGAATAGGCATTGACATAACACCATTAAGGCCTGCTGATAGCATAGTGCATAATGCTGCTGACAAAAGCACTGGGGCAGTAAGTTTTATGGAGCTATACAGCTTAACAACAGGACTTATAGGACAAAGCGGGAGAAGAGGGGCATTGATGCTCACAATACATGTTAAACATCCCGACATAGAGAGATTCATAAAAGTCAAGCATGAACCAAATTGGGTATCAAACCAGATAATAAATCAGATATCATGGACAACTGACATACAAAAAGATTTACTTGAAAAGATAAAAACAATAGTTGTTGAGAACACACAAGTTAGGTTTGCTAACATTAGTATAAAAATTACTGATGAATTCATGAATGCAGTTGTGGAGCAAAATAATTATGGAAATGCATACTTGGTATATAAAAAATATGAAAAAGGAAAGATCATGGATATGAAGCAGGATGGTAAATTACATTATAGCGATAAAATGCCGAGCAAAAATATTAACAATTATGAGCTTATATTCCAAGCAAAAACAATACAGGAAATCAATGAATTCTTATCTGATTACGGATATAGCATAAATGAAAATGAACTAAAAGATGCATACAAAAGAGATATTTATGGCGATTATATAATAGAGACAAACTTTGAATTTGATTTTGCAATAAGACAGGCAGGAGACTTTCTATTATTTTTCTCTAGCAATGAATGCGGAATCATAAAAAGGCTTGTCAAAGCAAGAAAAATATGGAACATGATCATTGAAGGAAATTATAAAACAGCAGAGCCTGGCATTATTTTCTGGGATGTAATGAAAGAATATAGCCCTAGTGATTATGTTGGCAATCCTATAATATGCACTAACCCTTGCGCAGAAGTGCCTTTAGAAGATGGCGGGGCATGCAACCTCGGAAGTATTAATTTAAGCAGATTTGTTATCTCCCC
Source organism: Candidatus Anstonellales archaeon (assembly GCA_038896535.1). Classification (GTDB taxonomy): domain Archaea; phylum Micrarchaeota; class Micrarchaeia; order Anstonellales; family J096; genus J096. The sequence goes on along the minus strand of JAWACY010000001.1, from coordinate 304,407 downwards.
ATATTCTGAAAAAGCAAAAATCGATTGGAAAAAACTCGAAAGGGCTGTTGAAACTTTGCAAAGGGCAATAGATAACGCAATAGAATGGAACATTTACTTAAATCCACTTGAAAAACAAAGAGAAGCAGCAAAAAGCACAAGAAGGCAAGGCATAGGCGTTATGGGCATTGCAGATATGTTTAATGAGTTGGGCATTGCTTATGATTCTGAACAAGCATTAAACTTATTAGAAGAAATAATGAAAAGAATTGCAAACATAGCATACCAAAGCTCAGCTAAATTAGCATATGAAAAGGGGCAAAGTCCTATATTTAACTATGACGCATATTCAAAAAACCCATTTTTCAAACAAGCACTTACTGAAGAAACAAAGAAGATAATAAAAAAATACGGGCTTAGAAATATAGCAATATTAAGCATAGCACCGACTGGCACTATAAGCAATGCAATAAAAAGCTTTGAATACAATGGAAAAAATTATATAGGCGTAAGCGGGGGCATAGAGCCAATATTTGCTCTATACTATAATAGGAGAAGTGAAAGCATAGCTGATAATAAAATATTTAGAATATTCCATTCAACAGTACAAGCTTATTTAGACATGAAAGGCCTTGGAGATGTAGCTCAAGAATCAACAGAAGAGGAATTGAAAAAATTGCTTCCCTCTTATATGCTTAAAACAGCCCATACAATAGATTATATAAAGAGGGTCGAAATACAAAGCACGGCACAAAAATACATTGACCATAGCATAAGCTCAACAGTAAATCTGCCAGAGGAAATAGAACCAGAAACAATATCTGAAATATATATACAAGCATGGAAAAAGAGGTTGAAAGGCATAACAGTTTATAGAGAAGGAAGCAGATTTCCAATATTATCAACTATCGGTAAAAAGACTGAATTCCAAGAGTTTAAAGATAAAAAGTTTAAGATAAATGTTGATGGAAAAGAGTATGTAGTAAAAGGTGATGAAATACTTGTTTTGCCTTCTGGAAAACTGATAACTTTATATCATGGCATTAAAAATGGCATATTTAAAGAAGCAAGTTAGCATTTATATTGGTGGTATTATGATAGAACTAGATGAAGAACAAATTTTTGTTAAAGAATTAGTAAAGGTAAAAACGCCAGAGGTTATAAAAGCAAAAAAGGAAGAAAGGCCATATATGCTTGATGCAAAAATATACAAGCTAAAATCATCATTTGTTAATTATGCAATATACATATCATTGAGCTATACCATAGATGAAAACGGCAAAAGGAGGCCTTTTGAAATTTTCATAAACAGCAAAGATTTAACAAAGGCAGCTGAATATGCAATGCTTACGAGGTTAATATCAGCAATATTTAGAAGGAGCGAAGACCCAACATTCATAATCGAAGAGCTGAGAGGTATATATGATCCAAATGGCGGTTATTACAAAAATGGAAAATACATTCCATCAATGTATGCTGAAATAGCAGATGTACTTGAACAATTTTTCTATGATATTGGCATTTTAAAGAGAAGGGAAGAAAAAGAGATAAAACAAATGCCTTTACCAACAATTGTATTGCAACAAGAAGAAAATAAAAAAATAGAAAATGACTTATTAAAATTCTGTCCAAAATGTAATCAAAAAACATTGAAATTGGAAGCTGGCTGTGAAACGTGCTTAAACCCAGACTGTGGGTATAGTAAATGTGCATAACATGAAAACAAAAAAGATAAGTAACATGGCCCTTACTTTGCCATTTATTTTTTCCATGTTCAATTCCTGCTTGCCAAATATAAAATTTCTTCACATGCAAAAGCCTTTATACGAAAGAAGAATTTCAAAACCCTTAAATGATGCTTATACGAATGAGCCTGTTTTTATATCAAAACTGGAAGATGATAAATTAAAGACAGCAGAGGCAGATCATTCTAAACTTTTAGAATGCTGGCTTAAAGAAAGGCTATGTGCTTTTTATGTATCAAAAGATTTTATTATTACTAATACTGCTTCTGCTCTGCTTGATGAATATAAAAAAATGCCAGAAAATTTAAAGATTGGAGAAGGGATAAAAAACATAGTATTTATACACTCAACAAAAGAAGTTGAGCAAGGTTTTTACATAATATATGAAAATCCAGCAAAAATACATGTATTTTATGGTAAAAGAAATGCTTTTTATTATGCTGCAACATTCAATGCGCCCATTGCAGTTAACAATGGTTATGAATACAATATATGTAAATACGAACAATGTATAAGAAAAATTATAAAGACAAGGTGGTTTACTAGAAGGTTTGATCAATTTGATGTACTATTCTTTTTAAGAGAAGATTATGCAAACCTTATTGTCGTTGATGAACGTTATAAGACAATAAATAGAATAATTTATAGCCTTGGAGTGCTTAAATTATTTCCTTTTGAATCATTAGAACTTGGATATAAAGAAAGAGAAATAAAATTTAATGACGGAAAAATAATAAAGCTAAAAATGATAGACATTGATAATGCAAAAGTTATCGTAAGCCTTGAAAAAGATTCAGATCAGAAAATAAAAGAAAATGCACAAAATGTACAAGTAATCATTGATGTCATATCAAATAGCCAATTATTGTCATTTATTTATACGCCGTTCGAATCTTTTTATTTAATATGTCCAAATTGGAAGTAATGACTTTTGCATTATTGTTCAATATCCAAACCTGCTGACATCCAATCTCTTTTTCCTCCTTTATAATCAAAGACTTTTTTATAGCCCATACTCAATAATTTTTTTGCTGCATTTGTACTGGCATGGCACTCATAACTGGCACAATAAACGACAATCTTTTCGTCTTTTCTCAATAATGCAGGTGCCTTTTCTTCTATCTGAGTTAGTGGAATATTAATAGCCCCTGGAATATGCCCCCTTTTATATTCTTCATGTGAAAGTACTTCAACAATTTTAACATTTTCTCTGTTTTCTATGATTTCTAGTAATTGTTCTTTTGTTATAAACCTTATTTTTCTCTCTTTCATATGCCCACCCTAAAATCTTTCATCTCTGCATTTATAAACTTATCGCTCTTCTAAAAGGCCATTAAAAAAGGTAAAAAATGCTAATTAAAAATTAAATGATAGATAAAAAATTAAACAATTAAATAACAATTTAAAACAAATGCATAATAAAAACAATAATACATAAAAAAATCATAAAAATGGTTGGCGATAAAAAATAAACAAATTGGGCTCTTAGCTCAGACTGGCAGAGCGCTCCATTCGCAATGGAGAGGCCGGGGGTTCAAATCCCCCAGAGTCCACTTATATTATTCATGTTTTTGTAGTTTTTATTATTCTTCGTCTTCCCACTCTTCTTCATCTTCTTCTTCCTCTTCTTCTTCCTCTTCCTCCCATTCTTCTTCATCTTCGTCTTCCCATTCTTCTTCATCTTCTTCTTCCTCTTCATCTTTTCTTGGTTTCATATAGAATGGTTGCATGCTATCACCTTCCATAAAAAATATAGATAAGTTTTTTAAATCATATCCATTGATTAAAAACATGGAAGATATTTCATTTACATATAAGCTCCTGCCTTTAAGGATAGTGAAAGGTAAGGATAATACACTTGATATAATAGTAAAAGTAGAAAATAGGTCTGATAAAGAAAAGCTTGTGTCCATTGAGGCATTAATAAAGAGCCCTGGCATTTTGGGTTTTGATCCGACATTAAGCAATAAAAAAGCAATAGCAAAACTCGGCTTAATAAAACCTCTATCAAAAAAAGAAGTGCCTATAAGAGTTTATGCCTCGCCCAATACAGAAAGCAAAAACTACGAGATTGAACTTTATTTAATAGAGCATTTTCAGGATTATACAAAAGTCATGCATGCATATAAGAGAAAAATAGATGTTATGGTAGTTTAAATGAACAAAAAAAAGCGTTATAAAGTTAGTAGCGTTATCATTAATAGAGGAAATAAGGAAGTAAGAAAACAACTAAATAGGCAATTATTATTAAAAAGTAAGTTATTATTAAAAAGTAGAGCGGAGTTAATAAAGCCAATATTACTATTTTTACTTGTTTATATTATTGGAATATTGTTTTACACAACATTTGAAAACATGACATTCATTGATGCCTTTTATTTCGTTACTGCAACTGCATTAACAGTCGGTTATGGTGATATTACGCCAAAAACTGAATTTGGAAAATTTTTTACTGCTCTATTCTCTTGGTTTGCTGTTAGTACTGGTTTTTACTTGCTTTTTAAAATTGGTGAGATGAGGGCAAAGCTTATTGATTCAAAAATTAGTTGAACTGCTGGTTTTTTAAAATATTGCATTGCTATTTATAAATTAATCAATCCGCTATACCACTATTAGTGGGAGGATGTTATTATGACAAATGAGAAAATAAAGGAAGCTATTGAAAAAGCTCTCGAGTATAAAGGCAAAAGAAAATTTGTACAAAGCTTAGAGATCATTATTAATTTCAAGCGTCTTGATATGTCGAAACCCGAGAATAGATTAAATATAGAAGTACAATTAAAAGACAGGGGTAAGAAAAACAATGTTATTTTTGTGGGCGAAGATGCTGTTGTCTATGAATTAAAGAAAAAAATGCCTGAAATAAAAGCACTGACCTTGCAAGAAGCTGAAAAAATTGATCAAAAAGAGCTTAAGAAACTTGCAAAACATTCATTATTCTATGCTTCGCCAAAAGTAATAGGAAATATAGCTAAAATATGGGGTAAAATATTAGGACAAAGAGGTAAGCCACCAAAACCACTGCTAAATGAGAAGCAGCTCCAACAAGCAGGGGATTTAACAATAATCTCTACAAAAGGAAAAAATTTGCCAACAGTACAGGGCCTTGTTGGCACAGAAAACCAAAACATTGATGTGCTTGTTGAAAATGTTAATGCGGTAATAGATGCAGTAAAAAAGAAGATTAATCAGAGTAATATAAGAAGTATTTATGTAAAATTAACAATGGGCAAACCAGTAAGAGTTATGTAAGTTTATGTAAAGGTGGTTATATGGAAGAAAGAAAATCTATAAAAGAAAAAATGCAAGAAGTTGAAGCATTATTGAAAGAGATGAAGCATTATAAAGGATTTATGCTGCTTGACTTGAGAAAGACGCCAGCTGTTCTGCAACAAAAAATAAGGGGCATAGTTAAACATGATCTAAAGGGCAATATGAAAGCAGTAAAAAAAGCTGTTATAACAAAGGCTTTGATGAATGTTGGCATTAAAGAAGAAATAAATTACCCTGCTGCTATTATTTTGGCAGATGCTCAGCCCTACAATTTATATACAAGGCTTAACGAAAACAAGCTTGAGGTCAGTGCAAAACCTGGAGATATAGCACCGTTCGATATTATTGTGCCTGCAGGAGAAACTGATTTGCAGCCTGGACCTGCTTTATCACAATTAAAGGCTGCTGGATTGAATGTAAAAATAGAAAAAGGAAAAATTGTTGTTGCAAAAGACTCTATTGTCGTTAAAAAAGGCGAGGTAATAACACAAGAGAAGGCACAAGCATTACAAATGCTCGGAATAAAACCATTTAAAGTCGGGATAAATGTTACTTTTGCTTATGATGGTATCTTATACACTAATGATGTTCTTTCTATATCAAAAGAACAGATAGCAGATGGCATATTTCATGCCATTAGACAAGCTAGAAATGCCAGTATAAATACATCATATCCAAGTACAATATCAATAAAAGAGATTATGATAAATGCTATTAGGCAGGCAAAAAATGCAAGTGTAAATGCCAACATTTATAGTGATACATTTATAAAAGATTTGCTTATAAAGAGTATAAGAGAAGCTTATGCTGTTGAGAAGAGGGTGGCACAATAAAAAGAAATAAAAGGTGGTTAAATGAAAATAGACCCATATTTACATGCAGTTCTTTTGCTATATGGCGCTGGCCAAGATGTTAGTGCTGAAAAAATATTGAGTGTTATAAAGGCTGCTGGTTTACAAGCAGATGAAGCTAAAGCAAAGGTTTTGGCAGAGGCAGTAAAGGGCATTAGCATAGATGAACTGTTAAAAGAAGCAACAACGGCAGCAGTTGTTGCTGCTCCAGTGCAAGCAAGTGCTACAGAGGCAAAAGAAGAGAAGAAAGCAGAAAAAGAGGAAAAGAAAGAAGAAGAAGCAGCTGCTGGCCTAGCAAGCCTCTTTGGTTAAAACCAACTTTGTTGAAAAAGTGAGATTGCACAGTGTCATCTTTCACGATAGTGAGCGAAGCTGGATAATTTAGCGAATGCGCGAAGAGAGTTAAGGGGTGAATTAGTGCATGAGCAAAAGTAATTTATAAACTTAATTATAAAAGTGATTGATAAAATGAATAAAATTGATTGGATACAAAAAAGTCTGGATATAGTATCTCATGAGGGATATTTAAAAAAAATTAACGGAAATATATCCAATAAATATGAATAGTTTTAGGGACATTAATCAAGAACAAATTGAAAATGTTAAAAGTTATTTCAATGCTAAAGATCCAATTGGATTAGTAAAAGCATGCCTAAATTTAGAAAAATTTCCAATAGATAATCCCTATATTTCAATATTAAGATACGATAATATTTTCAAAAATAATTTAGATGTTGTAAAAATTATAGGGGATATATTGTTAGGAATGAATTTTGAGGATTTAGAAACATTAATTAGGTCACCAAAATCTGGAAGTAGGCAATATAGTAATTCCTTTAAGTTATGGTTACAAAAAAGATATAAAAATAGTTTTATTGATATTAATGATTTTAAAAATTATAATGGTAATGATTTAAAATTTTTAAATGGAAGTGATAGAATTTTAAAGAATTATATCAGTGAAAAATTTAAAATCAATATAGAAAAAGGGTTAGATTTAGTATTTAAGAAAAATGGAAAAACCTATTTTGGTGAGGCAAAATTTATAACTGATAGCGGTGGCACACAAACAAATCAGTTAAATGTCGCATTAGATATTGCCAAAAAAGACAGTTCAGAAATAGGCACAATTGCAATAATTGATGGAATACCTTGGGTAAATAATGCATATTTAGAAAAAATAAAAAATGAGGCGGTTAATAAAAATGTTTTGACGGCTCTATTGCTTCCTGAGTATTTCTCAAATCTTTAATACTTATAGTTGTTAATATCTCTTTGACCTGTTTTAGACCTAAATATTTTCTTATATACTTTGGGTTGTCTGCATATCTATATGTAGTCATAAAATCACTGCCTGTCTTATCTCTTAAATTATTTAAAATATTATTAAATAATTTCATTAATTTATAACTCTCATTTTTTGTAATTTCAGGTTCTATGAATATCTGTATGGGATTTGTTCTATAAGTTTGACCTTTTACAAAAATACCATCTGCTCCAAATTCATCATATATTAAATATAATCCAGCCTTACCATTTAAAGATCCTGTATCCACAGTTCTAACAAATAGAGGATTTGAGGTTATTTTTTTATATAATGCATCATTAACATAAAAGGTTTCTTTTGTATATACCCCATGTTTATAATTCTTTGAATTTAAAAGTATGACTTTATTACTGCCTTTATTTTCTTCCAATTCCGTATAATTAAGATAAAATTTAACATTCAAATGGTCTTTTTTAAAATTATTTTTTATATAATCATAATATTCATTGTTCGGTTTAAAATTATTTATTTCATATAATACATATTTCTTTTTTTCTATATGGCTGTTTATTTTATATGCGTTAAACTCTATCTTACTATTGACTAAATTAGTTCTTTCAAAATTTACTATTAAAACATTAGTTCCAGTATAGTTAAATATTTTTTTCTCAAAAATATAACAACTGTTAATTTTATAATGCCTTAAAAAATCCTTTCTAATCTTATTAGCCCCCGAATCAGAAAATAAAAAGTTAGAGGGTATTATATAAATCATATTATTTATTCCATGCCTTAAATCATTAATTAATGCTATTTGATATAAATCCTGATAACCTCTATTTATTCCTGTAAAATATATTAATTTATTAGAAGCTTCTTTATGTTTTCTTATATAACCTAAATAAAGATAAGGTGGATTTGTAATATGAAATACAGGGTATTTGCTATTGATTTCAGGGTAGTCTTTTAATGTGTCTCTGACTTTTATATTTTCCTTTGCTAAATCTTCTGGTATTCCATAATTAATAGCAGTATTAATTGCTTTATTTACTGCATCACTGCTTATATCATAGCATAAAATGTGCTCCTTAAAAAATAATCGTCTATCTTGATAAGGAATTAAATTTAAAATAGGTAAAATTAAATTACCTTCTCCACAAAATAAATCAATCCATGTATACTTATAAAGAACACTTTTAATTTGTGGTAATATATACTCATTAAATATTTCTATTGGGGTAAAATGCATTCCAAAGATTCTGCGGTTTAATTTTTCACCACTTTGCATTTTTACCACCCCTTTATATCAAACTTCTTCTTTAATTCACTCTGGATTAACTGTTTGCCCTCGCTGTTTTCACTGACCTTTATTATTTTGGCTATATTAGTGCATCTCTTATAAAAGTCTGGGTAATAATCGCACCCAATCTTTACTTTTAAGGTAAATTTATTCACGGGATATTTTTGTCTAATCACAATCCCACAAATTTATTTGTTGATAAAGTTTTAAAAATGTTGATAAAGTCAGACTAAATCAACAAAGCCGTTAAAACCAAAGCATTTTAATTTTTTATTTCTATTTATTTTTTATGCAAAGAAAAATAAGAAAATGCGTTGTTTGTGGCGTTTATACTCTTAAATTAGAGCATTGCAATAAAAAGACACAAAAGGCCGGGCCACCTATTTTTAAACTTAACCCAAAATATTATTTGTGGTAAAATGATGAAATTATTATTTAAAAAAGGGCTTATAAAAAAAAATGCGAGCCTGATTGTTGGTTTGCCTGGTGTTGCTTTTGTAGGCAGAATAACAGTAAAATACATAGTAGATAAATTGGGCGCAAAAAAAATAGGACGTTTAATATCAGACAAGCTGCCAGCACAGGTCATGATAACAAAAAAGGGAAAATTAAAACCAATGCAATTGAGCTTTTATCATTTAAGGCTTAAAGATAGAGATTTAATATTTCTTATTGGTGACATACAACCACCAACAAATGAAGGGCAATATGAAATTGCAAATGCCATAATAAAATTGTGCAAAAAAGTCGGTATAAATGAAATAATAACAATAGGGGGGTATGCAACCGGCAATTTAGAAAGGAATGAACATGTTCTCGGGGCTTCGAATAACATTGAACATATTAACAGTTTTTCAAAACTTGGCGTTATTTATGGTGAAGCAAAAGGCTCCATACTTGGTTTAGCTGGTCTATTGCCAGCATTAGCAGGAAAAATAAAGGGTACTTGCATAATGGGTGAAACACACGGCTCATTTATTGATCCTATGGCTGCAAAAAGAGTCCTTGAAATTTTGTCAAAATATTTCAAATTTGAAATAGATTACAGTGAGATAGACAAAGCAGCAAGGAAAATAAAGCAGATAACAGAAAAAATAGAAAAAGAGATAAAAGAGCAAAGGGAGCATATGGAAGAAGGGAAAAAAAAGCCATCTTATATACAGTAATTGCTTAATGATTACATTCAGCATTATTTAGGAGGGGCAAAGCAAGTCAAAACGATTTTGCTATAGCATGCATGCAAAAATAGGTTTTAAAGCAGATGCTGCAAAAATACTTTAATGAATTATGAACCATTAGAAAAAGGGCTAGAAGAATCAATCATTAGATGCTTGTCATCATTAAAAAAGTATATAAGAGTAAATACATTAGCCATAACCCCATCTGCCTTATTGAACTTATTAGAAGATGTAGAATTAGAAAAAACACCTCTGCCAGATGTATTTTCAATAAACGCTTTTAAGCCTGGAGCATTACCTGAATTTAAAGCTGGCCTTATTCATGTTCAAAGCTTTTCATCCTGTCTTGTTCCACTGGCTTTTTCATCTTTAAATAAATTTGATGTAATATTGGATGCAACAGCCTCCCCGGGTAGTAAAACAAGTCATATGGCTGCACTAATGAAAAACGAAGGGGCAATAATAGCAAATGATAGAAAAAACAGACACAGAGCACTTATATCAACATTATCAAGACTTGGCATAGTAAATACTGGTATAACTTCATATGATGCAAAAAAATTGCCATGGAAGGATTATTTTACAAAATGTTTACTAGATGCTCCTTGTTCAGCTTTAGGAAGTCATATAAATGCTTGGAAAAGATTAGAAATAAATAAAAATTTGCCAAAAACAATGTCAAAAATACAAAAAGCAATGATATTGTCATGTTTTGATTCACTGAAAAGAAATGGAGAACTTGTTTACAGCACATGCACTATTACAACAGAAGAAAATGAAAATGTCATTGATTTTTTAATTGAAAAAAGGGACAATGCCAAGCTCATGCATTTTTCACTTCCAATAAAATGTGAAAAAGGAGAGCAAGGCTTTATGTGCAGGGATTATGTAAAAAGAATATACCCATGGCATGTTGAGAGTGAGGCATTTTTCATTGCAAAAATAAAGAAAATTTAATTATATAAACGCCGGCACTATGAGGATAATGAATCCTATTAATACTAAAGCGATAATTGCATTATTTATTAAATCATTATTTATTGTCGCTTTAATTATATAGCCCCCGTCAAAGAATGGAAGAGGTAATGCATTCATAAGACCAACAAAAACGTTTAATGCAATAACAAGCCCAAAGAAATTATATATTGAATTTAATATCTGGTCTGGGTAAACTCTTATAATAGACAATGGGCCGGCTTTTATGCACGGATTTGCCTTATCTATTAATACGATATAGGGGGCGCTATCCTTTGCATAACATCCCATCATTGTATAAGAAGTAGTTAAGATAAGGAATATAAGAAAGAATATAGTGAATATTATAGCTGTTAAAATATTTGCTCCTATGCCTGCTGATAATACTCTTACTTGCGCTTTGTTTGGACTAGCAAAAAGTTTTTTCTCATCAAGCTCAACAAAAGCACCAACTGGCAAAGAACCAAAGAATACAAAGCCGGTATTTTTTAATTTTATTCTGTGCACAACCGCAACTATTGCGTGGGCGAATTCGTGCACAATTAATATGACTACTAATGCCAAAATACCTTCAAACAACGGAATGTTTATGCCAGGCAATATCAATGCTACGCCCTCTTTTACAATGACATGCTGACCAGAGATTTTTTGTATTATCAGCATTAGTGTCTTATAACCACCATCAATAAGCATAATTATCATCCCAAAAAATATGCCGCCAATAACAAATACGAATGGCAATAAATCTGTTTGTGCTGATTGCTGGCTTAATGTTGGTTTGAAATCTGAAAAGTTAACAAAATAGGCAATTCCAATAAAGGCTGTTATTGACAATAAAAAGAGGATTATAAATGCTGTTAGCAAGCATATAATTCTTTTCCCAATATCAAGCCATTTCGCAAAATAAAGAAAAGATAGGCCAAAAAGCATTGCATAATAAACATCTGATACAACATTAATATAATTCGCATATTTCAAAGCAAACTTCTGAATAAAAAAAAGCCCTTTATTGCTCCTTAATAATAAAAAACCATATATCGATTCAAGTTTATAAACATGCTTGTAATAGAGAGAAATTGTATACAATATTAAAACAGAATAAATAAATTTCACAATGCCAGATAAATTGGCTTGAATTATAGAATAAACAATTAAAATGCATAAAATACCTACTGCAAGTGATATAAATTTATTTTTTAATATGCTATCCTTTTTTATGCCTAATTGCATGTCTGAGCTTTTACTTGGCATAAATGGTTTTTCAAATATATTTTTAAATACATCACTAAAATAATGTTCATGATAAAAAACGCTGGTATTTTTCTTTTATTATGTATCTTTTTACTTAACTTTGGCGTTGTTTTTGCACTTAACGTTAGTGATTATTTACTTGATAATGAAACGAATGCAACAATAGAGCAGGAAAACTTTACTTATAATAATAGCATTTATACTTTTATTTATATAAACAATAAGGTTGCTTTGTTAGTTAAGAATGAATCTGTAATAGATAAGGATGAAGAAATCGAAATGGTATTATACAATTTTTATGTGCAAAAATACTATCCAACTAACTTAAGTTCTATTGTTTCTCTTATATCAACTTCTCTGGATGCACTGAATAAGAGCAGGCAAGATGGGCTTGGCAATGAAGAACTTGGATGCAGGAAGGTTTTGGGAGAGAACTTACCAAACCCACAAGATCCTGCTGGTTTTTCTTCTGTTTACCAAAGATATGCTGTTGTTGTATGTCAGTTATATTCAAGTTCCATAGGATGCAATGACTATAAAACAATAATGCCTTATATAGAAGAATTCTTTAACGATTCTTATAATATAGATTCAAAAATTTCAGCAATAAAGCAGGCATTAACAATAACAGAGCCTTTACTTATAGGACAAGCATACGCCCAAGCTTATGATGCTCTCAAATCAATGAACAACAGCATTAAAGCCTTAAAACAGAATAGATTTAGATACCCAAGAGATGAAAATGGCAATCCAAAAATAAGCGAATGTCCTACTTGTTATGGAATATGCGATGAGCTGATAATAAATAATACTGCATTTGATAATATAGATAAACAATTATCTTATGTAATAAACACATCCAAACCTTTAAAAGATTTTGATAGTATAAAGGCCTCATTTATACAATCAATCCATGAAAGAGTTGGGAATAAAGAAAATAGGTTATTGAGATTGAAATATAGCAATCAGCTTAATGCTATATTAAATGGTTGGGATTCACTCTATAACAGGACAAAAAGCATTACTTCAAGAATAGATGATAAAAATTACAGCTCAAGCATTGCACTTGTCAATGAGTTAAAGACAAACATAAGCAGTTTATTGGAGTCAAACAATTTTACTAATATAGAGAGTATGGTGAAAAATCTAACTAACACCATAAATCTCATTTCAAATAAAACAAAAAGTTATGAAGAACAGCTTGCTGCCTTTGATGAGGAAACAAAGAGGGCAGAAGCCCTTTATATTACATACATAAATGACATTTCAGACCCCCTGTTAAAGCAGACTATAACTGAAAAAAGAAAAAGTCTGAACAATGCCATTACAGGGAAAATGAGCCCAGACTCTTTAAGCATTTTTAAGAGTGAGTATACAAACTTTTCATCAACATTACTGTCTTTTGCCTCGCAGAAGAAGACGTCATTAAATGTTGTTATAACAAATGCATTCATCAATTATTTCAGGGCACTTTATAAGCCAATATCGCCCTTAATGCCAACTAATCCTGAGCAAAAAACACAGGCATTACAAACATTGGCAATTACAAATGCGTTATTAATTGGTCTTTCATTTGCATCATTCTTATTATGGATTTCCATTGTTGGCTTTTATGCTGGTATAAAAAATATTGATAAGAAGAAGGAAAGGAGCGGAAGGATTTATTTCCTTGTATTTATTCTCTTAATATCAATTATATTATTTATCTCCGTCTCTGTTTCGGCTTTCTTAACTTTTGATTATGCTATTAATAAAGGGTCAATAAGTGATTTTAAAAAAGCAATTGACCTAAACCTGCCATCTTACGTTGTAATAAAATCAGAGAAAGCAAAGGCATGCGGTAATGAGATTGCAAAAGTATTGAATGCTAAAGTAGTAGAAATAAAAGACGGCAGATGCATAATAAACGGAAGTCAGCAAATAATGGAACTTTGCAATCAAGCAATGACAAAGGCTAATGCAGTAATATTAGATATCAAAGAGCCAAGTTCAATTTATAGTAATTTCATTGCAGAACCAGTTTTGTATTCAAGTTTAACAGAAAATGATTACAATAAATGTTATTTGTCGGTTGCTTTAAAGTGATGTTATGATTAATAAATGGCTTATTGCACTAGTTATGTTTATTATTGCTATCTTTCTTATATACCATACGCTATTTCTGAACGCACAAAACATTGTGATAGATAAGGGCAAAAATATATCAATACAGGAAATGCAAACAAATATCATAAAAAGGCCTTTATGCATAGTGATTGAAAAAAATGGAATTAATGATGATAATTCAATAAATTGCGCTCTTTCATATTTTCAATCTGCAATGAATGCTTTTCCAAAAAAAAGAATCGATTATTATGGATTGGAAAATAACAACTGTATAGCAATAATACAAGATAAATGTACAAGTTTTCCATGCAATGGGAGAGAGTTAAACGCCACTATAAATGAATGTATAAAATTAATATCAGATTCAGGATGCTATAGCATAATAGTAAAAGGTGGCAATAGTTCACTTACTCAATCTTATGAAAATGCACTGGAGGTTTTTGTTGATAATACATATAAAGAAGGCTCTTGCATGATATCAATAAAGGAAAAATAGTGCTCCTGCCGGGATTCGAACCCGGGTCGCCGGAGTGAGAGTCCGGCATCCTTGTCCACTAGACTACAGGAGCTTATATATAATATAAAGCCATATTTTTTTATAACCAACCTTTCCTCTTAAAGAATAATACCATAAAAACAGCTATTAAAAATAGCACTGCCCAAACTGCATAATAGCCATATTGCCATTCTAACTCTGGCATATACTTAAAATTCATGCCATAAACGCTTGTTATAAATGTTAATGGAATGAATATCGTAGTTATTATCGTAAGCACTTTAATTACTTCATTTATCTTATTATTTATAGATGATAAATAAATATCGATCATGCTAGCTAATACATCCCTATATGTTTCTATTGTCTCGAGCACTTGTATGATGTGATCATGCACATCTCTTAAATAAAATCTTGTTGATTTCTTAACAAAAGTAAAATCTGGGGAAGAGAATTTATTTATTACCTCTCTTGAAGGCCATAAAATACGCCTGAGCATAATGATCTTTCTTTTTATCTGCTCTACTTTTATTATTATATCTATATTTGGATTTTTTATTACTTCTTCTTCCAGTTCTTCTATTACTTCACTTAATTTTTCAAGTAATTCGAAATATTTATCTATCATGACATCAAATATGGAATAAGCCAAATAATCAACATGCCTTTTTCTTATTTCTCCTCTATTTTTTTCTATTCTATGTCTTATTGTTTCTATAATTTGATGCTCTGTTTCATGAAAGCTTATTAATGTATTCTTACTTATTACAATGCTAATCTGTTCATGATTTATATCTTCTGCAAATGATTCATAACCAAGTATTTTGCCAACGATGTAAATATAATTATCATAGGATTCAATTTTCGGCCTTTGGTGTGTGTTGGCAATGTCTTCAATTGTTAAAGCATGCAAATTAAAAAATTCTCCTAATTTTTGAAGAATGTCAATATTATTTACTCCTATAAATATGACCCAGTTAACAAATGGCTTCTTTTTAAGCAGTTTTTTGAGTTCATTCTCAAATGCGCTTTTTTCTCTTATATCTATAACATTTTCATAATATGAGTTTTTATCATATGATATTACTATTAATTTTGGCTTTACTTCACTCTTCTCTCCTAGATAGACTGGGCTTCCAGGCAATAGCCCTATCTTTTTAAGCCTTTGTTCTTCTGGGCTTTCTTGCTTTTCCTGCTTATCACTTTCAAGCTCATCCATAAAAAAACTTATGATTCTCTTTTTTAATCTTTTCTTAAAAATTTTTTATGCACTCAATAATATTGGCTGGCGGGAGCGGGACAAGACTTTTTCCTTTGAGCAGGACAATAATGCCAAAGCAATTCATCAAGCTCTTTAATGGCCTTTCACTTCTCCAGCTTACATTGAAAAGGGCATTGATGCTCATGAGAAAATCTAATGTATTGATAATAACAAACAAAGAGCAAGAGTTACTAGCAAAGGCACAGATAAATGAAATATGTAAAGATTTTAACATGTCAAACGTTATCATTGAACCAGAACAAAAAAACACATTCCCCGCTATTTTGCTTGGGTTGATGAACATTGATGATAATGAGAACGTTATTGTCATGCCATCTGATCATTATATAAGTGATACAAAAACTTTAACAGAGCAATTGAAACAAGCAAATGGCATTGCAAAAAACAACATAGTCTGTTTTGGCATAAAACCAAAAAACCCTAGTAGCGAATATGGCTACATAATGCCGGAGAATGAGAAAATAAATAGCTATTTTTACAAGATAAAAAAATTTATAGAAAAACCAGATAAAAAAACTGCTGGTTCATTAATAAAAAGAGGGGCATTTTGGAACAGCGGAATGTTCATGTTTAAAAAATCATTATTTATAAATGAAGCAATAAAACATGCTGGGATAAAAAAAGAACAATTGAATGACATTGAAAAACTGTATAAGCACATAGCCCCAATATCTGTTGATTATGCATTAATAGAAAAAACAAAAAATGCTATTCTAATGCCAGCAAAATTTGATTGGAGTGATGTCGGGAATTTCCGGAGTATTTATGAGCTATTCAAAAATGGAGAAAATGCTATAATAGGGGAAGCAATAACAATAAATGCAAATGGCAATCTTTTAATATCAAAAAAGCCTGCTGCACTTATTGGAGTTAAAAACTTGTGCGTTATTAATTCTGGTGATTTTATCTTAATATCAAATATAAATGAGACAAACAATATAAGGGAGCTTGTTGAGCTGATGAAACAAAAAAATAAACAGCTTGTCAATGAACCAGAAACTGTTTATAGGCCTTGGGGTAGTTATACAATACTTGATCAAGGCATAGGTTATAAAGTAAAAAGAATTGAAGTATTGCCAAAAAAATCTTTATCTTTGCAAAAGCATATGCATAGGGCTGAACATTGGATTATCGTAAAAGGAAAGGCTAAAATTACTATAGGCAAAAAAACATTAATATTAAAAGAAAATCAAAGTGCTTATGTTCCAAAGAAAACAATTCATAAAATAGAAAACCCATTTAAAGATAAAATAGAGATGATAGAGGTGCAAACTGGTAGCTATTTAGGGGAAGATGATATAATAAGATTTACTTCATATTTCGATAAAAAAACAAAAAACTCCTAACTTATCAGAGCTAAATAGCACAAAACCAAAAACATCCAACAAGCTTATAATAGTGGCCAGATAATTGTAAGAAGGCGTGTGTATAAGTCAATTTGCCTTCTTCAACAAGCTTATAATAGGGGTGGGATGTTTGTAAGAAGGCGTGTTTAATAGGGTTAGCGCCTTCTTACCAAAGGGAATAATAGCGGTTGGAAGATTGTAAGAAGGCGTGTGTATAAGGGCATTGCCTTCTTACCAAAGGGAATAATAGTGGTTGGATGATTGTAAGAAGGCATGTGTATAAGGGCATTGCCTTCTTACCTGGAAGATTGTAAGAAGGCGTGTGTATAAGTCAATTTGCCTTCTTACTATGGGCCCGCTGGGATTTGAACCCAGGACCTCCCGATTATCAGTCGGGCGCTCCGCCTAGCTGAGCTACGAGCCCTTAAGCACAATTTTTGTGCTGCTATTTTATAATTTTCCATTGCAACATTTTAAAATCATTATCAAAAATATATTTATGTTCTTGCATATAGACATTGATGCGTTTTTTCCATCAGCTGAGAGATTGAGAAATAAAAATTTGGTAAACAAACCTGTTGTTGTTTGCATGTTTACAAGAAAGGGGAAAAGCGGAGCAGTAGCTTCATGCAGTTATGAAGCAAGAAAGCTTGGGATAAAATCTGGCATGCCTTTGCATATAGCAAAAAGGCTTGCAACAGAGGACACTGTATTTCTACAAGCAGACAAAGTTTATTATTCTAATTTATCAGAAAGAGTAATGACAGAGCTGTCTTATTTTGGCAATGTTGAAATAGCTAGCATAGATGAAGCATATATCAATCTTGGCGATGTTGATGATGGCTATGCATTAAATATTGCTTCTAACATAAAAAAACATATTAAAACTGCCATTGGTCTTGATGTAACTATAGGAATAGGCAAAACAAGAATACTGGCAAAGATGGCATCTAAAATAGCAAAACCGAATGGACTAAAGTTTGTTGGAAGTATAAATGATTTAGCAGATTTTGACATAACAATGATCCCAGGAGTTGGTAAAAATACGGCGGATTATTTAAAAAATAACGGCATAAATAATATAAAGAATCTCATAGATCTTGGGCCAATAAAAATAAAGGAAATGTTCCCGAACAAATATGGCGATTACATATCTGCCATTATTCTAGATAATGAGCCAAGCATAATGAGAAAAAAATTTAAAAACGAGGAACAAAAACAAAAAGGAAGGATAACAACATTAGAACAGAATACAATTAATAAAGATGATATATTAAATATTATCAATAGATTGGCAAATGAACTAATAAACGAGCTTGAAAATGATATTCTTATAAGTAATATTACAATTATGCTTATTGACAAAAATATGAAAACAATGACGAAATCAAAAAAAATAAATCCTACAAGGAATATAGAAATAATAAATGGCTACATAAATGAAATGCTTGGTGATATAAAAATAGAGAACGAAATAAGGCGTGCAGGCATATTCTTCTCAGATTTCATAAAAGCAAAACAAAAAACAATTACAGAATGGTGAAAGCATGAATGAAAGACAAAGGGCATTAATAAGTCTAGAAAAAACAAAGGCTTTTTTTGAACATAATAAATTATATATGGATCAGAATATTAGAGAAAAGGCTTTGCATTATATAAAAGATGCAGAGTATTTTTTTAAAAAAGGCGATTATTTCAGTTCTTTTGGAGCTAGTGACTATGCATATGGCCTTATAGAGGGGAATATAAATAAAAAGAGAAAATGGGCTTAGCTTGCGATATATGCAATGCTGTTTGTTGCAAAAATGCACTGATAACAATAACAAGCTTTGATATGTTGAGAATAAGGGACAATACAGGCAAAATGCCAGAAGAATTTTGCTGCCTTTATGAGCCAAAAATGATAAGAGTAAATTGGAATACAGTAATAGAGACAAAACAGGGCCTTTATGTATTAGCAATAAAATCAAGGCCATGCATATTTCTAAATGGCAAAACATGCAGCATTTTTAATTTTGCCCCATTAAGTTGCAAAATATACCCACACAATTTTGAAAAAAATATATCCTCATTTGCTTTGTGCAATAGCATATCAAAAGTCATATTCAAAATAAACAATCCGGGCTTTTCTTATATAGAGCAGTTTAGAGAAGAATATGAAAAATATATAGATATAGTGAGGAAAACAAGCGCATTAAAACTTGATAGGGAAAATGTTATCAAACATTTAGAGAATGAAACAGAAAAAATAATCCATAACAATAAAAAATAAAAGGTTTATTTAATTTAAGCTTTAATTTTTTATTTTTCTATTCATATTTTAATTTCTATTCATTTAATCGCTTGGCATTTCTCCGCCTTCATTTCCTTGTTTCTTGCCTGTTGTTCCTTTTCCAGATATTATGTCATCAATCCTTAATATTAGCCTTGCTGCCTCTGTTGCTGAAGCAATTGCCTGTCTTTTTACTTTTGTTGGCTCAAAAATCCCCTGTTTTTTCATATCTGCTATCTTTCCTGCTATTACATCAACACCATATGTTTCATTTCCTTTCTGTGCATGCTTTGTTCTTAATTCAACCAATACATCTATTGCATCCAGCCCACCATTTTCAGCAAGTGTTGTTGGAATGCTTTCCAGAGCCTCTGCAAATGCTTCTATTGCTAATTGCTCTCTCCCGCCTGTTTTTGTTGCAAATTCTCTAAGCCTTTTTGCTAATGCCATCTCTATGCTGCCTCCCCCTACAACATAACTGCCATCTTCTAATGCTGATGAAACAGCTCCTATTGCATCTTTTATTGCTCTCTCAACTTCATTTACTACATGCTCTGTCCCGCCTCTTACAAATATTGTAACGCTCTTTGGGTCTCTGCATTCTTGAACAAATACCATTGCTTCTCCTCCTAGCTTTTTCTCTTCAACAATACCAGCAATGCCAAGGTCTTTTGCTGATAGGTCATCAATTGTTGATACTATCCTTGCTCCTGTTGCCTTTGCCAACTTTTCCATATCGCTCCTCTTTACCCTTCTAATAGCAGCTATGCCTTCTTTTGCCAGATAATGTTGTGCAAGGTCATCAATGCCCTTCTGCACAAATACAACATTTGCTCCGCTTGCTTTTATTTTTTCAACCATCTTCCTTATCATAGTCTCTTCTTGTTTTAAGAAAGCCTCCAGCTGTTCTGGGGCATTTATATTTATTTTTGCATCCGTCTCTGTTTTTTCTATCTCTAATGGTGCATCGAGCAATGCTATTTTTGCATTCTTAACATATTTTGGCATGCCCGGATGGACAATTTCCTTATCTATGACTATGCCTTTAACAAGTTCTGTTGACATAACATCTGCTCCTGCCTTCTTCTCAAGCTTTATATTGTCTACATCTATTGTTATGCTGTCATTTCTCTTCTCAGCAACAAGCTTTATTGCTTCTATTATAAGATTTACTATGTGCTCCTTTTCTGCTTTGCTCCCTATTCCTTTGCTTCCCATTGAAACAAGCGCTATCCTTTTGAGCACATCTGTATCATCAAGCTTTAATGGAACGCTTAATTCATCAAGCAATCTCCTTGCTTCTGCTTCTGCTGCTTCATATCCTTTTATTATTGTTGTTGGGTGTATATTCTTATCAAGAAGATTCCCGGCATTCCTTAGTAAATTTCCTGCTATAACAACGCTTGTTGTTGTTCCATCTCCAACTTCCTTGTCTTGTGTTTTTGCTATTTCAACCATAATTTTTGCTGTTGGATGCTCTACATTCATCTCTTCCAATATTGTTGCTCCGTCATTTGTTATTACTATATCCCCTATATCACTTACAAGCATTTTGTCCATGCCTTTTGGCCCAAGTGTGGTTTTTACAATTTGCGCTATTGCATAACCAATCGCTATATTAAGTCTCATTGCATCCCTGCCTATTATTCTTTGTGCATTCTCTGGCAGGGGTTCTGAACTTATTCTTTGTGCCATTTACACCACCTCTTCTAAATTCTATTTAGCATGATAAGTAATAGAATTAGACTATAATAAATATAAAGAGAAACCTTTTAAAATTTTCCTATACTTTATTTATTCTCAAGGATAATTATTTAAAAATACTATGCAACATAATAAAAAAGCCAGGGTGGCAGAGTGGTAATGCGCACGCCTGGAGAGCGTGTGCCTGAAAGGGCTCGTGGGTTCGAAAGCTATATGCCGAGATTCCCACCCCTGGCGAAAGCAAAAATAATGTGATATTATGGCAAAGGAAGAAAAAGAAAGTAAGCAGGAAAAAAAGCAAAGCAAACATGAGAAGAAAGGCAAAAATGAAGAGAAACAAGAGCAAAAATTAGAAAAAAGATTAAAGGGCATAGTAAGAATAGCTGGCAATGATTTAGATGGCGGGCTAAAGCTACACAGGGCTTTGCTTAATATAAAAGGCATAAGCCATGGCCTCAGGTGGCCGGTTGCAAACATAATAAGCAATGCGCTCAATGTACCAAAGGATATTGAATTAAATAAATTAAATGAAGAGCAAGTTGAAAAAATAAATAAAATATTATATTCAATCGATGATAGATTATTGCCTGCATTTTTGCTTAATAGGAGAAAAGATATGGCAACTGGAAATAACATTCATGTAATTATGAATGACCTTGATTTTGCAAAGCGTCAAGACATAGAGGCAAAGAAAAAATCAAGGACATGGCAAGGCTATAGGCATCTGAAAGGACAAAAGGTTAGAGGACAAAGGACAAAGAATACGGGCAGAACTGGCATGACTGTTGGAGTTATAAAGAAGAAGGAACAGCCTGCAAAGGCAGAAGGAAAACAAGGCAAATAGAAAACAAATAAGATAGAGTGAGACTATGGGAGATCCTAGAAGGATAAGGAAAAAATTTAAAAGGCCAAAAAAGCTTTGGGATAAATTAAGGATAATAGAAGAAAAAAAGCTGAAAAATGAATATGGATTGAAAAATATGCAAAGCCTTTGGGTAGCAAGAGCAGAATTAAGAAAAATAAGGAGAGAAGCAAGAAGAATACTCGGAATTGAAGAAAAGGAAAAAGAAATAGCACTAAAAAAAATAAATAAAAAACTGGCTAGATTAAATATCTTGCCTGAAAATGCAAGCATTGATGATATTTTATCATTAAATGTTAAGAGCATTCTTGAAAGGAGATTACAAACATTAGTTTATAGAAAAGGAATGGCAAAAACAATAAGACAGGCAAGACAGCTTATAACTCATGGATTTATAGCAATAAATGGAAAAAGAATAAAAAACCCTGGCTATTTAGTAAGTGTCAATGAAGAGAATAGCATAGGTTATTATAAAGACCCTTCAAGTATATTTAAAGAAGTGAAAAAAGAACAGGAAAGCGCTGAAAGTGTAGAGAATGAGAAAGAAGAGGAGAATGAAGAAGAGGGATAAAAATGGTAAAGATAGCGGTTGTAAGAATATATTCATCAAAAAATAATACTATAATAACAGCGACTGATTTAAGTGGAGCAGAAACTCTTGCTTGGTGCTCTGGCGGGGTTATTGTTGATGCTGATAGGGAAGAGGGCAAACCTTATGCTGCAATGCAAGCAGCAACAAAGGTTGCAGAAAAATTAAGAGAGCATGGGGTTGAAAAAATAATAATAAAATTAAGAGCACCAGGAGGAAATAAAAGCAGAACGCCAGGACAAGGAGCACAGGCTGCTGTTAGAATGCTTGCAAGGGCAGGATTAAAAATATTGCGTATAGAAGATGTAACGCCTCTGCCAACTGACTCTATGAGAAAGAAAGGTGGCAGGAGAGGGAGGAGAGTCTGAAAATTGGTGAAAAGATGGTTGACATAAAAATATTAAATGAAAATGAAAATACTATTGAGTTCTTGCTTAAATCAAGTGTTAGATTTGCAAATGCTTTAAGAAGATATGCAATGTCAAGAGTTCCGGTTTTAGCAATTGATAAAGTAACATTTTATGAAAACAGGACTGCTCTTTTTGACGAATACATAGCTCATAGGATAGGGCTTATCCCAATAAAGGATGCTGATATAAAAGCAGAGGGCGTTGGTTTCTATTTAGATGCAATAGGGCCAAAGATTGTTTATAGTGAAGATTTACAATGCAATAATGAAAAAACAGGCGTTGCAATAAAAGGCATACCGATAATAACACTTGCTGAAGGGCAGAGCTTAAGGCTTGAAGGATTTTTGAAGAGGGGCATAGGAAGAGAGCATATGAAATTCCAAGCATCAATAACAGCATATAAAGAAAGCAGTGATGGATTTCAATTTTTTATAGAATCAATAGGCCAGATGAGTGCAAGGAATGTTCTAATAAAGGCATTAAAGGAGATGCATAATGATTTAGAACAGCTTGAACAGAGCTTGGAAAAATTTTGAGTTGATATTATGGGAGACAAACCAAGAAAATGGAAGAAAAAGGGCAGAATGAGATGGAAATGGATAAAAAAGAAAAGGAAAAGGCTTAAAAGAAAATTAAAGAGAAGGGTAGGAGAGCTTTAAATGAAAATCATTCCTTTAGGAGCTGGAGGGGAAGTAGGAAGGAGCGCTTTTTTATTTAAAAGCAAAGAAGGGAATGTCCTTATAGATTATGGAATAAAACTACATGGATTAGAAAAACCACAATATCCAGAAAATCCATTTAATTATGTTAAAAATATAGACTTGTTTTTAATAAGCCATGGCCATCTTGATCATGTTGGTTATTTGCCAAATCTATATAAATTAGGGAAAAAAATTCCATGGTATGCAACGCCACCAACATATGATATCGCTGACATTTTATGGAGGGATAGCATAAAACTTGCTAAATTAAAAGGCATAACAGAGCACTATACAAATAAAGCAGTTGAAAAAGCAAAATCAAACTGGCATCCATCTTTATTTGGAACTTACATAAGGCATGGAATGTTTAAATTCCGCTTTTTTGATGCTGGCCATATATTAGGAAGTGCATCTATATCAATAGAGCTTGATGGCAAAAGGATTGTTTATTCTGGAGATATTGGTTATAGAAGCTTTCTTCAAAGCCCTTTTGAAAATTTTGGAGAATGTGATGTTTTAATTATTGAAGGCACATATGCTAATAAAGAACATCCAGATATAAATGAAAGCAAAGCCATGCTGATTGAAAAAATAAGAGAAACAATAGAGAGGGGTGGACAAGCTTTACTGCCTGCTTTTGCTGTTGGAAGAACTCAAGAAGTTATAATGGCAATTTATAATGATTTTCCTGATGTACCAATATACATTGACGGCATGGGAAAAGACATAACAAGGATTTATTTAAAATATCCTACATATATCAAGCATTTTGATGAATTTTCACAATATTGTGATAATATAAATTTTGTTGAAAGCGCTAGAGATAGAAAAAAGGCATTAAATGGGGAATCAATTATAATAACTACTGCTGGCATGATGGATGGCGGGCCTGTCCTTAATTATGTAAAGGAATTAAATGATAACTCTAGCATAATACTAACTGGTTTTCAAGTTGAGGGCAGCAATGGCCATAGGCTTTTAACTCAAAGTAAACTTAAAATAGATGGAAAAGAAGTTAATATTAAATTGCCTGTTCATTATATTGATTTATCAGCACATGTTGGAAAAAGTCAAATTATAGATGCTATAAACATGGCCAATGCTGAATATGTTTTATTTTGCCATTCTGAAAAAGGAAGAGCAAATGAGATAATAAATGAACTGCAAGAAAAAGGCATAAAAAGTGGCGAACTAATTAATAATAATATTTTTGAAATTTAAATATTGTTTTTTATAAAATTTGGTTTTCAGGGTTTTATTATGGCAAAAAGTAAAATAAACCTGGAAAAAACAAAAATCTTTGCTTATTTGTGTATTATAATAATGCTCATCTATATATTTTATTTTAACTACTACATGAATAGCGACGCATATCACCATTTAGCCGCTGTTTTTTTAAGCAAAAGATATCCTGATATTTTTATATTTTCTCCTTTGGCCCCTGCTTCAATATTCCATCTTTTCGCTTATTTTATATCAACTTATATAAATGAACCTTATGCAATTGTTTTTTTATTCTCTTTAATATCTGTTCCATTGCTTGCTTATTCTATTTATTTATTCTTAAAATCAAGAAATGCCTATTCATTTTATTTTTACGCTGCTTCATTCATTATTTCAGCAAGTTTTTTTACTTTTCATTATATGCCTGCATGGGCTTTTTCACAAATAGTGTTTTTCCTTTTTTTGGCGCTTGATTTTAATTTCATAAATGCTATAATCTCAGTTCCTATATTTTATGTTACACATCCTTTGATTGGCTTTCTTTATTATGGCATAAGGGCAATAGAATCATTTGAAAAAAAAGAAACAAAAAATATTTATTATTCAATATTATGCGCATTCTTACTATTCATAATATCAGCCTATTACATTTACATAAGCAAATATAACCAGGACAATATAGATTATTATAGAGATATCATTTATGGCGGTTGGAGAAACTTTTCTCAAAACCTAGCGCTTCCTTTTTTTACTCTATACGCTGTTATGGGATTTGCTCTTTTCTTCTATTTATTCAAAACTAATTCAGTTATAAGAGTACAATATTTATTTTTACTTTCATTATTTTTTATAATTCCTTTTGTTGGTGGATTTTTTTATATTAGTTCAAGAATAACTGCACCATTTATTATTTATGCTATTGCTATAGCCAATGAAAATAAAAATAATAAAGAGCTTGCTTCGTTTTTTTCCATGCTTTTTATATTATCATTTTTACTTATAATAACATTACCAGGTATTTTTCCAGACATAAAAGCAATGCCAGACTTAACTCTTGCCTATTTTAATTGCAACCATGACTTAACAAACAAAATAATTAGTGGAGTAGCAAACGATAAATTAGTATTTTTCTATAGTTCTCATATTTTATGTATTTATTCAATTTTAAAGGAAACGCCGGTATTTTCATATAATGTTATAATGACCCATCCAATAAGGCCAAAAAAAGATATTAAAGATTTAACATACTATTTAACTTCCCTCCAGTTGGATACATTTCAGGGTGCGGACATATTACTATTAAAGCAGTACTGTGAAATTTTCAATGATAGTATTAGTTACATCACGAATGAAGAAAATTTAACTAACATTTATAAAAGCAGTAGCATTGAAGATGGTGTTTTTATAATAAAACCATGCGAAGCAAAGTAAAAATATAAGGTAAGCAATTATAAATGCTAAAAATCTGTTATTAAGTAAAATGACAATATTCTGAATTACTACAATATTAATTACAATATTAAATAAAAAACCAAAACTTGCTATTTTTCTAAATTCTTTTGGTCCAAAAGCAGCAACAAAAATTGCAAGTAAATAATGAAAAAAACAAATGCTTGCCAATAAAGCAGCATTTGCTTTATTAAATGATTTCATTTCAAATTTAACAACCAGACGCACTTTGACCAGACAAAGTACTTAAGACAAGTGGTGCGACAATATATATAACTACTCCTATTGCTGCTCCCATTATTAAGTTTGTTGCCCATACTTTTGCTCTTGCTCCTGCTTCAGCACCCATTACATTTCCTGCTGCATATGCAATTGCTGCTAAAACTATTGCAACTGTTATTAAAGCACCAAAAAATCCACATATTATAGTTTTAAGACTCCCAAGTGCATTAGTTACATTAGTTGTATCAGCAGCAAAAACCAAATTCACACTGATTAAAAGTATGGCTATCACTAGGGCAGATAATATTTTATATTTGCCATTTTCAACCATAAAAACACCTCTCATTTATTTTGGCGGAAATATTTAAAAATATTACCTTTTTGTTATTTTGCATGGATTCCCTAAAATTTAACTCACTAATTAATGAGATTAGAAAAAATGCATTTAATGACATTAATGTAATAAAAATAATATTTTCTACATTGCATAAAAATATTCATAATGCTGATAAAAATATAGATAAACTAAAAAATTTGATAAATTTGATGATATATGGCATTAATGTAAAAACAGGTTATGCATTATCTAAATTAAAAATGTATGAAAAAGAAATAAGTTTAGGAGCTAATGAAATGCTTAACATAATAGAAGATAGTAAAGAATGTAATGAATTTTATAAGTCAATCAATAATTATTATAAAATAGATAAACTTAATGGGCTTAATAAATTGCCCTATAAAAAAACATTTTTATGGCTATTTTTTAGTGAAATTGTAGTAAAAGATCAGTATCATGCAAGGGAATTTATTAAAAATGGCAAGATTGTAATTGATTGTGGGGCTAATATTGGCATTTTTTCTATTTTTGCTTCTTATTTAAATCCAAAAGGAAAAATATATGCAATAGAGCCAGAAAGAAATAACTTTATGGTCTTGAAAAATATGATTGGCTTATTTAAGGCCAGTAATGTAAAGGCATTTAATTTTGCAGTTGGAGAAAATAATGGAAGTGGTTATTTATATATTAATAAATTGAACATTGGCGGCCATTCATTAGATGTTAATTTTATTAACAAGCATTCATATAATAAAAGGCAAAAAATAAATGTATTGAAGATTGATTATTTTATAAAAAGGCATAGAATAAAAAGTGTTGATTTTATAAAGATGGATATTGAAGGATATGAAAAACAGGCATTAAAAGGGGCTAAAGAAACAATAAGGAGATTTAAGCTAATTATTGTTATGAGCGCTTATCATAAAAAAGAGGATAAAAAAGAGCTGGCAGATTTATTATTAAATATTTGCAATGATTACAAAATAGGCATTGATAAAAGATTTGAAGAAGTGTTAATATGCAAGCCAGAGATATGAATTTTTCCATAGTTGTGCCTACAAAGAATGAAGAGAAAACAATATCGAAATTATTAAAGGCACTGAGGCGCTTATACAGAAATGCAGAGATTGTTATTGTTGATGCAAGCAATGATAAAACATTTAATATAGCAAAAGGCATTGCTTTAAAAGATAAAAAAATAACATTAACAAAGGGCGAGGGATATTTAAGTTGGGACATTTTGAATGGAATAAAGATAGCAAAATATGACTATGTTGTTGTTATTGACGCTGATTTTCAGCATCCCATAAATAAAATAAAGGATGTAGTAAAAAAATTAGATAAATGTAATATAGTAATATGTAGTGGAAATAGAAATGTGTTTCCTCTAAAAAGAAAAATTATTGCATACGTAGCAAAAATGCTTGCTAATATTTCATTATTATTTAACAAAAGAAAGATGTGCAAAGACCCCATGACAGGATTTTTTGGATTAAGAAAAGGCATTTTAAAAAACATAGATGAGAGAAGGATAGTAAAAGAAGGATGGAAAATACTTTTTGATATAATAAAGCAAGCAGATTTTGATTATTGCTATGTTAATTTTCATTTCAAAAATAGAAAAGTTGGTTTTTCAAAACTGCGCATTGAACATGTATTATATACTATAAAATCATTCTTAACATAAATAAATTCATAAATAAATTAACATAAAAATAAATTAACATAACAAAATTGCTATATCATTTTTCGCTTAAGTATTTATTTGCGAATATAAATCTTTGCACAATACCAAAAAATGATATTAATGAAACAGTATAAAGGCCTACTCTTATAAAATCAATATCATTAGCATTTATCAATGCATTTAATGCAATTGACAAAAATATTATTATGATCCTTTCTGCTCTTTCACCAATTGAAGGCCAGTCCATATTATCTAAACTTTTTACCATCTCTGCCCTTATTTTTGCAAAATTGACAAAAAATGAAAGTGAAAATGCAACGAATGATTCAAAAACATAACCAGCAAGAGCGAGGCCTAAATATATAAAAAATTCCTGTATTTTATCACAAAAGCCATCAAGATAACTGCCAAATCTTGTTTTTTTATTATGCAATTTTGCCACTGCCCCGTCTATGTTATCAATTATGCTTGATATAAATATGAATAATAATGCGATATACCAGTTCTTTAAGGAAAGAAAAACAAGGGCCAAAAATGCAAACGGCAAAGAAAGCAGCGTTATTAAATTTGGAGCAATATTTATGTGCTTGGCTATTGGAAAAAATAAATAATTAGTAAGTGTCTTTCTTAATAAAGCTGAAATCATATGTTGAATTTAACATATATATTTAAAAAATAGTGCTAAAATTATTGTATGCAAAAATATTTTTTTGTATCGACTATTTTATTACTAGTTATTTTAGCCGGATGCACGCAAACAGAAATAAAGCAGGAAAAAGTAAATAACATAACAAATGTGCTAAATTCAATAGCAGAATTACAGAATGTACAAAAACCAACATTTGTTAATGCTAGCAAAGTAAATATGATAAGGCTCGTTTATTCATTTAATGGACAAGACCTCATTATTTATACTGATGAAAATTATACAAAAATCATTGGCTTAACTCCAGGAAAAGAAGAAAATGTTAGTGATATAATAAAGCAATTATCTGATATAAAAAAGCAGATTGAAGAACAAAAAAATCTATCAAGCTCAGAGAGGTATGTAAATAATAAAATAAGGGAAATAGAAAGTGCAGCATTTAAGGGAAATGATAATGCAAGCGTTATAGTCATTGAATTCAGTGATTTCCAATGCCCTTTTTGCAAAGCTTTTTTTGATCAGACAGAGAAGCAATTTGAACAGATTTATGTTGATAGGGGCTTAGTTAAGTTCTATTATGCGCATCTGCCATTAGAGCAAATACATGCACAGGCAATGCCTGCAGCAAATGCTGCTGAATGCGCTAAAGAGCAGGGCAAATTTTGGCAATACCATGATGCTCTTTTCAGTAATCAATCACAATTAAGTGATACAACATATGAAAAAATAGCTTCAGATTTGGGGCTTGATGTAGATAAATGGAAACAGTGCTATAATGAGAAAAAATATTTGAATGTTATAAATGAGCATACACAAATAGCATATAGCTTTTATGCATCAGGCACACCAACATTTGTAATATTCAATAAAAACGGGCTGAGCCAAAGCAAAAAAGAGCAATTAAAGAGTATTAATATGGCATATGCTGCAAATACTGGACAGCCTTTATTCCAGCTTGTAACAGATGGAGATAATAGCGCAGTAGTAATAAGCGGAGCACTCCCAATAACAGTATTTCAGCAGATAATAGATATAGTAAGATAAAGAAAATGCTTTTTAAAATCTTGCTAATAAATAATGTTTGGGTGTTATCATGTATAATATAGTTACACTCAAAGAAAAATTTAGAGTTCCTCCAGAACTTTTTAGAATGGATAGGGACGAGGCAATAAAGGAAGTAATAAAAAATGAGTATGAGAATAAAATAAGAAAAGAGCTTGGTTATATAATATCAGTAATAGATGTTAAAAGCAATGATACCGGCCTTGTTGCGCCTGGAGACCCGAATGTATATTATGAAGCAGAATATTCACTTTTAACATTTTCTCTTGAACCAAATGAAGTTTTATGCGGGGTAGTGAAAGACGTTATTGACTTCGGTGCTTTTGTAACAATAGGCCCATTTGAAGCTTTATTGCATGTTTCACAAATATCAAAAGAAAAATTTTCGTTCAATAAAAAGACAAAACAGCTAGTAAGCAGCGATGGAACAAAGACAATTAAAAAGGGCGATATCATATATGCAAAGGTTTCATCAGTATCAATGAAGGATTTGAGCAATGTTAAAATAAGCTTGACTTCAAGAGATCTTGGATTAGGAAAATTAGAATGGCTGAAACAACAAGAAAAAGAGGCTAAGAAGAAAGAAACAAAGGGGGCTAAGAAAAAATGAAAGCATGCAGAAACTGTAAATTTATATCAAAAAATGCTGATAAATGTCCATTATGCAATAGCGATGATTTAACTGACAAATTTTCAGGCATTGTTGTAATTATAGATATTGAAAAAAGTAAAATAGCAAAACTGTTAAATATAAAAACCCCTGGCGAGTATGCTATATTATTAAAATAGGTGATATTATGGGAAGAGGAAAAGAGCCATTGGTTATGTGCTATAAGTGCAATAGAAGAGTGCCAAGAGATAAAGCAGTTGAGATATCAAAAGGCATGAATTTTGATTTAGGAGAGCAAGAGGGGGTAGTAGTAGATTTAACAAGGAGAAATGTATATTACTGCATAAGTTGTGGCAAGCATTTAAAAGTCTTTGAAAAGAAAAAACAGATGGCAGCAAAAAAAAGAGGAAGAGAATGAAAACATATAAAACAATTATTATAAACTTCATTTTTGTGCTTCTTGCTTTTTCTTCTATTTCATTTTCAATAACCATAGTTGAGCCAACAAAACAAGAAGTTGATAATAGCTATTATGCTGGTTTTGTTGGGCCAGGGCAAGTTTTATCAATAGCAATAGATAAAAGAGTTGAAACTGGGGGGAGATTTGGCAAAGGTGGCTATTATGATAAAGCTTATGCATTAAAATTACCAGATGGTTGGACTTCAGAGCAATCAAAAATTTTTGACAATCCATTGCAGGTATTTATAACAGTCCCAGAAAATGCGAAAGAAGGCAATTATTCATTCTTAATACAACTAGAAGACCTTGACAATGCAGAGCTTTTGGGTAATAAGACGATAAATATAACAGTGACAATAACAAAAGATGTCATGGACATGGAAATAAAAAAATTGAATTATATAATAGCTCCTAAACAACCTTTAAGATTATCAACAATAATATCAAATAAAGGGAATGCAGGAGATATATTTGTAATTGACATTAAAACATCGAGGGAGATAAAAAGAAAGGAAGTTTTCATACCAGCAAATAGCATATCAGAAGTTGTAAATGAGCTCTCTTTTCCTGCAAAGGGCAAGGAATTAATAGAAGTAAATGTTTATTCAAAACATGCCCCATCAGCAATTTCCAAAAGCAAGAGAATAAATGTTCAAATAGAAGGAAATTTCTTTGAAGACTTGGGGGCGGCTGGTAATGGAGTATTATTATTATTTATTCCATTCCAGCCAGTATATGATATAAGCTATCTTATCTATTCCGTATTCAGTAAATAACATAATCTAAATCATGCAAATAAAATTAAATAGGCGATAAGGAAATTAAATAAGAAAAAATTTCATTACTGCCATAACATATATGGTAAATATTCTCATAAATTATTTAAATTATTTCATAAATTATTTGAGCAGGGGCAGTTAATATTTATTTAGCCTATCAAGTTTTATATTATATGGGCAACATAAAAAATATTGAACACTCTCTTTTTTATCGTCTAATTTTTTATTATTTTATGAGCTTATTATTATATGCTTTATCTGGTTATGCATTAATCAAAAAAATTAATTGATTACGAAATTAATTAAATAAGTTAAGGAATGACAAACTATAAACAACGTTAATAGATAATAAAAATAGGTAATAAAAGGGGCTTAAATAAAAAAACAAATTGCCCCGTTCCAGCCTTCAAAGAAGGCAACATTTATCTTCTCTTTGCTGCCTTCTTTGCTTTCTTCTTTGCTGCCATTTTTGTTCACCTTAACTTTTATTAGTAATTCTTATATAAAAATTTTTCGCTTATAAATATATTAACGAATAAATTTTTGAAATAATTTTGGTGGTAAAATGGAATATCCAGCAGAAATAAGGACGTTTTGTAAATATTGCAATGAGCATACATTGCATAAAGTTAAATTAGCCTCAAAAGGAAGCAGGAGAAGCTTGGCAATAGGAGAATTAAGGCATAAAAGGAAGCTTAGAGGTTTTGGAGGCAAGAGAGCAGGAAAAAAAGAAGTAAAAAAACAGGGAAAGAGGCAGAAAATAGTTTTAACATGCAATAAATGCAATAAAAAAATGGAAAGAGTGATAGGAACAAGGACAAAGAAAAAACTCGAAATAAAGAGGTAATATTATGGCAAGCAAATTTATAAAATTAAAATGTAAAGAATGCGGCAATGAACAGGTATCGTTTTCTCATGCAACAAAAGAAGTTCTATGCTTGGGTTGTGGGGCTCTTTTGCTCGAACCGACTGGTGGAAAAGCGCATGTAGTAAATGGAGAAATTTTAGAGGAATATTGATGCAAGACCCAGAAATAGGAAAACTTGTCATTATAAAAATAAAAAGCGTAATGCCATATGGAGCAATAGCAGAGCTTGAGGAATTTCCAAATTATGAAGGATTTTTGCATGTAAGTGAGATCGTATCAAAATGGGTAAAAAATATAGGTGATTATGTAAAAGTTGGTATGAGAACTGCTGCGCTTGTAATAGAAGTTGATAAAAATAAAAAGGTAGCAACAATATCATTAAAGAGGGTCAGTGAAGAACAGAGGAAAAAGGCATTTGAAGATTATGAAAATACGAAAAAGGCAAGGAAAATAATAGAAACAGCAATAAAAAAGGCCAGATCAAAAATAACTGCAAAAGAAATAGAAAATGCTATTTTAGAGCAGTATGATAATTTACATGACTTCATGCTTGATATATATGATGAAGGAAAAGAAATAGCAGAAGAGTTTATTACAGATAGCAAAGTTGCATCTATGATAGAAGAATTAGTCAAAAAATCATACAAAAAGAAACTAATAGAATTAAAGCTTATTATAAACATAGAGACTTACTCAAAAAATGGCGTTGAGGAAATAAAAAATGCCCTCATTGAAGCTGGAAAGTATGCAGAAATAAAATATATAGGTGCTCCAAGGTATATGGCAATAATAAGAGCAGAAGAGTATAAAGATGCAAAAAAAATGGTTAATAATCTAAAACAGGCATTATCAAAAATAGAAAAATCTGCTAATTTATTCTCTATTGAAGAGGTATAATTCCTTTAATCTAATATAATTTCCTTAATCTAATTGTCTTAATTGCATTTTTACGTTTTACTTGCATTGTCACCTATTTATTTTAATTTTTATGCTTGTTTATTTTAAATTTATGCCTTTTATTTTAAACCTACAAGATATTATAGCATATAAAAATATCATAGTAATTTCAATGTAGATGTTAATGCATCTATTATTTCATCTTCTGCAGGGCCAAGTGCAATGGCAGTTAGGCTCCCTGGTTTTACTTGTGTTAAGCCAGCGTCTCTTATTATTGCATTGGCTATACCAAGCTGCTCTGATTTCCTTAATATATCAATCATTTCCTGCATTGTTGCTTTTAATACAATTTTTTTACTTCCTTGATTAAGCCATATCTCCCTATCATTCAAGCTGGCATTTAAAAAAGCTTGCAATGAAGCATGCGCAACTTGTGCGCATATCTTTCCCTTCCCCATTTTCAAATCTTTATTTATTATTACTGCTTGCTTCATATTAACGCCCTGCATATTTTCATTTACCATCATATTTTATTTAATCATTTTATTTATCCAATTATGCATATTTACATACTCATTATTTTAAAGATTTGCATTTATTATATAGCAATATGGTAGCAAAAAAACAAAGCAAAGAAAAAAATGAGCATGGCTTAATAGAAAAAGAAATTGAAACAATAAAAAAAGCTGAAGAAGAAGCTGAAATAATTATAGAAAAAGCAAAAAAAGAAGCAGAAAAAATAAAAAACAGCATGCAAAAAAAGATGGCATTGTTAGAAGAAAAGAAAAAAGAGGAATTAGAAAAAATAAAAATGGAAAAAAATAAAGAATTTGAAGAGGAATTAAGGAAAATAGCAGAAATTGGTGAACAGGAAAAGGAGAAATTAATAAGGGAGATTACAAAAAATGGCATAAATAAAAAAGCAATTAATGCATTAATAGAAGAAATAAGCAACTTTAATTAGTTTTAGTGGTTTTTATGCTCAGACCAGAGAGAATGGTTAAAATAAGATTATTATGCACAAAGGGCATAGCATATGATTTAATCGCTTTTCTACATGAAAGAGGCATTTTGCATTTAACAAAAAGCATTGTAAAGAATGGAATTGAAAAGCAGGGCCCTTTGCCTTTTTATGATGCCTTAATAAAGGGAATTAATGAAATAAGCATAATAGCTGATTATTATAATTTTAAAAATCGATTTGAGGAATTCAAGCATATAAATATTAGAACTGCACTGTCAATTATTGAAAAAGAAAAAGAGAAAATTGAAAAGTTAAAACTTGCTGTGCAGAGAATAAAAGAAATTGAAAAGGAAATTGCAAGTATGACAAATGAAATAAATAATTTAACTCAAATAGAAGACCTTCTTAGCTATGATGAAATGCCAAAATCTCTATCTTGTTATGTAATAAAAGTTGAAGAAAATAAAAATGTTGATAAAATAAACAACTTATTAAAAAATGCTCTGGCTTATGAGAAGAAAGGTAAATTTATCATTGTTATAGTAAAAAGTAATCAATCCATTGATTTCCAGGCAATAAAAATGCCTGAAAAAAATCCAAAAAAAAGGATTGAAGAACTAAGACCTAATATAAAAATTCTGAGTAAAGAGAAACAAACATTGATTGAGATGCTTAACAATGAAAAAGAAAAAATAAAGGATTTATACTATTCTTTATTATTAGAAAAAGACAGGGCAGAAATTTCAAGATTTTTTTCTGGTACTAAATCAATATACATAATAGAAGGCTGGGTCCCACATAATGATTATGAAGCATTAAAAAATGACATTTTATCAAAATTCGAGAATAACGTTTTAATAGAAGAAATTTCTGATATGGAGCATGGCCATAGCGATTTCCCGCCAACATTGATAAAATCGCCAAAAACAATAAAAAATTATGAACTAGCATATTCCTTTTCTTCATTGCCAAGGGGGGATGAATTTAATGCTGCGTTCTTCTATTTTTTGACTTTCCCAATATTTTATGGCATGATAATAGGTGATGTTGGCTATTCTTTGATATCAATAATAATAGCATTGCTTATAAAAAATTTATTTAAGAGCAGCAAGATGCTTAATAATATATGTAATATATGGCTATTTTCATCTCTTGCTGGTATTGCCTGGGGCTTAATATTCGACGAATGGTTTGGTTCAAGCCATGTTTTCTGGCTTGAAAAACTGAAATCCTATGGATTAATAAAAGAAGCAAATGCATATTATCAAGGCCTAAGCAGATTACATAATTTTAATGACCTTCTCTTTCTTTGTATAATACTTGGCACTTCCCATGTAATGCTTGGATACTTACTATCAATAATAAATGCTTATATGCATAAAGACAAAAAACACATGCTTGCTAGCACTGGCTGGTTTTTAGGATTTTCATCAATAATAACTTATGCATTAACAAGCAATGTTTTAATGTCTGCTTTAATTTTTGTTTCTGGCGTTGTTCTTGTTTTGTTGAATGAGGGCCTATTTGGCTTAATGGAACTGCCATCATTTTTCTCTGTTCCTGCAAGCTATTTGAGAATAGCAGCAATTGGCATAGCTGGAGTTATAATAGCAGAAATAATAAATACTGGCTTGCCATCAGAGCTCAATTTAATAAATATTTTCATATTATTAATATTGTTATTACTCCATATTTTCAATGCATTCATAGCAATGTTTGAAAGCACTATACAGGCTGGCAGATTACAAATATTGGAGTTTGGATTAAGATTTAACAAAGGAGGAGGTTATGAATACAAACCATTCATGCTAAAAAGAGGTGAAAAATATGGCAGTTGAGCAAATAGCTGAACAAGTTGCAACAGGAAATTTAAGTTCCCCTGGATTAATTGCAATAGGGGCGGGTTTAGCAATGGGGCTTTCTGCATTAGCTGCTAGTTGGAGCCAATCAGCAATAGGCAGTTCTTCAATGGGGTTGTTAAGCGAGAGGCCAGAAATGGAAGGAAAAGTATTGCTTTGGATGGTGCTTCCAGAGGTTCTTGCTCTTCTTGGT
Organism: Candidatus Anstonellales archaeon; assembly: GCA_038896535.1. Lineage (GTDB taxonomy): Archaea > Micrarchaeota > Micrarchaeia > Anstonellales > J096 > J096. The sequence continues at coordinate 267,563 of JAWACY010000001.1, read as the reverse complement.
TTTGTAATAGCGTTCCTGCTCTTACAAAAGGTATAGCGGTTATATATACGGTGATAATTTGCTTGATAGAGAAATAATAAAGCAAGCAAATGAACAAGCAGATGCATTGATAAAAGAAGCAGAAATACAAGTGAAAAAAGCGCTGGAGGATTATGAGAGAGAGTTAGAAAAAGCAAATGAAGAAAAAATAAAAGCCTATGAAGAGCAGTTAAAACAGGCATTGAATGAAGCAAAAGCAGAGAAGAAATTGGACATAAAAAAGCAGGCAGAGATAAAAAAAGATGAGCTTTTTAAACAGGCATTGAATGAAGCGATTGAGCAGTTCATAAAAAGCAGGGCTTATGAAGAATATATAAAAAATGCATGTAAAATAATTATGGATGAGCTAGAAGATTTTATCATTTATGTAAATAAAGACGATGTTGAGATAGTAAAAGAATACATAAAAGAATACAGCAAGCTCATAAAAAAAGAGAAAAATTTTGAAATAAGCAATAATTTTAATGATAGAGGATTAAAGGCGATATCAAAAGATAGAAAATTATTGTATGACTTTAGCTTATCATATTACATAGAAAGAAAAATGGATGAATTAAGGAGGATATTTTATACTTTACAGGGTTGGCTATGACAGCAAGAGAGATTGTTGAAAATGTTTTAAGAAGATTTTTTGGCCCAACAATATATGGATATAGCAATGCAAAGGCAGGGGCAATTAAAAGTTATTTACTCAGCAAAGATTTTATGATAGATGCTATTTCTGTTGATACAATAAATGGCATGATTGAACTTATGAAAAAAACTAGATATGGTGATTATATAAATGATGAAATAATAAATAAATACGGCCTATCCTCTGGCCTTGAAATATGCATGTGGAACAGATTTGCTTCAACAGCTTCCAGAATGAGAAAAATATTAAACAAAAATGATGCTAAATTATTAGATATATTCCTATTAAAATATGAGTTCAAAAATGCAAAGCTGGTATTGGGCAAAAAGATCATGCAAGAAAAAATAGATATTTCAAACATGCCTATAATAAATATAGAAACACACAAGAAATTTTGGCATGATATAGCAAATTCTAACAGGCCTTTTGAGTTATTCTTCTCCAGCAATGTATGGAAAATAGCAGAAAATGCAATAGAAAAAAATAAATTAGTGCATATAAAAGAATCGAGCAAGAATATTAATATTGAAAGTTTCTTCAGAATGCTTGATGTTGCTTATTATTATGCAATAAACAAGATTAAGAATACAATGGCATATAAATATGAGATATTGAATATTGACATAGCAAACATAATAAGAGTTATAAATGCAAAAAAAGAAGGAAAAGAAATAAAGGCTAAGGACATAATGGTAGAAGGAAATATAAAAATAAGTGCATTATTAAGAGCAGTGAATGATGATAATGAGATGAATAAAATATTAAAAGTATATGGCCTATCAAAAAACGATACAATAGAAAACATGAACAATAAAGCATTAATGCTGATGTTGAGAAAATTAAGGGCATTGTTTATAAAAGCTGGTTTTTCAGTTGATAAAACAATGCTTGTATTGCTTATGCTTGAAAAAGAAATCATGTTAATAAGAAAAATCATGTTAGCAAAAAACTTGCATATAGAGAAAAACATTTTAATGCAAGAAATAAATTCATTATACGGTGGTTAAATGGCAAATCATGAAATGGAAAAAGAGAAAATAATAGCAGTTGGGGACAACATATTTTGTTCTGCATTCATGCTTACTGGCATAGAAACAATAGAGGCCTATAATGAAGAAAAATTGATTGAAGTCATGTCAAAGAATGTTGCTTCAATAATAATAGTACAAGAAGAGCTTTTTTCCAATATTAGCAATAAAACGAAAAAACACATAATGCAAAGCTTAAAGCCTGCTGTCATATCGTTATCTCTTGAAGGCATAAGCCAAGCAGAATCGCTTGATCAATTAATAAAAAGGTCTCTTGGGGTGAGTATAAAATGAAAAAAGGAAGAATCTTCAAAGTTTCTGGTCCTGTTGTTATAGCACAAGACATAGATTGCTCTATGTATGAAATTGTACTTGTTGGAGAAGAAAAATTGATAGGAGAAGTGATAAAGATAAGTGGCAATAAAGCAGTGATACAAGTATATGAGGACACAACAGGGTTAAAACCTGACGAGCCAGTTATTGCTACAAACGAGCCTTTAAGCGTTGAACTTGGTCCTGGGATATTGAAGAACATATATGACGGCATACAAAGGCCGTTAGATGTAATAAGTGAAAAAGCTGGGGTATATATTCCAAGAGGCATAGAAGTAAAAAAATTAAAAAACAAAAAATATGATGTTGATATTAAAATAAAAAAAGGCAGTTATGTAAAACAAGGGCAGATAATAGGGGAGGTTGATGAAACAGAGATAATAAAGCATAGAGTGCTAAGCCCTTATGAAGGAAAAGTCATAGAAATTAATAAAGGGCCTTTTGACCTTGATGATGTTATAGCATTATTAGATGATAAAGGGATAAAAAAAGAAATAAAATTATGGCATTCTTGGCCTGTAAGAAAGGCAAGGCCATTCTTAGAAAAATACCCACCAACAGTGCAGTTATTGACTGGCATGAGGGTTATAGATACATTTTTTCCGATAGCAAAAGGCGGGACTGCTGCAATTCCAGGGCCATTTGGTTCTGGTAAGACTGTTACTCAACAAAGCTTGGCAAAATTTGCTGATGCTGATATTGTTGTCTATGTAGGGTGCGGTGAAAGAGGAAATGAGATGACAGAAGTACTAAAAGAATTTCCAGAATTAGAAGACCCAAAAACAAAAAAACCATTGATGGAAAGGACTGTTTTAATAGCCAATACAAGCAATATGCCTGTTGCTGCAAGAGAGGCAAGCATTTATACTGGCATAACAATAGCAGAATATTACAGAGATATGGGTTATGATGTTGCTTTAATGGCTGATAGCACAAGCAGATGGGCAGAAGCATTAAGAGAAATATCTGGCAGGCTGGAAGAAATGCCTGGAGAAGAGGGCTATCCAGCTTATTTGGCAAGAAAGCTGGCAGAATTTTATGAAAGGGCTGGGAGAGTAAAAACGCTGTCTGGAAAAGAAGGCAGCATAACAATCATTGGGGCAGTATCGCCACCTGGCGGAGATTTATCAGAGCCTGTAAGCCAAAATACATTGAGAGTCGTTAAAGTATTCCTTGCACTCGATGCATCTTTATCACAGAGAAGGCATTTTCCTTCTATAAATTGGCTAAGGAGTTACAGCCTTTACAAAGAACCATTGAATGAATTTATAGTAAAAAACATAGGGGAAGAAATGCCAATCTTAAGAGAGAGGGCAATGGAGATATTGCAAAAAGAAGCAGAATTACAAGAAATTGTACAGCTTGTTGGGCCTGATGCGCTGCCTGAAAAAGAACAGCTTATATTAGCAGTTGCAAAAATGATCAGAGAGGATTTTTTACAGCAGAATGCATATCATGAAATAGATAAATATTGCGAACCAGAAAAACAGCTCTTAATGTTAAATATTATAATAACATTCTATAAAAAGGGGCTTGAAGCACTAAATGCAGGGGCAGATATAAAAACGCTTCTAAGCTCACATTTAATAGAAGAGATTGGCAGAATGAAAGAAAAAGAAGTTGAAGAAGTAAAGGCTTTATTTGAAAAAGTAAAGAAGTTTTGATGTGGTGATTTTATGAAAGAATACAGGACAATAAATGAAATTTCTGGGCCTTTGATATTTGTTTCTGATGTGCATAATGTTGGATATAACGAAATTGTAGAGATATCAATGGAAAATGGGGAAACAAGAAAAGGACAAGTTTTAGAAACAGCAAAAGGCATAGCAGTAATACAGGTTTTTGGTCCTACTGAGGGGCTTAACAAAAACGCGGGAATAAGATTCTTAGCAGAACCAATGAAAATGCCTGTTTCATCTGACATGCTTGGGAGAGTATTTTCTGGTATAGGAGAACCATTAGATGGCCTGCCAAAACCAACAGGGAAAGAAAAAATACCAATCTCTGGATTGCCAATAAACCCTGCAAGTAGAGAACAGCCAAGCGATTTTATACAAACTGGCATAAGCACAATAGATTGCATGAACACACTTGTTAGAGGACAAAAATTGCCAATATTCAGCAGTGCAGGGCTTCCGCATAACCAGCTTGCTGTCCAGATAGCAAGGCAGGCAAAAGTATTGGATGAAAATGAGCCTTTTGCAATTGTTTTTGCTGCAATTGGCATAACCCATGAAGAAGCACATTTCTTTATGAAAGATTTTCAAACAACAGGGGCATTAGAAAGGGCTGTTTTGTTCCTAAACCTAGCTAATGACCCTTCAATAGAGAGATTGATAACCCCAAGAATAGCATTAACGGTTGCTAAATATTTAGCATTTGAAGAAGACATGCATGTATTAGCAATAATAACTGACATGACAAACTATGCAGAGGCTTTAAGAGAGATAGCATCTGCAAGAAATGAAGTTCCTGGAAGAAGAGGCTATCCTGGTTATATGTATACAGATTTATCAACCATTTACGAAACTGCTGGAAGGGTAAAAGGAAAAAAAGGCAGCTTAACACAGATTCCAATTTTAACAATGCCAGGAGATGATAAAACACATCCAATACCAGATTTAACTGGTTATATAACTGAAGGGCAAATAGTGCTATCAAGAGAGTTAAATAGAAAAGGTATAAATCCACCAATAGACCCATTGCCAAGTTTATCAAGGCTCATGTCACTTGGAATAGGAAAAGACAAAACAAGAGAAGATCATAGGCAGGTTAGTGATCAGCTCTATGCAGCATATGCAAATGCAAGGGATTTAAGAGCTCTTGCCGCAGTTGTTGGAGAAGAAGCACTGACAGAAAATGACAAAAAATACTTGAAGTTTGGAGATGAATTTGAAAAAAGGTTTATAAACCAAGGGAGTAGAGAAAATAGGGGCATTGAAAAAACACTTGAAATTGCTTGGGACTTATTATCAATATTACCAGAACAAGAATTAAAAAGAATAAAGAAAGAGTTCATAGATAAGTATATGAAAAATAAAAAACATTAAAAGATTGATATAATGGCTGAGCAAATTATACCAACAAGAATGGAGTTAATGAAAATAAAGCAAAGGATAGCATTAGCCTCAAAGGGGCATGGGCTATTAAAGAAAAAAAGGGATGCATTGATAATAGAGCTATTTAAAGTATTGAAAAAAGCAAAAGACATGAGAAAAATGCTTAATGAAATGCTAAAACATGCTTATAAGCTTCTTTACTTTTCTTTATCTGAAACAAGTGAAATAGAATTAAGGGCATTTGCATCTGGCATAAAGTTAGATTATAACCTAAAAACAGAGACAAAAAACATCATGGGGGTGAAGCTTATGGTGTTTAATTTTAATATAAATGAAATAAAAAAACCAGAGCACATATCTCCTTTAGTTGATGAAACATCTAACTTGTATATAAAAATTTTAGAATATCTTGTAAAAACAGCAGAAATAGAAAGTGTTGTTAAAAAACTGCTAAAAGAAATAGAAAAAACAAAGAGGAGGGTCAATGCCCTTGAATACAATATAATACCAAAACTCGAAGAAGAGAAAAAACTTGTTGTGCAAAAAATAGAAGAGCTTGAAAGAGATTCATTTATGAGCTTAAAAACAATAAAAAGAAGGCTCAGCCAATGATTTCTCATATAATGTGCGTATATATTATAATTGCCAATATTGAAAATAATGCCTCAACAAGCATGAAAAATATTGTTATATTTTTCTCTTTTGCTCCACCAATAAGCATGAGGAAAAGATCAACCAAGCCCCTTATCTTTTTCTTAGGAGCATAAAGTTTTCCATTTGCATAATCTGCAAATGATTTTGGAAACTTATTTATTGCTTTAATAACAGCATCAACAGCATATGGGATCATTATTATAGCACCAAAACCCTCTATATTACCTATTATAACTGCTGAAGCTATTGCCCCGCCTATTAAATACGTTCCGCTATCCCCTGGAAATATTTTTGATGGATATTTATTGAATAAGAAAAATGCAAGCAATGAACCAAGCATTGGAAAACTTATAGCTGCAACGCCTTCCTTGTTTAATAAAAATGATATAATGCAAAGAGAGATAAATGCGATAATGCCCATACCACTTTCAATGCCATTAAAACCAGCCAGCATATTTGTAAAGTTTGAAGCTACTATTATGCCAACTGGTATTAATAATAAAGGATATAGCATGCCAAAATCATAGGTGCCTATGAAAGGTATTAACATCATTGTTTGCTTTGAAATTATCATTACTCCGACTAAAGCTATTGATGCTATTGCAGGGAGAAAAAATTTCCAATAAGATGGAAGTTGAAATAAATCATCAACAATGCCCATATAAGATAAGACTGTTATGCATAATAAAGCAGCAAAAATATAGTGGTAATCGAATGGCTTTGAATTTAATATGAAAAGGCTTATCAAGAATATCGTGCCAAAAATAAACCCAACAAGTATTGCAGGCCCGCCAATACCTGGAACAAGCCAATTTCCTGGCTTATGCATATCCCTAACAAGCATTTTTTTATCTTGCTGCCATTTTATCAATATACCTGTGCTTAAAAAGGAAATTATGAATGCAATAACAAGAGATGATAAAAACAGCATAATTTCCATGTCATCACTCTATTTTATTTTTAATTTGCCGCAGGGCGGATTTGAACCACCGACACCCCGGTCTTCAGCCGGGTGCTCTACCGGGCTGAGCTACTGCGGCTAAAACATTATATAAAGGAAAAAATAAAAATCTATTCAATTTGCCATTTCATATGCTGATATATTTTAATCATTTTTTGCAATGTTTGACATTATAAATGCTTTCTTATTCTCTAAGATTTCAAAAATCTTTTGAATAGCATCAACTGGCACAAGCTCTTTATTATCTGAAAATACTAAAAATTCTAAATGCAAATGCGTGCCAAATGCTTTTCCGGTTTTGCCCATAAACCCTATTATATTTCCTTCTCTTATTCTCTGCCCTCTTTTTATTTTTGGCCTTTTTGCAAGATGAGCATAGCGCATTATATAATTTTCATTGTTCTCTGAAACAAGTATATCAACGAAAAAACCATAATCTGTTGAATAGCCAGCATTATAAACAATGCCAGATTTTATTGCTCTTATCATTGCTGCTTCTCTTGATGCTATGTCAATGCCAAGATGTTCTGATTTTTTCCTTTTTTCTCCAAAAACCCCGGTTATTCTTGCTCTATCAATATATCTATCAAGGAAAAAAAGAAAAGATAAGACTCTTTCATAATATTGGCTTCTTTCCCAATTATATGCTGGGACAACAAGTATGCTGCCTGCTTTCAATATATCAACGCCGTTATTTGCTTTCTTTAATTCCTCATAAAATTTATAATAGCTTGTTATGGCTTCATAACTATCTAAAGACAAAAACCCGCTATATCTCTGAAATGCCCATTGAGCAAAATGCTCTAATGCATCGCCAGCCTGTATTCTATATTTAAATGCTTTCTTATTTATGAATGCATCTACTAACTGCTTTTGCCTCTTATCTATTATAGAATATAAAAATCTTATATATTGCATTCCATCATAGTCATTATCTCGCGTTTCTTCAAGTTTTGCTGATATTTCATTTAAAATTATTGTCTGTCTTTGTTCCTCCTTTACTTCAGCATTTTTGCTTAAATAAGATGGCGTACTCAAAAAAAACATTAAAGCCAGAGAAACAATGCTATATGGGAATATTTTAGCATGCCTTTGTTGTTCTTGTTGACTTTGTTGTTCTTGTTGATTTTGCTTTTGCTGTTGTTGTTTTTCTGACATAAACGCATCATTATTCTTATCGCCGTTCATGTCTGTTATGGCTAGGCTATATCTTTCTACATCAAATTTTTTCTGCTGCTCTATGATTTGAGCAAGATCATGCAATGCTTGATTAATGCTCTGGTTAAAATTTCCATTAAACCATTTTATTTTTTCTGTGTATGGGAAAAAAACAATTTTATTTCCTATGCCAAGCTCTTTCTCAATTTTTTCCATCATTAATATTCCTTCTTTCTGGTCCTTTGTTTTTACTGTTCCTGCTTTGTTATAAATAATTACACACTTCTCACTAAGCCCGTTTCTTAATATAAAACCAAGCCATTCTATATTTGCTTCTATAACTGACTTAAGTGGGTTCAAAACAAGCGCTATTAAATCAGATTGCTCTAATATTCTATAATAAATACCGTCAGTAAATGAAGCAGGAAAATCAAAAAGCATTATGGCATCTTTTTTTCCTAAAACATATTTCTCCCATGCTCTTGCAATATCCCTCTTTTTATATAAAGGAACTGTTAAAATGCCCTTTTGATTAAAATTTCTTAAATGTTTATTGCTGCTATCTAAATCAAAAACTAAAATGCCATTATTGGCATTGTCCTTTTTTTCTAACGCTTGGCTTGCAAAAAATTTTGATGTTGCCTTTACTAATGTGGTTTTTCCACTGCCGCCTTTGCCAATAAATGACATAACAAAAGGGCTTTTTCTTTGCAATGAAATGTCTTGCATAATTAAATTATGGTTATAAGGATTTAAAAATCATGATTATCTGCATAATAAATTTTTAATGAATCTTTATTTTTTTATAAAATTTAAAAGCACATTTAAAAGCATTTTGTATTATAATATTATTAACATGCACGTAGCAATCATTCCTGATGGCAATAGAAGATTTGCTAAAAGAAATGGCTTAACAATAGAAGAAGCATACAAAATAGGCATTGAAAAAATAAGAGATGTTGTCGAATGGGTAAAAGATACTGATGTAAAAGAAATGACCTTATGGGGATTTAGCACAGAAAATTTTAATAGAGATGAAAAAGAGAAAGAAACAATATGGACTTTATTGGGGGCAACTTTAGACAAAATAATAAATGAATACAAAAAAAGCGATGACAAAAGAAAAGAGCAGGTTAAAATATCTTTTCATGGTATGCTTGAAAAATTACCAAATCATATTGAAAAAAAATGTCTTGAATTAATGGACGTAACAAATAATAATGGGCCTTACAAGTTAAATATTCTGCTTGCTTATGGTGGGAGATATGAGATAATAAATGCAATAAACAATGCAATAAAACAAAAACAGAAAATAGATTTTATAGAAGAGGGAGATATAGAAAAAAATTTAATGGTAAAAACCCCGGCTGATTTAATTATAAGAACTGGGGGGGAGAAGAGGTTATCTGGTTATCTATTATGGCAATCTGCTTATAGTGAGTTATTTTTTTCAGATAAATTATGGCCTGAATTTGAGAAAGAAGATTTATTGCTTGCCCTTGATGATTATACAAAAAGGGAGAGGAGGTTTGGCAAATAATTGGTGGGAGCATGAGCCTAAATAAAATAATGCAAAATAAACAACTAAAAGAAGAGCTTGAGAATATAGGCGGGCAAAGTATATTTAAAATATTAAGATTATTGGAAAAAACCGGGGATGATGAAAGAATAGCGCAGTATTTAAAAGTAAAAGTTAGTGATGTGCGCGCAGTTTTGAATAAATTAAACCAAGCAGGTATTCTTGATTATGAAAGAACTAAGGATAAAGAGACTGGTTGGTATTACTACTCTTGGGTTTTCTCTCCTGAAAGAGTCATCAACTGGTTTAACAAAAAAATAAGTACAAGAATAGCTTATTTGCAAAATTTACTTATAGAAGGAGAATATTATTACTGCAAAAAATGTTCAATAGATAATCCAATAAAATTTGAACTTGCAATGGACTACAATTTCTTATGCCCTTTGCACAAAACAAGGCTTGAACTCATAGATGAAAGTGTTATAGATAAATACAGAAAGGCGCTTTCATCTGGGTTAGCAAATAAAAGCAAGAATAAAAATAAAGTGGAGAAAGCAAAAATTGATGGAGTTAAAAAAAGAATGAAAAAATTAAAGCAGGCTAAAGTTAATAAAGATAAAATTAATAAGAATAAAAAGTGGAATAAGAAAAATGCGAGAAGAAAAAAAGGCAATATATTAAAGAGAAGATAAAAAATAAAAAACAATGATTAATGTAAGGAATAATGTAATGAATATGTAATGAATAATGTATTAAAAATATTTTTCTTTATAATTTACTTTAATTTTATCTAAAATCCCTATGCCCTGGTAGCTCAGTTGGTAGAGCGACCGGCTGTTAACCGGTAGGTCGGAGGTTCAAGTCCTCCCCAGGGCGCACCAATTATTTATTGCAGTTATTTTATTTCTTGCGGCTATTTATTGGTTTTTAAATGTTTCTGATAATAATAATTAAGAGCGAAAACAGGGGTGAAAAAATGACTGAACAGCAAAAAAAGGATGACAACGTGATATATGTAGGGAAAAAAGCTGCAATGGGCTATGTGTTGGCTGCCCTTACACAATTTAATCAGGGATCAAAAGAAGTTTATATAAAGGCAAGGGGCAAGCTAACAGCAAAGGCCATAACAGTTGCAGAAGTTTTAAGGAACAAATATCTGCCAAATGTGGAAGTAAAGGATGTGAAAATAGGGACAGAAGAATTAACAAGCGAAGATGGGAAAGTAAGCAGGGTCTCTGCAATAGAGATCATTCTTGCAAAAAAGTAAAAGAACATAGCATAGATAAGCATTAAAAAAATAACTGGTTTTTATTTTTTATTTCTTTTTTTATTTTAATCTTTTTATTTTAATTATTCTAATCTTGCATGATATCCTTGCAGATATCTCGCATTAACATTTTACTCCTTAAATATCATTCTAAATATCATCCCAGCACTTATTAAAAAGCACTATTAAAGACAGAAAAAATATGTAAAGTAGATATAAACACATAAACAAGAATACATAAACAAGAGTAAAAATTAAGAATAATTATATTCATATTAACATATTAAACAGGGCCAAAGCCCTCGTAGTTTAGCTTGGACTGAACGCAGGCCTGCGGAGCCTGAGGCCCGGGTTCAAATCCCGGCGGGGGCTATCTTTTTAATAAATTAATAATTTTATTTCTTCCATCTTGCTTTGATGGTGTTGCACAAACAAATTTCCTATCTTTTTCTTCTGCATTTCTTATTAAATTTAACAATTGTTTATTTTGTATAAATAGCAAAGCAGAAACACAAGCAGTGAATTTATGCTTTCTTGAGCCAGCGCTTACTACAAAATATTTTGTTTTCTTTTTTTCTTCTTCTATCTCATGTTTTTTCAGGAAAAAAGGCCAGCTAGAAAGCCTGTTTTCAAGCATTTCGCTTGCTCCAGTTTGCAACATGTCATAGCATTTAGCCACATTCTGTGCATGCGCTTCAATAATAAATGGACAATAATCATTTACAGACATTGCTAGGCCGGCACTTGCCTTGCCTTTTCCGACATATATTGATATAATGCCATTTAAACAAACTCCGTATACATCAAGGCATGCGTTCGTATAAAGCAAATTCCTTAAATCAACATGATAAATATAGCAGTCAAATGGCAAAATAGATGTTAATGGTATTAAATTAAAATCACATATCCCTGCTTGCCTTAATGCTGAATCAAGAGCAGATTTTTCAGTATTACCATGGCCATATCCTTTAGTTATTACTGCAATGCTTTTGCTTTTATCTTCATTTTTTATTGCCCTTGCCATAATTTTATATAAAACAACCTTTTTAAAATTATTCAACAAAAATTGCATATGAAAGCAGCACTTATTATCATTGATGGCCTTGGCAATATTCCAGGAAATAGCCCCTTGGAAAAAGCACATGTGCCGTATTTAGATGAAATAGCAAAGAAAGGCAGGCAGGGCATTTTCTATAGCATAGGAAAAGGCCTAGTGCCTGGAAGTGATATTGCCCATCTTTATATATTTGGTTATGACGAAAAAAATTACATAGGCAGAGGCCCATTAGAAGCACTTGGCCTTGATATAAAACTTAAGCATGGTGACCTTGCTTTCAGGACAAATTTTGCAATTGTTGATAACAATATTGTTATAGATAGAAGGGCTGGAAGAATAAAAACAGAAGATGCAAAAAAGCTTGAGAAAAAAATTGGAACATTCAGCATAGATGGTTATGAAATACAATTTAAAGCCAGCACTGAGCATAGGGGAGTTTTAGTGATAAAAGGCAAGGGCCTGAGTAAAGACATCTCGCCAACAGATCCTGGGAAAGATGGAATGAAATTGCTGAAGTGCATGCCTTTAAACAAGCAAGCAAAAAAGACAGCAGACATTGTTAATAAAGCAGTTAACATAATAATGGGAAGGCTTCAAAATGAAAAGGCAAATGCTCTTTTATTAAGAGGGCCTGGCATGTTCAAAGAAGAGCAAAACTTTTATGATAAACATGGATTAAATGCTGAGATGATTGCTGGAGGGGCACTTTATAAAGGCATAGCAAGATTTGTTGGCATGAAAGCAAAAAACATAAAAAATGCTACTGGAGATATAAAAAGCAATTATTATGAAAAGGCAAGAGAGGCAATAAAGGCAAAAGAGATGAATGATATAGTATTTATACATGTTAAAGCAGCAGATAATTTTGGACATGATGGCAATGAAGAAGGAAAAATAAAAGCATATGAAAAAATAGATAGGGAATTAATAAAGCATATTTCAAATGAATTTGATGCAATTATAATAACTGGTGACCATGCTACTCCATGGCAATTAAAAAGGCATAGCGCGCATGGAGCAATAATAACTGCTTATGGACAAAGTATAGGAAAAGATGAAACAAAGGCATTCAATGAAATAGAAGCATCAAAAGGAAGCTTGCAAAGTATTGAAAAGCACGAACTCATAAATTTTGTTAAAGACTGGATAAATAAATCAAAAAAGGTGGGCTCTTGATAAAGGGGCTTTTAGTGTATTTAAAAGACAAAGAATTCTTTTTAGAGGGAGAAACACTAAAACATTTTGGTAGCATAAACAAAATAAAGTCCTTGAAAGGCATAAAGCTTTTGCATGTTATAGATATTGATCTTAAAAATGGAAAGATGAAAAATTTTGATGTTTATGATGCCCTGACGCGCTTTATACATGTACAGGTTGAGACAAGCAATATAAATTATGCAAAAGCATTGCAAAAGATACACGCAAGGGCAGTTTTATTACCGCCTTTTCATGAGAATATAATTGATGGGCACATAATTGATGAATTGGATAAAAACTTTCTTGCAATTAGAATAGAAAACGTCAATGATATAAGAATGGCTGAAAAAATAACTGATATAGTTACAGAAAATAAGGATGTTGCAGACATTGTAATAAAGGATAAAAATAAAAGATTGTTTTTTATTGGTCATTACAAAGGTAGTTTTTGCAACATAATGAAATCTTTTTAATTGTTTTTACGCAAATTTATTTATGCAACTGGCAAAAATTAATAGGGGAAGGGAAAAAATAAAGGCAAGTAAAAAAGCTCAGCTCTCTGCAGAGATGGTAATATTGCTTGTCATCATTGTGGCAATAATAGCAATTGTTGCTAGCAATCTTTTTTCTGGAGCAAAACAGGCATCTAGCACATTTGAAAATAAGGTAGCACAAATAACTTCTAACATAAATAGCACATGCATGACAGATTTTGATTGCCAGCAAGGAGAGAAGTGTGTTGAAGGGAAATGCCAAAGCACAAGCTAGCGCAGTTGAGTACTGAATTTTCTTTATTAATGCTCATCTCAATAGCAGCTTTTGCCATAACTGCTGCTGCTATATTTGAAATGAATAGCAATTATAAAAATGCATTGCAACACAAAATGTCTATTTATGATAAATCAAGGCTTATGATGAGAGCTGAGGAAATATGTTTATCAGGCATTGGAAGTAAGAGAACAATGCAATTATTAACTGAAATAAAAGATTTTACAATTAAAGAAAATGAATTTCCATGCAATGTTGATATAGAAATGCCGTTAAATGGGATGGTGGAGATATACAATGAGAATGGCATTGTAAGAATAAAGAAAATATGATTAATATAAGCTAAAAAGGATAAATAAGATAAAAGCTAAGTCCTAAAAACTTACTGCCCCTAATATGAAAAACAGGCCAATGAGCGTTAAGATGAAGCTCAATGGCAATATATATTTTAATATTGCCCAAGTCGCATTAATTGTAGCTATAAAGTCCTCTATGTTTGTCTTTCCTATTATGTTTAATTTCAGGTCTTGGCTTGATAAATAAACTCTTGCCTCGCTTTTAAATGCGCTTTCTTTTGCATTTAATATACACTGCCTAATTATCTCTTTATCCTTGTTATTAATTTTATAATCATTTACAATATTTTCAATTACATTTTTACCATGACTATCTGTAGTGCATATGATTGGCTCTATACCAAGTTTTTGGCATACGCCATTTATATAATTACTTGCCTGCAATGATATGCCATTTGAATCTATGCTTATTATTACTATTTCTTTATTTGCTTTTATGTATAATACTGACAAACCACCTTCATCAACTTCTGGAGCAGTTAAATGAGAGGAGCAAAAACCTATTTTTGGCTTAACGCCTTTTTTATTTTTTAATTGCTCTACTGCATTTATATAGTCATAAAACTCTTCTGAAAACACTGAGAATGTTGTAATCTTGCTGGCTGGTGAATCATGCCTATCAACAATGTAGGCATCATTAAACTCTTTTTTTAGCTTTTCCATCAATAACAGGCCAGCTTCATATGCAATATCTTCTGTTATTTTCGGTGCCCTTGAAAGAAAAACTATTGCATTCCCATCAAAACTTAAAAGGTCTGCTGTTGCATCCCCATAAAATGTCTTATCAATATATACGTTCTTTACTTCTCTATAATTAGCATTTTCGACTGCTTTTAATACATTCCTGTTTTGATCATAATCAACAAGATTCAGCTCATGCGTTGAAGTGCCATGAAAAACAATGACATTATTAAAATAATGCTTTGCTATTGATGGAAACTTGCTGCTCCCAATATTTGCAAATGGGCCGAAATGGAAATATGGCAATATTGCATAAAAAACATTTTTCTTTTTTCCTTCTTTTAAATCAAACCTTAAAGAAACTACCTTTATTTTTACTTTCTGCCCTATTCTTTCAAGCATTTTCTCAAGGGATTCATTACCATAAAACCAACCAGATAAAAAGCTTGAAACTATTGTTATAGCAGATACCCCATACTTCTTTTTGAATGGAGCATCAATAAGCTTTAGAGATATAAAGGCCATAAAAAAGACAAATAGAGATGATAAAAACATTTCTTTTAAAACCTGCCTATAAGAAAGACTCAGATAATTAAAAAAGGAAAAACCAACAAAGCTCGTCAATATTATTGCTGTTATAAAACTATCTTTCTTGCTGTTTGTCAATACAAAAGCAATTGCCAAAGAAGCAATAAAAACAACTGGCATGATAAAAGTCGCTGTTTCATTAAACCTATAATTCATTATTACTGATATTACAAAAATAACAAAAACAATGAAAGAATAAGCTATAACAAGCATTATAGCATGGCTCAGTAAATATTTTCTGAATATGATTTTCCAAAAAGAAACGAATGCAATAGAAGGCAAAAATATTAAATAAAGCACAATGCTAAAAGCTTTGCCGAAATCATTTGTTAATATATAAAATAAGAATAGCGTTATTATACTTATAAAAATAAATGCAATTATGAGCAATCTTGTGTTGCCAAATATAGATGCATATTGACTAAATTTTAATGCTGTTTCTATTTTGTCCATTTAACTTCCTGCCTTCTTTTTCTTAGCACTCTTTTTTATCAGAAATTGTAGCATTTTTGCATTTTTTACAAATTCTCTGGCAATTACGCTAAATGGCTGTTTTCTTCTAGCACTTATCTTCATGAGTTCTATTGTTATATACCTTATCTCAGAATTTGCACTATAAAATTCATCTAATTCATCCATATGTTGTTTATATAGAAAGTTTTTTTATTTTTTTCATTCAAATATACATTTAAATAATTTTCTATACAATAACTTATTGGTTTATCAATTCATATTTTGTCAATTAAATATAAAAATAAATAAAAAAATAAATGGGAAAATAAGATGGTGAGGAAATATAAGATGGTGAGGAAATGGGAAAAGGAACTAACGGAGAATTTGCTGGAAGGAATTTATTAAGAAAAAGGAAAAAGCAAAAATGGTTGAGCAAAAAATGGAAAGCAAAAAAGCTTAAGTTAAGGAGGATATATGACCCATTGGAAGGCGCACCTATGGCTTCTGGCATAGTACTTGAAAAGGTTGTGCTAGAACAAAAACAGCCACATTCTGGACTTGTAAAATGTGTTAAAGTGCAATTGAAAAAGAATGGAAAAATAATAACTGCACATGCTGTCAGGGATAAAGCAATAACTTACATAAATGAACATGATGAGGTAATAGTTGCTGGCCTTGGTGGAAGCCAAAGAGGGCAGATGGGTTCAATTCCAGGAGTTAGGTATAAAGTAATAAAGGTTAATAACGTTGATCTACAAGCATTAAGGCATGGCAAGAAAGAGAAACCAAAGAGGTAATGGGGGCTGGATAATATGAAATTATTTAACAAATGGGGTTTTGATAACATAACATTTTCAGACAAGAGCATTGAACAAGTCATCTCAATAAATCCTGTTGTTATACCACATTCATTTGCAAAGCATGCAAATAAGCAGTTTGCAAAAACAAAAATAAACATAATAGAGAGATTTATAAATAAATTTATGAGGGGAGGCACAGGTGAGAAAATAAGCGGGAAAGTAATAAGGACACATGGCAGACTGCAAGGAAAAAAACTTAGAGTCATAAAAATAGTTGAAAATGCACTATCAATTATTGAAAAAAAGACTGGCAAGAATCCTGTACAAGTTTTTATAACAGCAATTGAAAACGCTGCTCCAAGAGAAGATATAACAAGAGTGCAGGTCGGCGGTGTTAGATATCAAATATCTGTTGATATATCTGCAACAAGAAGGGTAGATGTTGCTTTAAGACATATGGCATTAGCAAGTCTTATGAAATCATTCAACAATAAAAAGCCATTGTCAGAATGCATTGCCGATGAGATTATTGCTGCTGCTAATAATGATGCTCAAAATAGCTTTGCTGTGAGGAAGAAAGATGAAATTGAACGTATGGCGAAAGCAGCAAGATAACATAAATCCAAAACTTATAATCATTATTGCTATATTTGCTATTATTGTCATTGCTGTATTCCTATCTGATTTAACCACAATCTTATCTCCATGCGTTGGCTTAATAGAGATAAATGGGGAAATAACTATGGAAAGGGTGCCAAATTCAATTTTTGCAGAGGGCATGCCTAATGCTGAGGATATTGCATCAACAATAAAAAATGTTGAAAAAACAAAACCAAATGTCAAAGCACTTGTTGTTGTCATTAATTCTCCTGGTGGCAGTGTTGTTGGTTCAAGAATAATAAGAGAGAGCATAAAAGAATCAAAAATTCCAGTTGTCGCTTATTTAAGTGAAGTAGCTGCAAGTGGTGGTTATTACATAGCAACTGGCAGTAATTATATAATTGCTGATCCAAATACATTAACAGGAAGTATTGGTGTAATAGCCTTATTTGCTGATGCAAGGCAGCTGCTCGAGAAAATTGGGGTAAATATAACTGCAGTAACAACTGGTAAATATAAATCAATGGGGAGCTTTTTTTCTGGCTTAAGCGATGATGAAAGGGCAATTGTTGAGCAATTATTGAATGAAAGTTATAATGAATTCCTTGATGTGATATTAGAGGGGAGAAAAGGAAAAATAACAAGAGAAAGGCTTTTATCAATAGCAGATGGCAGAATAATGTCTGGAAGGCAGGCAAAATCTTATGGCCTTGTTGATGCCCTTGGTATGAAAGAAGATGCTATAAAGAAAGCAAAAGAACTAGCTAACTTGAGCAGTGATGATGGAGTATGTAATATAAAAGTAAGGGCAGGCCAGAGTTCTTTAATTTTTTCAGAATCAAGCAGCTTTATATCATCTTTTATAAACAATTTCCAAGGGCTGAAATTTAAATGAAAATTGAAAATATCATTTTTATTTTGCCTGCATATGTTGCAAATGCAATGCCTGTTTTTATTGGAGGAGAACTACCAATAGATAAATTGCTTAATATAAAATTATTCGGCAACAATAAAACGCTGCTGGGCCTTTTGAGTGCATTCTCTTCTGGAGTAATAGTTTCATATATCATATCTTTTTATGCGCCCTATAATTTTAACATATCATTTATCATAGGTTTAATATCAACAATTGGAGCTATATTTGGTGATTTGTTTGGCAGTTTAATAAAAAGAAGGCTTGGTATAAAAGAAGGGAATGAATTTTGGCTTGATAACATATTATTTATATTTTGTTCAATGCTTTTCGTCAATATTTATTATTATGTTTTTGAGCCATTCATTTTTGCATTGGTTTTAATATTGACATTTTTCATTCATAAGTATGCTAATGTTATAGCGCACAAAATGGGTCTAAAAAAAGTTCCTTGGTAAGCTTATCTTGATAAGCTCTTTTATTTTCCATCTTATTTTTCATATTTATTTTTTCATATTTATTCATGGCACTATTACTCTTTTTAACCTCCAGAAGTTTTCGCCTTTATAAAATGATAAATCACTTAACCTATCATCTTCCTCCTCTGGAAAGCCATAAATTTCATAACCATGCTCATTGTCATTTATAAATAACGTTGCTGGGGCATAAACATATGAAACTGCTGCTATAACAATAGCGTTTGTTTTTTTTGCCAGCATTTCAGCAAAACCATTTTTTATGCCGGCATAACAAGATATTAATACTATTGCCGGCATGTTTTTATACAATAAATATTTCTTCATCTCAGTCATCTCATATTCATCATACATAGTGAAAAATAAATTATTTCCATTTTCATCAATCCCAAGCTGTATTCCTCTACCATCAACAAGGCCATGTGCTGATATTATGAGAATGCTTATTTTGCCTATTTTTTCTGTCAATAATTTTAGTTTATTCAGCAAATCCTCTTTTGAATTTACCTCAACAGGCATTATTAAAAAATCGTTTTTATACTTTTTTCTTATGCTTCCTATTAACTCGCCTGTTGATATAAATGCATTATTATCATATTTTGATGTTGCCGTTAAAATCACTGGCTTTTTGTCTTTATTGCCATTTTTTAAGTAATAATAAGCTGTTTTTAACGTAAAAATATCATATCTTGCAAAAAACTCAATGCCATTGACTTCTTGCAAAGCCTTTATTTCTTTCATCTCAAGTGATTCTAATAGGGATATGTGATAATTTGCATAATAATCAAAATTATTATAATATTTGCTTGATAATAAACTTTTTATATTATTCATCACTTCATGTTCAATACATGCATAGCCATAATTAGAAATTGGCAAAAAGAATTTACTCAAAAAATTGCATTTATTACTATCTAATAAGCTTGCTCTTGGCTTATAATTATTGAAGACATTTATATTATTTATTTTATTTGCATTGTTTATATTGCCTAATTCATAACCAGCAAAAAATAATAATGATGACAATGCAACATGCTTTATGAATTGTTTAATTTTCCTTTTTATGCATGTTTTATTGTTGTCCATAATATTAATATTGTGTCTTCAATTTTTAATTTTTACTTATATGTTTACCCACTAATTTACTTAAATCATTAATGCCATTACTCTTCCTATAAAAAAAGGAAATAAAAATTAGCAAGTATACATGATTTTATTAATATGCAGATTTCATTATATGCACAACAGCAGTTCCACCAGAGCCTCCAACATTATGGCAAAGCCCTATCTCTGCATTTTTTACCTGCCTTCCGTCAGCCCTTTTTTGCAATTGCAGTGTTATTTCAACTGCTTGCTTTATGCCTGTTGCTCCTACAGGATGGCCAGCTGCTTTTAAACCGCCGCTTGTATTTATTGGCATTTCCCCGTCTATACTACTTATGCCCTCATACGCAGCTTTATAACCTTGCCCCTTTTCAAAAAATCCTAAATCCTCTATTGCCATGATCTCTGCAATTGTAAAGCAATCATGCACTTCTGCAACATTTATATCTTTTGGTCTTATTTTTGCTTGCTTATATGCTTTTTCGCTTGCTATTTTTGTAGCTCTTATCTCATAAAAGCTCTGCCTTGAATGCAATCCTATTGTATCAGTTGCTTGTGCGCTGGCTATTATTTCTACTGGCTTTTTTGTAAAGCTTGATGCCATGTCATAAGGGCACAATACTAAAGCTGCTGCCCCGTCTGTTATTGGGGAGCAGTCAAGCACTTTTAAAGGGTAACTGACTTCTTTTGATTTTAAGACATCTTCAATTGTTATCTCATTTCTAAAATGTGCATAAGGAACATTCTTTGCATGCCTATGGTTTTTAACTGCAACTGCTGCTAAATGCTCTTGCTTGGCATTAAATTTATGCATGTATGCCCTTGCCATCATTGCATATATTGCTGGAAATGTTGCTCCCATAAAAAGTTCCCATTCTTGATCACCTGCACTGCCAAGTATTTCAGCTGTTTGCTCTGTTGATAAATCTGTCATTTTCTCAACGCCACCAACAATAACTATGTCATGCAATCCTGATGCTACTGCTAAATAACCCTGTCTCAATGCAACGCCCCCAGATGCACATGCTGCTTCAACCCTTGTAATTGGTATTGGATTCAAACCCAAGTAATCTGCTAACAAACTGCCGATGTGTTCCTGCCCAGCAAATGCTCCTCCAGCCATATTCCCAACATAACCAGCATCTATCTGCTCGCCTTTTATTCCAGCATCTTCTAAGGCAGAAATACCAGCTTCAAGAGCAAGGTCTCTTAATCCTTTGTCCCATCTCTCGCCAAACTTTGATATGCCTGCCCCTATTATAGCAACTCTTCTCATGCTGAATTAATAAATGTAAAGATATAAAAATAATCCCCACGACATTTCGACTAATTAAAATTAAAGTTAAATCATAAATTTTTATCAGTAGTAATAATATAAAAATGTTTCTACCAATATATTAATATGGAAGCCAACATAAGAAACATTAACCCACCAGATTATCCAGATAAATTGCTGGGCTTAGAACTGCCGCCTTTTATTAGTGATTTTTTAAATAGAGATTTAGAATTTATAGAGAATAAACTCCATTATTTGTTCTTTTACTGGGATTACGAAGGACATGAGAAGGAGGGAAAAATAAAGTTATTCTCTGCCAATATAAGAATGGCACTTGAAAAGATATTTGAAAAATTGGACTTAGATAATTATGGACATTTAAAAGAAAATTTACTAAACAACGTATCAAAATTAGTAGATGATAAAGATTTAAGTATTATAGCTGCTCTTGAGATAAAAGTAAAAGAATTACTATACAAATTAGAAAAATCAGGCAAAGAAGAAAGTAAAAAACAAGTGATTGGAAAAATTAACTCTTTGGTTAAAGAATTTGAATGGTTATTAGAATTTAAAGAAAAAATAAAGAGTGCTGGCTATTATAATATTCTATTTGTTGCTTACAGAATTTATGAGAGCCAAGATTTAAACGGTAAACATCCAGATGAAATAAATGATATGGTTGAAAGTATAAAGGATAAAAATGAAAGAGAAACTGCAAGGATAATAGCTAATTGGATATCAAAATATTACATAACTGGATATGCAACAAAATTATTTGAGTTGTTCATCTCTAGATTAACAAAAAATTTAGATGGGCTGGATGGGCTTGAAGAACAGAAATTTAATCCCTGCCTAAACAATGAGGAGTTGAAAAAAGCATTTGAGATAGCACATATCCTAGATAAAAAAAGAAGGCAAAATGATTATAAAAGAATTAAAGAACTTGGTGGAAATGTTAAAATAGTAAGATTTGGTAATTTCATTATGTGTGAAGTTAATTAACAAATTTTATATTATTTTTTCAACCTTTCTGGGGGTGGCATATATTCAGTAGTTGGCTGCCCAAAATCACCCCTACCCAATGTTTTTGGTTGTTTTGGTTGTTTTTCTTTTTCACTAAATCTTTCTGGGTTATATAAAAACTCCAAAAGTAGCAATGAAACTTCTCTTGTGAATAACAACCTAATAAATTCGCCTGTTTGCTTGTACTTTTCTAGAATACTAGAAAAATCTTCAAGGCTTCTTGCCCTTTTATCTTCTGCAAACTCTTTTATTGCTTTTTTCAATTCATATGGAATATTCATACGGCCTATTAAATTACTAAATTTATCATAATGGGTTTTAATAAGAATTAATGAAGTATTAAACATCCTTTCTAAGGCTTCATTTTCACGTACTCCCAATCTTGTTGTCCATTCATTTATTCGCCTCTTTATTGTAGGATTTTCTGATGAGACTTTGTTTATTTCTTCATATACCTTTTTTATTGGACTGCTTAAATCTTCAAACCTACTGACTGCTTCTTGTGATAACCTAAATCTATAACGAGAAATATTTTCATAGCTTTCAAATATTCTTCTGGCTCTTTCCATTAATTCATTTAATTTTTTTTCATCAGACAGTTTAACAAGTAGGGTAAATGGGCCTTTTCCATCTATTGCACTAATTTCTATATCTACACCAATTTCCTTGGCAGCTTCCTTTAATGATTTAATATATAAATCCCTTATCGTATCAGTAACATCATGGCCAAGTAAATTAAAAACACTTGGACCAGCCCTATTAAATGTAACGCTATAGCCCTTCTCTGCTGCTCTTGTTAAGGCATCAAAATGTCGTGAAAATTTACTTGGTATTATTAACTCAAACCTGATGAGCTTTGCACTCCCTTCTTTCAAAGCTTTTACCGCTTTTTCTACATCAACTACATTCAATGGAACTGTTTCTTTTACGCTTTTTAATGCCCTTCTAAAACCATCAAAAAAGTCAGCAATCTTTTCAGGCAGGTTAGATCTCAATTTTTCAAATTCAACTTCACCAAGGTATTCTGGTATGCCACTTATCTCTCCATGTGGTGAAAAAAATTTTATTACATTGCCCTTTGGTTCAATATTAACTCTCTTTCCATGCCAGGCTAAGCCATTTAGCATTTCATTAATACTTTGTTTTAACTGATGTGCTAAACCAGGTGGCAACAAAGCTTCTAATTCTATTATTCCCTTTTGGATTTTTTCCTTTACTAATTCAACAAATAGTGCTGCTGCTTTTTCTGCTTTTGAAGGATCTGTTGATAAAAAATGTAAATAAAACTCATCTCCGCCTGCTGGTTTATAAATTATCAAAATATCTTCCTCACTTATCTCTGCCTTTTTTATTAGTTCCCCAAACTCTTTTATTGTTTCCTTAATAGCTCTATTATATAAACCTAAAGCAATATCGCCCCCTGCCTTACCCAACAGCATATTTAATTTCCACATACCACTTTTATCAAGTAATAATGCATAACCACTTATTCTCTGGTCGCCTTTCAATGCTTTTAATATATTACCGCCAATTTTTATTTCTTGTTCGATATATGTTCTTAAGCTCTCTAAGAATTTTTCTTTTTCTAATCTTCTTGCTTCAAAATAATGATAAAGGCCCATTTCTTTTATCCGCATTTTAATAGCCCCTCTTATCTCTTCCAGAACACGTCTGTATTCTTTTAATTTTTGGCTCATTGCCCCCTCTTGTTTCATTTCAGCAATTATATCCCCGAGATCATGTAAATATTTATAGAATCTCTCTAGTTCTTTTGGAACTGCTTTGCCTGCTTCCTTCAATTTTTTTATTGCTTTATAACCAAGTCTAAATATATCAGCAATCTGATCAATAGTCAAATATCTTATAGCAAATTTAAAGGGTAATTTAGCAGCATAACCAACTAAAAATAAATCTGATACAAGAAAACCAGCATACATAGATGCTTCCAAATATTTGCCTTCTTCTAACGCCTTTATAAGATCTATTACTGGCCCAACAACAGGCAAAAATGATAACATTAAAGATGGAATAAGTGGATAATCCTTAGCTGCTTTTTTTTCTCTTTCTATATCGTCTTTATTATTTGGATCAAATGATTGATATAGCTGGCTTGTAGGTTCATTAAATCCAGCGGGATAGGAAAATGATGTTGTTTCCATTAAACAATTTTAGAGAAAGCTTTTTAATAATCTTACGTTAAAAAGAAAACATGCACAATATTGATAAAATAAATATGGATAAAGTAAAATATAGGACAATTGCTCTTATTGGCTTTATATTGCTATTATCAATTTTCTGGGTTGCTATTGAGAGTATTGGTTATTTCTGGGTCATGCTTGTGCCAAACTTCTTTTTGCTTGTTTTAACATGTGTATTTATTGTCGGTTATCTCAGCATAAGTAATGAAAAAGAAAGATTGAACAAAAACTATGAGCCAATATCAATAATAGTGCCTGGCTATAATGCTGGTAAAACACTAAAGAGATGCATAGAATCAATAAAAAATGCTTATTATCCAACAAAAAAAGAAATAATATATGTAGATGATGGTTCAACAGATGATAGTGTAAAGATAGCAAAAAACATGG
The DNA here is from genome assembly GCA_038896535.1 of Candidatus Anstonellales archaeon. Classification (GTDB taxonomy): domain Archaea; phylum Micrarchaeota; class Micrarchaeia; order Anstonellales; family J096; genus J096. Next base: position 243,031 of record JAWACY010000001.1, on the reverse strand, counting down.
GCATAAAAGTAATAGAAATGGGTAAAAATCAAGGAAAGGCAAAGGCATTAAATACTGGCATAAAAGCAGCAAAAAATGAGATCATAGCATGCATTGATTCAGATACATATTTAGATAAGGATGCATTAATAAATGCTGTAAAAAAATTCAATAATAAAGATGTTGGTGCAGTTGCTGTTCTTATAAAGGTTGAAAGGCCAGACAAATTAATAAAAAAATTCCAAGACTTAGAATATGCCATTGGTTTTGGTCTTTATGCATTAATAGGTAAATATTTTAACATAATTTTTGTCACTCCTGGGCCAATGACATTGTTTAAAAAAAGCGTGTTTGATAAAATAGGCCTTTTTGATGAAAACAACATTACAGAAGATTTAGAGATGGGCTGGAGGTTAAGGAAATACCATTACAAAATAGAATATGCCTTAGATGCAGTTGTTTATACAGAAGTTCCTGAAACAGTAAAAGGTTTGTTAAGGCAGAGATTGAGATGGTATAGAGGAAAGCTTGTGAATTTAAAAAAATACCATTATATGCTTTTTAATCCTAAATATGGTGATTTCGGCACATTTATGCTGCCTTTCAGCTTGACTGCTGAATTTGCTGCTATAACTGTTATTATGGCAACAAGCATAATTTTAATAAAGCAGTTTTTCTGGGGCTTGCTCTTTTTATTTTACAGTATATTATCTAACATTGGCATTGTCATAGAATCCTTGCCAATCTTAAGCAGTTCTGCATTGTATATAGCCATTGTTTTTATGCTGCCTTTTTTCCTTGTTGCATATTTAAGTAAAAAAATAACTGCAAACAATATAACAATTTTCGATTTTATAACTATATTCTTAGCAACAATACTTTATAGCCTCTTTATAAGCTTTGCTTATTTTTTAAGCTTTTTTCAAGAACTTGGCAGGGCTGATTACAAATGGTAGATAAAAGCATTTATTGGAAAGGGGCTGCTGTTGCGCTCATATTATTTATTATATCGATAGGCATAGGCTACTACATAGAGGTAGATAGGACAAATAAAATAAGGGATACAATAAATGAGCTCAATATTGCAATAGACAGCAGTTCAACAACAATCCTTTTCATACAAAGCACAAAAAATAAGGCAAATTGCGTTGCATTAAAAAGCGCCGTTTATGAGTTATGGCAGGAAACAAATAAGATTAGAAACACTCTTGAAGACCAGAATATTAACATTTTAATAAGCCCGAATGAATTAAGAAATCTATATTATTTAACAAATTTTAAGCTTTATCTATTAACAAGGGAATATAAAGAGGTTTGTCAACAAAATTTAAGTAATATACTATTTTTTTATGTTGCATTCAAGGATTGCCCGGAATGTAAAGTGCAGGGAAATGTGCTTGATGTAATAAGGGAAAAATGCGATAATGCAGCAGTTTTTGCTTTTCCAATAGATGTAAAGGGATTATCACCTTTGAATGTTATCGTATCATATTATAATATAACAAGCGCTCCTACATTAATAATAGATGATAAAAAATTTGACACTTTATTGAATGAAGCAAGCATAAAAGAAAAAATAAATTGTAAATGAGGTGGTATTTATGAACAAGAAAAGAGGGGAAGGAAACAAGATAGCTATAAGTGATTATGTAAAAGATACAAAAAAACATTTAAACTTGCCCGGCAAGGTTTTAATATTAGACACAACACTTAGAGATGGGGAGCAGACTCCGGGGGCATCATTAACAAAAGATGAAAAGCTTGATATCGCACATTGGCTCGAAAAACTTGGGGTTAATGTCATTGAGGCAGGTTTTCCATCTGTCTCAGAGGGGGAATTCAATGCAGTCAAAGAAATTGCAGAAACAACTAAATGTGATGTTATGGCATTAACAAGAGCATTGAAGCAAGATATAGATAAAGCTGCAAAAACAAATGTTAAATGGATACATACATTTATAGGCACTAGCAAGCTACACAGAGAGTATAAGCTAAAAATGAGCAAAGAAGAGATAAAGAAAAAGGCAATGGAAGCAGTTGAGCACATAAAAGAACTTGGATTAAAATGTGAATTCTCTTGTGAAGATGCAACAAGAACTGAGCTGGATTATTTGTTAGATGTTTATAAAAGTGCTTGTGATGCCGGAGCAGATAAAATAAATGTTCCAGATACAGTAGGGGTCATGACTCCAAGAGCAACATTTGAGCTTATAAGCAATATAAGAAAGCACATAAAAAAACCGATAAGCATGCATTGTCATAATGATTTTGGCCTTGCTGTTGCAAATTCTCTTGCAGGGGTAGAAGCTGGGGCAATGCAAGTGCATTGCACAGTAAATGGAATAGGAGAAAGGGGGGGAAATGCTTCTCTTGAACAAGTTGCTATATCCCTATATGCATTTTATGGCATAAAAACAGTAAAGCTAAACATGCTAATGGGGGTAAGCGAAATAGTTGAAAAATATATTGGCATATCAATACCGCCAAATGCTCCGGTTGTTGGTAGAAATGCATTTTCTCATGAATCTGGAATACATGTACATGGCGTTATGGGCAATGCATTAACATATGAGCCATATTCACCAGAGCTTGTTGGCAATAAAAGAACGATAATAATTGGAAAACATTCTGGGGCTCATGCAATAAGAGCAATAGTTGAAAAATACGGCGTAATGCTGGATGAAAATGAACTTGCAATTGTAATGAGAAAGATAAAGGAATATGCTGATAAAGGCAATGCAATAACAGAGAGAGATGTTTTAAGCATTGTAGAGAACATAACTGGAAAAACAAAGCAAGGGGGGCTTGAATTAAAAGAATTTTTAGTAACGACTGGCAATAATATAAAACCAATAGCAAGAGTGGAATTATTATTTAATGGAAAAATATACGAAGCAAGCGGGATTGGTACGGGGCCCATAGACGCAGCAATCGATGCAATAAAAAAGGCATTAAAAAAACTACCTGATTTAAAGCTTGTTAAATTCAGAATAGATGCAATAGGTTCAGGCACAGATACAGAGGGAGAAGTTTTTATCAAGCTTGAACATGAGAATGGAAAAGTATATTTTGGCAGAGCAGTTGATAGAGATATAATAAAAGCAAGCATCAATGCATTCGTAGATGCTTATAACAAAGCCTTTTTTGAATCAAATCATTAAGTTTTTAAATAAAGCCCTACATTTATATTCATGAAAGTTGCTATATCCGGCCTTGCTGGTTCTGGAAAGACTGTTTTTGCAAAGGCACTGCATAGCGCAATTAAGGATAGGGGCTTAGATGTAAAATTAATGGTTCCTTCATTTAAGGATATTGCTGCCCAATTAAAAATGAGTCTGGCAGAATATGAATCAATAGCACAAAAGGATTTCAGGGTAGATAGGCTATTTGATGAAAAAATAAGGGAGCAGTTTTCAAAGGAGCAAAATGTCATAATGGCTAGCTGGCTTGCTATATGGAATGTTGAAGCAGATTTAAAAATTTTCTTACATGCCCCTCTTGAAGTAAGAGCAAACAGAATAGCAAAAAGAGACAGCATACCAATAGAAAGTGCAAAGGCATATGTATTAGACAGGGATTATAGAAATAGAGCTAGGTATATGGCAGTTTATGGCATAGATATATACAATGCTGCTGATATTGTTGATGCAGTATTAAACAGTGCCAGATTAACACTTGATGGAGAAGTAAAGGCAGCGCTTGGCCTTTTATCAAGCAAAGGCCTTATATAAAAGGCTCATATAATTAAGCAAATATTATTAAATATTATGCAAAAATAAATATAGGGGGTTAGAATGGTAAAAACAATAGTATTAGTTGAGAACGACAGGATAGGTTTGCTTAATGACATAAGTTATATAATGGGGAAAGAGAAAATAAACATAGAGAATATTGTTGGCCATACAGTAGGAAAAAAAGCAATTATATCAATGACAGTTAAAGATTTTAAAAAGGCAATGCAGGTTTTGAAAAAGAATGGCTTTAATGTAATGAGTGAAGATTCAATAATGATAAAATTGAAAGATAGGCCAGGAGAACTTTCAAAGATTACTGAATTACTTGCAAAAAATAAAATTAATATAAAGAACCTCTATGTAGTAAGTAGAGATGGCATAAATACGCTTATATCTTTATCAGTCAATAAAAAGAGAAAAGCAGAAAAGATCTTATCACCTTATAGAATACAGGATTTATAAAAAATTTATAATTATCTATTTGCTATTTGATAAGACTAACTGATAGGAATAATGAATTAAACAAATCCTACATAACCACAATATGGACATTCGACATTTTTTTGCCTTTCTCTCTTACAATTTGGACATATTGCTCTAATGCTTGCCAAAGAATGTTTTAATATATATGAGGGGACAACAACAGCAGCTGCTGGACTTAGATATAATAATAATGTTGTAGCTGAAACAGCGGATATGTCCTTAGCTACTTTCTTACCAGCAGCTTTTAAGCCTCTTGCTTTTCCTTCTTTATATAGGCCTTTTCCATAATGTGCCATGTTTTCAATTGCAAAATTCACTATTAATGAAGGAAAAATAAATGTATAAGCAAGTTTATTCCATTCAAGCTTCCCCCATTCTTTAATTGCTGCTGTTTTTTCAGCTGCTTCAAGCATATCAGTATCAGCAAGCCTGTAATTGCCAAGATTTAATGCTATTTGATATGCATTTATATCAAATGGCTTATTCTCATATCTTTGCATCCATCTGGCATAGCTCCTTATGAGTGCTGGTTCTGGCCTTAGCTGGCCTGTCATATATGAGTAGTAACCATAACCTAAAACTGCTCCTATCGGCCCATAAGCAGAAGCTATGCCTCTTTTATACCATTGCAATTGTTCTTGATGCAATGCTGCTCTATAATAAAGGTCATTCAATGTTATGTATGAATTTAATTCATCTTTGTTTAACCTCATTAAAAATTTATCAAGATAGCTATATTTAGTGCCATAAAATGAAGAAGTCATTAACCTTGCGCTTTCAGTTAACATTAAACCTACTGGCCCAAACATAGCCCCAAATAAAGCTGTGGCAAGAGGAACTGAATAGCCAGCTCCAAGTGATATTGCATGTCTTAGTGCTGCTGCATGCCTTATAGCAGTTGTTTCTGCTGTATAATTAAAATAATTACCAGAAACATTTCTTATATGGCCCAAAAATTTAATTTCCTGTTCTCTCATATTATATTTTTTCTCTAAGTATTCACGCAGATTTTCGTCATAATCATGAGATATATCATAACCTGTATTATAATATCTAGGCCTATAAAGCGCTTGATTTACTAAAGCAAGTAATTTTATCTTTGGTTCTGCTAATCTTGTTGCTATAGAGAATATTGGGGAATAAAGCCCCAAAAGTGGAGCATCTATATACATTGATTTATTTATATTTATAACTCCTTCTTTTCCAGTTAAAAATCCTGCTGGAACAAATATGCTTCCTCTATAATGTTTGGCTATTGCATATTTTGTATGCTCATCATCTAAATATGAAGCTACAACATTATTTGCACTCCTGTCAAGGAAGAAACCCATTGAATTAAAATGCTCTTCATAAAGCTTTATTGCTTCTTTGAAATTTTCCTTATCTATATCTCCAGTACGCTTTGCCAATTCCTTTATTTCTTCAACTCTGTAAAAGTTCATGGCGTTAATATAAGGCATATATTCTATGCCCTCAAATGGATGTAGGGCTTGATAAATAGATAAAGGAGTATTTATGAAACCTTCAAAAAGTTCCTGCATTGCATTTTTGAATTTGAACTTTGTTGCTTTTATACTTTCTATATTTTCTGCTCCGGGTGATAGAGCCTCAAACAAAGGAGAGAGCTGTTTTAGTTGAATGAGCTTTTGTTTTATTTCTTCTTTTGTTCCTATTATTAAATTATAATCTTGTGGATTTCTAAAAACATCTATATCGCCAAGATATATCCTTTCATTAATTTCTTTTTTATGCTTATAATATGAATAAGCAAGCTTGAAAATGTCTAGTTCTGATAAGCCATTTTTCTGTAATTGTTTTATATAATCATTAAATTTATTAACATCTGCATTGAATAAATCAGTTAATTGCATTTTTTGCCCTAATTTTTGCTCTAATGCTTTTAATACATTCTCTATTCTTTCCTTTGTTTCACTGTCTATATAAGCTTCTGAAGGCTTTAAACTATTTAACTTTGGCACACCGCCATCATTTGTTAGTATATAATACTCTTCAATTCCGCTTATGGTTATATAAAATGTTGATAATCTCTCAAGGAACAGTAATGGATTTTCTTTTATCCTTTCTAATTTCGACATTATCCTCTCTTTAGTGTTATCACTAAAACCAAGAAAACTGTTCTTTTCTTTCTCTGATATTAAAACTTTGTTCATAACGCTTGCTGTTGGTATTAATATTACTTCATTGTCTTTTGTTTTTCCTATCAAAAATCCTCTTTTACTTGCTATTTCAAGTTCTGTTTCAGATATTCCGTTTTTAGAAATTTCCTCCAGTTTTTTATATATGCCTTCATTATCTCTAATGTCATACCTCTCGCTTATATAAATTATGTAGCCCAATAAAAGGTCTTTTTTCATTCTTAACTCATCTATGCCAGAGCCCAAAAGCCTGTCAGACCTTTCTTCAAGTAATGTCTGGAGTGTTAAACTCAATACATTAGATGAAAACCTTTCTTTAAAAACGCCGACTTCTGATATTGCCCCTCTTAATGAATTTGTAATTTCATTTAAAAGCGATATGTTAAATTTGTAGTATTTTTCAGTTAAATAAACTGGAAGCATATTAATGCTTGCTTTATTAATGAATTCTATATCCTCATTTGTTATTTTTTGTGGCCTGAACCCTATATATGCAGGCCTAGCCATTTCATCTGGAATAGAAAATTCTTTTTCATGTGAAAAAATGTAATCATAAAGCTTTCCCTTAATATCAATATTAAGTCTCTCTTTAATCCTATCTGCATAATCAACTATGTTTTTATAATGCTCTTCTGCTTGCTCTGCTCTTCTCTTAATTATTTCAATGTCAATTAATGCTGCCAGTGCTTTTTGCTCTTTATCCCCTTTTTCAAGCTTTCCTTTTAATGCTGAATAGAAATTAGCAATTATTTCTGCTTTCTCTGCATGCCCGTATATCGCCTTTATAGCTTCATATGAAGCCATGCGTGCTGCTATTTTTGCGCATAAAATAAATGCTCCTTCATCAAGGTTTGATAACTGCTGCTTATCAAATAAAAATATAAACTCATTATATAGGTGGTTCAAAAATAGATAAAAAAGGGCGTCTTTAGTTTTTTTATTTTTATCTCTTGATTCATCTCCATATGGTCCTATAAGCCTTTGCCTAACAGAAAAATCGTGCAAATCTCTTGATATAAAATCGCTAAATAAAATGTTTAATTCAATATTTGTAATCCCTTTGTCCTTCAATTTTATTATGTCATTTATCTTTCCCTTTATCTGATCATCTATATTATTCTTATCTAAAAATTTATTAAACAGTTCAAGCATTCCATAACTGTTTTCTGCCTTAATGATCTCAATTATAAGCTTTAAATTTTCCCTATCTTTATCTGACCCAAATCTTTCAATTATTGAATTTATTTTGTTTGTTATGTCCTTGCTGCTTTTAAAATTAGCAAGTTCTTCTTGCATTTCTCTAAATGCTGTCTTTAACTCTCTGTTTTTATCAAGGGCTATTTCAATAGCTTGAACAGCAAGCCCTCTTCTTAAATGATCCTCTATTTCTGAAGGCATTTTGTTAAATACAGCTATGTCAATGATGTTATGCTTCTTTTCTGGGCCTGCTAATAGTTCTATGATATTGCGCATTCTTTTCTCTTTTTCGCCTTTTGGCTCTATTTCTTTCTCAATAATTGCTTTTCTTGCTTGTCTGGCAGCTTCACCCAAGCCAAAATATTCTATAACTGCTCTTGGCGCTTTTGAAATAGTATAAGCAGATGATGCTATTTGTTTTGATGTTAACACCAACGGCAAAGCAAGCCAATTTAATGGTTTTCCAATATACTTAACCTCTTTAATTTTGCCAACATATTTAAAAGGCCTCAAAACAGCCGCAACTCTTTTTGCTTCTGGCCTTGCTACGCCGCTTGCTGGAGCAAATGGACTTTTTATCTGTTCAAGCATCAATAATATTAAATATGTTCGGAGGAGTTTTTTTTCCTCTTTTGAAAAATTAGACCGTTCTATGATTTTTTCTCCTGTATCAATGTTCTTTTTTATCTCTTCAATTATCTCCTTATACTTTTTATCAGTTAATAGATGTTTCTCAAATACAGAAGAACTTAATTGCTTTCCTTCATTTATCCCTGCTTGTTTGAGCTTTTCTTCATAATCTTTATATAGAGCGGCTCTTACTTTTCTATCTGCTTCTTCAAGCTTTTTTGCTATTTCTCCTCTTGGAGAAACACTCATTAAAGAATATATCGGCTCTTTAAGTTTGAATACTTTCGGACTTACAACATCATATAATGATATTATTGTACTTCCAAATCTAGCATAATATGCAGCAGCAGCAAAAACAAAAATGAATAATATTGAGTAACACACTCCAGCATTTGAATTAATAGCAGTTAATAAATCAGAAAGGCCTTGTCTAAAAGCCAGGGGGTATGATTTTTCACATATCACTTCTTGTCTTTTTTCATCAAATGAATTTCTGGCATTGTTTTCTTCTATTATGCCGGCTATACTTAATTTTACAATTGCACATTCCTGATTTAAAGCAGGGCTAGGTATTGTAAATATAACTCCCTGTATGTTTGCATTATTAAAATTTATTGTGCCCCTTTTCATAGAAGTTTTGAGTTGTGAATCTGAAAAAGAAGATATTACTGAGCCAGAAGCATTTATTATTTCAACATAATAAGTAAAGCTTTCTATATCAGCTTGGTTGTATGGCAATATCTGTATTGTTGTCTGCCTTGGGTTTGATTGATATGGAAGTTCTTGAATTTTATATGGATAAAATGTTATCTCTATTTCATTGCCTTTTTTTTCTATTGTTGATATGAAGTTAAGTGAAAACGAAATATTTGTTAATATTATAATCAAAAGCGCAATTAAAAAAATATTTGGGCAATGCTTTATGCCATGTTTTATGCCATACATAAAATTTTTATTCCCCATATGACCAACCATTAAAGCATTTACTCAAACATTAATAACTATATTAAATGCTATATATAAAATTTATTGCTATAAAGATTTATAAATTATATACTAAAACCCAAAAAATACAACAAAAATATGATAAATTGCGGGAAAAGTATAAATGGCAGGGCAGGCAAAGGCCTTTTTAGTTTATAAAGTACAAGCATGACAAACCAATAGCCAATTAAACCAGCAAGAAGCATATACAAGCTTAAAGGCATTGATTGTTGAATAGAGCTTATAGCAATTGCTGAGGGCAATACAAAATCACCAGTCCCCATAATGATAGATAATATTGCTTTTTTCCTGCCAATTTTTTTTATCTGCTTTGTCTCTATTGCCATTGCTGCTTCTTGCTTTTTTGCTATATGCGCCAGCTCTATCATGTGGCCAGATATGAATACAGCGAATATGTCATACAAAACAAGCAAAAAGGCAAAAATTATTAGGGGAAATATTGGAAAAATTACACCTATTATTAAAGCGCCGCCAATACTTGTTATTAATGCAGCGTTATTCATTGAGATAAATCTAAGCGCCCTTAAAAATGTTGTTGCTATTGCTGCTATTAAAGCAAGGCCATAATTTTGAAGCAGAGCATATGCAATAACATATGAAGAGAAAAATAAAAGAATAAATTCAAAAATGTTCAGCAAAAAACCGACATTCAGATATTTTATTGCTATGAAAATAAGCAAAGCACCAATAAGAAAGAAAATAAAACTTGTTATTGCAACTTCCTCATTTGGAGGCAATTGTTGCAATGGTTGACTTTGATTTGATAAAGTTGCTATTGCAAGTAAATATGATATTATTATGACAAATGCATATTTAAAGAAATGTTCCAATACAACCATTTAACCACTCTACTCCCTATTCATATCCCATTATATTTCTATTAATCCGTCTCAATAATCTTTATTAAACCATGGCCGGGCTCATATAAAAGGCCTTCTTTTTTTGCCTTCTCTATTATTTCATTTATTTTGTTCTCATCAACATCTGGCCTTAAATGCCTTGCTTCTTCTATGACCATTCTTCTTTCTACACTATCATATTCCTTTTGTAATTTTTGTATTATTGATATAACAAAGTTCATTAAATCTCTCTGTTTTGCACTTACTCCAGAATGTATGATATCAACATCAAGCACACCAGTTTCCTTATCTGTCATTATCTCATAAAGCATTTTCTTCATAAGCTTTATTGCCACTTCAACATCTCTCAGCTCGACTCTATGGCTCAATCTCATTTTCGCATGTGCTTCTGCAATTCTTATAATGCCTTCAAGATATCTTGGTGTTATTGCTACAGTGCCAGTTTTTTCCCCTGCCCTTCTCATTTCTGTATAAAAGTTTTCTAATTCTTCCATTGCTTCCTTTGTAAGCCTTGGGTTTATGTGTGTTCTGGCATAGGCGATATATTTCCTTATGAATATTTTCTTTTCTTTTATTTGCTCGTCGCTTTCATTTTTTGATTGTAAATGCAAATTCAGAATATGTCTTGCCAGCTTTCTATCTTTTTCTTCACTTGATATATCTCTTATTGGAAATATTAAATCGAATCTTGTTAATAGGGATGGCGGTATATTAAATTGCTCGGTTATATTTTTAGAGTCAATAAACCTGCCAAGCTTTGGATTTGCTGCTGCCAATATTGATGTTTTAGCTTTGAACGTTGCAACAATTCCAGCTTTTGCCATGCTTATTTTTCCGCTTTCCATTACTTCGTGCAATGCTGCTCTGTCAGTATCGTCTATTTTATCAAATTCATCTATTGCTGCTATGCCTCCGCTTGCTAATACTAAAGCCCCTGCTTTTAATGTCCATCCACCACCAGATAACTCATCCTTTTCTGCTGTTGCCGTTAAACCTGCTCCACTAACACCTTTTCCGCTTACATATATACTTTTTGGAGCAATGCTGCACACTTCTTGTAAAAATTTCGTTTTTGCTATGCCTGGATCGCCTATAAGTAATACATGTATATTATCTCTTAATTGCATACCTGCTGGAGAAACTTTATCTTTAGTCCCACCAAAAAGCTGTAATGCTAATGCAATTTTTATTTCATCATAACCATATATATCGGGGGCTATAAGCTGTGCTATTTCATTTGTAACATCTTGCGATTTAGCAAAATTATGTATTTTTTCTCTATCTTCATTTGTTATATCAAGCTCTTCAAATTCCTTCTTAAGTTTATTTATATGCACAACTTCAACATAATTGCTAAAAAGGTTATTGCCAGCCCTTGATTGATTTATTTTTAATACGCCTGTTATTTCAACATTATCCCCTGGGACTACGTAATTAACAAGATCATCTTCTACTATGCAATATATTTTAGCTGCTTGAGTTCCTGGCATTACCCTTTCAAGAAGGTCCTGCACTTCTATTCTTTGATAATCAATAAAGCTGCTTCTCTCTGTCATTTGCCTTAAACTGCCTTTATTGCATTTTTTACATTTGTTTGGTTTAACAAAATTTTCATCTACTATGATTTTAAAGATCTCCTCACAATTTGAACATTTATAAAAAAGAATCCTTGCTTTATTTAATGCTTCCCCCCTTCTTGATACAAGCCCTTTAAATGATATTAATTGATTTATGTGCTTTGAGCCTATGCTCTCTATAAAAAAGCTCGATGTTTGGGGCAAGTTATAAAACCTTGGATTTGGAACATTTCCATATCTTGAAAATTCAGCAAAATTTCTTAAAGCTGCCTTTGCCCCTTCTATTGCCTGCTCAGGATTTTTTAATATCTCATCTGCAATTATTTGATCATATCTTTCAATATCATGCCAATCAATGTTCAAGCTTTTTTTCTTTGGAAAATTAGCCATTAGTAGCTTTACATGATTTATATAAGCATTTGAAAAAAATCTGTCAAAAAATGATTCAAAATCTAGAGCATGCATAATATATATTAAATAGAAAATTTTTTATGCTTGCATTTTTCTTTTTACAGTCAAATGGACAATAACTTGTTCTTTAACTTTATATAATATGTGCCCATATCTTGATTCTAATATAATATCAAATGGGCCAATTAATTTATAATTACCATAATCAAGTTTAAATGTTTCATTCGCCACTATTTTTAAAACTGAGCTATCTTCTTTTTCAATAACAAAATATATGCCATCACCAGAAAAATTAGCAACAATGTTGCCAGATAAAAAAATTCTTATTATCAATTCTTGCATATCCTTGCTTATGTCAAACTTAATATCAGCCAATTTATTTTCTTCCATTGCCTCTTTTATCATGTCATGTTTTATCAATATTTGGTAATCGCTGCCCTCTATTTTAATATCACGTTCTTTTTCTTGTTTTTCCTGCTCTTCTTTCTTTTCTCTTTTTATGCTTTCTTCTTTTTCTTTTTTCTCTTCTTCTACTCCTCTTATATCATTTTTTAACGTTATAGTAAAATCGTAACCTACGCCAAATGAATCTGCTTTCTTTATTATTTGCTCTGCTGCTTGGAAATTTCCTTTTTTTATCTCCTCCTCTATTATTGCGTTTGTTGCTATCCTGCTTAATTCTTTATTTGCATTTATTGCAGTTAATAAATCCATATAAGCCTTTTCTTTATTTTTTTCCTCAACTGTCTTTGATATCATATAAACAAATCTTGTTAGATAAACATTTTTCTCTAATTTTAATTCTTTTTCTTTTACCAAATCTTGTAAAGATGGCAAACTTGCTGGGATATCTTCCATTTTAGCACGCTTTGCCATTTTTTCCTTTTCCCAATCATAAGCAAGCTTTTTTGCTTCTGGCAAACATCCATAAGTATGGCAAAATTCCATTATTGACATTGCTGCAAGCTTTAATGCCTTTGCCCTTATATCAAAATTTTCTGGTAAGCTTTTTGCTATTTCCTCCATGTCTCTTATTTTTTCCATGCTATCTGGTTTATTAGCAAGTGCAAAAAGCCTTTCTATATCGCTTTTGCTTAATGAAATGCCAAGGAATAAAAGCATTGGTAGCAATGACTCTATAAAATCTAAAAATTGTGAAATAGTTGAAGGGCTTTTTTGCTCAGGTAATAAAGAAATAGAATCAAACTGTTTCTCTTTAAAGGCTGGCAATTCAGATGGCTCAAATATGGGCTGCGTTGTAAAAATTTTTTCATGCTCTTTTTTCATATATAAAGTAATGGCATATATCTTTTAAAGGACATGCCATACAATCTGGTTTCTTTTTACAAACATGTTTTGAATGTTCCACAATAAGGGCATGCATCTCTTTCATTTGCCTAACGCTTAATCCTTTCCCGTATATTGAAGCAAGCTTATCATATTCTTTTTCATCTTTTCCAGTTAACCTCTTATGAAACCTTTTTGTATAGGCATCAATTACGAAATATGGCCTGTTAAAATAATACAATAATATGCTGTCAGCCGTTTCTTTACCTATGCCATTTAATGATAAAAGCTTTTTTCTTGTTATTCTCTTATGCTTATGTAATAGTTGCAATAAAGCCCTTAATCTCTTTGCCTTTTGTCTGTAAAATCCTGCTGGCTTTATTAGTTCAGCAAGCTTTTTTTCACCAATAGAAAGCAATTTAACAATACTATCAAGGTTATTGCTTTTTAAGTTTCTTACTGCTTTCTCTACATTTTTCCAGCTCGTGGCTTGTGTTAATATTGCTGAAACTGGCATGAATATGGAATTGCCCCAAGGCCACCAATCATGCCTGCTGCCATAGAATCTTTTAAGCTTTTTATAAATTAACAAGTTATTTATTTCATGCATTTCTTGCATTTTACGCTTCTCTAACTTATGCTAATGTATGGCTAAAAAAAGAAAAGATTAAAGATTTATTTTAAGGCCAAGTTCTTTTTTAAGCTCTCTATACCTATTTCTTATTGTCACTTCTGTAACTCCTGCTACTTCAGCAACCTCTTTTTGTGTTTTTCTCTCTCCTTGCTCAGCTGCTGCTATGTATATTGCTGCTGCTGCAACACCAGTTGGGCCTCTACCAGATATAAGGCCTTTTTTCAATGACTTCTTAATAAGCTTTACTGCTTCTTCCTGGACTTTAGGACTTAGCCCAAGTGCAGAAGCGAATTTTGGCACATAATTGCTGGGATCTGTCAATGGAATATTTATATCTAGCTCTTTTTTCAAAAATCTGTAAGCCCTGCCTATTTCTTTTTTCTCTATCCCGCTTGCTTTACTTATCTCTTCCAATGTTCTTGGTATTCCATGTATTCTGCATATTGAATATATTATTGCTGCAACAATGCTTTCAATAAGCCTTCCTCTTATAAGCTCTTGCTTTACTGCTTTCCTATACAGATTTGCTGCTGCCTCTTTAACATTATTTGGTAAGCCTAATGTTGAACCAACTCTATCAAGTTCTGAAAGTGCAATGGCCAGATTTTTTTCAAAGCTTGTTGCTACTGAAACACGTCTATGCCATTTTCTAAGCCTGTGCAATTGTGCTTGCTGCTTTACATCTATTCTTGCGCCCCTTATATCTTTATTATATTGGTCTATTTCAGTAACAAGTCCCTTATGGGGCTTCATTAATGTTACTGGAGATCCACCTCTTGCTCTTTTTGCCTTTTGCTCTGTATCAAAGCTTCTCCATTCTGGGCCAAAATCTTCTAGGTTTTCTGCTATAACGAGCCCGCAATTCCTGCAAATCATCTCCCCTCTTGTGTAATCTCTTACTATATCATTGCTCCCACATTCTGGGCATTTCTTCACTACTTTTACATGTATCCCTTCTTCTGCATTTTCCTGCTTCTTTTTACTAGCAACTACATTTTTTCCTTTTTTTATTGTTTTATTTAGTGGCATTTTTTCACCTCAAATATTAATTTTGTAAAACAATAAACAGTATAATAATTAAATGTCATAACTTATTTATAAACTTTTCGGTCATTCAATCATTTAATTATAGTAATTATAACAATATTATAACAATATGGATTAATTAAATTAATTAATATGCCTAAAATTAGTTGTAAGATTAATTGCGGTCGCCGGGATTTGAACCCGGGTCTCAGGCTTGGAAGGCCTACATCCTAACCACTAGACTACGACCGCTTTTTTCTTTTTTTATCTTTTTTAACCTTTTTAATTTTGTGTATTTTGTGTAGTTACATTTTTTAAATATTTATAGCATTCAGCATAATAATGGCAAGAAATGAAATAATCAAAAATGAAATGGCCCAATTTATAAATAATATAAGAGAAAAAAATTTTTATACATATAAAAAGGCTGGTTGCACTTTTATTGCATCAAAAGAACTTATGCAGCATCAAGCTTTGCAAAAAGGCATTTGTATAATAAATAAAAGTTATATGCCAACTCCAGCATTTTTGCCTGTATTTAGGCAGTACAAAGAGATAAATAATATTAAAACATTGGATATAAGCAGAGATGCCCTTTTATTATTATGTGAAAATAAAGCCATGGATCTAAGAAAAATGAATTTATATGGCATAAAAAATGGTTTTTATATAATAAGATATAATGGCATAGCTTATTTCCTTTGTGAAATAAAAGATAGCAATTTATTTATAATAAATTAAAATTAATTGGTAAAATTAAAATTACTGGTAAAATTAAAATTAAATTGGGTAAAAAATTTTAAAATTAAGTAAAAAAATTAAGTAAAAAATCATAATCATATTATTAAAATCCTACCGTATTATTAATATTATTATATTATTAAACATTATTAAGTATTAATTTTAAGTATTATTAAAATAAGTATTATTAAAAATCGAAAAATGATCGAAGATGTGATCGAACATGTGATAGAAGGTGTAATTGAGCAAAGAATAAAGCATTGAAGAGTGGTTGAATGGCTGAGAAGAAAAAATCCTGGGATGTTATGGATGTATTGCATGAAGAAAATGTTGATAAGCTATACTGGATGGCAATAAATAGAGTTAAAGATGGAAAGTATGATGAAGCTATTAGTATTATAAAAAACCATATAATGTTAACGCCAAGAATATTGGAGAGGTATCTAAAGAATAAGGAACTAAAGCCATTAATAAACATTTCTAAGGCAACCTTATGCTATTATACAATGGCTCTTTACATAAAGGCTGAATGCAATGAATGCATATTAAAAACAATAAAGCTTCTTGCTGAGCAAGTTGAGCTAAGCATAGCTTTTGAAAGGCTTTTAAAAGGGGAAGATGATAATAGCAAAATAAAAGAAATGACAAAAAACTTGTTAAAAGGCCTTGCAAAGGAGCATGCTTATGAATTTATTTTATTAATCTCACATATGTCAGATGAGATAAAAGAAATGTATTTTAATGAAATCTTTAATATAGCTAAATTTGAATTCGGTGAATCACAATACATGGCTCTGAATGTTTTACAAGGATTTATTAACAAAAAGGAAGTACTTGATTTATTTAAGTTCCTTGCGTCTGATTGGGACAAGAAAGTCAGGAGAATATGCTTGAATGCATTGTTTTTGTTAAAAGAAAATGAGGATATTAAACAACTTGCTAAAAAACTTATAAAGGATGAAACTGACGAGACAAATGCCGGCATATTAAAATTAATAATAGAAAATAATAAAAATAATGGCAATATTGGTGGGGCCTAAATGGAAGAAAGCGCTGAGACAATAAAAGTAAGCTTTAAAAGGCTTGAATTGATAAAAAAAGAGAAAGAAGAGCTGGAGAAAAAGCTTAATATTATTATAGAATTTTCTGATAATGTTATTCATATAAAGGGCAATGCTGAAAATGTATTTTTTGCTATGCCAGTAATAAAAGCAATTGCAAAAGGCTTTAGCAAAGAACAAGCTTATAAGCTTTTATCAAATGAAAATGCGTTTGAGTCAATAGATTTAAGAGATTTTTGCAATACAGAAAACTGCATAAAAAGGCTGAAAGGAAGGGTAATAGGAAAGATGGGGAGAATAAAAAAAGAGATAGAAAGCTCAGCTGATTGTTTAATCGCTGTTTATGGACATAGTATAAGCATAATAGCACCATACTACACTATGACATATGCAAAAGAAGCAATAATGAAAATTCTTAATGGCAGCAAGCACAGTTCTGTATTAAATTACTTATCTAAAATAAGAGAACAAATAATGTATTCAAAATTAACTGGAAAGGACACTTTTTAATGGCTATGAAAAAACAAAAAAAGCAATAAAAAGCAAGAGAAGTTAATATTTTTAAATGCTACACAAAAAACAATTTATGCATTTCATTGATAATAAAGCAAGGTTTTTGTTTTTATTTTTATTAGCATTTTTGTTATTTCTTAATGGTTGCATATTTAGAGTTGAAAAAAACTTACAAGAAAATATGCCATTATCAAGCATTTCATCATCAGATATTGATGAAAATGGAGTGCCAGATATATACAATATATATTATACAGAAACAAAAACAAATGCCGGTAATTCAACATTATTCATTAACAGGAAAATTTATCTATACCCGGATGTTATAGAAGTTAATCCTAAAAGCATATTGATAGATGAAAACGAGACAGCAAAACTAAAAAATGAGATAATAGCAATAAATGAAAACTTAATAAAGGAGGATGTTTCATGCAAATCTTTATTTGAGCCATTATTATGTAATGATGAAAAAAGTTGCGAGAACTCATGCCTTTCTAAAGCATGTAAAGAACAAAAATATGGATTAATGTTATATGATTACTCAAACTTGCTCAGGCAGAGAGATGAGCAATTAAGAGCATTGCTTCTATTAAGCCAGGCATTAAAGCCGGGCGATACATCAAAAGATATCTCCTCAAGGATCACAACATTACAGTTTATATTGAAAGAGATGGAAGAGCATCCATTAATAAAAGATGCAAAATTCTGCTCATTCTCATATGAACTTGGCAATTTAACAAAATATGTTGGCACAGCAAATGTAGTAAGGCATAAAGCATTTGTCATCACTTCTATAACTGGCAGCAATATTGGGACTAATACAATAGAAGTTAGTATGAGAGAAACAATAGACCCAAGAATTGATTCAAACATAAAAGATTATGTCTTAAGCACTGCAATAAGGAGAGCAGGGACAAATCCAATTAGGCTTGATTATAGCGACATAAGGTTTACAAACGACGCAAAAATTTATATTTTATATTATGCTATTGGAGCATTATCAAGGGATATAATACAATATGAGATATGGAATGACGTTAAAGCAGAAGTAAGGCTTGTTTTTATAGACATATCAAATATTGAAGGACTTGTTAATAATCTTAACACAATTTACATGCCAGCATTTCAGGCAACAAACATGACAAAGTTAAGTCTTGGCATCATTATATGGATTTTTGCATTTATACTAATTATTATACTTGAACTTGCTGCTTATATATTAAGGCTCATATCTCTTATAAGGCAAAGAAAACCAATCATATACTCATTAAGAAGGGCTTTTGGTTTTGCTTCATTAACATGGACAACTGATATGGCTATTGGTTCAATATTATTAATTGCCAGCTATGTTCTTGATATTTATATAATGTCGCCAATTTCTATGCAAAAATTATCATTAAATAGTTTAATAACATTGGTAACGCAAGATCCATTGATAATAATTAATACTGCTGGTTATGCTGCAGGCCTATTATTCCTCAGTCTGTCATTTATAGATAGGATTAAAAGGCTTCTCTCTGGAAAAGAGTATGACGAAGCAGT
Organism: Candidatus Anstonellales archaeon; assembly: GCA_038896535.1. Classification (GTDB taxonomy): domain Archaea; phylum Micrarchaeota; class Micrarchaeia; order Anstonellales; family J096; genus J096. The sequence continues at coordinate 224,195 of JAWACY010000001.1, read as the reverse complement.
TGAGGCTCCAACCCAGAATAAAAACTTGAAGCTATGGCAAACATTGAGTGATAATATAGAAAAAACAAAAAAAGCACTTGATAAGGCTGCAGAAATGGAGATGGATGTTGGCCAGCAAATGTCGCAATTGTTATCAATACCAATTGATGCAATAAAGAAAGAAATTTACAGCAATCCAAACCAAAAAGAGGTTAGAGACAAAATAGTCGGTTATATAAATGCTGTTAATAGCATATCAGCATCTGTAAGTCAAAAGGTCGAACTGGCAAAACAAAAAAGAAGAGAATGGCTTGATTATATAAATGAAAAAATAGAAAAAGTTGATCAACTCCCTCTTGATGCGCTTGTTGCTATACCAATAGAATGGCGCTTCTGGGCAGCAAAAGAATACATTAAAGAACATCCAGAAAAATTCAGTTCAATAGAGGGAGTAATGCTTGTAAAAAGAAAATTGACAGAAGAGCAGAAAGCAGATATCTATATAGAGCATTTGTACAAAGATAAAAAAGATAAGGTTTCAGCAATCATAGTTTTAAAAGATAAGAACATTATTGCATCTTATATAAAGCAAGAAAAGAAAAGTTTAATGAAAAATCTTGCTGCGTTGATAAAAGAAGAAATTGACTTTATTGGAACAGAGGCATTAAATGCAGAGGGATTAAGCAATAGCATGGTTATAAAAAAGGTTGGTGATAAAACAATATTAATAATAGCTAAAAAAGAAGTTATTGAAGAATTAAGCAAAAATGCTGAACAAGCAAAGAATATGTTGGCGTGATGATTGGCTATTATATGGCGATGATACGGCTATGATATTTTGTGTTATGAAAAATATGAGCAAAATAAAAATATGAGTAAAATGATAAAAATAAATAAAAATATTGATAATTAATATTAATAACAAGAATAACAATGTTTTTTTCTTATATTGCTATGTAGGTGGTATTTTGGAAAATAATGAATACACGGCGAAGGATATTAAAGTATTGAAAGGGCTTGAGGGCGTAAGATTAAGGCCAGCAATGTATATAGGAGATACTGGAAAAAAGGGCATGCACCACCTTTTATGGGAGGTTATAGATAACAGTGTCGATGAAGCAATGGCTGGCTATTGCAAAAATATTATTGTAGAAATACAGGGAAATGCTGCAATAATAAGCGATGATGGAAGAGGCATTCCAGTTGAAACACATCCAGAAACAGGAAAAAGCACTTTAGAAACTGTTGTTACAATGCTGCATGCAGGAGGAAAATTTGAAAAAACTGCTTATAAAGTCTCTGGCGGCTTACATGGTGTTGGTATTAGCGTTGTATGTGCCTTATCGCAAGAAATGGAAGTTATCGTAAAAAGAAATAATAAAATATATAGACAAAAATACTCAAAGGGCAATGTATTGAGCCAGGTTGAGGAGATAGGAAAAACAGAAAATTCAGAAACAGGAACAATAGTTAAGTTTGTGCCTGATAAAGAGATATTTGGCGATGAGCAATGGGACAGCTCAATTATAAGAACAAGATTAAAAGAAATAGCCTACCTTAATCCTGGACTTTCAATAACATTTATATTCAATGGGGAGATGGAAAAATATTTATTTAACAACGGCCTTATAGATTTCGTTAAGGCAATTAATGAGGCAAAAAAACCAATACATGAAAATATAGCATATATTAAATCAGAAGAGAATGATGCTATTGCAGGAAACGTTGCAATAGAAATAGCATTGCAATACAATGAAACATTTTATGATTCAATACATGCATTTACAAATACAATAAGAAATGAAGAAGGGGGAACTCATGTAATAGGATTTAAGGCAGCTTTAACAAGAGGCATAAATGAGTATATGAGAAAAAATGGCCAGAGCCAAAAGGTTTCTGGCGAGGATGTGCTTGAAGGGCTTGCTGCCGTCTTGCATGTTAGAATACCATCCCCGCAATTTGAAGGGCAAACAAAAACAAAGCTGGGCAATAATGAAATAAAGGGCATTGTTGAAAGAATTTTTTATGACAAATTCCAAGAATGGCTTGAGAGGCATGGAGAAGATGCAAAAATAATAATGAAAAAAGTAATATCAGCGATGGAAGCAAGAGAGGCAGCAAGAAAAGCAAAGGAAACAGTTAGGAGGAAAAGTGTCTTTGAAACAAGCATGCTTCCTGGAAAGCTTGCTGATTGTATTGAGAAAAATGTTGAGAAAGCAGAGCTATTTATTGTCGAAGGAGAAAGCGCTGGTGGCAGTGCAAAGCAGGCAAGAGCAAGAGAATTTCAAGCAATAATGCCATTAAAAGGAAAAGTCATAAATGTTGAAAAAGCAAACAGGATAAAGGTTTTGAGTAATGAAGAAATAAGGGCATTGATAACAGCTATTGGCACTGGCATAAAGGAGGAATTTGATATAAGTAAATTAAGATATGGAAAAATCATAATCATGACTGATGCTGATGTTGATGGGAACCACATAAAAACCTTGCTTCTTACGTTCTTTTTTAGGTATATGAGGCCTTTAATAGAAAATGGCCATATATACATAGCACATCCCCCACTCTATAAGATAACAAAAGGAAAGGCAATATACTATGCATATTCAGAAGAAGAAAAAGAAAACATAGTAAATAAAATTGGAAATTGCAATATACAAAGATATAAGGGCCTTGGAGAAATGAATCCAGAACAATTATGGGAAACAACAATGCAGCCAGAAAAAAGAATAATTGATAAAGTAACAATAAAGGATGCTGAGATAGCAGATGAACTTTTTTCAATATTAATGGGGGAAGATGTAGAGAAAAGAAAGACATTCATAGAAACATATGCTTTGGAGGGAGAACTTGACATATGAACATATGGTAAATGTTGAAGATGAACTGAAAAAAAGTTATATAAGCTATGCAATGAGCATTATTGTCGCAAGGGCTTTGCCAGATATAAGAGATGGGCTAAAGCCAGTGCATAGAAGAATTTTGTATTCAATGAAAGAACTTAACAATTACCATAACAGGCCATACATAAAAAGTGCCAGAGTTGTTGGCCATGCTCTTGGCCATTACCACCCGCATGGAGATGCTGCATTGTATGAAGCACTTGTTAGAATGGCACAGGATTTCTCTATGGCTTATCCATTAATAGACGGGCAAGGAAATTTTGGGAGCATAGATAATGACCCCCCAGCAGCTATGAGGTATACAGAAGTAAGATTATCAAAAATTGCAGAAGAAATGCTTGCAGACATAGAAGAGGATGTTGTTGATTTTAGACCGAATTTTGATAATACAACAAAAGAGCCAGTTGTTTTGCCATCAAAAATACCGCAATTGCTAATAAATGGCAGTTCTGGCATAGCTGTAGCAATGGTTTCTGAAATACCGCCCCACAATTTAGCAGAAGTTTGTAATGCATTAATAGCAAAATTGAATAAGCAACCAAATGCTTTAGAGTATATAAAAGGGCCTGATTTTCCTACTGGGGGCATTATACAAAGCAATGAAGGAATAAGGCAACTTTATGCTAGTGGAAAAGGAAAGATAGTTTTAATGGCAAAAGCTGAAATTGATGGAGATATGATAAAGATTACTGAAATCCCATACAAAGTAAGTAAGACAAAAATCATAGAAGAAATAGTGAATGCTGTTAAAAATGGCAGCGTTGATGGTATAGCCGATTTACATGATAGGAGCGATAAGAAAGGCCTTTTAATAGAAATAAAAGTAAAAAGGGGTTATAAACCAGAAATTGTTTTACAAAAACTTTATGAAACAACTTCACTTAAAACAAATTATTATGCAATAAACATTGCTCTTGTAAATGGCAGGCCAAGACTTTTAACGCTTGAGGAGATGCTTGATTATTTCATTGATTTTAGAAGGCAGGTAATAACAAGGAGGACAGCATTCAGATTAAAAAAAGCAGAAGAAAAATTACATATGTTAAAAGGCATAGTTATGGCAATATCTGATATAGATAGGGCTATAAAAATAATAAAAGAATCTGATAATGCCAGCACAGCAAAAAAAGAGCTTATGAAGGCATATGGAATAGATGAAAAACAAGCAGATGCAATACTTGATATAAAATTACAAAGGCTTGCTTCATTAGAAAGAGAGGCGATAAAAAAAGAGATGCTTGAAACAGAAAGATATGTTAAAGAATGCAAAGACATATTGGCATCAAGTGAAAAAATAGATAATATAATAAAACAAGAGATAGAGGAGATAAAAAATAATTATTCTATTAATAGAAGAACCCAAATATTAGAGCATGGCATTGAAACAAAAGAGTATTTAGAAGAAAGCCTTGTCATAATAACAAATCAGGGGTATATAAAAAGAGTCAATCCTGCTGAGATAAAAGAACAGCACAGAGGCGGGGTTGGAATAAGAATATCATCTCATGAACAGGATATATTAGCAATGTTAAATGCCATGAGCAATGAAAAAGTCCTTGTTTTCACTGATAGGGGCAAAGTTTATAGCTTGAATGTCTCTGAAATACCAATAGAAAGCAGATATGCAAAAGGCATTTTTATAGGAAATTTGATAAAACTTGAAAGTGATGAAAAATTGTTGAGAGCAATTGTATTAAAGCCGGGCCAGAGTGTAGTGATGCTTACAAAAATGGGCATCGCAAAAAAGGTTGAAGCAGATGCTTTTTCTAATATAAGGGTAAATGGAATAAGAGCAATAACATTTAAACAAAACGACTCGCTTGCTGATGTTACAATAAATAATAATGAGCCTTTGCTTGTAGCAACAAAAAAGGGTAAAGCAATATTATTCAAGGCATCTGATTTAAGAGAGAGCGGGAGAACAGCAATTGGGGTAAGGGCAATAAAAATAGGAAATGGGGATAATGCAATAAGCATATCAAGCATAACAGAAAAAAGCGTATTAACAATAACCTCATCAGGTTATGGAAGATTTACAGATATCAATGACTATAGATTACAGAAAAGAGGAGGGTCTGGGATAATAAATATAAAATTAAAGGGCGAAAATGAAAATGTTGTATTTTGCTCAGGGAATGTAAAGAAAAGTGATAATTTAATAATAACAAGCAAAAAGGGAATGGTTATAAATATTAAGTGCGAAAATATACCAGAATATGGGAGAAATAGCCATGGGGTCAGGCTTATGAAATTAAAAGATGATGAGATAGCATCTGTTGCCATAGCTTTTAATAGTGGTGTAGAACATGATGCTGAAAAATAATAGAGTCATCAATAAAAGGTATTTTACACTGCTTTTTCTATTAATATTAATTTTTAACCTTGCATTTTCAGCCAATTTATGCAAGCCAAAATTCAAAGAAGAAATAAAGATACAATTTGTAGACAACAACTTCATTGCTGCAGCAAATGTAGAGGCAAAGCTTTATTACCAGCAGAGCACAACAATAGGCAGATACATAAATGGAAGTTTCCAACCAATTTATGTTGAAACAACAACGAGAAAAACTGGCAGTGATGGTAAATTAACATTTTTTGTATCAAACAATGAAGAGAATGAAGAAAAGCTTGATTGTATAATAACTGTTTATTATTCTCTTCTTGGCAAAAACTGGAGCACAAAAATCGATTTAAAAAATATCTCCGATGTAACGCTAATAAAGGTTGATTCTTATACCGTGCCAATAAAAGTTTTTGAAGAGGATAAAGAGACAAATGCTAGCATAGTATTTTCTAGTGGCCATGAATTCAATATTAGCGATGCAGGCCTTTATTTGACCCTGCCTGCAGGGAATATAGATGGATATGCTATATTAAGAGACAAGGGAATAAAGAAGTATTTTAACACAACGATAGATAACGGATCATCAATAGTCATATCATTCAGAAAGGTTAATATGCCTGCAAGAGTCTTTGATGATTATGAGAATCCGCTGCCTTTTAACATAACAATAGATGGAAAGAGCTATAGCTCAAATGGAGAAATGCTGATAATACCAATATTCTCAGGCACTTATGAAGCATTTTTATACACTGCTGGTAATGAGATAAAATTAAATGTTGATACAGAAAAGGGATTAAATTATTACATTGATATTCATGCTCCAAGGCTTGCTGGTCTTTTTATCGAAAAAAGCTTGGAGGATGGCAGCTTAAGTGCAAAATTCTTTGTTTCTGATGAAGGCAGGTTTGCATCTGGCATTGCTGGCGTTAAAGCATATCTGAATGGCCTGGAAATGCCTGTTAGCCTGAAAAAAAATGAATATTTTGTAAAACTTATCGGCCTGAAAGATAAAAACTCATTTATATTAGAACTATATGATAAAGCAGGAAACAAGAGAGTGGTAAATGCCGATATAACATACGAGCAAGGGAGAACTGAAATAAAGGAAGAAATAGTGCAACAAATAGATATAGTAAAAACACTCTTAATTATTATAGGCATTGCAATACTCGCAATAATAGCATATTTCATAAAAGTTATGTATTTAGACACTAGATAGACAATAGATAATTAAAGCTATTTTATTGCCATTAACATCACATGGCCAAATAGTTATATTTATTAGATTTTTCAAAAACAAAATCAAGAAAATCGCTTTTTATTTCATTCACTAACAGCTGTTTGCAATAGGCTTGCTTTCCTATAATACTTGAAATGCTTGGGCTTGTCCTGCCATCATCGCCGCTTATAAACTCTTTTATATAAGTTCCTGCTTCAGCTTTAATGATCATGGCATTATCTTCATCAAAATCAATTGAATATATTTTTCTTTTTCTCAATTTGTCTGCCCTCCTTGAGAGCACTCTTTTTGGAGTTTTCTGATTTATTACTAGGTCTTTTATATTTTTTAATTTTTCTTTTTCTTCTTCTGTTAATGCTGGATAAATATATGCCTTATATACTTTATCAAAATGGCTATTGCTAACGAGCTTCACAAAATTGTCTCTAACATAGCCGTTTATAATTACTTTAACTTCTTCACTTTTATTTATCTTTTCTTCTAATGCCTTTAAATCAAGCCAGCGTTTTTTTGCGCTTTTTAATTCTATTACAAATGGCCTATAACCAAAATTCATGACATCAACATCTTCTCTGCCAGAGCAATGTAAATAATATGCACCTGCCTGAAAATAGTTAAGAGCAATTTCTCCAATTATTGACTCAACTGATTTTTCATATTTTTTCCATCTTTTTTGGCTAATCCCGGACTTTAATTTGTTGTATTTGCCATATATAAAAACGTCTCCATATTCAAAACCAACCAATCCATCTGGAAAAGATATTAGATAATAAACATCTGGGTTTCTTGTTTTTGGTTCAAGCCCTGTTTTTTCTTTTATCTTTTGCAGTGCATATGCATTCATCCAAGATTTTATACTCTGCCCAATAGAGAAATTAAAAAAAACCTCTTCATTAAGCATGCATTCAGTAAGTCTTTTTGTATTTATGCCTTTAATATAAAAGGTTCTTGCTCCTTCTGGCTTATTGATAATGCTATTTTTTATATTATACGCAAAAACCATACTATTATCTCTGCATATTGAGCAGCAACCTTCTTGAAATGGAAGCCTAAATCTTTGCTTGCATATAAAGCATAACTGCATAATATTATAAGGTGTTATAATTTTTTAATTCCTTTTTATTATTTATATATGCAAAGCCTTGATATAAATAGAAATAGAGTCAAATATGAAAAAGTTTATAATGTTGGGATAGGCTTAAAACAAGGAGAAAAACTCTTATTAACAGAATTTGAGTTATTCTATGCTCTTGAAAATGGACTCATAGATAAGGAAGAAATAAAGAACGAAATAAAGGGCATAGATGAGGTAAAAGATTATATAGAAAAAAATAGACATACGTATGAAGTTTTCAAATATTTAAGAGATAATGGCTATATAGCAAGAGAAACCATTGATAATGAGGGCAATACTTATTTACTGGTTGGAAAAAAGGGTTTTAGGCAAGGAAAAGACAGAACTGCTTATTTAATGAGAGTAATAAAAGATAGTGAATATATAAGTGCAAAAACAGCTAAAAATGATATAACAAAGGCTTTAATGATGAAAAAGGGCTTGGTGTATGCAGTAAAAGAAAACAATGCCATAACATTTCTTGGCATAGTAAATTTCAGATTTGACTAATAATTTTAAATACCAATGATAAATGAATTTATGAAAAAATGCCTTATAATTTTTGCTTTTTGCTTATTTTTTTCTGGATGCTTTTCTAATGTTACAGAAAAAAATATTAATGAAGAACAAACAACTGCTGTGCATGAAGAAAACAAGACAATTTCATATAATGCTATTTGGATAAAAGTAATGAAAAATGAAAGTAAACCGCCCCTCTTTCTAAATTTGGAATACTCGTGCTATGATATGCAAGATGAAAATATAAAATGTTATATAGAAATACAAAGGTTGAAAGATCATTCAATAATAGAAAACAGAACAATAAATTTAAACAAAGATTTAACACTTCCAGAAGATGAAAGGGATAAACTTATTTTATATGAACCAGGGCTTTATAATATAAAAATAATTGGTATAAGTAAAAATGGAATTTTAGAAAATTCTACTGCAGTTCTTGTTTTTGATAAAATATCATATTATATAAATGATTTACCACAATCACTCTCTAATGATCTAAGGGAGTCATACAAAAATGCTATAAAAAATGCATTTGATTATTGGAGCGCAAAAACAGGCATAAGCTTTTATGAAACAAATGAGAGAAATAATGAAACAATAATTTTAAAGTGGTTCAAAGAAATATCAGAAGAAAAAATTGGGGAGGCAGAGGTTGGTGGTGTATTAATAGATATCGGATTGGGCGACAACAAATGTTATGACCGCTATCAATTTTATAGCCCAAAAACAATAGAGAAAATTGCAAAACATGAAATAGGGCATATACTTGGGTATGAGCACAGCAATGATACAAATGATATTATGTATGAAAAAATAACATACCAAGTTTATGTAAATGATATTAATGAAACAATTTTAATGCCGCCTTTTTATTATTATTCTTATAAAAAATGCTCTTCAGAAGATGGAAATTATAAAATATCAATAAATGCTAGTAAACCAATAACATTATACATTTTAGATGAAAAAAATTATGAGAAGTTTAAAGAAACAAGTGCTAGAGGCGTATTTGTTTATAAAAATTGTAGCATAAAAAATGCTGCTTATTTTACTACAATATGTGAATTAAATAACAATGATTTCATTATTTTATTAAATAACGGACCAGATGCAGTTAGTGCTACTATCCTTTTATCTTACATTGAACAATAACTGCCCATAAAGATTTTGCCTCACTTAAGAATCCAATAACATGAATCAGATATTTGTAAGAAGGCGTGTGTAATAGGGTTAGTGCCTTCTTACCACAGGGAATAATAGGGGCGGGATGTTTGTAAGAAGGCGTGTGTATAAGTTAATTTGCCTTCTTACCCAGAGCCCCAGGAGGGATTTGAACCCCCGACCTACCGCTTACAAGGCGGTCGCTCTTCCAGCTGAGCTACTGAGGCATATAAAATTTCTTTGCATTGAAAGATTTTAAAAACCATTTTCATTTATCATATATGGAGTATTTAGAAAGAGCTAAAATAATAGCAAGAAAGGCCGGGGATTTATTAAAGAAATATTTCGACATGCATGTAAAAGAAGAAGAAAAGGGCATAAGAGATATAGTAACAAAAGCGGATAAGGAATCTGAGCAGATAATAAAAAAAGAGATAAAAAAATATTTTCCAAGGCATAGCATATTGGCAGAAGAATCTGGAGCTCATTACATTGATAAGGATTATTTGTGGGTAATAGACCCATTAGACGGAACAGCAAATTTTGTGCATCATGTTCCATTTTTTAATGTCTCAATTGCTCTTAAATACAGAAAAGATACAATATGTGCAGTTGTTTATAACCCAATACTAAATGAGATGTTTTATGCAAAGAACAATGGATTTTCATATTTGAATGGAAAAATAATAAAACCATCATATAATGATGAAATAAAAAGGGCATTTCTTGGCACATGTCATAGTAATAACGATAAAAGTATAAGAAGGTTCATAAACTTATTAAGCGTGTTAAAATATAAAACCAGGGATATAAGAAAATTTGGTAGTGCTGCACTTGAAATATGTTATGTTGCTTCTGGCAGATTTAATGCTTTTATTGGCATAGATGTAAAGCCTTGGGATGTTTCTGCTGCTTTATTAATAGCAAAAAATGCTGGATGCAAAATTAGAAGTATGTTTAATGAAAAAGACAACAATGTTTTTGTTTCATCTCCTGCCATATATAAAAAACTTAATAGAATAATAAGAGGGGTAGAAAAAAATGATAAATAGATTATTCATAATTTTATTCCTGTGCTTTTTAATGTTTGGGCAAAATGAAGAGATAGCAATTAATGTAAGCTATAAAAAAATAAGCGATATACAATTTAGGGAATTAGAAAAATTCAGGGTTTTTGACAAAACATTCTATTTCATAAATAACAGGGATGGGAAAATATATGTTAAAGATAATGAAAAAAGCTTTGATGTAACGATAGAAAATTTAAAAGCTCTTGACGTTGTCGAAACAAATTATAATAATAGGACTTATATTTATTACTCAACTCCATCTAAAATTATTGGTTTATTCAATCCAACAACATATGCTAATGATTATGGTAAAAATGTCATGCTGGCTAAAAATAATACAATACTTGCAGCAGACAGTTATGGAGTAATATCAATATATAACGCAACATTATCATTTAACGGATATGTAAAAACAAAATATGGGGAGCATGGCTCTTTTATCCATGGTTCTGTATCAGATGCGTTTTATTTTCTTGATAATAAAAAATTAAATAATCTTATTATAATACCATTTGATCTGGAAAGAAAAACATTTTGCAGTATAAATGCAACACAGATAGCAGTTAATGACCTTTATATATTGGGCCTTTATAATGGAACTCTTAATGTTTATAATAAAAGCGATTGCTCTTATATAGTAAGTTCTTATGAAAATATAACATCATTAGAAAGCTGGGATAACAATATTTATGCCTTAAAAGACAATGCAATATTTAGTTTAGAAATAAATATAACAAAGATAAAAAAGGCTGAGGAAGTAATTAAGGAACAGAAAAATGAAACAAAAGAAATTGCAAATGAAAGCAAAACAGAGCCTTTTGTAGAAGAAAAACCAGAGCAGACAAAAAAAGAACAGAATAATTTTACACTTTATATTATTGCGGTTGCCTTATTAATTATTATTTTAATACTGGTTGCATTTTTAATAATCAAAAAATTCAGCAAGCAATATGGAAAATATAAAAAGAAGAGAGCATGAGGGTCGCTTGTTTATTTACTGGCGGTAAAGATTCAACACTTGCTGCGCATTTGATGGAATCAAATGGTTATGAAACAATATTAGTCACATTCATGCCAAAAAGGAAACATAGCTATATGCTGCATAGCGAAAATCTTAATCTGACAAAATTACAGGCAAAGGCATTGGGTATGCATCATTACATGTTTTATGTTTCTGGTATAAAAGAAAGGGAAGTATCAGAAATGTTAACGTGCTTAAAAAAATTAAAAGAAGAACTTGAGTTTGATGCAATATGCTCTGGTGCAGTTGAGAGCGAATACCAAAAGCAAAGAATAGATTATATAAGTGAAAAATTGCATGTGCCAGCATTCTGTCCTTTATGGAAAAGGTTCTCATTATTGCAAGCATATGAAGATATGGAAATTTTAGTTGTTAAAGTTTCTGCATATGGCTTAGATAAAAATTGCCTTGGCAAGCAATTTAAAGATATAAAAAATGAATTTATACATCCATTTTTTGAGGGTGGCGAAGCTGAAACAGCTGTTCTTGATGCGCCATTCTTCAACTCAAGAATTATCATTCTTAAAAAAGAGATAAAATGGCATAAGGACTGGGGGGAGCTAATAATAAAAGATGCAGAAATAAGAGAAAAATAAAATTTAAAAATACGAGTATCGATTATTAATGAGGAAAATAAGGTGGTAAATTGGTAAAAGGTCATTACGATAGTGTTGATATTTCATTAAAAACAAGCAAAGAGATAAAGGTTTATGCAGAAAAACTTTATATTGTACAGGCAAAGGTATTTGATATTGAAGCTGGAAAAAATATTATAGTATTAAATGAGCAGGAATCAAGAGAGATGAGCATATATCCAGGGAATAGAGTTATAGTAAAAAAAGGAGATAAAGAAGCAGTAGCAATTGTTGATGTTTCTCAAAGCGTTATTGCCAGGGGCTTTGTTGGTATATTTGAAGAAGTGAGGAAAGCAATAGACATAAAGGATGGGGATTTACTTGAAATAAGGCATATGCCAATTCCAACAAGCATTGAAGGAATAATAAAAAAGATAAATGGGGCAAAATTATCTGATGCTGAACTCAAAGCATATGTAAGAGATATCGTTGACAATAAACTTGCAGAACCAGAAATAGCTGCTTTTCTTGTTGCTGCACAAATAAGAGGGCTTGATGATGATGAAATTATAGGCTTAATAGAAGGTATGGTTTCAAGCGGTGGGCAAATATCATTTGATTCAAAATATGTTGTTGATAAACATTGTATTGGCGGGGTAGCTGCAAACAGAACAACTATGGTTGTTGTGCCAATAATAGCTGCTGCTGGGGCATTAATGCCAAAAACAAGCAGCAGAGCAATAACATCCCCTGCTGGAACAGCTGATACAATGGAGGTTCTTGCTCCTGTTGAATTTAGCTTAGAAGAACTGGAGAGAATAACAAAAAAAGTTGGTGGCGCAATAGTATGGGGAGGCGGCGTTAACATAGCTCCAGCAGATGATAAAATGATAGCAATAAGAAGGCCATTAAGGCTTGATCCATTAGGCGTTATGATGGCAAGCATATTAGCTAAGAAAAAAGCAGTTGGTTCAAAACATTTGATCATAGACATACCTATTGGGAGAGGTGCAAAGGTTGAAGATATAGAAGAGGGAAGAACAATGGGGGAAAAATTTAAAACCGTTGCAACAAGATTGGGCATTAATACTGCTGTCATTATTACTGATGGCTCAGAACCTATTGGCAATGGTATTGGTCCTGCGCTTGAAGCAAGAGATGTGCTTTCAGTCCTTGAAGGCAAAGGACCAACAGATTTAAAAGAAAAAGCAATTCTTATTGCTGGCACTTTGCTTGAACTTTGCGGTAAAGCAAAACTTGGGGAAGGCATTGCTATGGCAGAAAGTATATTAAATTCAGGTAAGGCATTAAAAAAGATGAAAGAGATAATAGAAGCGCAGGGGGGAAATCCTAACATTAAGTCAGAAGATATAAAAATTGGCGATGTAAGCATAGATATAATAGCTGAAAAAGATGGCAGAATAGAGCATATTGACAATAAGGGCATATCAAGAATAGCAAGAATTGCTGGCGCTCCAATGGATAAAGGGGCTGGCATTTATTTATGGAAAGCAAAAGGCGATGTTGTAAAAAAAGGAGATAAAATAATGACAATTTATAGCCATAATGAGGAAAGGCTTACATTAGCATTAAAATCATTTGAAACAATGTCCCCAATATCTATGGAAAAACTTTTATTAACAAAAATTTAAAGAAATATTACAATTTATATTTTTTCTCAAATTCATGCTTTATCTCATGCGGGTGTAAAATGCCCTCTTCTGTTATATATGATTTAATAAGCTCTGCTGGAACATAGTCAAATGCTGGATTTAAAATTTTAATGCCATCTGGATAGCCCTGCCATATTTCATCTGGGCTTCTATATTCAATTGGCTCTAATTTTCCAAATAATGTTTTTGGGTCATATTTTAACAGCTCTGAAATTGGATGGAATGAAACATTATAATTATAACAAAGTTCTGCTAGCATCCTTGTGCCGACTTTATTGTATAAGTTCCCTTCAACGTCTATTGCATCAGCCCCAACCAATGCAGAATCACATTTTTTTATAAATACTGCTGCTTCGCTATCTATTATGTGTGTTACTTTTATTCCTGCATTAACAAGTTCTCTGGCCGTTATTCTGCCTTGGAATAATGGCCTTGTTTCACAATTTATGACATTTATCTCTTTACCCATCTCTTTTGCTTTTTTCAAAACTCCAACAACAGAGGAGGAATGGCATATTGTTATAATAACAGCTCCATCAGGGATGTGCTCTGCTCCATATTCAAGCATCTTATTATAATATTTGTCAAGTTCTTGAATTATTTTATCAGAATCCTCTAAAAGTTTTTTTATAGCCTCTTTATCAGATAAAGAAGCATAGCTCAATAAATGCCTTGTTGAAACCTCAATTAAATTTCTTGCCATTGGCTCAGTTTTTCTTGTTTGCATTAATATATTTCTTATCTCAACTATATTAGCCATTAACTCTTTAACTGATTTTGAATGTGCTACCTCTATTTTTATTGCATTTAAAACTGCTTTCGCTATATTCCTAGCCCCCTGTATCTTAATGCTCTTGATGTCTTCTAAAATTTTTTTTACTTCTGCATGCATAATATCACATTAAATGTGATTAACAAAAATAAATCAACCAGTTATATTAACCAGTTATATTAATTTCTTCTATAGCCTTATCTATGTCAGTATTGAACAAATCGTTTAACTCTTCTTCTGTTAAATTTTCTCCACTAACTTGCTCTTTTTGCCCTGTTTCTTGCTGGCTTTGATTTATAGTTTGATTCAAAGATTGGTTTGATACATTGCTAATGCTTTTATTATTTTCTTTTCCAATTTCTTGTTTGGCCTGCTGCTGTGTGCATCCGAAGATGAGCATTAAAGAAATTAAAATAATAAAAATTGCTGCTTTCATTCAATCACCTCTTTACATAATTTTTAGCATCATCTGAAAAGGCCTGCCAATCTGCTTTTAAACCCTCAAGTATTGCTATTCTCTCATCATTTGAGTTGGCTTTTTCAAGAGCTATTTTTGCATTATTTACCTTTTCAAGTATTGATATAACTTTATCTTCTGGCACGCCAAGGCCTTTAAGCTCTTGTGCTTTATAAACAAGGTTGTAAACCCTAAATTTAACCATATCAAGCACTTTTTCTCTTATTTTTGACATGCATATATTTATTAAATCCTGCCTCTGCTGGCTTTTGCACATTTCCACTTCTTGTCTTACACTACCAGATATATTTAATTTTGGCAATATGCATTTTTCCCTTTCTTTATCTGTGCTTGGCTTTGGCCTGCACGTTTGGAAAAGTCTGTATTTCTCTATGCATTTATTTTTATCAGTTTCAGATTGTTTTAATATGCATTCTTCAGGAGTATAATTAACATTTTTTACATCCTCATCTGATAAAGATAGAAAACATTTAATTCTGGCGCTCATTGTAGTATAAGAAGATGGGTCACACTTCAATTTAATTGCTTTGCTTTCATTTGTTTTGTTTTGCTCAACTGCTTTATCTTGCTGTTGAGTTGTTTTATCTTGCTGCTGATCTGTTTTGCTACTAGTTGTGCCACCAACGCCAATAGAGAAAAACAATGCGAATAACGCTATAGCCAATATGAAAAGAACGAAAACCCTTTTCTGTATGTTCCCCATAAAACCTAATCAAAAGAAAAATTTTTAATTCTTACTAATATATTGAATTATGATAAAAACAATAATGTATGTGCCATTATCAATATTAATTTTGTTATTGCTGTTTTTCTCAATATTCCTTTTTATATTCATAAGCGAGTATGAAAACACAAAGGCTGTTTTTGCACAAAAAATAAATTCAGAGCTTTCCTTTATATACTACACAAAAATTAATGCCTCCCAAATTAGCATTGATCAAGTAAAAACAGTGTGCCAAGCACAAAATAGCTTTCCACAAGAATTAGAATTTCTAAAACCAGCATGCGATAGTGTCTTAAATGGGAGCGTAAAAACAATACCAGATTTAATAGAGGTTATATCAAAACTTGCTGCAAATGAAATACTAAAACCTTTAGATGCTATAATAGAAAATATAAAGCCAATGCTCGGCATAATTTATGGAATAACAATTGTCTTATATCTTGCTTATGTATTCTTTGTTTTTGTTTATGCAAGAAATGAAAGCATGCTTTTATTTGGCATCATAGCAATTTTATTGATGTTTGTTTATACCCTAATTATTAATGGAATAATTGATAATGTTACTTCAAGTATAGCAAATGAAATATCAGTTAAAGCCCCACCAGATTTTGTTGGAGAAGCATTAAAGGTATTTTATGATGTCAAGAATGATATATTACTATCATTTGTATCAAGGGCCAATTTATATACATTCTTGCTATTAATAGGGCCAGTAATAGCAACTGGGCTTTATAAAATATCAAAACGAAAACCCTAAATTATAATTTGTTTATATTGTAATATTGTAGTTAGTTCAATACTTAGTTTAATAACACTCCAGCCCCTTATCAATATCACATGATTTAATATTACATGATTAAGACATAACTTAGATTAATTTAGTGAATGACAAGAAGGCATATATTATATATAAATTCAATTACCAAAACCAAACAAAGCTTATAATAGAGGTTGGAAGATTGTAAGAAGGCGCATATATAAGTTAATTTGCCTTCTTACCGGGATGATTGTAAGAAGGCGTGTGTATAAGTTAATTTGCCTTCTTACCACAGGGAATAATGGGGGCGGGATGATTGTAAGAAGGCGTGTGTATAAGTTAATTTGCCTTTTTACATTTGAACCCTTTGGCTTCAAATCCTCTTCTCGCTTCGCTCGAAGGTTTTGCTTATATCGGCTAACTCCTAACTCGCTTATATGTGCAGGGGGTGGGATTTGAACCCACGAACCCATATGGGACAGGATCTTAAGTCCTGCGCCGTTGACCAGGCTTGGCGACCCCTGCTATAAATAAAAAATGTATGTATTTATTTTTATTTTTTGTCTTTATTCAATATCATTCCATAAATTCTTCTGCTTTTGGCGGTTCTTTTGGCAGGCCTTTTCTATCTCTGATTGAATAAACAACTTTATCCTGTAATTCTCTTGGTAATGGCTCATACCCATAATATTCACTATACCAAATTGCTCTTCCTTGACTAACGCCTCTTAATTCATTGCTCAAGCCAAATGTTTCTGCAACTGGAACAATAACATTTATTGTTGCCATATCTCCTTCCTGTTCAAGAGATAATAGTTTTGCCCTTTTCCCATTCATCAAATTAAGCACGGCACTAGCATAATCTTGTGGGACTTGTACTAATATTTTCTGTTTTGGTTCAAGCAATTGTACATTTGCCTTTAACATTGAGGCATATATAGGCCTTTTTACTGCTGGTAATATTTGTGCAGGCCCTCTGTGTACATTATCTTCATGCAAGGTTGCATCAACAAGCACAACTTTTATGCCAGCAACCTTTTCTTGTGATAAAGGCCCTTTGGACATTGCTTCTTCAAAACCTTGTACTATAAGTTCTTGCACTTCATTTAAGTATTGCACTCCTTTTGTTGCATCAATAAGAAAGTTTTTATTATAAACATCCCAAAGCCCTTTTGCTTCATCTCTGTCCATGCCAAGAGAGACAAGCTTTTCAACAAGCTGTTGTGGAACTTTTCCTTTTATTCTTCCTTCAGGGATTTCTGCATTATCAAGTGCCTTAACAATATTATCATTAAGTTTTTCAACTTTTATATAAAGCTTGTTATGCTTGTTTGGACTTTTTCCTTCTATTACAGGCCCTTCTTTAGAGGCAAGTGTTTCTCTATAAACAACAATTGGCGGGCTTGTTTTTATTGCAACGCCTTTTTCTTCTCTTATTTTATATTCAATAATTTCTAAGTGTAACTCTCCCATACCGCTTATTAAGTGTTCTCCTGTCTCTTGATTTAGCTCTACCCTTAATGTTGGGTCTTCTTTTGCAAGTCCTCTTAAAACTTCTATTAATTTTCCTAAATCTTTCGGATTTGCCGCTTCTATGCTTTTTGTAACTACTGGTTCTGAATAATGCTTTATTTGTTCAAATGGCTCTATAGGCATTGAACTTATTGTTTCTCCAACATAAACGTCCTTAAGCCCAACAACAGCCCCTATATTGCCAGCGGTTATTTTTTCAGCTTGTATCCTATCTGGGCCCATATAAATAGCAACCTGCTGCACTCTATTATAAGCAAGTTTTGATGCAACATATAAATTATCTCCTTTCCTTATTGTTCCAGAAAAAAGCCTTACAACAGCTACCTCGCCAGCATGTTCGTCATAGACTACTCCAAAAACAACACCTATTGTTGGAGCATTTGCATTACATAAAAGCATTGCCTTTCCTTCATCGCTTTCAATGTTTCCGTGCCATAGAACAGGAATTCTATATGCCTGTGCTTGCTTTGGATTTGGCAAGTTTTTAACTGCCATTTCAAGCACAACTTCATCAACAGGAGAAAGTTCGCTCAATTCACTCATTTTATTATTTGATACCAGCTCATAAACTTTTGAGAAATTTATGCCTGTTTTCTTCATACTATTAATGCTGAGTGCCCATTTATTGAATGCTGATCCTATTGCAACTTTGCCATTTTCAACAGATACTTGCCAATCTTTTTTAAATTGTTCAGGTGCGTTTGCTTCTATTATTTTATTAACTCCAGCAATGATCTTAATAAGCTTCTCCATTATCTGCTGCTGTGAGAGCTTAAGCTCATTTATAAGCCTATCAACTTTATTTATGAAAAGCACTGGCTTCGCTCTTTCTTTTAATGCCTGTCTTAAAACAGTTTCTGTTTGAGGCATAATGCCTTCAACTGCATCTACAACAAGAACAACACCATCAACAGCACGCATAGCTCTTGTAACATGCCCGCCAAAATCAACATGGCCTGGTGTATCTATTAAGTTTATTAAATAATCCTTGCCTTCATAAGTAAAGCCTAAGCTTATATTTGCTGCTTTTATTGTTATTCCCCTCTTCTGCTCTTGTATGTCATAATCAAGCACTCTTTGTTGCCCTGCAAGTTCTTTGCTTATTAATCCTGACCTAGCAACAAGGCTATCACTTAAAGTTGTTTTTCCATGGTCTACATGCGCAACTATTGCCATATTTCTAACAAAATCAAGGTTCTCCATTATTTTTACTACATCTTCTACAACTGCTTCTTTTCTTACCATAATCCCAACCTTCGATTAAAACCTTTATACTCTTGTTACGCTTATTGTTTCAACAGAAGATATGCCATCAATATCATAGAGTATTTGCTCAACATCACTCCCTTTTTCATCATCTAGCATTACAGCTATTTTAAGCCTTTTTATGCCAAAGCCTATATCCTCTTTTTTTATATCACTAACATTCAGCTTTTTCTTTATTTCTTCTGCTATGCTATCTATTTTATCCTGCTCGCTTATATTCACATTCATAATCATAACAACATTTGCCATATTATCACTCTTATAAGTAAGGTTATTATGCAAAAATCTTTTTAAATAAATGGCTGCTTCTCAAGGCTGCTTCTCAATGGAACAATAAATAGATAAAACAAATAAAAGAAATAAAAAAACAATAAATTTAAGAAAACAAAAGGTTTTTTTATCTCTTTCTCTTCTTTGCTTTTGCCTTCTTTGCTCTTCTCTTTCTTCTTGCCCCTTTCTTGCCCCCTCTGTTCATCTTTGCTCTATATACATACCCATCTGTTCCTACATAATAGAGATAACCAGGGGCCTTTGCAATCTTCTCTGTCCCAACTCTGCTTTTTCTGCCTGATGGGTTGTGCTTTGCAGGCACTTCCCAAACATAGCCATCTTTGCCTACAAAATATAGATACCCATCTTTTCTATTTACTCTTTCCTTACTTACTCTTTCTCCCATTGTTCTCAACCTCTTTATTATTTATTTAGGCATTTCGATGGCAATATTTAAAAACTTGACGGTATTTAAAAATCTGCTATTATGGCTATTTGCTGCATTAATTATTACCTCATATAATGCAAAATAAAAAATCAAAAATAAGGGAAATTTAAAATATTAATTTTTTCAGCATTTCTTGTATTGGCATTTTAGAAGTTATTATTGGTATTTTCTCTCTTTCAGATATTTTTTTCGCTAAGTCATCAACTTTATCAAGATTGTGAAGTACAACTGCTTTTGGTTTGTTTGGAGCAATTCTTATAACTATTAATGGACTTCTGCCAGTGCTAACATCTAAAAATACAAAGACTTTATCCATTGCATGTATATTGAGTAATTTAAACATCTCTTGCGGCATTTCCAGCATAACTTTTATGCTGTGCAGTATAACAAAGCCATGTATATTTATATTCTTTATCAACTGCTCATTTGTTATTACTTTCCCCTGTATTATAGAGACAAAATCTTGTAATGGGACTGCTTTTGAAAACTCTCTGACTTCAAAGTATTCCTCATGGCTTGTCTCGCCTTCTTGTAATTTCTTTATTATTTTGCCTCCTCTTGACATATCTATATCAAAAAGTGCATCAACAAATCTCTTTATTACTTTTATCCCTGGATTTTTTCTTCTCCCGCTTTCATAATCGCTTATTGTTGATGGAGAAATATTAAGATAATTTGAAAGCTCTGTTTGACTTATTTCAAATACTTCCCTCCATTTTCTCATTGCTTCTCCTGGCTTTTCTGCCATTATGAGTTCTCCAGCAATTTCTGCTTTGAGTTTTTTCATGATATCACGGCTCAAGCATATAACCGAATTTTTCTTCAAAATCTGCTATTGCATAAAACTCTTTATAAACAATAGGAAACAAATCATAACGCCAACTGCCTATTTTATAAAGCAATGCATACTCATCCTTTGTCTTTGTGAAATTAACTTTTACATCGCTTGCTTGTTTTTTTTCTAATGAAATTTCTCTTAAGTTCATATTAAAATGCTCATTAAGATAATATGATTTGTCAGAATATGTTAAAAATATTTCTTTTTTATCATTAGACAAAAGCCAATTTGAAAGCTTTGTAATTGCTATGTCATCAATTCTTGTATAATCAATATCTTCTTTCCATTCTTTATGTATCATTGTTTGTGGCACTATGACTTCTTTATTAAAATAATGCGTATAAGCTATGCTATTCTTAATTAATTTCAATGCTCTCCCTTCATATGACATATAATAAGCGAAGGCATCTTTCAGTTCTTTTATGAATGAATATAAAAACATTAAATCCAAGCTTTTTTTATCCGGCATGGATTGCTCATTAAACACTATTTCTGGGCTTTGGTATATTGTCCCATTTTTCATTATAAAGCATTTTTCTCCATACATATTCATCGCTTGTGCCAATGCAATCAATGGATTTTGTGCTAACTTTTCTTGTTTCTTCTTCCATGCATAGGCTTCTCCTTCTATTTCTGCCTTTATTATTCTTGCTATTGATATATGCTCATCAATTTCTTGTCCAATCAATGATTGTGTAAAGCTATCATTGCCAACATATATTTTATAATCGCCCTCAAAAACTTTTGGGTCTTTGATCAAAGAGTCTTCTTTTAATGCAACATTTCCTTTTTTTATTATTTTATATATCGCCTTATTTTGCCCATATGCGTTTATGCTTTCATTTTTTGTTTTATCAAAAAAATAAACATCGTATGTATCGCTCTTACATGCTGGTTCAGTTTCTCTAAAAAAATCTATCAGTAAACTTGACATAAATATTGCAACCACATCTCCCTTTAATGCAATATCTATAAGTTCATCTTGCTTCCTATTTCTGCTGGAGTTTAAGAACAAAAATGCATTCTCATTAACAACGCCTTCAAAAAGTTCTTGTGCTCCAAATAAATTCTTGATCCTCAATGAAAAGCTCATTCAAAGCACCTTAAATAATCAATTGCAATATTACTATAACCAAACATATAAAGCATAAGCCTTATATTGTTAAATGAGTTATAAAACTCTTTATGGCTCATTTTAGCAGTTGCTATTGTTTTAAGTGCATCGAGTATTTTTTCTATTTCTTCATTACTAACAGCGCAAGAAATTATTGATGGTAATAAATACTTGACAAAAATGTGCTGCGTTATTTGGTCACTATTGGTCAGTAGGCGAGAGAAGTTTTTAAGAGATGGAACTTCATCAAGGCCAGCCATTTTTTTGATAGCTTCCCTAACAGCTTTATCATTTTTCAAATCTAATGTTAATATAATTAAATCTTCCAAGCTGTTTATGTCCCTATCAGCCAATTTTCTTATAATATCAGACGAAAAATTTGTTGCCACATAAAAATCTGATTCTTTTTTCATAGATATTAGATATGATAATGCATATACTAAATTCTTGTATTTTTTGCTTATCTTATTCAGGTTTGTTTGATTAATTACTTTCTGCCTTGCAATCGCATGAATAAATAACTCAGTTTCCTTATCAATATTATTTAATTCCACAAGGGCTGTGCTGAGTCTCGACAAAATTCCTTTAAGGTCTTCTGACAGTTTTTCAGGGGTTTTATCAATGCCAAGTTTCTTCATCAAATCTGCGTTTTCTTTTATAAAATCAACTGATAATGGATTGCGCTCCTTTTTTGGCATTAATTCATATATTTCCATATTACTAAATTAGTAATGTACTTTAAAACTTTTTGCATAATATGTTTTGTGAAGAAAATAAAGGCAAGATGGAAAGGAAAAAACATAGAGGGAATAATGCTGCAATCCCCATATGAAGGTATATATGTAATAAAACTTAGCAATGGCTATAACATAGGGATAAAAAAATCTGATTTAGACATAATTGAATTAATTGATATTGATGAACAAGTGAAAGAAGAAAAAGAGCATGAGAAAAAAATGGAAGAGAAAAATGATATTGCTATAATAGGCATAGGTGGTACAATAGCGTCAAAGGTCGATTACAATACAGGAGCAGTTTACCCAAAAATAACTGCAAAGGAGCTTAAAGACCAGTTTGAACTTAAAGATGTTGATGTATACCAGCTTTTTAACATATTCAGCGAGGATATGCAGCCATGGCATTGGGAAAGCATAGCAGAAAGTGTTTATGATTATATGAAGGATTATGAAGGCATTATCCTCTTACATGGCACTGATACAATGCATTACACTTCAGCCGCATTATCTTTTGCATTAAGACTTAATAAGCCCCTAATCCTAGTTGGTGCTCAGAGAAGTTCTGATAGGCCGAGCAGTGATAATAAGTTAAATTTATTGAATGCAGTTTATGCTTCAAAACTCGATTTTGGAGAAGCATGTATATGCATGCATGCTTCATTGAATGATACATTATGCTATTTGCACAGAGGAACAAAGGTTAGAAAAATGCATTCAAGCAGAAGGGATGCATTTAAAAGCATAAATATAAGCCATCTAGCTGAAGTTGATTATAAAAGCAACTATGCCAAATGGCTATTGCAACCAATAAAACATGAAAAGCTTGAATTGCATAATGGGTTTAATGATAATGTTGCTCTTATTTATTATTATCCTGGAATGAAAGAATCATTCTTGAAGAAATTATCTGATTATGATGGCATAGTAATTGCAGGCGCAGGGCTTGGCCATATTTCAACATCGCTCAAAAAAGTGCTTAAAGAGCTTATCGACTCTGGCATATTTATTTACATGACAACACAAACGATATATGGGAGAGTGAATATGAATGTTTATAGCACTGGTAGAGAATTACAAGAAATAGGGGTTAGAGGCAATATTAATGACATGACCCCAGAAACTGCATTTGTTAAGTTGTCATGGGCAATGAAAAGAGAAAAAAGGCATGAAAAAATAGATGAAATTATGAATACAAATATAGCGGGTGAAATATCTGAAAGAATTGAAATTTAGTAATTTCTTCTCATCATTAGCAGAAAGGTTTGGCTTTGATGCTGTGCATTTTATAACTTCATTGTTAGAGCAGGGAACATATTTTAGGGTTAATACAATAAAAACGAGTATAAAGGAATTTTTTGATATTGCAGATTTTGATTATGAAAAAACATCTTATAAGTATGGATTTTTGTATAAAGGAAAGGAAAAAATAGGAAAAACATTGTCATATTTTCTTGGCTTCATACACCCACAAAGTTTCAGCTCAATGATGCCAGTATTAGCATTTAATAATTACATGGGAATTTTTCTTGATGCTGCATCTTCGCCAGGAAGCAAAACAAGCCAAATAGCTGCAATAAAGGAGAATAAGGCAGGCATATATTCAATAGAAAAAACTTATGAAAGAATATCATTGCTTGTTTCTAACCTTGACAGGCTTGGAGTTATGAATACTTGCATAATAAAAGCTGATTCGAGGCATTTGCCATTCAACAATAATTACTTTGATAATATATTACTTGATGCGCCATGCTCAAGTTTTGGCAGCTCTCTTTATGCAATAAGAAGGGCAAATGAAAGACATGTTAAGGCAATGGCAAGAATACAAAAGGCAATGATATTATCCTGTTTTGATGCGCTGAAAACAAATGGCGAGCTTGTTTATAGTACATGCACAATAACAACAGAAGAGAATGAGGGCGTTATAGATTCTCTAATTGAGAAAAGGGAAAATGCCAAGCCAATGCATTTTTCATTGCCAGTAAAATGCGAAAAAGGGGAGCATGGATTTATATGCAGTGATTATGTGAAAAGGATATATCCATGGCATGTTAATAGCGAGGGGTTTTTCATAGCAAAAATAAAGAAAATTTAGTATGGGCCTGCCAGGATTTGAACCTGGGATCTCCTCCGTGTGAAGGAGGCGTCTTAGCCCCTCGACTACAGGCCCTGATCAGCTTGTTCTTTTTTTGCATTCATTTGCCTTTGCTCTTTTATATCATCAACATGAGCCAGCCAGCTATTCGCAATTTTTAACAAGTAATTGCCAAATGTCTTGCTTATCTCTATCCTCATGCGTCTATACTTTTTATTTGCTCCTAATTCTGTTTCTCTCCTTATTCTTATAAGCCCAAGCCTTTTTAACCTTGGTAAAACCCTGTTGTAGAATGTTGCTTTTGATATTTTATTGTTCTTAACAAATTCTGCTATCTGCTTTGATTCAACATGGCCGTAAAAAGAGAAAAGATAATTCATAAATGCTAAAGCAACATTATAATAAGTTTCTTGATATTTTCTTGGGAATATAAAATTCAATATTTCATCTAACTTCCATATGCTCCTTGTCAAATTCTCGTTTTCATCTTGAAACTGCCTTATATCATTGCTATAAAATGCTGGCAGCCAGAAAGCCTCTTTTGATGGAATGCCTCTGCTTTTTATTGCCATGTGCTCATCCAAATAATGAACCAAATCCAGATATCGCATCTTGCTCTTCTTTTTCTATCTCTTGCTTTGCCTTTTCAAGCATGTCTTTATCAATACTTCCTAAAACCTCCTTAAGTTTATCTCTTGCAAATTTAATAAAATCGTCGCTTGCCTTTATATATAAAAAGTATCCATCTGCATTCAAGCCTATTGATTTTGCTTCTCTGATTTTATAGCCAACTCTTGAAAAACTTTGTTCTTCATAAGGATTTTGCTCTAATAATGCCTTTGCCTTTGCATATTTACTTGAAGGTATAAAAAAAACCTCTTCTGCCATGAAATAATATATGATTATTAGATAATTTAAACTTTTCCTTCTTTTTTCTATCTTTGCATTTTTGCTTTCGCACACATTTGAACATGCCATGACATAAATTAATACCTATTATAACAATACTGCCATTATAAAGTCAGTATAACAATACCCATTATAACAAATCTTGGCTTTGTTTATTTGCTTGTTTTTTGTTTTTGTTTTAGCTGCTTGGTTAGTGTTCGCCTTTTGATGGTTGCATTTGATGGTTGATCATTGGCCGATTGTTTGGGTCGTTTGTTATTTTTGGGTCGTTTGTTATGTTTGTTATTGTTATTAGTTTTATTAGTTTGTTATTGTTTTTTATTATAAGTATAAGATAATAATTATTAATATATATAATATAATAGCTAATATAAGCTTATAATATTATAATAAGAAGCTTTAAAAAACGTTGCTTCAATATATTATTGGCCTAGGGGAAGGCCGGGTGAAAAAATGGATGAATATGAAGAAATTGAAAATAAAATTGGAATTAGTGACATGCAAAAAGAAACTGAGGGGCAAGAAAGTGCAAAAGAAAAAAGAAAGCCGGATTACAGGGTTTTGCAACCAGAAACAGATGCATATGGAAAAAAAGTATTGAGAAGCGTTGGGGCCATGTGGAAGGCAGAGTCAAAGGATGGCAAGTCTTATTATATACTGAAAATTGGTGAGTTGAGGCTTTTAGTCTTTCCTAATACGCCAAAGTAGTAATAAAGGGCCAATAAAGTGATAAAAAATGCAATGGTGGTAAAAATGGCAGAAGATAAAGAGAAATATAAGGTTATAAAGTCAATAGAAGATCTGCCAGGAGTTGGCGAAGCAACAGCAGAAAAACTAAAGCAAGCTGGCATAACGGAAGTTGAAGAGCTTGCAACATGGAGTTATCATGAATTGGCAGAAGCAATAGATATAAGGCCTGAGCAAGCAAAAAAAATTATAGACGCAGCAAAAGAAGCTGTTGAGGTGAATTTTGAAACTGGCCTGCAGATATTGGAAAAAAGGGTTGCAGTAAATAGGATAACAACAGGATCAAAAAAGCTTGATGAGCTTTTAGGAGGGGGAATTGAAACACAAGCATTAACAGAGTTCTTTGGTAAATTTAGCTCTGGTAAAAGCCAAGTTGGATTCCAACTATGTGTTAATGTTCAACTACCAACAGATAAGGGCGGGCTTGATGGAAAAGTTGCATTTATAGATACTGAAAGCACATTTAGACCAGAAAGAATAAAGCAAATGGCAGAAGCAAAGAATTTAGACCCAAATAAAGTGCTAGAAAACATATATGTAATGAAAGCAGAAAACAGCGATCACCAAATATTGCTTGCAGAAAAGTTAGAAAACCTTGCAAAAAAGGAGAATATAAAGCTTGTTATTGTTGATTCATTGACAAGTCATTTTAGAGCAGATTATGTTGGCAGAGGAAGCTTAGGGGAAAGGCAGCAAAAGCTTAACAGGCATGTTCATTCATTGCAAAGGCTTGCTGATAAATATAATATTGCTGTTTATTTCACCAACCAAGTTATGGACAATCCTGGCATAATGTTTGGAGATCCAACAATACCAATAGGCGGGCATGTCTTGGCTCATGCTGCTACATATAGAGTTTATTTAAGAAAAGGCAAAGAGGAAAAAAGAATAGCCAGATTAGTTGATTCACCAAATCTTCCAGAAAGAGAAGTGGTATTTAAAGTAACAGCAGATGGCATAGAGGATTAAATTTTTCTTTTTTGTTTTTTATGCTATATTGCGCTTATTTTAAAAAACCTTTGTTTAATCTTTATTTTATGCTCGCAAAATGTAAAAGATGCAACAAAATGCATTGGAACCTTTATTTCTGCAATTACTGTGCAAGGGTAATATGTATAAAATGCTTAAAGGCATCAAAACACATCAATGACAAAGCAATTTATAAGATAAATATATGCAAAGACTGCTGGACAAAAGCAGAGCTAAGAAAAAAATATAAGAGAAATGAATATATACACAGCATAGAATGATTGAGCATATAAAAAATTAAATCAAAACAAGCAAAGTTTTTAAAGAACTTCAATATATGTTTTTATATGCAAGGCCAGTTTTCCCCTGAATATTTGGAAAAATTGCTGCTTGAAGACAACTGGAGAGCAGTATTGCTAAATCTGGTATTGAAAAATGAACTTGATCCATGGAATGTTGATATCATAAAGCTTGTTGATTACTTCAAAAAAACTATTGAAAATGCTTCTGAAAAAGGGTTTTATTTGCCATCAAATATTATTCTTGCAATGGCAGTTTTACTTAAATTGAAAGCTATACGTTTGAATATAGAAGAAGAAAAACAGGAAGAGCAACTACCAAGCATTGAGATAAAAGAGAATGAAAGATTCATAATAAGAAAAAACAGGCCAAAATTACCTTTAAGCATAAATGATATAATTAATTACATTGATAAAATGCTAAAAAAAATTGAGGAAATAAAAGAAAAAAAAGATGTGATAAGCAATGAAACAAATACATTTTTTGAGCTCAATAATGAAGACATAAAAAAAGAGATGGATGAGCTATACAGAATAATAAAAGAAAAAAAGAAAACAACATTTTTTAGCATAACAGAAAAAAAGGCAGATGCAGTTGTTAAAAATCTTGGATATATATTATTTCTTGCTAATGAAGAGAAAGTTTTATTTGAGCAACATGAACCATTTTCTGATATTGAGATAAGCATTTTAGAAACGAATAGCCAGCAAAGTTGACAAAGTTGCTTGAGGTTGATATTATGTTAAAAAATATTGTAGAAATAATCCTTTTTCTTTCTGCTGATGAAGTAAGTATTGATGAAATAGCAAAAAGAGCAAAGGCAAAAAGGGAAGATGTAGAGCAAGCATTAAATGAATTAATGAATGAATATCAAAATTCTGGGTCTGCTTTAACAATAATAAGGAGGGGCAATCATTATGTTATGACAATAAAAGATAATTTCTTGGACATAGCAAAAAAACTCACGCATTCAAGAGAATTGAGTAAAAAAGAGTTATCGCTGCTTGCAATAATAGAAAAAAGGCCTGGCATAGCAAAAAGTTTTCTTGCAAAGAAGCTTGGGCCAAGCATTTATAATAATATTAAAGAGCTGGTTAAAAGGGGCTTCATAATTGAGAAAAAAGATAAAAAACAAACGCAGCTATTCATAACAGATAAGTATAGAGATTACATAAAGGAATGATATAAAATGAACATAAAATTGGCAAATATAAAGAAAGCAGCATCAATATACTTATAAACCTTTATATTGAAATTTGCTTATGAGAAAAAACATTATTTTTGTTTTTGCTCTTTTACTTTTATTTGCTTTTATCCTAGGCTGCACAACGCAATCCCAACAGCAAAAGCAGAGTCAGCAAGTAAAACAAACACAAGGAAATGAACAAAAGAATCAAACATCTGGAAAATCTTTAACATTAGAGCAAATAAATGCCATGAAAAAAGAAGAATTAAATAAAACAGATATGATAAAATGTCAGGTAAATTTAAAAAGCGGCTCATTTGGTGGAAGTATGAATGTAATGATGTACTACAATTATGACAAAGATAACGGCGAGGAAAAATTTGCAACATCAACTGAAATTCTTACTGCTAAAATGAAATTTTTATTATTGATTAACTCTTCATCTTATAGTGTTTACACATCAAGAGATACATTTTTACTTCTTATGAAAGAGCTTCCAGAAAAATTAAAGAACTGCGATTATTTCTATAAAATAGAGAACATAAAACCATATTCTGACCTATTTACTTCTTTAAAACTATCATTATCTTCAAGCCAGCAATCAGCATCACAAGATCAGCAGGTTGATATAAAATGTGAAATAACAAATCTTGATAATTCAGTATTCGAAGTAAAAGGAAATTTATGTGATAGTAAATTACTTGAAGAGGAATTGAATAAATCATCTGCAGCAGGGCAAGGATAAAAATTTAAAAAAATAAAAGGTTAATGGTTTATGCGCTCTCTGGCTTTTTTAGAACGTGCTGGTTTTCATGTCTCGCCTTATAAAATAGTTAAATCTTTCGACGATGCTGTTGGCTATGCTAATAAAATTGGCTATCCTGTTGTTATGAAATTATCATCAGAAGAGCATAAAACAGATATTGGAGGGGTAATATTAGATATATATACTGATAAAATGCTTGGTGCTGCATGGCATTATTTTGAAAATAAATTCAAAGGCAGGGAAGTTATGGTGCAAAAACAGATAAAGGAAGGAATTGAACTTTATGCAGGAATAAAATATGATGATAGCTTTGGAACAATATTGCTTTTTGGATTGGGTGGCATATACATAGAAATTTTTAAAGAAATTGAGACAAGGCTCTGCCCAATAAATAAGGAAGAAGCTGAGGAAATGATAAATGAGTTAAAAGTTGGAAAACTGCTTAATAAAAGAGGCAAAACATTCAATAAAGATGCGCTGATAAATTTCTTAGTTAAATTATCAAAGATTGCTGTGGAGAAAAACATAAAGGAAATGGACATAAATCCTTTTAAACTTGAAAAAGAATGCATAATAATAGATGCTAGGTTGATAAAATGAACCTATTGCTAAATCCAAAAAGCGTTGCTATTATTGGAGCTTCTTCAAATCCAGAGAAGCTTGGGGCAACAATATTATTAAATCTCATGCAAAACGGATTTTCAGGAAAAATATATCCAGTAAATCCAAAATATGATGAGCTGTTTGGTATTAAATGTTATAATACAAATAACATGCCTGATGTTGATGTTGCTGTTATTGTAACGCCATCTGAAACAGTGGGGGAAATAATAAAGAGCATAAAGAAAAAAGCAAAGCATATCATTATAATATCTGGTGGCTTTGGAGAAACAGGAAATAAGGAAGCAGAAAAAAGCTTATTAAAGCATGGATGTGGATTGAGCATAGTGGGGCCTAATTGCCTCGGCGTATTTTCAAGCAAAAGCATGTTTGATACAATATTCTTTCCTTATGCAAAATTAGAGAGGCCAAGACAGGGAAAAATAGCTATAATAAGCCAAAGCGGTGGAGTTGGTAGCATTATCCTTGGCCTTGCTGCAAAAAACAATATTGGTATTCATAGTTTTATATCATATGGGAATGCCTATTTCCTAAATGAATGTGATTTTCTTGATTTTTATGCAGATAACAAAGAAGTAAAATTAATCCTATTATATTTAGAGGGAACAAGAGATGGAAAGAGGCTAATAAAAAGCTTGGCGAATGCATCAAAAAAGAAACCTGTTATAGTATTAAAAACAGGAAAAGAAGGAAAGGCAAAAGAAGCAGCAAAAACACATACAGGGGCTATGGCAGGAGATTACACAAGCTATAGGGCTGTATTCAAAAAAACTGGGGCCATAGAAGTTAATGATTTTGAAGAAATGTTTAATATGACAAAAATTATTATAAGCGAAAAAATACCAAAAGGCAATAACATAGGCATAATAACAAATGGTGGTGGGCTTGGAGTTATGGCAACTGATGAAGCTGTTAAACTAGGGCTTAATGTGCCAGAGCTAAGCATAGAAACAAAAAATACTTTAAGAAAGGTCATGCCATATTATGTTAATATTACAAACCCTCTTGATATAGTTGCAGATGCAAACATAGAGAGATATGAGCAAGCAATAAATGCAATGATGGAAGATAAAAACATAGATATGGTCGCAATAAATATATTGATGCAACCCCCTACAATTAACAATAGCATAATAGAAAAAATAAGAGCATTGGCAAAAAAACCAATAGCAATATGCGTGCCCGGTGGTAATATAGAAGAGCAGATAAGAAAATCAATGCTTGCAAGCAATATTGCTGCTTTTGCATACCCAGAACAAGCAGTAAGGGCATTATTTAAATTATATCAATATGGTAAAAGCAGAAAGTTAATTTAAGCATATCTCATTCTCTTCCTTATATGCTCTAACCTTGATATTATTTCATCTGCTTTGTTATTGCTTCTTTCATTATAGCCATCTAAAACATATTTGCCGTATTTCCCAAAACTTGCATAAGTACAATAAAGATCGCTTGCTTTATCCTCAATTCTCAAGCTATGGAAAGCAAGGCCAAAATCTATTGCATAGAACTCATTCCCTTTAATTAATACATTTGCAACAGTGAAGTCATTATGTACAATATTCGCTTTATGAATACTGAACAGCATTGAGCCAAGAGCAAATGCATGCTCTTCATTTATTTTTGCATGTTCCCCTTCAACAAATGCCATTCTTATTGTATCGCTCTTTACCTCATATATTTTTGGCACATTTACATACATTCCTGCTTTAGCAATAGCATTTGCTTCTGCCTTTGTTCTTTGCTCCCTTATTTTTTTATCAAATGCATATTGCCTATAAGGTTTTGGAAATCGTTTTTTGACTATTGTTAAAATGCCATTCCAAATTTCCTTATATACAACTGCTTCTGCTCCTTTTGCCAGAAACGAATCATTTTTTATATTGCCAAAAACACTATCAGGGCTATCAAAGTTGTTATAAACCATAATATTTTATTTATTGAAAAAATTTTAAAACCATCAAGTGGGCCAAATGGAATTAAATTAAATAATGCCAGCATTGCATTTATATGTGCAAAAACAAGGCCAAATTGCGATTTAATAATAAAAAGCCCTATTAAAGCAAGTGCTATGTTTGTTAAAGGCCCTGCTATTGATATTTTTAATAAATGCTCTTTTTTCCTTACATCTTGAATAAAGACTGCTCCTGGAGCGGCAAAAACAAAACCAAATAAGCTTGAAACCAAAGCAAGTAAAAGGCCTAAATCAAATCTAAGAAAAGCTGCTAAATAGCCATAATATTGTGCAACAAATTTATGGGCCAGTTCATGTAAGAGAAAAGATGGCAGGACTATTAAAGAAACAAGCAAAAAGCCATTTAAGTTTGCCATGCCAGTAGCTATTGAAAATGAAAGGGCAAGGACAAAGCTAGCTATTAATATATCTTCCACTTCTTTTTTATAAAATTTCATCGTTTTCCCTTATTTCAGTGCTTGTTCTTCATATATTAACCTAACTCTTGGAGGTGATAAGAGTTCTTCATATGTTTCTAGAATGCCAGTTACCTCCCTACCATCCTCATCTAATCTAACTACAACATTATTCTTATGTATTCTTATAACTCTTCCCCTTCTGCCTAAAAATGATGGCATAAAGCTATATGCAACTACAACAACCTCATCGCCTTTTCTGACTCCCCTTATCCTTGGGTAGAAAATAAGGAAAATTATACTAAAACCGACTGATATCGCAATCGCCCTTAATAAGAAGTCAAAACCAAGGCCAAAAAAGCCATAGGCTAATAAGCTTATAGCAATAAGAAAACCAAGTAATGCAAAAAATTTCTTGAGCATCATAATATAATTATGATTTAAGTTTTTTAAACATTAAGTTTTTTTAAACATTTATACTAATATTTTTTATGAAGAAATTTTTACTCTTTATTTTACCATTTATTTTACTTGCCCTGTTTTTCATTTCTGCTGGTTGCACAAAAGAAAAATCAGATAAAAAAATTATAAATTTAGGTGATGAATTTATAATAGGCCTTAATGAAACTCTTTATATGAATGAAAGCGTTGATAAAAACATAAAAAGCATAACTTTTCTTAATATCATAGAAGATTCAAGATGTGCAAAAGATGTTCAGTGCATATGGCAAGGCAGGGCAATAATATCATTAAGCATCCAAACATCAAATGGCAGTTATTACATTTCTATATCAACAATGCAAAATGAGAATAATAAAAAAATAGGCCAATATACAATAAAATTCATAGAACTAATGCCTGAAAAATATGCTGGAAAAGAAATAAAAAAGGAAGGTTATAAAGCAAAGCTTATCATTTACAAGGACTGAAGTCATTAAAAATCATTAAATGACTTTAACATTAAATTACTTTAACATAAAAGAGATCTTGATATAAAAGACCTTAATTTACTTAATTTATCTATACATTGTTATTGCTTCTTTCTTTTTTTCTGCTCTTGCTTGCTGTATTATCTTTAATGCATTCATGAAGTGTTCCATTGTTACCTTATTCTCTTTTTTCTTCCCACTTATTTTTTCTCTTATAAGCATCATGCCAGCTTCTCTAACAAGATTTTCTATATCAGCCCCGCTAAAACCTTCTGTAAGATTAACAAGTTCATTCATATTAACATCTTTTGATATTGGCATTTTCCTCATATGGACTTCAAATATCTTCTTCCTTGTTTCAGCATCTGGCAATGGCACTTCAATGATTTTATCAAACCTGCCAGGCCTTAATAAAGCAGGGTCAAGCATGTCAATCCTGTTTGTTGCTGCTATTACTACAATACCTTTAAGGGCTTTTAAGCCATCCATCTCAGTAAGTAATGTATTAACAACCCTTTCTGTTGCTCTTGTACCTTCTTCTACCCCCCTCACTGGAGCAATTGAATCTATTTCATCTATGAATATTATGCATGGGGCAGCTTGCCTTGCCTTCCTGAAAATTTCCCTTAATGCTCTCTCGCTTTCTCCATACCATTTACTCAATATTTCTGGTCCATTTATAGCAATGAAGTTTGCTTCGCTCTCATTTGCTACTGCCTTTGCCAATAATGTTTTTCCAGTCCCAGGAGGGCCATAAAGCAATATCCCCTTAACAGACCTTATGCCTACTTTTTCAAATAACTCGGGGTTTTTTAATGGCAGTTCAACTGCCTCTTTTATGTCCCTCTTAACATCTTCAAGCCCACCAATATCGGTCCATTTAATATTTGGTCTTTCTATATAAACTTCCCTCAATGCAGATGGAGTTATCTCCCTTATTGATGAAATAAAATCATCCATTGTTATCTCAAGCTTATCAAGAATTTCTTTTGGTATAACTTCTTGGCTTAAATCAATCTCTGGCAATATCCTCCTTAAAGCCTTTAATGCTGCCTCTTTTGTTAAGGCAGAAATATCAGCCCCAGTAAAGCCATGAGTTAAATTTGCTATTTCTTTTAGATCGACATCTTTTGCCAATGGCATTCCTCTCGTATGTATTTGTAATATTTCATACCTCGCATTTTTATCAGGAACCTGTATCTCTATTTCCCTGTCAAATCTTCCAGGCCTTCTTAATGCTGGGTCTATATAATCAGGCCTATTAGTTGCTGCTATAACTATAACTTGCCCCCTGCTTTTTAAACCATCCATTAATGTCAAAAGCTGAGATACAACCCTTTTTTCAACTTCCCCTATTACTGCTTCTCTTTTTGGAGCAATTGCATCTATTTCATCTATGAATATTATTGATGGCGCGTTTTCTTCTGCTTCTTTGAATATCCTCCTCAACCTCTCTTCGCTTTCACCAACATATTTACTTACTATCTCAGGCCCGCCAATATAGAAAAATGATGCAGCGCTCTCATTTGCTACTGCCTTTGCCAATAATGTTTTTCCAGTCCCAGGAGGGCCATAAAGCAATACTCCTTTTGGTGGCTCTATGCCGAGTTTTTGAAACAGTTCAGGATGCCTTAATGGAAGCTCGACCATCTCTCTTATTTTTTGCACAGCATCCTTTAACCCGCCAATATCATCGTATGTTACTGTTGGTACATTCTCTATTTCTTTTATTGCTTCTGGTTTTATTACTATTTCTGTGCGCTCATTAACAATGCCTGGAGAAGTTGGAAATATAGACGAAACAATGAATGGGAGCACGGTTGTGCCAAAAATATTTATTGGTAAAACATCACCTTTTGTTATTGCCTTGCCAACAAGTTTATGCTTTATATAATTTGAAACTTCAGGAGAGAAACGATAGCCATCTTTTAAGCCAAGAACAACCTTTTGTGCTTCTTTTGCCTCTACTTTCTCAATTTTTAAAATATCACCAAGCCCTACTCCAGCATTATGTCTTAATATGCCATCTATTCTTATTATGCCAAGACCCTCATCTTCTGGTAATGCTGGCCAGACAATTGCTGACGTTTGTTTTTTTCCTATTAATTTTATAACATCCCCAGCAGTAATATTAAGTGCTTTTCTAGATTCCGTATCAAGCCTTGCTCTGCCTGTGCCCACATCTCCTGCTTTTGCTTCTGCAACTTTTAATGATATAGCCATTTAATCACCAAATATCAAATCTCTTAATCCGAGCTCCCTTGTAACAAAATTTGGTATCTTATTAATTATTTTATAATCATTTTTATAAAACTTCATGTTAAATTGCAATATCGCATTTTTTAATAAGCCTTTTATATCGCTGTATTGCCTTTTTTTCATTAACAAAATGCCCCTTGATGATAAAAATAGGCCCTTGCTTTCTTTTCTGTGTTTTTTTAGAAATTCATTGAAATGCTGCTTAAACATTATGTTTGGCCCGTTTAAAATTTTAAAGCTATTTATATTTTTATTCGCAACAATAAATGACATTATATCGTGCTTTCCAACTGTATCAATATAATAATTAATGACATTTATGCCTTCCTGCTCAAAATGCTTTATCAATACTTCTGCTGTTTTTCTTAATACACCATATCTTATATCATCTACCACATCTGGCTTGTTAAATGCTATTGAAAAAATATGTTTCTTCATATTATTATTTATCGCCTTTCTTTTTTTACTGTCAAGGTTGAAAAAAAAGAAATCCATTGCATTTATATTGCCCTTTCTAAAAAATGCATTCGAAGCGCAAACAATTTTGGCTAGGTTTTCATTACTTATTGATGCTGCTATATTCCTTCTCTCATCAACTGGATCAGGGAAATGTATAAAGCCATCTTTTATGTCAAATTCCATATTTGAGAAATATTTCAATGCATTTACAAAATTGCCCTTCTTTATTATAAGGCATTCGCAAAAATATCCAGAAAGACCCCTTATCTTTATCTCTGCTCCATAACAATTTATGTTTTTCAAGAATTGCTTTAACAATCTAACTTCATCTTTTTGCTCTTCTCTCATATGATTTTTTACATATTCTAAATGCAGCCTTGTCCTATCAACTTGAGAAATAATTTCTTCGCCTTTCATTATATAATAAGCCGGGACAATATCAATTCTTATTTTACCTCTATAAACCCTTATATATGGATGTTGTGCATAAGCAATTTCAGTTTTCATATTTTTCAAGGCAGCTTTCAATTCATTCAAGGCAGTCTTTATACTTTTATTCTTTTCTATGAAAACAAAGACATCAATTTCATTTGAATTCCTTAAGAATGTGTCTTTTGCAACAGAGCCCATTAATAGAACATTCCCAATGTCTTTTACTTTGTTTCTTACATAATTAAAATTTTCTATAATGCTTTTCCTTTCTGCTTCTGTTGGCCTTATCAAATCTTTTATTTTATCAATCTGCCTTTTTATATGCTTTTCCATAACTTGCATAAAATCATTTTAAATAAAGTTAATAAAAACATGCATGCTAATAATTTTATGCTCAGGCAAATGGAAAGGTTAGAATGCTTATACATGTTAAATGAACTAAGGGCAATAGTTGGGTCAAGATTGAAAAAGCTTTATATGCTCAGCAATAATGAGATAAAAATAGCATTTCAAAAGGCAAACTTGATAATAACTTTAGGAAAGAGGATAAATATATTAACAAAAGAGAGGAATGATTACATAGAGCATTGGTTTACAAAAAAGATCAGGAAAGAGCTCGAAAATAAAGTTTTAAATAGTATTTATATGCTAAATGGGGACAGGATTTTTGTATTTGAATTTGATAACTATAAATTAATAGTTAGCTTATACGGAAAAGGAAATATATGTCTTTACAAAAATGAAGAAAAGATCGCTTGCTTGACAAAAGAGGAGATAAGGATTGAAAACCATGATTTAACTGCCCTTATTGAAAAGTATAAAGACAAGCCTATTGGCGCTGTTCTTGTGAGGTATGTTGGAAAAAGATATATGCCATACATATTAAATAAGCTGAAAATAAATGAGAAAAATCAAGCAATAGAAGTTGTTGATAAAATTAAAGATATAGAAATGGAAGTTAATAATATTATAGAAAATTTTAAACCAGCATTCAATAATGATTATGAATTAAAACCTGCTGATAATTTACTGGAATGGAAAAAAACAGAATCGTTGAGTGAAGCAATGGATATGTATTATGTTGAAAAAGAAAAAAAAGAGAATAAAATTGAAAAGGCCATAAAGATACAAGAAGAGAATATCATAGAATATCAAAAGAAGGCGGATTATTACAAAAGAACAGCAGAGTTTATATTAAAAAATGCAGGGATTTTAAATGAACTCATATATAAGATAAAAGATGATAAATTAAGCAAAGAAGAGGTTGAAAAAAAAGGCATTATAATAAATAAAAAAGATAGAACATTTGAAATACAAAAATATATGCTTTTATCCGATTAGCTAAAATTTTTTATTTAATAAGCCATATAGCTCTTCTAAAATATTTGCTTTTGATTCCTGCATTTCTTGCGAGCCCCAAACAAGATAATTGTAATTTTTTATTTTTTCTTTTTTTGTAAGCATTATTGGTGGGCCTTTATTTTTTTTGAACTCATCAGTATTTGCTAGTGGTGGTTTTATTTTCATTAAAAATATGGCATTTATATTGCCAGTATTTATTATCGTTAAAAACCCGTTTGCCTTTAAATTCTGCCATTTTTTTGGTCTTGCCTCGCTTATTCTCACCATATCATTTCTTGCATAATCGAAACAATAACAATAAGTATTGCCCTGCAAATTCATTATTATTTCATCATTCGCTTTATGGCATGCGAATGCAGGCATTTCATCATTAAGCCCATGCGTTATGTTTAGTATGCCGTATTCATAAATTCCATATCTTTTTACAGGGGTATAAGAAAAAACAACTCTTGTGCTGTTTTCCATGCCAATATGAAAAGGCATTTCATTATACCTAAATATTTTTGGTTCTAAAAGCTGCTCTTCAAGAAAAACAAAAAGGCCCTTTATCTCAAGCTTCGGCTCCTTTATAACAATCATTCTGGCTTAAACCTCCCGACTTCCTTACCTTTCTTATCTTTTTTAATTCTTATTGCTATAGCATATAGAAGAGAAATAAGCTCGCCATTCTTAATCTTTACATTCTCTAAAAATTTCTCTGTTTCTTCTAAAAAATTTACTAAATGCTCATAAAATGGTGTATCTTCAAATGGCTTATTGAGTTTCTTGCTTGCTTCTTTGTATTCTTTTAATTCTTGTTTTACAACTCTTAACTTTTTTTCCAATCTTTCTGCTTCTCTATTTGTTCTTTCAAGTTCAACCTCAAACTGCTCCTCCATGTCTATTAATTCTTCAAGTGGAAGTTTTGCAAGAGCTTCTGCCTGTTTTTTGTAAGTATCAAGCATAATATAAATTGTTAATTGGGGTATATAAATTTTTCTTTTATTCCAATATTATGTATAACCCAGAAAAACCATATAAAGATAAGATAATAAAAATGATCAGGCAAACATGGAAAAGTAAATATATTAATATAAATCAATCATTATACCCGTTGTTTAGCAAAAAATTTTCATATATTGAAATTGACCACACAGATGGCATTGGAACAAAGGGCATATACCATTGGGAGAAAAGGGCCTTTAGAAATGCTGTTTTAGATGCATTGGCAATGAACCTAAATGATCTTGCATTGGAAAGAGCAAAAGCCTATAAATTACAATGCCATATAATAATTCCAGAAGATGATGTTGAAGCAATTTTATCAATAATGTCAAATTTGGTCAAAGAATGTAAGAAGCTTGGGATTGCAATTACTGGTGGAGAAACATCAATACAGAATAATATTAATGGGCTTGATATAAGTATAACAGTTTCTGGATTCATAGAAGATTACAAGAAAAATAAATTTGAAATTGGTGATTCAATTATAGGGGTCAAAAGCAGCGGTTTACATTCAAATGGCTTTACAAAAATAAGAGAGGCATTAAGTAAAAAGGACATTGAAAAGCATATGGATGAACTTGTTTTACCAACAAGGTTGTATTATAGCATACTTATTGATGTATATAAAAAATTTAACATAAATGGGGCTATGCATATTACCGGAGGGGCATATACAAAGCTAAAAGCATT
Organism: Candidatus Anstonellales archaeon; assembly: GCA_038896535.1. Lineage (GTDB taxonomy): Archaea > Micrarchaeota > Micrarchaeia > Anstonellales > J096 > J096. The sequence goes on along the minus strand of JAWACY010000001.1, from coordinate 184,587 downwards.
ATTGCCAAGAAATGCAGATGCAATAATTAATAGAGACCATTCTTTAAAACCTCAAAAAATATTTGCAATGCTCTATAAAAAAGGCTTGACAGACGAGGAGATGTACAAAACATTTAACTGCGGGATTGGTTATATAATATCTGCAAAAAAAGAAGAAGCAAAGAAAGTAGTAAATTTCTTAAGGCATAGCGGTTTTGAATCTGATATTATAGGCACAATAGAAAAGGGAAAAAATAACATCATAATAGAGTCAATGTTCAGCAATGAACATGTTAAATTTTAATATTTCTGATCTCAATTTGATCTCAAATATTTATTTAAGTATTTAAAAGCCAAGCAAAGACAAGTTATAAAAAAGTTTCTTTATAATAAATATTGTGGGGGAAATAATAAAAATGAAAATAATTAGGGAGATTGATTATTACACATGTAATAAATTTTTATTATTAGTGATATCATTTTTTACATTTCTTTGCGCTTCTTTCGCTTCCGATATTAGTTATCCAGAACAGATTGATATATTTTATTCTCCACAGCCATTTGATGATTCTTGGGCATATAACATATTGTTTGATAATGAAAAAACAGTAAATCCAACATATACAGGGCAGAGCTTAAATAAAATAATAAATATGGATATACCAGAAACACAAAATTATTATAATTTATATAATGCTAGGGAAAAAGCAAGGCTTGCTTATAATGCATATGAGAAATGCACTGCAGTTTATAAATTTGACAAATATGGGAACATAAATTTCATTGATAGTATAATATCTGCATTTTCTAATGTAATATTATCATTGGGTGAGTCAGGGCTTAGTTATTTATTTGGATACAATGATATATTGACTGCATCTTTTGGATATAGAATAAATAGAGATGAGCATACATACACCACAACAGATGAAGAAGGAAATGAAATTACAAGAACTTCTGTTGATTACAGCTTATCAAAAACTGGGAATGCTGGCTATGTAAATAATGGGGATTCTGGGTCATTAATTAATTTAGGTTTATCATTACTTTATCTTTCTCCTCCAATTACTATTGCAGGGGCAACACTTTTAACTGCAGATACATTGAATGAAGCATCACAGGCATGCAAGGATTATGGAAATTATTACTATGAAATGTGGTCTTATCTATATGATGCTTTGCTATCAGATATTGATAAAGCAGAACAAAAAAGGCTCGAGCTAATATCTGCATATGAGAATGCATCATTTGCAGGCATGTGCAATACAAATTATACTTTTTATGGTTTAAATGAATGCATTGCACTAAAAGAGGAAATATTAGCATTGAGCAGTAATGGGAAAGAGCTGTATTTCATAAAAAGTAATATCACTGACTTAAAATATGCAGATACGCCAAGGCCAGAGAATATTTTCTATATCTCCTCTAATGTGAAAAGTTTTTCTGATAGGGCAGATTCATTAATATTTAACACCTCAAAAGCACAAGAAAAGGCAAAGAGTACAATAAATGAAAAAATATTTTTTATGCAAAACAAGAATGAAGAAATATCTGCAATAATAAGCAGGGCAGAGCAAGAAAAACTTTATTTGATAGATGCAGTATTCATAACTGGTAATGTGGAAAATACAAAAAATGTAAACCTGCTGCTTGAAGACATAAAATTAATAAAACAACAATTATCTTCTGATTTGAGTAATGTTTATTATTTTATGAATAGCAAACCAGAAAATTACTTGTTGAACGCTTACCTTATAACAAAGCAAGCTGATAAATATAGTAATATTCCTGACATTATGCTAATTGCCAAACAAACTGTTGATGAAGTCAGGGCAAGAGCAAATGAAAAAATTAACGAATTAAATAGACAAGGATATGAGACAAAGGAATTAAGAAATATAATTTATCAAGCAGATACAAAACAAGCACTTGGTGATAAATATGCATTATATGTTAGTATTTTGAATAAAGCAGTTCTCCTTCAAGCCAAAGAGCCAGAAAAAAAGGATGATTACGAAAGGCTTTATTATGCAATGCTTGATTTAATAAGAAAGGCAAAGGAAGATGGAATAGAAACAACTAGCTATGAAAGTATGCTATCTAATATACATAATAGCGAAGACTCGTATTTCAATAAATATAACGAGCTTAATGAACTCAAGCAAAACCTTATGCTTAATGTAAAACAAAGATTTTCTTCTATTCAACAACTTAAGAATGAGCTTGACTCTTTATTAAGAGCATTTCCATATCAATTTTCAGAAATCGCGCTTGAAAAGAAGGCAATTGAGGGAGATATTTTTTATAACGGCATAATTAACTATGAAAAGGGGCTCGGAAATTTAAATGAGTTAGAAAATTTTTACAAGTCAAGCATAGCTAGAATAACAAAGGATGCTAAAACATTATTTAATTCAGTGCCTTTAAATTTTTATGTCTCAAAACCAAGGGGGAAAGTAGATGAGCAATTATTGCTAGAAGCACATTTCTTCTTATCAAACCCATATCAATATAAATTTGAGAATGTAGAAAAACAACTGCCTTTATCTATAGATTTATACAGTTCTGATTATTCATTAGACAGAGGGCATATAACAACTAATGGCAAGAACATAAGTTGGATCATTCCATACATAGAGAGCTTTGAAACTCTATCAGGGAAGATAAGTAAACTTGATGTGTTTGCCATATCTCTTAATAAAATAACTTATATATACTCAAAAGGTGAAGAAGGCAAGGAAATAACGAACATGAGTGTTGATATATCAGCTGACATGCTGCTTGATATAGGTTGCGAATGCAATATTTATATAGGCTCTTTTTATGCCGGTAAAAAACAAGTCATTGATATGAGGAAGGGTAGGTATAATTTATCAATAATAAATGACATTAAGCCAGTAAGAATAAATAAGGAAGCAAAATCTTGCGTTAATATTCAGCAAGGAAGCTTATGTAAATATAGCTTAGATATAAATGCTTTAGAAAATATAGATAAGCTTGAGATACAAGTTGAGAACAATGCTACAATTACTGATATGAATATGCAACAAATAAAGGCAAAAAATAACATAATAACACTTGAGAATTTAAAGAAGAATGAAAATGTCAGGCTCGAAGTTTCTTATTTAATACAAAATGCATCTTCCTATTTGAACAACATAATAGCAGAATTGGAAAAGAAAAACCTGACAGGAAAGGATAAAGAGGCATTAGATGAAATAAAAGCAATTAACAGGTCTGGGTTTTATAATGAAGGAATCATAAAAGCGCTTAATCTGAACGAAACAATAACAAAAAAAGAAAAAGAGCAGGAAGATAACGTAAAATTGGTTAATAAAACACTTGAATTTTATGCACAATTAGATAGGGCATTATCTGTAAACAGCTCAATAAAAGATGATCTTATTGCTTTTAATAACAGCATAAATGATATAAAAGATCCAGATAAAATTGAAAGTGCAAAGAAAACATTTTTAATAGATGAACTTAAATTGCTTTGGACAAAGTTTACAAATGCACAAAAAGATTATTACAACAATTCAATGAATATAGATTCATTAGACAGTGATTTTTCTGAATTTGAATCATTGCATAGAAAAAGCAAAATATCATACAATTTAGAAGATTTATCAAATGCGGCTAAGAAACTTGATGAAATAAATGCTAAAATAAAGAATGCAAGCATAAACACATCAGACTTTGATGAGATTTATAAAAATACCCAAAAGCTCGTTGATTATTATGGGGCTATAGAAAAGAAAGCAAAAGAGCTTAAATTAACTTCTTACCTGCCTTTTTCATATTCTTATTATAAAGAAAAATTGAATGCCTTTGAAAAGCTAAAAACACCAAGACAAAAACAAAATGCAATGAATGATTTAAAAATGCTGAATGAAAACATAAATGAAACAATAGGTAATATTGCTGCTATAGCTGAAAAAGAATTAAGCGAAGCAGAGCAACTTTTGGCCAATAGTAATATAAATTATGAATTTTATAAAAATAGCTTAGAAAAGGCAAAAAGGGCATTTGAAAATGGAGATTACATGTCTGTATTATCTGCAGCAAAGCAAATGAAGGATTACGTTTATTCATCAAAACCAAAAATTAATCAAAATATAAATTGGCTGCCATATATTGCTTTTGCTGCTGTTGCTTTTGGTTCTGCTCTATATCTTTATAGAGATCAGATAAAGAAATTCATAAAAAGAGGAGAAAAACCTAAAAAGATCATTAGAAGTTATGAAGATATAGAAAAAGAAGAACAAGAGAAACAAAATTAAAATATTACTATAATTCTATTATTATAAATTCATTATTAGCAGGGGTCGCCCAGCCTGGTCAACGGCGCCGGACTCAAGGCCTAATTATATAACTAAGTGAGTTATCCGGTCCCATATGGGTTCGTGGGTTCAAATCCCACCCCCTGCATAGTAAGAAGGCACTAACCCTATTAAACACGCCTTCTTACAATCTTCCAGGTAAGAAGGCACTAACCCTATTATACGTGCCTTCTTACAAACATCCAGCCCCTATTATTATTCCCTGTGGTAAGAAGGCGCTTACCCTATTAAACACGCCTTCTTACAATCTTCCAGGTAAGAAGGCACTAACCCTATTATACGTGCCTTCTTACAAACATCCAACCCCTATTATTATTCCATGTAGTAAGAAGGCACTAACCCTATTATACGTGCCTTCTTACAAACATCCAACCCCTATTATTATTCCCTGTGGTAAGAAGGCAATGCCCTTATATATGCGCCTTCTTACAATCTTCCAACCTCTATTATAAGCTTTGTTGAAGAAGGCAAATTGGCTTATAAACACGCCTTCTTGGTATATTTCGAATTATGTGTTGCATGGTTGTTGAGTTTATAAATTAATAAATTATAAATATTCAAAAGGGCCCTTTAGTCCATTTATTATTAGCATATTCTCTAAGTAATATTTATCTAATTCAAATACTAATTTTATTAGCTTAAAGTACTCTTCATTTGGAAATAAAAAAATCATGAATTCAAGAAAATTTATACATTCCCCTATATCTCTTGCTGCTAATTTATCTTTGCCAAAAATGGCTCTATCAACACAATATATATGCTCATCGCTGCCATAAATTGCACTGCAAAATGAGCCAGCAATAAATGTTTTTTCACCTTTTTCATAAGCAATAATATTATTATTTCCTATTTTTGCAAATTTAATGGCAGCTTTTGTTTTCACATCAACTTCTGCAATTTTGTTTTTTGTTTCTTTATCAATGAATTTTACTTTCATATACTCATCTTGTTAATTTATATTTTCTCATTATATCCTTTATTACTTCAAGTAATGCTTTCTCTTCTTCACTTAATATATTGCTATTTTCCCAAGCCTCAATAACAGATTTATCCAAATATGAATAGAGAACTTGTTGTTCAAAAACATCTTTTCCTAAAACTGCCTCTTCAACGCTTATTGCAACCTTGCTGCCCTTTAATGCCTCTTTCAAGGATGTTTTTTCTTGCTGTATTGATTTTACTTGTCCAATAATATTGCCTTTTTCATCCATTAAAGTAGTGCCAACTTTTAATGTTCCTTCAACAACCTCTACACCAAATATTGCTGGCTTGCTTATTCTGAAAAAGAATCCTTTTAATGCTTTTATTATACATGGCCTTGGTGCTTTTGTCCCTATTTCTTTTTCTAATTCATCTTTTATTTGCTTTTGTACTTCAAAAAAAACTTCCGGAATCTTATATATGATATCAGAACTTATTATCCTTACGTCATTATTTCTTGCTTCCTCTTCAATATTTTTTGATAATGGAAGATTAAAATTTATTATTATTCCAAGCATCCTGTTCTTTTTTGCCATTGAAGAAGCAAAAATAATATCGTCTTTATTCACTGGCCCTATGTCAAGCTTTGCTATTTTTATATTGTTTTTATTTAATAGGTTATAAAGTGCTTCTATACTACCTAATGAATCTGCTTTAACTACAATTCCATCCTGCTCCGATTCAAATATGAATTTTTTTAGCATCTTTTCAATTTCTACTATTTCTTCTGAGTAATTAGAAAATACGGGGCTTCCTGGCAATACATCTTCTATATCAGATGCAAGTATTTTTATCCCAGCAGCAGCAACTACTCTTTCTACTCGTCTATATTTCTCTTTTGCATAATTAGATGAAACATTTGGCATTAATATTGCCTTTATTTTTCTTTTTATCACACCGTTCTTTGTAAGAAAATATAGCTCCTGCCCTTCTTCGACTATGCCGTCATGTATAATGCAATCAAGCGTTGTGCCTATGCCCTTCTCTTCTTTTATCTCCATAACACTGCCTTTAACATCCTTGCTTTTTACATATAACCTATCTTTCAAATATTTTTGCGATAGGCCTGAAACAATTAGTAAAAGCTCTGCTATGCCCTCTTTTGTCCTCGCTGATATTGGCAAGAGACAAAGCTGTTTTGTAAAATCGTTTATTCTGTCAACTCTCTCAGCATCAAATCCTTCATAACTAAGCTGGCCAATTAAAGTATAAATTAGGTTATCCAATTCTTGTTTTGTTATTTCCTTTTGTTTTTCTAAAGCTTTTATGAAACTTGTTTCTCCAGTATTGTGCCAGCTAGTAATTAGGTCTATTTTATTAGCTGCTATTACAAATGGTGTCTTATTATCTTTTAACACATTTATGCTCTCTATTGTTTGTGGTTGTACTCCTTGTTTAATATCTATAACAACTATTGCCATATCAGCAATTGCTCCTCCCCTATATCTTAAATTAGTAAAAACTTCGTGCCCCGGAGTGTCAATAAAAAGAAGCCCAGGGATAACTAATTCAAACTTAAATCTGTCTTTAAGATCTTTGCTAAGTTCAATTATCCTTTCTTTTGTTACTAAACTTGCTCCAATCATCTGAGTTATACCGCCAGATTCCTTTGCTGCTACTCTTGAACCCCTTATTGCATCTAACAAACTTGTTTTACCATGGTCAACGTGTCCTAACACTGTAATGATCGGGCTTCTTATATCCACAAAATCACCAGATAAATTTTATTATTGCCTATCTAAATCTATTTCAAGAATGCCATTTTTGTACGTTTTCTTTTTTATGGTTGCATTATAAGGCAGGTCAATTTCCCTATAATAATCTCTTCCCGTTATTTTATTTTTTGCTTTTATAATAAGCTTCTTTTCTTTTATTTCTGTATTTATATCTTTTTCTTCAACGCCGGGCAATTCAGCTACTACCCTTAACTCTTTTTCTCCTCTATGCACTTCAACAAGCGGTTGTCTTATATCAGTATCCCTTAATGACTTCTCTTTAACCTTTGTCGGAAAATCGCCAAACTGTTTTATATCTACTTCTCCTTCTGGACCAATTGTTATATTAATGCCATAAACTTTGCTTTTTACATTTTTCTTTTCTTCTGCTTCCTCTCCAATATCTTCCATAAGCTTTAGCATCATTCTTCTCATTTCTTCCATGATTTTTTCTATATCATCATGAAAAAACGGGCTGAATATGTCTTTGTCCATATCATCCATTCCAAAAAATCTCTTCTTTTTTCTTTCTTTTGTCATTTTCCCACCAGAAATATTTATGCACAGATATTTATAAAGATTTTACATATATGGTTTTATGGCAACTGCATTAAGTCAAGTAACAATAAAAGCATATACAAGTGCTTTGCTTGCGAATGACAGACTTGTTAATGCCATCATTGTTTATCTTGCCTCATTAGCATCATTCACTGCTTTGCCATTATTTCCTTTACTCATTGCCCCGTTCATTGCACTTATACCAGCATATTTTGCATATAATAAAAAACCAGAATATGGTATTATTGCACTTGCAGGAATAAATGTTCTAACAACAATGTACCAAAGCACTGTTTTTGGATGGTTTTATCTCATCATTTTTTCTCTCATACTATTCAGAGTATGGACTTCCTGGAAAGAGATTGCATTTTTGCACATCGTCATTTTAATGCCTTTTGCTCAATTTCCATTTTCTTATCTTGGCGGTTTGATTTACTTTGCACTTTTCATTGCTGGCTTGCATCTCGGTTCATTTAGGGCCATACTCCTATCAATGCCGTCTGTGATATTCATATTATTGCTTTCTTCATTCTGGCAAATTGATAATAGCGCATACCTGCCAATAAACCACCAGAGGGTCATTACAGATCAAATATTGCAGAGACAACAAGCAATAGACATATTCAAATTTTATGATGCACTTCAACAAGCATTCTCAAATTTGTTTGATTTTAGGGCTGCTGGTTCTGTGATGAAGACATTTGAGATAGCATTCTTTAACCTGTCTTCAATATTAATAGATCAGGGGGGAATATTGCAAATCATATACTGGACAGCGTTGCTCTATGTCTCAGCATTCTATACTGGCTTTTATAGAGATAAAGAAGCAGAGGCAAGAGCAGCAATGGTTTTACTAACAATACCAGTATTTTACTTCTTATTTTATCGCGTATTTGGATTTGCCTATAAAATTGAGATCATTTTTTATAGCCTATTATCTTACTGGCTTGTCATATTCCTTAACAAGCAAGGCTATACATTTAGCAGAGAAAGGATAGAGAGGAGATTAAAGGAGGTTCAGCCATTCTCTGTTTTTGGTGTACAGGATTTAAGCGTTGAGAGCAATTTAAAAGGCTTTGAAGATGTAGCAAATTATGACGAATTAAAAGCTGAATTAATAGAATCGATAAAAACACCTTTGGAAAATCCTAAGATTGCATATGCTTATGGGCTAAAACCGCCAAAAGGATTGCTTTTATTTGGCCCTCCTGGAACTGGAAAAACATACTTAATGAAGGCGCTTGCAAAAGAATTGAACTTTCCATTTCTTTATGTAAAAACATCTCAGCTTTTGTCTCCATATTATGGGGAAAGCGAGAAAAACGTAAGCCAAATATTTGAGCTAGCAAGAAAAAAGGCGCCAGTTGTTTTATTTTTTGACGAAATTGATGCAATAGCAAAAAAAAGGGCAGGTGGCGGCTTAGATGAAGTAACTCCAAGAGTTCTAAACACTTTATTACAAGAACTTGAGGGGGTTGTATCAAAGAAGCCAATAATATTTGTTGCTGCTACAAATGTGCCAAACATGATTGATCCTGCTTTATTAAGGCCAGGGAGGATAGATAAAGTTATATACATGGGTGTACCAGATGAAAGGGGGAGGGAGTTATTATTTAAATATTATATAAACCAAGTACCGAATGAAAATATAGATTTTAAAAAGCTTGCAAAAATGACTGAAAGATATACTCCAGCAGACATATCAAATGTCGTGCAGGAAGCAAAGCGCATTGCTGCAAAAAGAGCGAGCAAGACAGGGAATATAGAGCCAATAACAATGAATGATTTAGAAGGAATAATAAAAATAACAAAACCTTCTGTCAGTGCAAGCTTACTTGAAGAACATGAGCAGTTTAAGCTTGAATTTGAAAGGAAGACATCAAAAGAAAAAGAAGAAAAACCACCAGAATTGACATTTAGTGATGTTGCTGATATGGAAGATGTTAAGAAAACATTAAAAGAAGCAATTGAATTGCCATTAAAATATGGACAGCTTATTGAGGAGTTTCAACTCAGGCCGCCAAAAGGATTGCTTTTATTTGGCCCTCCTGGAACTGGAAAAACATACATAATGAAGGCAGCAGCAGGAGAGTTTAAAGTGCCGATAATATTTTTGAGTGGAGCTGAATTGCTGAAAAAAGGTTATTATGAAGCAGCAACAGTGCTAAAAGAAGCATTTAACAGGGCAAAGGACAATGCACCATCAATCATATTTATAGATGAAATAGAAACAGTTGCTCCTGCAAGAACTGGCATGTCAAACCCATTGATGGGGCAGTTATTACAAGAAATGGATGGATTGAAGAATCTTAAAAATGTCATTGTTGTGGGCGCGACAAATTTACCGCAAACACTTGACCCGGCTTTATTAAGGCCTGGCAGGTTTGATAGAATTATATACATACCTCCACCATCTAAGGAAGTGAGAAAACAGATATTTGCAATCCACCTCGGGAAGTTCTCTTCATCATTTGATCTTGATTATTTAGCAAATGCAACAGAAGGTTATTCAAGTGCTGATATAAAGGCATTGTGTGAGGAAATAAAACTAAAATTATTTCAAAAAAGTATGCAAACAGGCAAGAAGATAGATACACTAACAAAACAGGAATTATCTTCATTACTTGCAGGAAGAAAGCCATCAATAACAAAAGATTTATTATTTGTATATGAAAAATTCATAAAAGAGTATGGGGAAAGAAAATGAAATTTGATTTTCATATGCCAGATGCATTAAAGAAATTCAAAAGAAAAATGGCAGTAATACTGCCAAAAGATGTAGGAGCAATTATTGCTTATGCTGATATTGGAAAAGAAAGCATTGTTGTTGAAGTAGGAGCAGGGAATGGTTTTCTAACCTATTATCTGTCAAGAATTGCAAATAGGGTTTATGCATATGAAATAAGAGAGGATGCATTTGAAATTTTAAAATATAATATGAAATTGATAAAGGCAAATAATGTAATATTAAAAAATCAGGATGGCAAATATTTTGATGAAAAAGATGTAGATGTTGTCATTGCTGATATTCCAGATGCCCATAATATGGCATTGAGGGCTTTTGAAAACTTGAAAGCTGGTGGTTTTTTTGTTTGCTTTTTGCCAAATATAGAGCAAGTAAAAGAAACATGCAAAAAGGCAAGAGCAATATTTAAACACATTTTTGTTTTATCAACATTGCATATTGATTATAAAATAGATGAAAATTCAACAAGACCTGAAAATAAAGGGATAGTGCATACAGCATATTTGCTTTTTGCTAAAAAGTGATAGAATGCAATTAAAAGGAAAAATCTCTATTAAGGGCAATGGGCTATTTTCATATAAAGGCACAGAAAGTGAAAAAAATAGAATATATGCTAGAGGCATAGGAACATTTCATAAAGATGAATTAATACTTAATATTAACGAGGCTTTCTTATTAAATGAAGTATTTTCAATTGACTTTGAATTAAATGAAATGCCAAGTTTTGATATATCTAACTACGTTGTATTCAGAGAACTTTTTATGAAAGGTTTTAAATATATAAAAGACATTCAAGAAAGAGACATAAAAGCGAGCATCACTGATGGGGTAATAAAAATTTATAAATCGCATGATTTTAATATAGATGCAAAAGCTGTTGTTTTGGGCCAGGATAAGCAGTTTGCAATTATAAAAGGGGATAAGGATCTTTATTATAAATATTGGTTTGGACAATATGGAAGTTATAAGAAACATTATGGGAACCTTTTTTTACTTGATTTTTATGAATGCCAATTTTTGAAAGAATTAAATGTTTTATCAGGCAGCTTTAGACCTTATTACAGATTTTTTGATGATATTTATAGTATTTATAAAGACTGGAGGAGCAAAGGTTATGTATTAAAAACTGGGTTCAAATTTGGTGGCGATTTCAGAATATATGAACCAAATGCACAACCAGATAAAGGCATGCATTCAAAGCATATAATTCATGTTTTTCCTAAAGGCCTTTTCCTTGATGCTGAACAATGGAGCAGAGCAATAAGGGTTTGTCATGGTGTAAAAAAGAGTTATATAATAGCAATACCAAAATCAAAGGAAAAGATTGTGAAATTTAAACCAGATGGGCTGATAAAGAGAAATAATGAAATTTATGTATTAAAAATATTGAAACAGCAAGATTTTGTCAGAGGGTCCATGCTTGCTAGTGCTCTAGATTATTGCATAAAAAACAATCTGCCTTTACTATTATGCTTGGTAGATAGAGAAGCAGCAGTAACATTTTATAAGGCAGAAAGGATAAAACTTGAAAACAGCGATAACATATATTATGAGATAAATTGGGTAAACATGAAATGAATTAAAGTAATATACGTGCTTTTCTTTTTCCTATATATATGACTCTTTCAAATCTAAGGCCATAGTTCTTTTTATATATGCTTGGCTCTATTGTTATTGTCGTGCCAATGATTTCATGATCTGATTTACCATTAATTATTGGCCACTCATGAACTTGCAATCCTATGCCATGCCCTATTAAATGTGGCATTTCCTTTAATCTGTATTTTTTATAAAGTTCGATATAAAGCTCATGCAATTCATTTGCTTTTTCAATGTTTGGCAAGTCATCAAGAATGGAATAAAAAACTTGCTTTATAGATTCATAGTCTTCCTTAGCTGCCCTGCTTTCCACATTAATAACATCAGTTAAGTCAGAACAATAATGCATATAAGAACATCCCCTATCTACTAATATATTTTTACTCAACTTCTTATTTGAAGGCATGTGGTGTGGGAAACTAGCATTTTTCCCAGATGCAATAATTGTAGGAAATGCTTCATATGCTTTTTGTTCTGCAAAATATTCTATAATTTTAAACTTCAAATCCCTCTCTGTTTTACCCCTTATCTTATCTTTAAGCTCATTCAATGCATTTAATGCTATTTTGCTTGCTTTTCTCATTTTTTCAATTTCATCCTGCCTTTTCTTCATCCTTTTTTTCATAAACATCTCAGAGCAGTTCTGTATTTTTCTTGCAATCTTCTTTAATGATAAATAAAAGTTCAAAGGACAATTTGAGAAATCAAGCATTATGCTTTCATTTCTTATATATTTTTCAAATTCTTTAATGTCATATACAGCAATGCTTTTTCCTTTTGTTTCTTGCTCTATTGACCCCTTGCTTAATGAGTCAGAAAAAACAATCTTCTCCTTATTGTTGATGAGCAATATTAAACCTATATGGGCCAAACCAACTTCATATAAAACATTTGGGTTTATGCCCTTTAACTGAGGCAAAATGCATATTCTTCCATCTAAATGCTCTGTTTGCTCTCTTTTTCCAGCCATTCTATCACTCTTTTTTAATGACAAACTTGCCTTGCGGTAAAATGCTTTTTATATAATTCTCATCACACTTAAATATTTCACTAAGCTTTTTTGATACTTGATTTTTATCAATATTGCCTGGCCTTATTTCAACTTGCTTGGTAATTTCTTTATTCCCATGCCATCTGTATGGGAGAATGAAAATTTCATTGCCTATTAAGGCAACTTTCAATCTCAAAGGCATGTTCTTAAACCATTCCCTTTCTCCGCTTATATTAAATGCGCCTGCTTTTTGCTGTTCTTTATATACTTGTTGTTTTTTGAAAGCATAAACATCTATTGAACTATAGCCAAAAACCCATGCTTTGCTATAGCATGCAGCATAACAAGCAGCATCAAGCTTGTCATCTATTTCAGCATTTATTCCATCTCTGAGCAATACAGTGCTTGCTCCTTGAATATCAGCATGAAAAAGCAAATCATTTTCAGTGCTTTTCCTAAGTAGTTTTTCATTTTCTTCTGCATTTCTTCCTGCAGTGCAGTAAAGGTTTTTTACAGATGTATAAAAATATGGCATGCTTATTACAATGTTTTGCTTTGTTTTTTCTTCTTTTTTTAAGTTTTTCTTTTTCATTTCTTCTATCGCTTTCCTTGCTTGTTCTGCTTTCTTTGCATATTTCTTTGCTAGTTGAAAATAATAATTAGCATTTTCATAAGCATTCATGTCATAAAATAGCTTAATTACTTCTCCTTCATTTTCATTTGTTTTTTCTTCCATAGCATTACCTCTTTTTTTATGCCTTTATCTATCGGCGTTTCATTAAATCCAAGGTAGTCAATAGCTTTTTTATTATTTATATTCCTATCTGATGATATGCTCTTTACAGCTTCAGTATTTAAAAAGCATCCAAATATGTCGCAAATAACTGCTATATTCATTGGCATTTTAAACAAAATTGGTTTTTTGCCAATTGCTTGTGAAGCAATTTTTATTGCATACATCTGCTTACAGCCTTTTCCAGATACATTATAAATGTCATTTCCTTGTAATGATAAAGCATTTTTATAACATGGCAATACATCTTTTATATAAGTAAAAGGCACATTGTTTTGCCCATTCCCAAAATATGGGCATATGCCAAGAGATATGAGCTTGAATATTGTTGAATATGCTTTATATTTATGACTATACAAAACTCCAAGCCTAAAAATTATTGTATTCTCATGCTCTTTTGCTATTTGTTCTGCTTTTGCCTTTGCCATCGCATATTTTGTATCTGGATTTATCTCAATATTCTCATCTATCTCTCTTTTAATTGATTTTCCATAAACAGATATACTTGATGTATATATAAGCTTCTGCTGCCTTTTTAATGCACTTACTAACTCCTCTATTGGCTTTATGTGTTCCCTCTGCATATCTTTTGCATTGTAGCTGCCTGCTGCCCATATTATGGCCTTTGCAGTTTTTAATTTTTTTACAAAATCTTCTCTTATATATTGAATTCCGTCAGACCTTGATATAATGATCTTATTTTTAACTGGTAAATAATTATATATCTCTTGCCCCAAAATTGATTTTCCTATAATTGCAATCATCAATATATTTTAAGTCAAATATTTAAAAACAATCCTTCATTTTAATTTATGGATGTACTTATAGGGCTTGAAATACACGTGCAGTTAAATACTCAAAGCAAGCTTTTTTGTGAATGTAAAAATGAGCAAGAACAAGAGCCAAATACATTGATATGTGAGATATGTACAGCACAGCCTGGAGCAAAACCAAAACCAATAAATTCATATGCAGTTCATTTAGCTTACAATGCTGGCTATTTGCTAAAATGTAAATTGCTTGATAAATTTTATTTATTAAGGAAGCACTACTTCTATCCCGATCTTCCAGCAGGTTATCAAAGAACAAGCACACCTTTAGCAGTTGAAGGCTTTTTGGATGATGTTGCTATAAAAGAAGTGCACATAGAAGAAGATCCTGGGAGGTATGAATTAAAAAAAGGCCTTGTTGATTATAATAGAGCAGGGGTTCCATTAATAGAAATTGTGACTAAACCTGATATTAAAGGAAGTGAGCATGCAAAACAGATTTTAAAAAAGCTGGAACTTGGGTTGAGATATTATAATATAATAAAAGAAAACGGCACAGTTAAAGTTGATGCTAATATAAGCATAAAGGGGCACAATAGAGTGGAGGTTAAAAATATAAATTCATTTGAAAATGTTGGTATAGCATTAGAATATGAAATAAAGAGGCAAAAATCGTTGATTGAGAGGGGCTTAGAAGTTGAAAGGGAAACAAGACACTTTGATGAAGCAGGAGGGAAAACAATAAGTTTAAGGAAAAAAGAAACAGAGGAAGATTATAGATATATGCCAGAGCCAGATTTAATGCCATTAACAATAGATTTATCATTTACAAAAGATTTTGGCGAGCTGCCATATGAAAGGGCTGAAAGATTTATAAAAAATGGGATAAATAAAGAAGTTGCACATGTTTTAATAGAAGAAAAGGAGATTGCCGATTTTTATGAAAACTTATCAAAATACTTCGATAAAGTTGCATTAGCAAATTGGATAAAGGGCCCATTAAAGAAACAACTCAATTACAGGCATATGCAATTTAGAAAAGCAAATCTAGAAGAAAATGAAATTAAAGTATTGCTTGAACATTTTTTCAACATGTTCATTAGTGATGATGCTATGGAGATGTTATTAATAAATTATATTGACAAAGGAGAAAAAATCAGCAGTGCTATAAATAAGTATAAAAAAATAAGTGATGAAGAATTAATTGAAATAATAAAAAAGGTTATTAAAGAAAACATAAAAGCATTCGAAGATTACAAAAAAGGCGAAGAAAAGGCGCTATCATTTCTTGTTGGAAAAGTTATGGCACTAACAAAAGGTAGAGCAGACCCAAAGAAAACAAAGAAAATAATAGAGGATGGAAAATGGCAAAAGTAAAAATAGGAAATATAAATGATTTCGTTAATGGAATAAATGTAGCTTATGCATATGGGTTTAGATTCTGCATTATTAGGAAAAATGAGGAGTTTTATGCATTACAGGATGTTTGTACACATGCAAACTGCCCATTGTCAACAGGTTTTTTAAAAGATTATGCAATAATGTGCGCATGCCATGCTGCTGTCTTTAATATAAAAACTGGAGAAGTCATATCAAATCCTTTAACAGGAGAAAAAATAAAACCAGTAAGGGCTTTTAAAATAACAGCAGAAAAAGATCAAGTTTATATAGAATTCTAGCTGCCACTTTCCTTCTCTACTTTATACCTTTTTATAAATTTATATGATAGTAAAATGCAGTGGAATTAGGTAGTAATTAGTAAAGGTAGTAAGTAGTAAAATGTAGTAAGTAATTATGTTTGTAAGAAGCATGTTTAATAGTAATTTGCCTAGCCCATTTTAATATTGGACCTATTTAAAAATCTTTTTATTCTCAAAATATATATGGCTGAAATAAAAACAATGTATGCCTATACAGGAGAAGATGGCAAACTTACTGTTTCTGATAAAGAACCAAAACAGCCATATGCTAAAATCGAAATTAATCTTCAAAGAAATGAGATAATTATAAGAGGGGTGGGAGAAAATGAATATAGGGCTAGTATGAATAACAAACAGGCAGAGTTACTAAGAAAAGAGCTTGAGCTTGGAAAACCAAATATAGATTTAGCAGCATACCTTTTCTCATTTCAATTTTCATACGCACCTGGCTACATGAGTACTGCTAGGGATTTTATTCAGCAGGGAGGAAGTATTCAAGGACCTGATATGAGATATGAAATAGAAGGAAAGCTTAAGGAGCAAAAGAGTGCGAAAGTAGAAAAAAGAGAAAAAATGCAAGCTTAGTTAGGGTTTGTCTCATTATTTTGATATGAATATATAGCTACTGATATCCCTTTATCTAATAACATTTTCTTTATTGTCGGATGCTCTATATATTTTTTGTATTCTTTTTCATTTAAAAAGTACTTTACTACAGCTCCTCCGTAATCTGAAGTAGCATGTAAAAATCCTATAAATATTGCCACTTTTCTGCCCTTCTTAATTTCTTCCATTACCTTATCTAGCATATGAAGTTCTCTTGAAAAAAGAATTCTTTGCGTAGTATCAACAGCTTCTTTTTCATCTTTAAACATTAGCTTTCCATTTTTATTAGCTACATCTAATTTTACATCTATGCAGGCAACTTCCATTTGTGATTCTGCTGCTGCTTTTATAAGTCTTAAGTAAGCATCAGCTGTGCCCATAACATAGTTATTCTCAAGTAGTTTTCTAAGTTTATCTATTCTTTCATCACTTTCATCAGCTTTGTTTTCTGCAAATGCTTTATGTGCAGCTTTTACTTTGCCTTCGTGTTCATCTAAACATTCTAAAAAAAGTAAGTCAAAACCATATTTCTTTATAATTGGTATGGCCTTTGATGCTTCAATAGAATAAAATGCTTCACCATGGCCTTCATAAAAAAATAGAACAGGTTCAGTAATATAACTAAGCTCTTGTCTACTATAATATAATGCTTCTTTCTGCTTTCTCTCCAAAAGTGGTTTTTGATTAATGAACGGAGTAAGTAAAAGAGCAGCTGATAGTGCTGCTGTTTTAAATATTTTTTTTGTTGATTTTGACATATGTTATTTATAGTGTTCCAAAATGTTTTTAAACTTATCACATCAATAAGTCTTAGACCATTAAGAAAGCAAGTTTATCAGGGTTAGTGTCTTCTTCCCAAAGCGTATAATAGGGGTTGGATGATTGTAAGAAGGCGTGTGTATAAGGGTAAGCGCCTTCTTACTACAGGGCTTAATAGGGGTTGGATGATTGTAAGAAGGCATGTGTATAAGTTAATTTGCCTTCTTACTTACAGTTATTTTTCTCTATTTATGAACATGTTAACTATTGACATCAGGGCTTCTTTTTCTTCGCAATCAGGAAAAGCTTGCTTTAAGATAGGCAGGTTTTTATCAACAAGTTCTTTTGCCTTATTCTTTGCAAATTCTATTGCCCCGCTTTCTTTTATAATTTGTATTGCCCTCTTTATTTTTTCTTCATCTTTTGTATGGCTTGACAATATTGCTTTTAATTCATCTTTATCTTTTGAGTTTTTCATTGTGTATATAACCATAAGCGTTCTTTTGCCTTCTGTTATGTCATCACCTATTTTTTTCTTATATTTCTCAAAATCTCCTGTTAGATTCAGAACATCATCCAAAATCTGGAATGCTATTCCAAGCTCTTTAACGCTTTTATAAACCTTTTTAAACGTTTTTTTGCTTTTTTTATAAAATGGTAAAGCTATGCATAAAGCAATAAGAGCTCCTGTTTTTTTGCTTGCTATCTCATAATAATCCTCATAAGCCAGATCAAACCTTTCTTCATGTACTGCACTTATCTCTATATGCTGGCCTTCAACAACTTCCTGGAATGTTTTATTTATTAAAAGCATTTCATTTTTTGTTAATCCTGATTCTATAATAGAATGCCAAACAACATTAAATAAGGCATCTCCAAAATTTATTGCTAGTGGCTCACCATATAAAACATGTAATGTCGGCTTACCTCTTCTATAATATGAGCCATCCTCTATATCATCATGTATTAGTGTAAAATTATGAAAAAGCTCAATAGCTATTGCAGTTTTTTCAAATATTTTTAACCTTTGCTTATCAATTGCCTTGGCACTCAAGATCATTATTACGGGCCTTATCCTCTTTGCATCTCTTGATATATATTCATAAATAACATCTATTATGTCTTTCCTCGTCTCAAATTTTTCTATGTAATCCTTGATGTTTTTTTCAACTTGTTCTTTAATTTCTGCTATTAAATCCATAAAATAAAATAACAGAAAATATTTAAAATCCCTTATAGCATATTTTCACATTGGTGAGAATATGAAGTGGAATTTTAGCATAGAAAAAGAGTTCATCATAAAAACACAGAATAACCCAGGCACTTTGTTTCAAATAGCAAGCTTACTTGGAAATGCTGGAATAAATATAGAGGCAATTACTGCATTTGCAATTAATGAAAAAACAGCAATATTCAGGATTGTAACAAACGACTATAAGACAGCAAGTCAAATGTTAAAAAGGGCTCCAATAAATATAGAAGTAAATGAGAATGACATTATTGTTGTAAAATTGGAAAATAAACCAGGGGAGCTGGCAAAATTAACTGAAGTCATATATAAGGCTGGCATAGATTTAAATGCTATATACATCTTAAGAGCAGACAAAATAACAGAAGTTGCTATAAGCAGTGATAATAATAGTAAAATAAAAAGTTTGTTATCAGGATGATTATATGGCATTATTTGAGTTTCTTAATAGCATAATGGAAAAAATCCAAAAAGCAAAGCCTTTGAGTAAAGATGAAATAGCACTCATAAAAGATAGTATAAAAAATGGTTATGTGAATGGGGCAATATTCGCAAAGGCAATATTACATGCTTATTCAAATCTTGCCCTTCATAAAAAACCAGAAGGAAAAGAAGCTTATTTAAAATTGCAGGCAATAACAAGCTCTGCATTGAACAGGGCATTAGAAGGAAAGGAACCATTTTCAGAATATGATAAAACAAATCTTATTGATGTATTTGAAAAACTTGGGTTTGAGGGAAATAAAGTTGCTATATCATACATGACAAATTTTAATATTGTTTTTGGCATGGCATTAAATGAACAGCTTGATAAATTAAAAGAAAAGGAAAAGGAGCAGGAGGTTTTAACGCCGACTTTAACGGCAACCTTAAAAAAAGAGGAGAAAACTGAAGAAAAGAAAAAGGAAGAAAAATTGACAGGATAGAAAAAATATGGAATTCTCACAAGATTTAGCTTATTTGCTTGGATTATGGCAACATTGCAAATATGAAAAAGGAGTTGGCATAAAAGGAAGGGCGAAACACATATTTTTTGACATATGCCAAAAATTAAAATTAAGCGAAAAATTCCTTTATTCAAAAGATGCAATATATTTTTATAATTACAGAATAAAGAAAAGACTTGAAAAATTTAGTAAAGAAAGGCAATACAGGTTTATTGCAATAAATGATTATTCAGCAAACTATTTTGCAGGATGGTTTGATTGTTGTGGTAGCATTAATAATAATGCAGTAAAGTTATGCAATTGCGATGAGGTAGATAGTTTTATATTGACAAAACTTAATTTTATACACGAATTAAAGGGGCGTAGTGTATATATTATAAAAAGCAGCGCATTTTTAAGGTTTATAAAAGATTATAAGAAATTAAATTTAACCATTTGAACTTTACTGATAAGCTATTGCATGCTTTCCATCATTTCCATTATGTGCTTTTTTAGTAATGCCTTGTTGTCAATTTTTGCTTTAAATAAATTGCCCTTTCCGCCTCCTTTAAGCATTAACCTATCTTTTAATTTATCCCATATTATGCTTGCATTCTTGCCAACAATGTATAAATTTTCTTCAGTTATTATAAATATATCATTGTCAATTTCTGGCACTATGCTAGGCTCGAAATCTAGCTCAATAATATTTTGTTTTTCAGCAATTGTTTTTATTAGCATTTGCTCAAGCTTTTCGATTTTTTTATTACTTTTTTTCCATTCATTGAAGAACCTTTCACAAGTTTTAACAAGCTCATTTGAAGGAACTTTAAATACATTACTAGCATCTCTTATAATTTGTTCCCTATCATTTAGGTAATCAAGGGCAGCTTGCCCAACTTTAAATACAAGCCTTTCAACACCATCTTTTATTGTTTCTCTTTTTATTATTTTTATAAATCCTATCTGCCCTGTTCTTTTTAACATGTGATGTGTTCCGCCGCATGCTTCTGCATCTATGCCCTTTATTGATATTATCCTCAATTCCTTGCCAGGCACAGCTCCTCCTTGATATATAGTAAAGCCATATTTCTCTTCTGCTATTGTTCTTGGCATTGTTTCAGCATTTATGTCTATATCTTGCATGACCCACTCATTAACTTTTTTTTCAATTTCAAAAATTTGTTCTTGGCTAAACCTTTCATAATGCGTTAAATCTATATGTGCTTTATCTTCTTCTTTTTTTGCCCCAGCCTGCCAGATATGTTTTCCAAATAAAAGCCTGGCTGCCGCTGTAATGAGATGCGTTGCTGTATGATGCCTTGTTATCTTTATTCTTCTCTCCCAATCAACTTTGCCTATTACCTTTTGCCCTTTTTTAAATGCCGGCCTTTCAACCTTGTGTATTATTACATTACCTATCTTTTTCGTATCAACAACCTTAATATCATCAAGCCAGCCAGTATCTCCTATTTGGCCTCCTCCTTCTGGATAGAACATTGTTTTATCTAATATCACCCAATTGCCTTCAACCCCTATAACAGTTGCTTCAAATTCTTCCAGCATATCATAATCATAATACATTTTATATGTTTGGTCATATTTAGATACATCTATGTTTATTTCATCTTGCTGTTTCTTTGCTGAATCTGGTTCTCTTACAAGTTCATAAAAGTTTCCAGGCATCTGTATATTTACATTGTGCTCTTTCCCTAGGTTTTTTATATATTCTGGCGGTATTCCATCGCTTTTGTAAAGTGTTATAAGATCTTGAGTTGTTATTGCCTTGTTTTCTGCCTTTTTTATTATATTTATTACTCTGGCCTTTGCTCTATTTTTTGTTTCAACATATTTTTTCCTTTCATCAGTTATTACATTTGCAACCGTGTCTATGCTCTCTTTATATTGATCAAATAATCCTTTCAAATGTTCCATATGAAGTTCAAGCACTTTGCCATAATCTATATTAAAGCCATATCTATCTTCAAAAGCAAATATTCTTCTCGCAAGTATTCTTAAGTTATAACCTCCCCCAGAATTTGAAGGCATCATGCCATCTGTTATAGTAAATAGCAGCGTTAATGTATGGTCTGCTATTGCATAAATTGCTTGCAATGGCTCAAGTTGGTCAAAAAGTAAGTTTTTATCTATATTCAATGCTTTCGCAACATCTTCTCTTGCCTTTTCTATGTCTTCAACTTCATCAACATTTAAATAACCAGCATATTTGCTGTATTTTGCAAAAAGTTCTTGTTCAACATGTATATCAAATGCATCTTTTAGATAGTATACTGGCTTACCAAGGACAATTTCATAACTTGTATAACTTCCATGTGTAATCCAACACAGCCTGCTCAGCCCTGCGCCCATATCAATGACTTTTGTTTTTAATTCCCTTGATTCACCATTTGCAAGTTCTTCATATTGCATAAAAACGCAATTTCCTAATTCTAGGCCTCTTGAAAAATATTCTATGCTAGGCCCAAAATTTCCTCCGCCAGCCCATACATCTTCATGAAAAACAAGGTCTTGCTCATTTATGCCAAGTGATTTTAAATAATTTATGTCATGTTCAATCGCTTGTTCTTTCCAGTAAAAAAGTCCTGTTCTGTCATTATTAAATGCATGCTGCCCTATCATAACAAAGTTTGTATAATGCCTGCCAGTTATGCCAACATTTGATATATCACTAAATCTTATACAAGGCTGGGGTACAATCAAAGGATTTGCAATTGGGTCAAGCTCACCATTAACAACATATGGCTGAAAATCATTAATGCTTGCTATTGTGAAATATAAATCATCTCTCCATCTGGCAACTGTTGGAAATGGCTTTATGCTTGTATGCCCTGTCTGGACAAAATATTTCTCTATTTTTTTCCATGTTTCAACATAATCAAGCTTTAAATTAGATGGAGGATTACCTATAAACTCATAGCCTATACATGAAGGGTCAGCACAATATTGCCTATTATCAAGTGCCCAGAACATTCTTTTGCATTTCATACATTGCTGCCTTTTAAATCCCTTTTTTATTAATATATCTAACTTATAATGTTTTTCCCAATCTT
Source organism: Candidatus Anstonellales archaeon (assembly GCA_038896535.1). Taxonomy (GTDB): domain Archaea; phylum Micrarchaeota; class Micrarchaeia; order Anstonellales; family J096; genus J096. The sequence goes on along the minus strand of JAWACY010000001.1, from coordinate 161,801 downwards.
TGTTGAAAGCTTTTTTTAGTTCTTCTTTGTTTACCATAATGAATTTTAGAGAAAATAATTAAAAACAGTATCTCAAAAAACAAAGCTCTTATCAGAAAGAATCACAGCCAAAAACAATAAAAAACAGCAATCCTCAGACCCCCCATTTTGCCACTATTCAACCATTGTATAGAAGGTAGGAAGAAGGCAAGAAGAAAAAGATTTAAAAAAGGATTGGTAATAGTGTAGCTATGGATACATTGATATTATATGACATAAATAAAAATGCGTTTTATATAAATGTAAAGCGAGTTTTTTATTACAACCTAAAAAAGTATGGGATAAAAGAAGAAAGGTTGTTAAAATCTGCAATAATAATAGATAATGAAGAAAAAGCTGGCAATGTAATAAATTTAATAAAGACAATAAAAAATAAATATGGAGATGATTCTATTTCCGCATATGTTATAAAAGGAAGTTTCATTATAGAAAAGATTTGAATTTGTTTCTATTTACTGCTATTCTACTATCATAATTAAAATAAATTACCTATAAATTACCTATAATTATTCTTACAATTACCTATAACTATGCTTACTCATGATTATAATTGTATAATTGTCTATAATTACGCTAATTATCAACATCACCAGCATATTAATTATCGACAGCATATTTATAGCAACAGCATATTAATTAATAGCAAATTAGTGGCAAAATGCCCTGAGAGAGCTTTAGGTTTTTAAAATGAGAATTTTTGCAAGTACATTTAATGAAAGGAAAAATATTGTATAAGTTATAAGCCATATTATAAAAACATATTTCAAGAAAAAGATCACTTTTCCTTTTCTCAAAACAGATATCAAAAAGCTTGTAAGAAGCCCTGATAGAAATATAAAAATAATGCTTAGTATGTACATCTCTTCTTTTGTTATTGATATAATTGGTGTTAAAATAGAAATTCCAACTGATGATTGCACTTTAACATTCCCATATAATGAGCTCATCATAGTTATATAAGTATAGGCAATTGAAAGCAAGAATGGAAAAATAAATACCGTTATTATTGCTATAAAAACAACATAATTTAATGTTCTTTGCTTCAATTCTTGTCTCATGTTTAATATATATTTCATTTCCTCAGCATAGCTTTGCAATAGATCTGACATGCTTCCACCTAATGCAATGGATCTCTCAAAAAATCTTACAAAATTTTCAATATGCCTTGAATCAAAGCGTAATGCTAACTCATCAAACATTTTGTTTAAATTTTCTGTCTGGTATTTCTCATACACATCCTTTGCTTCATCTGATAAAACGCCAAATTCTTTTTTCAATGCACTTGCCAAGAAAGCTTGGAAAACAGGCATGCCACTATTAAGGTTTGCTCCTAAATCATATAAAAAATCTGGAAAAACTTCTTCTGCTCTTTCTGCTCTTGAAGATATTATAAAAGAGAGATGTGCATAAAAAGCAAAAGGAGTTAAAACCAATAAAAAAAGCTCTAATATTAATACTATTGCATTATTAAGGAAATAAAGGCCATAAAGGTCTAATACAAGCTTTAATAATGGCGGTATTAAAAGCAATAATAACATTAGAAATAATATCCTCCCTATATATGTTTCTGGATCTTCTTTAATACCAGCGTATACAAGCATTCTTTTAACATTTTTTAATAAACTTTCAGGAATAATACTTCCTATTGTTGAATAAAAGCTCATCTCATCACAACTGGTTTAGATACGCTTATATAGCCTATTATAAATAATTGCAATACTAAAGAGGATGCATATATAGCAATTAATAAATGGACTGAAAATGGTATCCCACTAGCAGATAATATTATTAAGCCTGATATTATCGCTATTGATGGCAGCACGACCCCTAAAAGTAAAAAAAACATAAGGCCGATATTTATTAAATCTATATACATTTTCATTTCTCTTTCATTATATTCTTTCACAGTTTTTGTTATAGCATCAAGCAAATAAACAACATTTCCCCCTATTCTTAAAGAAGATACAATCCTCCACATAGTTGTTTTCATAAACTCGCTCCTAATTGTTAATGCCAGTTCTTGCATTGCAGCTCTTTCTGAATAACCTTGGCTAATCTTTCTTATCATCTCATTTATTTTTTTGCTTGCGAGCCCATAATTTGCTGTGCCAGCACTTACTAATGCATCATAAAGCAATACGCCGCTTTTTAATTGTATAATAATATCACTTAATAAAATGCTTAAATCCTTATCAATACTTTTACTCAAATCTACTATTTTAGCTCTAGGGTAAGCAAGTCCAAATATAAAAACAAAGAGAAATAAATAAAAGAATGAAATAATTGTTATAAATATAGATTGAGGGCCAAAATATAAATATATGGATATTGATATAAATAGAGGGATAAAGAGGGCATTCAAGAACAGAGCAGTCATAAAAAGTGATGGCTTCACTTTTTCTCCCGATACTAATAAGTCATGCTTAACGAATGGAAATATTCTGATAAGAAGGTTACCTATAAATTCAAACCTCCTCAAAAATTTGTGTTTTTCAGCGTTAAATATCATTTTCTCACTTTAATTAGGCCTTTTTTAATTTTGTCATAAAATGTATTGTCTTCATAATAATTTTGTATAAAATTGCTAAATGCTAATGGGCTTATAAAATTATGTTTTACAGCATATTTCAATATTTCTGATTTTTGTTTTATATCCTCTTCTATTTCTTCATTTGTCATGCCAGTATATAATGCAATTTTTTCTATGTACTTTACTGGCAGGCCAAGATAGTCAAAAGTGTCTGTTCTTGCTCTATGTACATAAACCCTCTCAGTTACTGTGCTTGCTTCTTTACTTAAAAATTGGCCTATTTCAAATATTCTTCTTAATCCAGTTTTTTTATCCCTCCTTAATGTAACAAAGAAATCTAAAACTTCGAGTTCTTGATAAGGAAGAGCAATAGGCTCTTCTGTTAATCTCTTTACTGCTATATAAGCTGTATCAGCATGGAATGTTGAATAGACACTATGCCCTGTATGCATTGCCTCAAACAAAACTATTGCTTCCTCTTTTCTTCTAATTTCTCCTACAATAATTCTATCTGGCCTCATCCTCAAAGCATTTATCATTAAATCAAGCAGTGTTACTTGTCCAAGCCCTTCTGGATTTGGTTCTCTTGTTAGCAATGAAACATAGTTTTCAAATGTTTCTGGTAAATTAAGTTCTTTTGTATCTTCAATCGTTATGAGCCTTTGCTTATTATTTATAAGCATCAATAATGCATTTAGCAATGTTGTTTTACCAGTTGCAGTTCCACCTATAATGAGCATGTTCATTTCAAGTTCTATTGCTTGCCATAATAAAGAGGCCATATCAACATTCAAAGTGCCATTTTTTATTAAGAATGGTATTGTATATGGCTCTTCTGAGAATTTCCTTATTGTTATAGTATTCCCTCTTATGCTTATAGGATATAAAGTAGCATTAACTCTCTCCCCTTTTATGAGATGTGCATCAAGTAATGGGGTTAAAATTGTTATCTGCCTGCCAGACCTTCTTGCTATCTTTGATGATATATTTACAATTTCTTCTTCACTGCCAATTTTTATATTTGTTTTTAGCCATCCATACCTTCTATGATATACTATGAGGGGAGTAAAGGCATTATTTATTACTACCTCCTCTATTTCTGGATCTGCTAGTATGTAATCTATTTTCCCTATGCCAAAACTTTGACTTTTTAATATTCCAGCAAGCAATAATGCATCTTCCTCATTGTATGTTATATCCTTAAAAAATTTTAATGCCTCCTCTACTTGCTTTTCATAAAGTTTTTGTTTTCTCTCTTCTTCACTTATAAGAAATGTTTCAGCTGGCAATGTTGCAAAAATTTTATCTGCTATTGCATTTAAATACTGTGAAGTTAAAGGCCCTGGTATTGGATAATCAATGTTATAAGTTAAACCATCTTTGCTTTCCATTATGCTTATCTCAGCTTTATAAAGCCCATCATTGCTCTTTATTTCATATTTTTCTTTTTCTTTCCCTATTTTCTGTTTCTCATATTCATAATAAAATGGCTTTATTTTTATTCTTGGTTGCGTAAATGGTAATGGCAAATAATAAAGCTCAATGGCCCCAACATTTTCTAATGCTTCTAATATGTCTTCAAGTTCTTTCTTGCTTATATCAGTTAGCTCTATTGCATTTTTCAATGTAATGGCCTTTTCCTGCATTTCAAAAAGTTTATCAATCTTAGTTTTAATCATCATTTATTTCTACCCCTCCTCTATAGGAATAATATTAATGCTTTTTGAAAATGTTGCTTGTGTTAAATTAATACTTCCTGGAAGATATGCCATAATGTAATTTTGCTCATTATTTATAAATGTTGCATTTATTATGGCAAACGCTTGCTGATTTATATTATATCTTATAGATCTTTGATTTGAACCAACTAAGCCCATGTTTAATGTTGTTGTCCTTGTCTGGGCTCCTATATAAGTTATTTGAAATGTATTCGCAACATTAGGATTTATTCTGAATATAAATAATGCATTGCCTATATTATCTGTATAATTTAGCGTTACATTAAATGTCCCTGCCCCATATGTGCCGCCATTACATGATATTGGCAAGCCATTAAATGTGCAAATTTTTACAAAAGGCATTATGCCATTTGTATAATTTATTGTAAGGTTTATCATGCTTGTATTTGCATTTCCAAAAAAATCATATCTAACATTATTCCCTGGCGTATAAGTTCTCTGGCTCATTCCATTTGTAAAAAATAGTGTTGGCTCATTTTGCCAATTAATTGAAAAGGCATATGTGGTTAGTCCATAAAAAACTATAAATTTTGGCAAAACCTTTGAAGTGTATTTATTTATATTTTGATTTAAACTCATACCTTCAAGTTTTGAATCATTCATTATATCAAATACACTTATAATGGCAAGGTTTCCCTGCCTTTGTATTGTTATTTTTTTATCTGTATTTGCATATAAAATTGTTTTCAAATCTTCTATAATATCATCTGTTATATAATTTAATGTTGTATAACTTGATTCTTGTGCCCTTTGCATATTTAAATTAATAGCATATATCAAAGCAAGCATTGGCAAGACATAAAATATTAAGTACAGATGATTTATGAAAGCTTTTGCCATACTCTCATCCTAAAGCCATAAGATAAATCTCTTACTCTTAAATCTTGATCATTCAATATGCTCCTGAACAACTGGTAATAATTTGCTGAAATATTGCAGCCAGTTCTTGTAACATTGAATAAAAGCCTTGGGTTATTCTGAGGGGGCGGGAAGCCATAGAATTCATAATAAAAACAATATTGGCTATCTAAGCTGTTAAAGAAGTTTAACATTGTTGTATTATTTGATAAATTACTCAATGGCATGTTTTTTTCCATCATTGCTGCAAGGCTTAATGAATATGCTTCAATGCTTTTATCTCCATTATTTTGGTCAAGCATTATAACATTTGATATGAATAAAGATAATATTATTATTGCAATAAGACCATCAAGAGAAAAATAAAGGCCCTTTTTCATTTAACCACTGCTTATTTGTATTTTTATTTTTACTGGCCTGTTATTAAAAGTTCCATATATTGTATAAATATCTCTGTCATTAGATAATGTTTCTGCATAATTGTAGTATAATGTGCCATTTATATCACTTATTGTTAATGTAATGTTTTTTCCTGCTATGCCAAGCATTTCTTTTGCATTTTCATTATTTGTTGAAAGCAATGATATATAATAATCAAGTTTCCTTTTTTCTAATGTGCAAAAATTATAATATTTGCCAAAGCCAGCATAACCAGTATTTATATCCCATAAAGCGCCATCTCCAGGAAAACAAAACGCTCTTATTGGATCAAAATTTATGCTTTTCTCATGTAAAGATATCTCTATGTTTGTATTATTCACAATGCCGTTTATGAAGAGAAATAAGGAAATAAATATGAAAAAGGACATTAAGGCATCGATGCTATTCAATTACATCAACCCCAAAATTTGTATTATTTATTTTCATTCTAAAAACAGTCCCATTAACATAGAATGTTTTGTTAAATGGTATAAAGCAATTCAAAAAGTTATTGCCATTGCTTAAAATACATGTATCTGAGCTCTTATTTATTATGATGTAAGAAGGAAAGCTTACATTAATGCTACAATTATCAGAGCATGAAACAAGTTGGGTTATTGCATTATTCAATACAGAATTTGCATACATTAAATCGCTCTTGTCTTTTTTTAATGCCATTACTTGCATATTGCCCTGTCCAATGACTATAGATAGCATTACAATGCTTAAAAGAAAACCAAAAATCACAATTGTTTCTATACTGTTACTCATTGAGGATAAACCCCCACGCTTGTTCCAGAATTGTTTATTATAAATTCAACATAACCAGATGATGAAGGCTGGGCAATAGTGATGTTAAATCCAAAATCCCTTGCAATTGTACTATTTTTTATATTTAATATTACAATTGTGTTGTTTGTTGTAATATTTGCTTCATTTGGGAAATATAATAATACTTTTTTACTAGCTCCTTGGCCCTGCATATAAACAGATAAAGAGTTTGTTTGAAGTTTATCAATAAAAACTAAAGCCCTCTGCTTCTCTAAGTTTTCGTTTAATGTTCCTAACAGTAAAAATGCTATTCCAGATAAGGAAAGAATTATCATTAAAGATAAAGATAGCATAGCCATACTTTCAACAGATGCTTGGGCTTTCATAAAAGTATTTCCTCCTTTGGCCTGAATACCCTTCCTTGTGGCAAAATCTGTATGCCTTTTGAAGTAATATAATATGGAACAAGATGCTCGTAAAATGGTGTGTCCCTCATCTTTATTATTTCTAAGCCCCTAATTCTATAATCCTCAAGAGCATAGACTCTAAGTTTTATTATTCCATCAGCCATAAACTCCCATCTTGTAAAAGATTCATTATCAGTTTTCTCCATTGTCAATATTGATGTTACTGGCATTCTATAGAATAAGTCGAAAAATTTGTATATAAATTCATTTTCTTCTTGCTGTGTATTAAATGATATTTTTATAGCAGTCAATGAGTCAAGTGCAATTTTTGTTATGCCCTCACTAGTTATTAAATCAAGTAAAGATGTCCCTCCCTCTTTTATAATTTCTTTTATCTCATATGGACTGTAAAATAGAAATTTAACATTTTTATTGTCTTTCCAGCCGAATAGCTCAGCATGTTTTTTTAGTTTACTTATTGGTTCATTTGTCGATATGAACAGGGCTTTTTCTCCATTCATAGCAGCAGCATAACAATATTGAAGCATCATTATGGTTTTTCCACTTCCAGGGCCACCAACAACAATTATTGTTGATCCATCGACAAGGCCTCCATAAAGCATTTCATCCAATCCAGATAAATAGCTTTTTACTCTTTTTACATTTGGAAGTTTTAAAGAAGGTTTGAATAACTCCTTAAGGCTTTCTAGGCTTTTTACTTTTTCTTCTAATGTTGCTTCCTTTTTTTTCTTCTTTTTTTGCATGTTTAAATACCGCAAATTTATATTTAAACTTTTCCTTTTTATCAAACTATAAGAGTTGTTAAAGGTTATGCTTGCTGGAATATAATAAGCATTTATTTATTTTTTTTATACCAAAAATGAAAAAATTTTTAAATGTTTACTATAATTTTCTTTCATGGGTGAGAGTATGAAAGGACAAGGTTCTACAGAGTATTTAGTAATCTTTGCAGCAGTATTAGTTGTAGCTTTGTTAGTGATTTTCTTGTTAGGAAACTTCTCTGGATTTGGTACAAAGAGCTTGGTTGATCAGAGTAAGGGCTATTGGAGTGGACAAGTTCCATTGGGCATAGTTGCTTATTCTCCAGTTGGCACAAATAACTTGACAATGAGCATACAAAACAAAGATGTTAAGAAAATAGAATTAAGAGCAGTAAGCTTAGATGGAACAGCAAACAGCGCAGGATTGCCAAAAAACATAACTGCCGGAAATACGGCAGATGTTAATGTGAACTTTACATCAACAGTTTGCGCAGCAGCAGATTCAGGGCAATTAAAAGAGTTCCAAATGGTTTTGACATATGGTTACCCACCAAGTACAGTGAATTACACAATAGTTGGCACAACACCTTTAAGAGTTGTATGTCCATAATAGCAGTTTAAAATATTGCTGACTAAGGCTAAAATTTTTTCTTTTTTATTTTTTCTCTGACTTGAAGGGCAGAAAGCAGGCGCTTAAAATAATATCAAAATAGTTAAGGCCATAATTTCTATCTTTTCTTTGACTATTTGCTTATATTATTAATCCTCAACTCTGGCCGTGTTTATAATAAATCGAGGTGATAATAGTAGTTGTATATTTGTAAGAAGGCGTGTGTATAAGGGTTAGCGCCTTCTTACCACAGGGAATAATAGGGGTGGGATGTTTGTAAGAAGGCATGTTTATCAGTCAATTTGCCTTCTTACCTGGAAGATTGTAAGAAGGCGTGTGTATAAGGGTTAGCGCCTTCTTACCACAGGGAATAATAGGGGTGGGATGTTTGTAAGAAGGCATGTTTATCAGTCAATTTGCCTTCTTACCACAGGGAATAATAGGGGTTGGAAGATTGTAAGAAGGCATGTGTATAAGTTAATTTGCCTTCTTACCTGGAAGATTGTAAGAAGGCGTGTGTATAAGGGTTAGCGCCTTCTTCCACAAGCGTATAATAGGGGCGGGATGTTTGTAAGAAGGCGTGTGTATAAGTTAATTTGCCTTCTTACCAAGAGCCCTAGGGGGGATTTGAACCCCCGACCTTTCGCTTACGAGGCGAACGCTCTTCCGCTGAGCTACTAGGGCTATTTGAGCATTTATTTTTGATCATTTCTAATTATGATTAATTTCCTTCTTACTCTCAATTTCCTTTATTTTTTATTTATTTTATGTGTATTATATTCATAGCCCAAATCAAAAGCTCCAAAAGCAGCAATAACTAGGGGGTTATAAAAAAGCCCATATCCTATGCTCAATATTTTTAAAAAAGGTCTTGTTTTGCTGAATAATGGCTTTTCATCTAAAAAAGAGGCAAGGCCAAACATTGCAGCTATTTTATAATCAATATTAAGGAATATGTATGGTATAAAAAACAGAGCTGCAATGACAAATATTAATTTATCAACTTTTCCAGATAACATAAGCCCAATTACAACGCCTATGTAAAGAGATGGAAAATAATAATAACCAATAACTGCAGTTATTCCTACAAATAAAAGGAATAGTAGTTGCAAGCCAAGATTTGGCATTTTTTTTAAATCATCAATTATGAAATCTATTTTGTCTGTTAAATAGCCAGCAATAAAAAATATTATTGCAATTCCAATGCCTTCTACAATCATTTTTTAAGCACATCTCCAGCAATTTTAAATGCTGATAGCATACCAACCCATCCTGAAACAAACAGTGTTCTCAACAATCCCCTTGCCTTTGAGAATATTGTTTTTTTCTCTTCTGTTCTTGTTATGTCGAGTAGCCATAATAGAAAAACCAAGTCCTTTATTCCTGCTTTTGTTGCTTGTGGAAATTCCTTTTTTAGCTTTTCTATTTCTTCTTTGTTTTCTTTTATAAACCTGTTAAAGTCAGCTACTGCCTTGCCCCTGCTCTTTGCAAGCTCTTCTTCCTCTTCTTCTGTAAAAGTCCCTCTTCTTGGACCTTTAAATATTGTTTCTGCCATGTTATATCTTATATCCTATTTTTCTTAAAAAGTTATGCCTTTCCTGTTTTTTCTCCTTGCTTTCAATGCCTAAAGGCGGGAAACCATCAATTACCCCTATTATGCCCCTGCCTTGTTCATTCTCTGCTATTATTGCGTATATTGGATTAGCAGTGCAGGCAACAATTTCTATTACTTCTGGCACAGCCCTTATTCTGTCTATAATGTTTATTGGCCAAGCATTTTTTATGTAAATATAGAAAGTATGCCCGCATGCACACATCTTAGCAGCTTCTAACGCTGTTTTTATTAGCTCATCATCATTGCCTTCATATCTAATAAGCCTATCCCCACTCGCTTCATTAAATGCAAGCCCAAACTTTATGCCTGGCACACTTTGTATAACTGCTTCATAAATATCTTCTACACTTTTTATGAAGTGTGTCTTCCCTATTATAACATTTGTATTATCTGGTAATGGTAGTTTTACAGCACTAATTGATAAATTGTTAGCTTGCAATTTATTATTTTTCATTCCGGCCATGTTTTTATATGCAGATATTTATTTATAAACATTAAACAAACATATATTATGATGAAATTAAATAAGCAGGGAAAGATCATAATTGAGCTTGATAAAGAAGATGAGATATATGAGATAAAGCCTGGGTTGTTGATAATAATAGAAGGAAAAAAAGCGGATGTTAAAGATGATAAAAGTATTTCAGATGAGGAGAAAAGTAAATTGTTGCTTAAGCTTTATAACATGACATATGATGAAAGAGAAATAAAGAATATAAAACTCAGTGAAAAAGAAAAGGCAATATTGAATGATTTAATAAAAGAGGGCAAGGTATTCATAGCTAAAGGAAAAGGGAAGATGCACATTGCAATATCAAAAAGTATTTTTAATGATTTAAAAAAGCAAAAATATGAAAAAATGAAACAAGAATATCAAAAGCAAAAAGAACATGTTAGCATTTTAGATGTAAATTATGCAATATTAGAAGAGCAGGAAGCAAAAAATGTGATAAGCTCAAGCCCAAACATGTATCTTGCCTTGAAGCATTTTGATAATAAAGTTTATATAGCCAAAAAAACATTTTTTGAACAGACATCAAAAACTATAAGAAAGATATTGAAAAAGCCTTTACACTATCAAGAAATTGCATCTCTATTAAAAATTGACCCAACAGCAGTTATTGTTACTTTGAGGTTAATGGCTGAGAGGGGGGAGGTATATGAGACCCAAAAAGATGTTTTCTCATTAATTGATTAATATAGAATTTCATAATCATTTCCTAAGCGTTTTGTATCGATAATTCATATAACAATTTTGCTATCTCTTTTCCTTTCTCAGTTAATGCAACATAAGTTTTTTTTCTTTCCTTTGATATTGTTACAATGCCTAATTGTTCAAGCAGAGGGATGAATTTTTTTATATATGCAAATGTCACATTCGATTTTTTTGCTAGCTCTGATAAATAAAGTCTTTGATGTTGCCTTAATGCAAGCATTACAGAAGCAGGTTTTTCTTTTATAAAAAGCATTATATCACAAATTAAAGTACTTGCCTAAATATCGGCCTTTTGCTCATTAACATTGGCATATTAAGCCTTTCCTTTATCATTAGTTGTCCATTTATCTCATCTATAAGCTCATTTAATCTCATATCTCTTTTCTCATCTTTTTCTCTTACATTAACAGATATTGTTTTATTTTGCTTCTCCTTCTCACCAATAACAATAATATATGGTATCCACTCCCTTTGCGCAAGCCTTATTTTATTGTTTAACGTATCATCCCTATCATCTACATCAACCCTTATCATATTATCTGCAAGTTTTTTTGCTATTTCTATTGCTATGTCATTATAACTATTATTGATCGGTATAACTCTAACTTGTATTGGAGCAAGCCATAAAGGCAAATTTGCCTTTCCATTTTTTTGCATTATCATTGCTTGCTTTTCTAGTATAGCATATATAACCCTTTCAACAGCCCCACTAAATGAAGCATGTAAAATAAATGGCCTTTTTTTCTTTCCATTTTCATCATTAAATGATATATCAAATCTTTCAGCATTCTCAACATCTATCTGCACAGTGCTAAGTGCACTGGCTTTATCCATGGAATCAATAAAATTAAATTCAAATTTCGTTATGAAATATGCATATCTTTCATTAAATAATTCTATCATTATTGGCTTGCCTATTATATCAACAAGTTCATTATACCAATCTCTATTTTCATTAAAAAAGTTTTCCTCTGCCCTAAAAGCAACTTCAGTATAATCAAAAAGCCCTACACTTTTTAAGAATGATATACAAACATTAAGCTGATTTTTAAACTCTTGTTTTGCCATTTCCATGTCTTTTACAATTGTATGCATATCTGGCATAGTAAAGGCCCTGAGCCTTTTAAGCCCTGCCAATTCTCCACTTTGCTCCCTTCTAAAACTATATCTTGTTAATTCATAAATTTTAAATGGCAAATGCTTATAGCTTATTGTTGCATCATGAGCTATTAAAAACTGGCCAAAACAAGCAGCAAATCTCAGGAAATATTTCTTTTCATCACTTAATAATAAATACTGCCTTGCTGGAAATCTATGTAAATATTTCTTCAATGCAGGATGTTGAAAATCATACATTATTGGCGTTTCTACCTCATTTGCTCCATAAGATATGCATATATCACTTATATATTTCTCCAATATCTTTTTTATTAACCTCCCTTTTGGGTAATATCTAAAATTCCCTGGATCACTGCCAGGCTCATAATCTACAAACTCATGCTCTTGCATTATTTTAATGTGTGGTGGCTCTTTTTCATATGCCCTTGATTTTTTTATTTCATAATCAACAAGCTTTTTAAGTCCAGCATGACTTTTAAAATTGAATTCATTAATGCTAATTAATTTTTTATCATTATCTAATATGTAAAATGAGCTCTTAACCTTGCTCTCTTGTTGGAGAGATTGCGATACTTCTTCTTGCTCAACACTTGCCTTTCCCTCTTTTATATGCCCTTCCTTAATCATCGTTTTTTCACTACTTATTTCTTTACTTAATTCACTTAGTGGATGTCCCTTAACGCTTATTGTAAATGCCTTATACCAACCAAAAGGAGCTCTTTTTACCTCTATATTTTTTGCAAGCATTTTTTCTATATTTTTTAATATATCAAATGCTTTCCTTGGTTTTGCTGGTTTTGATGTTAAATGTACATATGGGTATAAAACAACATTTTTTGCCTTTACTTTATTTACTACATCAATTATTTCATTTACTACCCTTTCTTCTATATTTTCGTCATTTTCTTCTACTGCAATAAAAACAACTAAAGGCTCATTTGCTCTTATTTGCTCTGCTTTGTCTTCTGCATCTGGCAATGCTTTTTGAGTTGGTTTTACATATATACTATCTGCATGTAAAAATAATAAGCGCATACGATATTTTACAAGAAAGTGTTTAAAATGTTATTATATCAATATATCATGGCAATAATGTTATATGATTCTTATTCAAGAACCCTCAAAAAAGTAGGCAAAAACGTAAAACTTTATGTTTGTGGCATAACCCCATATGACCATGCTCATATAGGCCATGCAAGGACATATGTATTATTTGATGTGCTTAAGAGATTTCTTATTTTTTCAGGCATGAATGTTTTCCATATACAAAATGTAACTGATGTTGATGATAAAATATTAAAGAAGGCAAAGGAAACTGGCCAAGAGCCAATAAAAATGGCACATGCCTTTAATGATGAAGCAATGGAATTGTTTGATAAACTTAATATATTAAGAGCAGATGTTTATCCAAAAGCAACAGAGCATATAGGCGATATGATAAAAATCATAAAGGCACTTGTTGAAAAAGGCATTGCATATGAGACAAAAACTGGAGTTTATTTTTCTGTCAGCAAGTTTAATAATTATGGAAAACTCTCATCCCAATCAATGGAGGAAATAAAAAAGCATAGAATAGAACCAGATGAAACAAAAAAACATGAGGCAGATTTTGCTCTATGGAAGAAAACAGATGAAAGGCCATGCTGGCATAGTGAATTTGGCAATGGCAGGCCTGGATGGCATATAGAATGCAGTGCAATGGCATTAAAATATGCAAAAGGAACGTTGACAATACATGGCGGGGGGAGAGATTTAATATTTCCACATCATGAGAATGAAATAGCTCAATCAGAGGCTCTTACAGGAAAGCAGTTTGCTAAAATATGGGTGCATACAGGACCTTTAACAATAAATGGACAAAAAATGAGCAAGAGTTTGGGCAATTATATAACAATAAAAGATGCTTTATCAAAATATAGCCCAAATGTCATGAGGCTTTTTTTCATCACATCTTCAATAAATTCGCCAATAGATTTTGATGAAAAAAACATGAAGCTGGCTGAGGCAAACATGAGAAATATAGAAGAAGCATATAAAAGCATTGAAACAATAATAAATGCAATAAAACAAGATGAAACAACAATGAAAAAATACAAGGAAGTAGCAAGAATAAGAAAGGAAATAATAAATATAAGGAGGGAATTCATAAAATCATTAGAAGATAACTTAAATACCCCAACAGCCTTAAGTCATTTTTATGCATTTTTGAAATTAATAAATGCAAACATAAATTATATTGACAGAACAACAGCAGAAATTTGTATGCTGTTTTTCAGAGAATTCAGCTTCATAACAGGCATTAAATTTGATAAGCTTTATAATAAAGAGAGGGAAAAGAAACTTGTTGATATGATAATAAATTTAAGGTCTGTTCTAAGGCAAAAAGGATTTTATGAATTGAGCGATGAGATAAGGAAAAAATTAAAGGATATTGATATAGAAATATATGATGAAGGAAATGAGACTAAAATAAGATATTTATAATGGCCTAAAACCATAGCAAATTCAATTTAGCAATGGCAAATATATGATTTATTAAATATATGATTTTTAAGCCCGGGGAGGGAGTCGAACCCCCCTATGCCGGTTTCTACTTTTTCTGGAGCTGCAGCCGGCCGCATGGCCGCTCTGCCACCCGGGCGATGTTATGTTTATTTTTATGTTTTATTATTTATAATGTTATAAGGTTATAAGTCCTAGCATAATTTTTTAAAACTTCTTTAATTTATGCAACAAATGATTGAAATGATTGCAACAAATGGTTTATTTATATAATAAAAGTCAAAACCAAGCAATAATAAGATTTAAATGAACAATAATAAGCTTTAAAAATATAACTATTAAATCTCTATAAGGTGGAAAAATGACATTTTTTGTTTTAGCCCTTGTTTTGTCAGTTTTAAAGATAGTGCTTTCATTGCTGTTTTCAGTTGCAGCAGTTTATTTTGCAATAAGGTTCTTCGATTATTTGACAAAAGGGATAGATGAATGGAAAGAAATAGCAAAGGGCAATATAGCAGTTTCAATATACCTAGCTGCTTTTATATTTACTGTTTCACTTATAATAGAGCCATCATTAGGAAAATTATCACTCGATATAGCTAATATAATAGATAAACTTTCAATTGCAGTCTTAATATTCTTTGTTTTTGACTTATTGGCTTTGGTAATAACGATAATAATATCTGCCTTGGTATTGTATATTGCCCTGCATTTAATAGATGCATTAAGCCATGGCATGAAGAAATTTGAGCAATTGAAAAAAGGCAATGTGGCAGTTGCAATAACATTGGCAGCAATATTAATAGCTATTGGCTTCATTATAAGGCAAGGTGTATCAATAATTATGGATTTGCTTAATCCATTTAATTTCTTTGTTTTTGTTGGCTGATTTTTATTAATCAGTATTTTATTTTTTATTTAAACCATTCTTTTATTGACCTTTGCCTTTCTTTTTCTTTTGCTTCTTTTAATTCTTGCAATGCATTCTTTATTCTTTCTTCTGAGAAATCATGCTCATCAACAAGCAGGGAATATATTTTATTTTCATTCATCTCAATGTCTTTTATTTCAAAATCTCTTACTGGCGGGTTATTGAAAAATTCATATATCTCTTCTGCATTTTCTATTTCCTTTCCATAATGCTCTTTTATATAATTAAAAGCCTTTTCCTTTGTTTTATATTCTTTGACAATTTTAAGTGCAGTTTTTGGGCCTATGCCCTTTATGCCTTCATTGAAATCGCTGCCAACAAGCATGCCTATTAGTATTAATTGCCCTCTGTTTATGCCTAGCTTATTTAATACCTCCTCTAAAATGATTTCTTCTGGTTTTACTGTTATGTATTCATCCCTCCTTGGCATTTTTCTCCTCTCACTTATTGATAAATTTCTGACAAGGGCAATAGAACCAAACAACAAAGAATCATAATCTTGACTTGCTGAGTAATCAACTTTGCCAGTTTTTGTCATATAAGCAGCTTGTGCCTCTCCTTCTGATGGAGCAGTGATGCAATAAACACCAAGGGCAGTAAGCAAATCTATACTTTCTTTAACCATATCTTTTGTTAGTTTTAATGATTCTTTAGCATATAATAATTCCTGCTCCTGCTCTTCATATTCTTTTGCCTTTTCAAGCAGTGCCTTTGCTTGCATTTTTGCCCTTTCCCTTTCTACTATGGCTAATTTAAATTTTGGTGGCTTGCCATCAAATACATATATTGGTTTTATACCAGCAGAAATAATTTTAATTGTCCTATAAAATAAACCAGATAAATGACTTGTTACATTTCCCTTCAAATCCATTAAAGGTGTGCCATCTGGTTGCCTTATTGATGCTAAAAATTGATATATTGTATTATAAGCATCAAATGCAATAGTCTTTTTTGAAAAATAATAGATTTCTCTTTCATGCCTTATTTCATCAAGTAAAGGAGATATATTAACCCCCATTATTTGCACTCTCCCAATCTATATTATCTGCCAATGTTTTATTGCCAATTTTTTCTTCACTTTTATTGCCTTCTATTATAACATGTTCAATAAGTTTTATTTTCAACACATGCTCAATTTTTTTAGCTGTTTTTATATCTGGTTTTATCTCCCCTTTTAATATATGCCTCATATAACTTTCTGAAATGCCAATTTTTTTAGCAAGTTCTTTTTCCTCAATGTTTATTGCATTCATGCCCCTTTTTATTTCTTCTGGCCAGTTTTCTATTATTATTTGTTCAATTTCCCTTACCTCTTTTGATTTCTCCTGCTTAACATCACTTTTAATTTCAACTTTCTCTTTTTTGCTATCTTCTTTATAACATTTATAGCATGCTTGTAGCTCTGCTCCTTCTATAAAAACAGCTCTTGTTATACCTTGCTTTCCGCAAATATCACAAAACCCCAAATTTCCACCTATTAAGAAATGTTAAAATTTGTTAGTAATATTTAAAAAGGTTACTCAATAATTTTAAAATGAGGTGATATAGATGCCTAAGGCTGAACAAAGTATGGGAGCAACAATGAAGAGTTTAGCCCCTAAGTTATTTATTGCAGGTTTTGTATTAGCAATTATTATTGGGGCTTGGGCAGGTTCAACAGGACAGCAAATACCAGGGCTTTACTACCTGCTTTTAGTATTGGGCGTTGTTGTTGGTTGGTTTAATGTAACAGACAAAGAAGCTTTGCTCTATTTGGTATCAGTGCTTGCCTTGCTTTCAGGAGTGTCATTCCTGAACAACTTGTTTGAGGCATTGCCAGATGTTGGCAAGACATTGGCTTCTATGTTAAGTTATTTAACAGTCTTCCTTGCATCAGGGGCAGCACTTGTTGCATTAAGGAATCTATATGAATTAACAAAGGATTAAATTAAAATAAAAACAAGAAAAACAAGCAAGGAACAACAACTTTATTTTTTATCTTTCGCTTTAGTTTATTTTAGTTTTTTTATCTTTATTCTATATACCATCTCTTTATATCTTATATCTTCAGGCAAAAAAGAATGGGAATAAGAGTAGGGATAATAAAGAACAAAGAGCGATATAAAAAGAGAAAAAGAAAAAGAGCAATAAAAGGAGTATATAAAGTTAAAAGTAATAAAGGGTAAAGGACATAAAATGCCTGATAAAAAAGCGTGATAAAGTCTTGGTAAAAGCTTGTAAAGGCTTGATATAATGCTCTTGATAAAGGAAGAGGCCAGCATCAGGCAACAGCCCGACGCTGGCAAGGTACCAGTCCCCCACAGAAGAAATTAGTAATAATTATTAATTATTACAAGTATTTAAATATTATTGTTTTTTGTTATTTTATCTGACCTTATATGATATTTATGAACATTTTATTACAATAATATTTTAAATTTTTGTTGCAATTTTCTTTTATGATGATATGCAGGTTTTCTGATTTGTGATGAATATCTGGAGCGCTGAATTGATTATTAATTTCTTTACTTGCTGTAAAACGCTTTAAAATGAAAAGGCGTATTAATATGGCAATCATAAATAAAGCTTTGCTTGTTTTGGGCAAAAAGGGAAGCGGTAAAACTGTGTTTGCTGAGCATTTAAAGGCAAAAGGTTTTATTGTTTATGAGATGGGGGAGATAGTAAAAAAAAGCATGAAAGAAAAAGACATAGAATTAACAAATGAGAACTTAAGAGCATTTATGATAAAAGAGAGAGAAATGCATGGCTGGGATGTTTTTGCTAAATATGTTATTGATAATATAAATGGGGATATGCTTGCTGGAAAATTAAAAGGGCATGAATTAATCATTATAGTAGGCATAAGAAGCGTTGAAGAAATAAATTATTTTTCAAAATTTATTAAGAATGCCCTTATAATTGAGATAAGGGCAGATGATAATATAAGGTTTAATAGGGTCAAAGAAAGAAAAAAGATAGCTGAACCAATTAATTATGAGCAGTTTTTAAAACAAGAAGAAAAAGAAAAACAAGCTGGCATAGAAAAGGCATTATTAATGGCTGATATTGTTATAGAGAATAATAATGATATAAATACATTTAAAGACAAGATAAACCATTTTATTGCTATGCTGAATACTGATTAGTTTATGTGAAATTAAGCTATATCATTATGCTATATTTATTAGGCTATATCATTAGCTATATATAAATATTTAAATTTGGCTTTTAATTAAATTTTAACTTCACATTTTATTTATCAATTTAAGCATTTGTTGCTATTGCCTTCATTGCTCCTTGTGCTGAAAATGCAATTATAGAAAGCTTTAATGATGTATCACCAATAAGCAACATTAGAAGCAATAAGAGTATTGGAAATGAAAAATACTTATTTACCATATCAGTTATGCCAATGTTCTCTTTTTCAAAAATATTTTTCTGGTAACCAACATAATAGAGCATTGCAAGTGTCATCATAGATATTATTGACAGGTTAACAGAAACTAATATAAGAGCAAAAAAGAATAGAAGAAATTCAAATACTTTTATTGCTAATTCTATAATAATTATATCCTTTGCTTTATTTTCATTTAATGCTTGTTTTTTCATTAAATTAATTCCCTGCCATGCCAAGTTCATCACCTATATCCATAAGCCTGTTATATTTAACAGTCCTTTCCCCTCTTGCTGGAGCGCCAAATTTAACATACGGGCTTGCTATTCCAACAGCAAAATCAGCTATAAAGCTGCTTTCAGTTTCCCCAGAACGGTGGCTTGTTATAATAAAGGGCACATGCTTAATTGCATAGTCAAACGCCTTTATTGTCTCGCTTATTGTTCCTATCTGGTTTGGCTTTATTATAATACCATTTATGAAGTCCTTATTTTTCTTAACAAGTTCAATGTTTGTTACTGTTAGGTCATCACCAATTACTTTAACATATCTTTTAAGTAATTTGAATTGCTGGCCGTGTTTTTCATAAAATGGGTCCTCTATGCTTAGTATGCCATATGTTTTTACAAGCTCTTTATAATAATCTAGCAATTCTTCTTTATCAAGCATTTTTTCATCAACCTCATATTTATCAGCATTGCTATTATAAAATGAATCAGCAGCAGCATCAATGCTTATTTTAATTTCTTTTTCATAACCAGTTTTTTCTATGGCCTTTTTTATTATTTCTATTGCCTGCCAGTTCCTCTGCATATTTGGAGAAAAACCACCCTCATCGCCAACATTTATCGAATGCCTCCCATATGCCTTTTTTATTTCTTCTTTTAATTCTTGATAAATTTCCATGCTTGCTTTTACTGCTTGCCTCACATCTTTTATTATGGGCACAATGAGAAATTCTTGAATTGATAGCTTATTTCCTGCATGTTTGCCCCCGTTTATTATGTTGAACATGCAATATGGTATTTTTGGCTTTCTTTTATATTTTTTTGCAATGTATTCAAATAATTCCATATTGTTCTCTTTAGCCGCAGCATCTAAACACGCAATTGAACATGCAATTGTTGCATTTGCACCAAGCTTGCTTTTATTTTTTGTTCCATCTATCTTTATCATGCTATTATCTATATCTTCTTGCTCACTAACATTTTTCCCAACAATTGCTTTTGCTATATGTGCTTTTATATTTTTAATTGCATTATAAACGCCCATCCCATGAAAATCATTTTTGTTATCTCTTAATTCAATGGCCTCATGCTGGCCTTTTGATGCACCAGATGGAGCGTGGCCAATGCCTGTTGCATTTTCTGTTTTTACAATTGCCTTTATTGTTGGCATGGCCCTTGAATCAATGATCCATGTTGCGCTTACACTTTTTATAAGCATAAATGTATTTGTCATAATATAATAAAAAACTTTTGCATTTATATGCACTTATGCTAATAAAAGACATAGCAAAAAGGATAAGAGATAAGATAATAAAAGATGTAAAACCAGGAGTTAAGTTAATTGATATAGCAAATGGAATAGAGAATGCAATTTTTGAATATGGCGCCAAGCCAGCATTTCCTTTAAATATAAGCATTGGCCATATTGCTGCTCATGCTACGCCAGCAATAAATGATAATGCAATAATTGGCAATGAGCTTGTAAAGGTTGATTTTGGCATTGCCCTTGATGGAATTATTAGTGATAATGCAATAACACTTGATTTCAACGGCAATTTTGATAAAATAGTTGAATGTTCTGAGATGGCATTGCAAAAAGCGATTGAAGAAATAAAGCCAGGAAAAACAATAAAGGAGATAAGTAATGTAATATATAGAGAAATAAAAAAATATGACTTTAAACCAATATCAAACCTTACAGGACATAAAATAGAAGGTATGCATTTGCATTCAGGCATTACATTGCCAAACGTTCCAGTGAATGATGTTTATGTAATAAAAGAAGGCGATGTTTTTGCAATAGAACCATTTGTAACATCAAAAGATGCAAGCGGTTATGTGGTTGAAAAAAATGAAGTTGAAATATATAGCTATTTAAAACACAGCAGGTTTAGATTTAGGGAGAGTAAAATAATAGCTGATTATATAAAAGATAAATATGGCATATTGCCTTTTGCAGAGAGATGGATTTATGAAAAGGTTAATAACAAAATTTTATTACATGCGGCATTAAAAGAGATGCTGTCTTTAAAATCAATACAAGCCTATCCAATATTAGAAGAGCAGAAAAAAGGCCAAGTTGCGCAAGCAGAGAAAACTGTTATTGTAACAAAAGATGGATGTGAGCCTTTGATAAGCGATTAATTAATACTTATTACAATTAATTTAAAATGACTCTTAAATTAACCCCATGCCTCTATTTTCATTTCTTTTGCAAGCTCTTTTAATTGCATAAAGTCATTTGCCATTGCCTTATTTCCGCATAAATATATACTTGTCTCTTTATTAACGATAGGCCTTATCATGTCTACATTTATCCTACCGCACAAATAATTTTTTCTTTCTTCTCTTGTTAATGTATGGCAAAGCTTTATTATACCGCTCTTTTCATAACCTATAAGCTCAGATATATATGGGCTGTTGGAAAAAGTTCTTGAGCTATAAAAAACATTAAAATTTCCATCTGTTTTATTTTCTGCAATATATCTAATAATGCTCATGATTGGGGCAATTCCTGCCCCGCCTGCAATAAAAACAGCATTTCTTTGCCCATCATAAGTAAAATGGCCTGCTGCTTTGCTTATATCAAATACCTGCCCAATTTCTACCTTATCTAACAATGAAGTGAATGGCCCACCAGTTATATGTATAAGAAATTCTAAGAACGGCCATGATGGTGAGCTTGCAATAGAATATGGCTTCCCATTGCCATCAGGAAAACTTAATTTTATAAATTGTCCCGGCTTAAAAGTTATTGGGCTTTCTTGAGGAAAAAGTCTGAATATTTTGTATTCTCCTATTTTTTCAATGCTTGCTAATTCATACTTCATCAAACCACCTTTTAAGCATTTCTTGTTTGTTTTTATTTTCTACATTCCCATTTAAAAAGAATTCTCCAAAAACGCCATCATAACCAGGTTTCCAATAAACTTGTTCTTTTTTTATTTTTATAAGTGCATTAGCTATGTCTTTATCTGTATAAGCGAGTAAATCATTTTCATTTGCTTCATAAATAGCAAACTCGTTGCCAAAATATGATATCATATCATTATATATGCTTTGTACTGTTTTTGATTCTTTTGTTTTATTTTTTACCTTTGCTATGACTTGTTTTAATGGTATTATGTGCTGATATCCCTTCCAATTTGGCTTTTTTTCTCCATACTTTCTATCAGCCATTTTTTTTATTCTGTGCATAACCCCTATAGTAAGCTTTCTTTTACATACTGGGCATATACCCCTTATTTTTTCTGCTTCTTCTGGGCTAAGATTGATGTTGCATTTTCTATGCCCGTCATTAAAGTATTTTCCTTCTTGTGGGAAATATTCATATGTCTTTAACATTGCATTTCCAGTCCTTATGCCATTTACTATTTCTTTATATGTGATTTGCTTTAACCTTATCTTATTTCCTTCTCTGCCAAGATTTTCAAGGCTATGAGCATCAGAATTTGAAACAAGTGTATATTTATCTATTTTTGAAACCATCCAGTTCATTAAAGGATCGCTACTTAATCCAGTTTCAAGTGCAATTATAAGGCTGTCATCTGGATATAGCTCATTAATGTCATCTGCCCCAAAATGTGCGCCAAATAAAGAAAACCAAGGCGTCCATATATGGGCTGGTATTAGTGCAATATCCCTGCTTATAGCTTTCAATTCCTCATTCATTTCATAAGTGCTGTAATTTAATGTTGGCCTCCCATCTTCACTTAAATTGCCATGTTTCGATAGTGTTTCATTAATTTGTTCAGCTATGTCCAATGATGGGCTTAAAATTACTGTATGCACTTTATATGTTTTGTTTTCTATATTAAAAACATTGCTGACTTCAACACTCAAAATAAAATATATGCCATTATACATTGCTATTCCATCATTGAAAACAAGCATTTCTTTTATTTCTCTGAACTGCAATGGGTGTGTAAAATCGCCACTTCCCAATAATGAAATGCCTTTCATTTTAGCAGCATATGCCAAATTTTCAATATCCATATTTTTTGAAGTAGCTGCACTATACTTTGTGTGTAGATGAAAATCTGCTATTAAATCCACATTATATTTAACCAATATATTTATTTATTTTTGCTTTATTAGTTGCTTGTGCTTTGTTAATTGCTTTTATTGCCTTTGAGTATGGCAATGTTAGTATGGCAATGTTAAAATGATTAAATATTTAATCTTTCTATTTTTGCAACCACGCCTTTTTTTCTTGCATTCTCGTTTATGACATTCATTATTGCTATGAGCCTATCTCCAGAAAATACTGCAGCATAACCATTTTTTATTTTTCCTTTTTCTTCTGTTTTTTCCCATATTATACCAGGGGCATATAATGGGGCTCCTTTCAATATATTTTGTGCTGCCCTTTCATTAACATATATTTTTTGTATACAGCTAAGACTGAAAATCTCTTCTGGGCTCTTTATTATTTCATGAAGCTCTTCCGCATTTCCCCCTCTATAATTATCAATTGCATGCTTTATTTTTTGCATGATAAAAGCATATTTCTCGTTAATACAGGCAGAGCTTATCCTTCTTAAATCTAGCATTTCCCCATTCATTTGCTTGCATAATACGCGCATATAAGTGCCTTTTTCAACAAGCGCTTTAAATAATACGAGTTTGTCATGTATTTCAATAAGCTTTAAATTATACACCTTTCTTTTCCTAGGCTTTTTTGCAACAGCACTTTTTTCTGGCGGGGTTTGCCAGATATCCCTTTCATAAGCTTTGAACATTCTTTCAATTTCTTCTCTTGTCTTTTCCTTGTTCAACTTCATCAAGCATATATATTCCTTTTCCTGTTCTGCTAAAAATCTAAGCATCCTGGTTGCCTTTCCCAAGCCGACTATTAATAAGCCAGTAACATCTGGGTCAAGCGTTCCAGCATGGCCTGCTTTTATGTTAAGCCATTTTCCTATGTATGCAGATACTTCATGGCTGTTTAAATTCGCAGGCTTATCAACAACAATGAAACCATTCTTGATTTTTTCTGCTGTTTCTGCCATTATGTTCATTTTATCTTTATATGCCTCACATTTATCCTTCTCTCTACTTCATTTTTCCCTTTGATAAGCTTTATTTTTACATAATTATCATCAATAATTTCTTTTATGACTGCCTCCTTGCCTTTATCTGCCCCGACTTTAATTAAAACTGTCATGCCAGGTTTTAATGCGCCCATAATAAAGAGAAAAGCAAGCATTTTTTAAACATTTTGTATAAAAAATAATTTATGTTAACTTCAGGATTAAAAGTTAAAGATGTTATGAAAACAAATGTTGTAGTGATAAATGCTGATGCTCCAGTAAAAGAAGCAGCTAAACTGATGGCAAGGCACAATATAGGCTCTGTTGTTGTAATAGAGAAAAATGAGGTTAAAGGCATTTTAACAGAGAGGGACATTGTTAGAAAAATGGTTGCAGAGGAAAAACAAGCAAACATTAAAGTTAAAGACATAATGAGCCATCCAATAGTTGTTACTGCTCCAGATGTTTCATTAGAAACTGCAGCAAAAATTATGAAGAAAAACAATGTTAGAAGATTGCCTGTTATTGATAAAAAAGGTTATATTGTTGGCATAATAACAGAGAATGATATATTAAGGCTTTTACCGTCTGTTCTTGATCTGATAGAAGAAAAGGCAGCAGCAGGATTTTTTAAGGAGGAATAAAATGCTTCAGCATAATATTGCCTGGTGCAGGATGGCAAGCATGATATGTGAATGCCTTTGTCAACAGCACCAGGCACAAAATTACATAAAATGGGGTAATAAACATGAAATGCTCACATTTATCAGAAGAAGAAAAAATGAAATTGATGATTTCATACATAGACAGACTTAAATCATCTACTGTTATAGTAGAGGGAAAGAGAGATAGGGAATCTCTTTTGAAATTTGGTATAAATGCTATAACGTTTAATAATGCTGTAAATAAGCCATCAAGTATTAAAGGTAATGTTATTATACTAACTGATTTAGATGAAGATGGGGACAGGATTGCTTCTTTTTTTGAATCTTTTTTATCTCAACACGATGGCATAAACAATATTGATACTCAATTCAGGAAGAAATTTCTTTTTTTATTCAATACAAGGCGTGTTGAAAATGTTTTTAATGCTTATAAAAAAGAGGTGGAATTATGGCAAAAACATATATAGATACTGTAAAATATACAATATATGCGCATTTTTCTGTTAGTGGTAGTGTTGATAAGCCAGATGTTGTAGGGGCTATTTTTGGCCAGACAGAAGGGCTTTTGGGAGAAGACTTGGATTTAAGGGAATTGCAAAAGAATGGAAGAATAGGCAGGATAGAAGTTGAAATTGCTAATGAAGGAGGAAAAACGAAAGGAGTGATAAAAATACCTTCTAGCCTTGACATGGTTGAGACTGCAATAATAGGAGCAGCACTCGAAACAGTTGATAGAGTAGGGCCTTATGATGCTTCAATAAATGTTAGCAGAGTTGAAGATAATAGAAATGAAAAAAGAAAGAAAATCATTGACAAGGCGAAGTATTTGTTAAAGCAGCTTATAGAGACACAAATACCAGAGAGCAGAGAGCTGACAGAAATGGTAAAGAAAGAAGTTAAAGTAAGCGGTCTTGTTGAATATGGGCCAGAGAGATTACCAGCAGGGCCAAGCGTTGATATAGAAGATAAGATAATAATTGTTGAAGGCAGAGCAGATGTCATTAACCTTTTGAAGAATGACATATCAAATGTTATTGCTATAGGCGGAGCAAAAGTGCCAAAAACAATAATAGAGTTATCAAAGAAAAAAGAGATAACAGCATTTCTTGATGGTGATAGAGGGGGGGATATAATATTGAGAGAAATGTTGAATGCAGGCGTTGATATAGATTTTATTGCAAGAGCCCCGCCTGGCATGGAAGTAGAGGAATTGACAAGAAAAGAAATAATAAAGATATTGAGAAATAAAGAGCCAGTAATACATGAAAAGAAGAGGGAAAAGCCATTAGAGCAAGAAGGAAATGGAGCAAATGAAAATGAAAGACATGTAAAGGCATATGCGCCAAGGGAAGAAAGAATTGTTAATAAGGAATATGAGCAGAGAGATGAAAATGAAATTATATCAAAGCTGAAAAATGAACTTGAAGGCATAAAAGGGAGGTTAAGGGCAAGGCTTTATGATGAGAATTTTGAGCCAATTAAAGAAATATCTGTTAGAGAAATGCTGCAAAACATAATATCAATGAATAACATTAGAGCAGTTGTTTTTGATGGGGTAATAACACAAAGGCTTATAGATGTTGCAAGCGAGAAAGGCATTAAATTTATAGTAGGCATAAGGAAGGGAACATTAGCAAAAGAACCAGAGAACGTGAGAATCATTATTTGATAAAGATGAAAGATAAATTAAATAGGCAAATAGCTATTGTTGGCATTGGAGGGCTTGGCTCATTTGTAAGTGAATTGCTGGCAAGAGAAAAGCTAAAGTTATTGCTCATAGATTTTGATATAATAAAGAAAAAGAACATAAACCAGAGATTTTGCAAGCCATCTTATATTGGGATGAAAAAAGTTGAAGCTGCAGAGAAAGAATTGAAAGGCTTAACAAAAATTGCATATATCCCATTTGATGTTTCCCAAGCAAAATTTGATGCATCTTTAATATTAGATTGCACAGATTCATTGCAGAGCAGAAAAAAGGTATTAAAAAAAGCAGAAGAAATAAAATGTCCTTATGTTTTTTGTTCAATATCTGGCAATATAGGAATGACAACAATAGTGGAAGTCAGCCATTTTCATAAATTCTCTTCAATTTTTTTCAAAAAAAAGCAGAAGCAAGAGAGAAGTAATGCATATACAGCAGCTTTTTTGGCAAGCATTGCGTGTGCAAATGTAATGAGATATTTAAAAAACAATGCAGCAATAATATTTCCTGAAATAATCATATCAAATATAGATAAATATCATGTTGAGGTGAATAAATTAGATGAAGATTGATATGCACAACCATACAGATGCTAGCCCAGATGCATTAACAACAAAGCGTGAATTAATAAAAAGAGCAAAGGCAAAAGGCATAGATGCAATTGCAATAACAGATCATAATACAATGAGAGCAGTAAAGGAATTACAAAAAATTGGCAAGGAACAAGGCATTTATGTTATCCCTGGAGAAGAAATAACAACAAAACAAGGGGATTTAATAGGCCTTTTTTTGTTTGATGAGATAAGGCCATATATGGATTTTTATGAAACCATAGATGAGATAAAAAGTCAAGGAGCTATTGCATATGCTCCGCATCCATTTGATTTTATGAGGCATGGAATAAATAAGAAAGAGCTATTGAAGGAATGCAATATTATAGAAGTTTATAATGCAAAAAGCCCTGAACAGGCTGATAAAGAGGCACTATTATTCGCTGATGAAAATAATATAATAAAAGGAGCAGGAAGCGATAGCCATAGTCCATTTGAAGTTGGCAGGGCATATGTATTTGTTGATGATAATATTCAGATAAATACTCCTGAAAAATTGTTGATGGCATTAAGAAAAGGCATGCCAGTTTTAGAGCAAAGAACTAGCATATTAGATAAAGTCATAAAAAAGGCATATATATCATTAAAAAAATTTATTAAAAAATAAAAAATTCATAAGATTATAGCTCTATAAATAGCTCTATAACTCTTTTGCAATCCTTTCAAGTAATTTTAAGCATATGTCAACATCTTTTTTGCTTGCTACACTAACGTTGCTGTGTATATATCTTGTCGGAACGCAAATTGCTATTGATGGTATGCCGCCCTTTACATTATAAACTGAAGCTGCATCTGTGGCTCCTCCTTCAATTGTTTCTAGCTGATATGGAATTTTTGCTCTTTTTGCTATATCAATAATTTTTTTTGCTAAATGCTTGCTTGCTATATTACCAAGCCCGCTTGCCTCTATTAATGTTATTACTGCTCCTTTTTCCAATTTTATTGGAGCCTCATCCTCCTTTATTTCTGGATGGTCCCCAGCAACAGCAGTATCAACAGCAATAAATATTCTTGGCTCTAAATTATAAGATGCTATTGTAGCACCTTTCCCAAATACTGAAACCTCCTCTTGTGCAGTTCCAACGAGCACAACATTTTCTGGCAAGGTTTTTGCTAATTTTATTAATAAATAACATCCTATCCTGTTATCAAGTGCCTTCCCACAAAATCTGTTATTGAGCATTTCACTAAAACTTGCTTTGAAAAATATTGGGCTTCCTGGATATATGCCAAGCCTTTCAACTTCTTTTTTTGATTTTGCTCCTATATCAATGAACATGTTTTTGTATTCAATAAATGTTTTTAATTCTTCTTTACTCATAACATGAGGTGGTCTTATGCCTATGACCCCATTTACATAACCCTTCTCACCCTTTATCAAGACACTTTGATTAATGAGTGTTTTATCATCTATACCTCCTATTTTTATAAATCTTATAAACCCATCCTTGTCTATATACTTTACGCTCATCCCTATTTCATCCATATGTGCAGCGAATACAAGTGGCCTTTTCGTTATTTTTTTGTAAGCCAATAAATTACCAAAATTATCTATTTCAACGTGCAGGCCAGCTTTTTTCATTTCATTAGCCATGATCTGGCTTATTTCATCTTCATAACCAGCAATGCCATTTGCTTCTGAAAGCCTTTTCATTAATTCATCCATAATATAATTTATGAAAAGGTTTTTAAATAAAAAATGGGCTATAATGAATGAAATAGCAATGCCATAGCATAAGAAATTAAATATGTTTTGATAATAATAAATGTGCCAAGCAACATATACAGCAATAATGAATTTACAGAAGAGGAAATAACACTATTACAGTATTTTATATCTAATGTGAATGGAAATGTTTTTGCTTTAATGAACATGCCAGAGATTGTCAAAGCAGCCCTTTTTTCTCGTTATAGCAGGAGCAATAAAAGCCTAAAGCGAATATTATTAGACGAGTTTATAAATGAAGGCCTATTAAAAGGGCCAGATAAAGAATGCAAGGGCCATTCCTATATAAATGTTAAAAAAGCAGAAGATTTTTTTGATAGAGTATTTATAGGATATGGCGATGATAGTGTTGCTGAGCTGGCATTTGCCCATATAGCAGTAGAAAATTGTTCTTCATTAATGGCAAAAATTCTTGAAGATTCTAGGGTAGGAATATCGCCATTAGAAAAAAGTACAAGATATGTTGCATTTGATGAAAAAGTCAATGGAAAATATAAATATTATGAAGACCAAACAATAATGAAAAATTATGGGGATTTATATAACAGCCTTATGCAAAAACTTTTTGACACATATGCTGAGATGCTTTATTCTATAAAAAATTACTTGAGAAAGAGATATAAAAAAGAAGAACACATTAGTGAAAGAGCATACGAGAATGCAATAAAAGCAAAAGCATGTGACATAACAAGAGGGCTTTTGCCAGCATCTACATTAACAAATGTTGGCCTAGCAGGAAATGCCAGGGCTTTTGAATATTTACTTATAAAAATGGCAGCAAGCGAGCTTTATGAAGCTAAATCATTGGCTGATGAAATGTATAATGAGCTCAAAAAGGTTTTGCCAAGCCTTATTAAGAGATTTAAATCAAGCTATGGGGAAAAACATATTTCATTTTTATCCCAATTAAATGAAGCAATTGAAAATCTGGCATTAGCATATAAAAACATGGCCCATTTTAATGACAATGATGAAGATGTTAAACTTATTCATGTAAATGGGAGAGAAGAAGATGTTTTTGCTTCTTTATTATTTATGAAATCCGGCCTTGATTTTGAAAAAGCCATTGCTCATGCAAGGCAAATGAGCTCATTGCAAAAAAGCCAATTTTTGCTTGATTATGAAAGAGCAAGGGACAATAGAAGGCATAAACCAAACAGAGCTTTTGAGCTTGTTTCCTACACATTCCAGATAACATGTAATTTTGGGGCATATAGAGATTTGCAGAGGCATAGGTTAAATACTCAATTCAGACAGCTTTTAACAACGCATTTGGGCTATGATACACCAGAAGAAATTATAGATGCAGGATTAAAACAGAAATGGGATGATGCAATGCATATGGCAGATGATATTTTTAGGAAAATAGAAAAGAAATCTCCTTATAATGCCCAATATGTTGTGCCATTTGCTTACAAAATAAGATGGCTGTTATCATTAAATTTAAGAGAAGCCCTGCATATGTGCGAATTAAGAAGTTCTGAGCAAGGCCATGCTGATTATAGGAAAATTGCAATAAAAATCGCTGATAAAATTAAACAAGTGCATCCAATAATAGGGAGGTTTAAATTCCTTAACAATGCCAGCATAAATCTTGAAAGGCTTAATGCAGAGATAAAAAGGGAAAAGCAAACAATTAAAAATGGGCAAGCATAAAAATATTGGGTGGGCATATGAGCGTAGCAAAAGTTATAGAAATAATGAGCAATAGCAACAAGAGCTGGGATGATGCAATAAAAAAAGGCCTTGAAAGAGCAGCAAAGACAATAAGGCATATAAAAAGCTTCCATGTTGTTGACATGAAAGGCAAGGTAGATGAGAAAGGGCAAATAAAAGAATATAAAGTTAGACTAAAGATTGCATTTGAAGTAGAATAATTTGCCAAGCATCACTAAGCATTTGCCAAGCATTTGCTAAGCATTATGTGCAGAGATTATGATTTAAAAATATTTCTATTATAAACTTTATACTAAAAGGTGATTCTATGGCAAAGAAAGAACACTTAAATGTAGTCTTTATAGGCCATGTTGATGCCGGAAAGAGCACAACAGTTGGTAGGATATTGTATGATAGCGGAAAAATAGACGAGCAGACAATAAAAAAATTAAGAGAAGAGGCAGAAAAGCTTGGTAAAGCAACATTCGAGTTTGCATATTTAATGGACAGGCTTAAACAGGAGAGAGAAAGAGGAGTTACAATAGAAATAAGCCACCAAGATTTTGAGACCCCTAAATATTACTTTACTATTATTGATGCTCCAGGGCATAGGGACTTTGTTAAAAATATGATAACAGGAGCAAGTCAAGCAGATGCTGCTGTTTTGGTTGTATCTGGTAAAGATGGCGTTCAGCCTCAAACAAAAGAGCATGCGTTTTTGGCAAAGGTATTGGGTATAAATCAGCTTATTGTTTTAATATCAAAAATTGATGCAGTCAATTATGATAAGGTTACATTCGAAAAAGTAAAAGCAGAAGTGCAAAACTTGTTAAAAGGCATAGGCTATCAGGTTGATAAAATACCAATAATACCAGCTTCTTCTTACCATGGAGATAATTTAATGAAGAAGAGCGATAAAATGTCTTGGTATAATGGACCAACTCTCTTTGAAGCATTGGATATGCTTAGCGTTCCAAAAAAACCAGTTGATAAGCCATTAAGGTTGCCGGTCCAAGATGTTTATTCTATAACTGGCCATGGTCTTGTTGCTGTTGGTAGAGTAGAGACTGGAGTATTAAAGACAAACGATAAAGTTATTGTAATGCCATCAAAAGTACAGGGAGAAGTTAAAAGAATTGAAATGCATCACCAAGAATTGCCAGAAGCAATTCCTGGAGATAACATAGGATTTAACTTAAAGGGCGTTGAAAAGAAGGACATAGCAAGAGGTTATGTAATAGGCCCAGTATCTAATCCTCCAACAGTAGTGCAGGAATTCACAGCACAAATTATTGTGCTTAACCATCCAACAGCAATAAGTGTTGGCTATACTCCTGTTTTCCATGTTCATACTGCAACATTCCCTGCAAAAATTGTTGAGATAGTTGATAAAAAAGATCCTAAAACAGGCCAAAGTTTGGGCAAATCAGATTTCTTGAAAACTGGTGATGCTGGAGTTGTTAAAGTACAGCCATTGAAGCCAGTTGTTGTTGAAAGGTTCCAAGATTTCCCACCATTAGGTAGGTTTGCAATAAGAGATATGAACATGACAGTTGCTGCAGGGGTTGTTTTAGATATTGTAGCAAGAAGAGATTGAGTGGTAAAATGACAAAAGCAAGAATGAGGCTCCAGGGGGAATCAAGCAAAGATCTTGAATTTGTTGTTGAGCAAATAAATAATATGGGGAGAGTGCTTGGAATAAAAATATCAGGCATTGTTAGATTGCCTAAAAAGAACCTCATTGTTGCTACAAGAAGGACTCCATGCGGAGATGGAAGCGATACTTATGAAAGATGGTGGAAAGTTATACATACCTGGTTTATAGATATAGAAGGAGACGAGAAAGCTTTAAGGCAGCTTTTAAGGGTCAAAGTACCAGAGAATGTCTATGCAAAAATTATAATAAGCTGATAATGAAAAATATAAGATTTTTTATAGATGAGATGCTATTTAATTTAGCCCAATATTTAAGAGTAATGGGCTATGATTGTTTTTTTATTAAGAATATGAATGATAATGACATAATAAATAAAATAAGGGAGGAAAATAAAAGTAACAGAATAATTTTTATAACTGCTGATAAGGAGCTTTATAATAGGGCGAGAAAATACGCAAAAGCATTCTTATTAAAACCAGACAAGAATGGTTTTTCTAATGGCTTAAAAAAGCTTATAAGAACATTTAAGCTGACTATTAAGAAAAAAACAAGATGCCCAAAATGCAATAGCATTCTTATTAAAAAAACATTTGATGAATTAACGAAAGTAGAAAAAAAGCAGGCAAAAGATGTAATAAAAAACATAAGGACATTTTATATATGCAAAAAATGCAAAAAAGTTTATTGGAGGGCGACTCATTGGCATGCAATGATTAAAAGGATAAATGCACTGGCCAGATAGTATTTTAAAATCTATGTTCCACTTCATTTAATGCGCCTGAATAAAAAGAAAGTTAAAACATTAAATAATATAGAAGAAGATAAAAAAATAGAAGCAAGCCAATATTTTGAATTTTTAATGCCAAGAAATGAAACTTATAAAATAATGAGTAATAAAAAGATAAATAACGTTATTGTTGCGTTATTTATATTCAGTCTTTTGTATGTTTTATCAAACCATGTTTATTTTAGCTCAGTTTTAAACTCAGATTTAGCAAGTAATATCTCCCCATTACAAAAAGAAATGATGCAATTAAGCTTATCTATGATAAATGAAATTTTCCTATTTGTTTTTAATATTCTTTTTAACTTGATATTTGCTTTTATAATAACAAAGGTCATAACAATAGTAAAAACAACGATTATTAGAAGCTCAACAATCCCTGCTATAAGATTTTCAGAAGTTCTAGCAGTATGTGTTTTTAGCTTTTCTTTATATTATATATCACTTTTATCTGCCTTTTTACCATATAACTTTATCCTTTTTCCCATGTTTTCTTTAATAACAAGCATTATATGCTTTTATTATTTAACTAAAGGTATATCAGGATTGTATGATATTAGCATGTTTAAATCATTTTTAATTTTAGGTTTAAGCTTTATACTTTCTTATATTTTAGATTCATTTTTATCCATTTTTTTATTTCTTATTTTTAATTATTAGTCATGTTTTTAATTATTAGTCATGTTCTATACAATAAAATTTTTTACAATAAAATTTAAAAGTTGTTTTTATATTTATTTAATGTGGCGGGCTAGGCTGGGGCTAGGGGTCCCTTTACCGCAAATCCCCTATAGGCGGGCCGAATGCCTGTGAAGTAAGCATTCTTTAAGGAAGATGGCATAATAAAGCAATGAAGTGCTGTCCTCCATTGATTGCTATACATGAACTGGGTCAGGCGGTAACGAGCAGCCCTAAGTGTATGGCAGTTGTTTGGAGCAAACAGCACAGAGGGCCTTTGTTATGCTGATCACTTAGGGAATGCTTGCATAACAGGAAGCCCGCCACACTTATAACCTTATTTTTTGTGTAATAAATTCAATGAGTTCTTTGAATAATGGTAGCTTAAATGTAGTTTTATTATTCAATATTAATAACATTCCATAAAGCCATGCTATAAGTATATAAAAACCTATTAATGCAGATATAAACATGCCAATAATCGGGATAAAAACAGCAATACCTGCTAATATATTAAGAATAATTGCTGAAATGAAAAACGCTAATGTTATATTTACCCAATAAATATTGTCCTTATCCTTTTTCCATAGCAGATAGCCAATTATTACCCCAAATATTGATAACACCCATATTATAAGATTTTTTATATTTTTGTCATTCAGTTCCATATTATAATTTTGCATAATTTATTTAAATGTTTCCTCTCCTTTTGCTGCGTATTTTTCCATTGTCTCTTTCTTTATTTTCTCTCTTTCCCTTATATAATCCCTTATGAATAATATGAGCATAAAGAAAAGTATCATAGCAATAAATGAGTATATGACTTCATTTACATTAACAACTATTGGCGGGGTTTTTAATGGAATATCAATTGTTGCTCCTCTTATAACATAATCGCTTCTAATAACAATTTTATATTTACCTTCTGGCAGTGTTAGTGTTGTTTTTCCTGTTCCTTTCATTGATGTTACTAATGTTGTGCCTAAATAAACATCAACTGTATACTGCCCTATTGTTTGTGGTATTATATGAACTGGTGTTGTTTGTCTAATTGTTAAAGGAACTTCTAACCTATATTCTTTTACTTCTCTCTCCCTTACTATTGTTGCCTTTGATTTTGCTATTGGAACATTTGATGTGTAAACATAGAATCCTGCCCATAATGGTGTTATATAAGCAAATCCATCTCTATCTGTTATTAATTCAAATGTTTGATTTTGTGTTAATACAGTAATTTTAACATTACTCGCTATTTCTCCATTTTCATATCTTGCTGTTATTGTTATATTATCCCCTACAAAAGCTTCATCAGGGGCATTTATTATCAATCTATTTTCCTGCGGTTTTTCTACTATTATTTCTTCTATTCTTTCTTTGGGTTTTGTTTCATTTTTAGTCTCATTTTTTGTTTCATTTTTTATCTCGCACAATGTTATTTGCTCTGATATGTCTTTTCTTTGATAACCTGATTTACTAGCTTCTATTGTGTAACTTCCATTTGATGGAATATTAAATAATGCTTTTCCATTTTCATTTGTCCTTTTAGCTTCAACATATGATAAATCGCTTTTTGATACTACAACTCTAGCATTTTCAATTAAATCTCCATTATCTCTATCGCTAACTGTTACTGAAAGAACATTATCAGGGCAAATAAAATCTGTTGATATTGATAATTTTCTTTCTCCACCGCCAGAAGGGGGCGTTATTGGTGGAGGAGGTGGAGGCGGAGGT
Source organism: Candidatus Anstonellales archaeon (assembly GCA_038896535.1). Lineage (GTDB taxonomy): Archaea > Micrarchaeota > Micrarchaeia > Anstonellales > J096 > J096. The sequence goes on along the minus strand of JAWACY010000001.1, from coordinate 126,413 downwards.
GAGCCAAAACCACCAAAATAGAACAGCCCATATATACTCCCAGGAGTGAAATTTGAAAGCCCTATTTCATTATTTGCAGTATCAGGGGTATCATTCTCTAATACCCAGTCTGTATTGTTAAATTTCCATAGTTGTATTAAACTCTCATTTTGTAGGCTCTGTGTTTCATTATCTGTCCAAACTAATTTAAATTCTTCAACAGTTGAGTTAGAAGCAAGTAAAATTATTTTTTTGTTAAATGAATTATTGATGCTACCATTATTTGGGAAGAATGGCAGGTCTGATACATTAACCCAACCTAAGAAAGCATTATTTGGAGCAGAATCATTTAAAGATAATTTAAAGTTAATTGTTGTTCTGCCATCTAAACTGCCATCAGGAGGGCCAAACGTGACATTAACAAACCTTACTGATGTATTAATAGTTGTTGTTGCAATGTTATTGGTGATAACAATAGGGTTATTATAAGCCCAGTAATTAAATATAGTTGAATTAATTAGTGTTACATTAGAAGTTAAGGCAGCAACAAAGGGGAATTGTGAACTGTTAAGTATTGTTGCATTTATTATTGTTACGTTATAACCTGGCGGTTGAATCGGTGAGAAAAAACCTGTTAAAATTGCTAAGCCCCATGTATTATTGAATGAATAGTAATTTCTTAGAGTAACATTGCGCCCGCCAATAATGCCATTACCATTTAAAGATTTTATATTAGATATGTTAGAGTTTATTGCTCCTATAAAGAAGGCGTATGGATTGCCAATAAATGTTAAATTTGATAAATTTGAGTTAAATATATTGAGGAATAATGTATTGCTGCTATTTGTTATTGTTACATTATTGTCTACACCAGCAATGTTGACTTTTGCTAATTTTTGTATTGAAATAGAATTTGATATATTATAATTTGAACCACCATTGCATATTATCAATGACCTTCCAGGGAAGAGCCTTAAAATAGCATCTTCTATTTTTGCATAGTTAACTGCTCCATCTGGCGGGCAATTATTCGTTTGGACTGTATTATTAACATAAATGGTTGTTGCATTACTTCCAGGGCCAATCACCGCAAATGTAGTGTTGCCAAGATTGTTGATATTAGCACCAATTGTTTTTAATGAATCATTATATATTGCAAAGGCAGGATAAAGTAAAAGTTCTGTGTTGTTCGTATAAGCAAGCACTAGATCATCATAACTCAAATTAAATGTTTGTATATAACTATCATTAATTCTGAAATAAAATTTCCCAGATTGTGTAAAACCAAGAACAGTGGTATTTAATAAATAAATTGGTGTTACATCATTTGGTAAAGTTGAGAGATTTTTTAATGCTTTAAAACCAAGATTACTAGAGTATTCTATATCGATGATGAAATCGCCTAAGTTGAGGTTATTCCAGCCACCGCCATATATTAAATCATATTTGCTGTTATTTATTGACTCTGAGTCATTTATATAAACAACGCTTGATCCCTGCCTAACAAAACCAATTGTGTTATTATATGCACGAAGATTTTTTGCTAAAAATACATTGTTGTTTTCATTAAATAAAAAACCAATTCCGTTATTTTTTGCAGTGTTATTTATAACTTCATAGTAAGTGTTTGGATTGGAATTATTACTATAAAAGATAAAACCAGTTGGCCATTCCAATGCCGTATTATTTATAGCACTGTTATTAAAACCAAATGGAGAGAAACAAAAAGCTACTGGCGTGTAATAGGTGCCGTCGTAATAGGTTAAAGATGAGCATACAGATGCAATATTACCACATTGAGTTTTATTTGCTATGTTATTTATCAAAAGATTGTAACTCCCACTAACTAATACAGCTGGCTCACACAGCTGTGAAAAATAATTATTTGATATTTTTGTGTTATTAAAGCCATTTACATCTATGCCTCCATAATCGTCCATCCCATTGCCTATTATGCTGAAATTGGAAATGTTAACGTAATTTGCATTTATTTTTATAGTGAATGCTTGTCCAGTTGTTGTTAATGGATTTAATGAGACATAGGACTCATTACCGAACATATTAATTGATTTATTGATAATTATGTCTTCTACATATGTGCTTGAAGTTTTACAAACAATTATTGTATCGCCATCACTTACTGCATTTATTGCATCAGTAATATTAGAATAATTTATAGATCCATCTGGATAACATCCGCTTATTGGAGTGTTATTTACATATACTGTTATAGCCATACTGGTATATATAAAATATAAAAAAACAAGAAAAATGACATTTACATTTCTCCGCATAAATTTTTTAAAGCAAAAAATTTTTTAAATTTGCTGATAAAAAATAAAATTTCAGATCTTTAACTGTAAGAAGGCATGTATAATAGGGTTAGCGCCTTCTTACCTACGGGCTCGGAGGGATTTGAACCCTCGACCTACTGCTTAGAAGGCAGCCGCTCTATCCAAGCTGAGCTACGAGCCCTTTCTATTTTTCTATTTTTCCATTTTACCTTTTTATTTATATATGTATATAAGCCCTGCCTCTTTTATCAAGAGTTAATGCAGTTTCATTTGAGAATTTGAATGTTTTTGCTTTTGCCTTTTCTAGTGATATTTTCATTCCAGGTTTTAAAAACTGGCCTCTGCCATCAAAAAGGTATAATATGCCTTCCTTTCCATTAGCATCTCTTAACATGACCCTTGTAAACAATTTTTCTTTTTTTCCATCTTTATATGATAAGTGTTTTACTTCAATTACTTCAAGTAAATCTGTTGTTATGCCTTTCATGCCATCTTTGATTTCTGAGATATCTGTTAATTTTATTTGCTTAAACCTTTTCTTTACAATTTTATAAGCAAGTTCAACTTGTTTTTTAAAAACATTAACAAGCATATCTGCTTGCTTTTTCATTAATTTCTCATCACCATTAAGAGCCATCAGCTCATCATATGCTATTTTAAACGGCGTCGGTGGATAAGCAGATAAATCCTCTATCATTTTCTTTTCTTCTTTGAATAAATAGTCATCTTCAACTTCTTGAGCCTCTTTTTGTATATTTTCTGTTTTTACATCGTGCCCTATAACCTCTATATCTATGCCCTCTTTATTCTTTTCCCCAGCTTTCTCTTCTATTAATTCTTTTATAACGTTATTTGTATCCTCTTTACTTTCAAATGCCCTTGTTTCAATATAAGCAGTCAAAACATTCTGTGCTGTTGGCTCTTTCTCCCTTTTTATATTTGATATAAATTGTTCCAGTGCCTTTGTTGCCTTTTTCTCATCTTTATATTTTTGCAGGAATATGTTTTTTATTGGTTCAATAATTCTTGGTTCACTTGCTTGTTTTTCTGCTTTTTCTTCATCTTTTTTCTTGCTTTCCTGGCCACCAGAGAAGCTTACCCCCTCAAATAACTCATTCAATGGCAATTGTTTATGGGGAAGTGTTTTTTTTCTTTCTTCCAATATGCGTTTTGCTTCTTCTTGAACGCTTTTATCTTTATCATATGCAAGTTCAGCTATTGCTATCAATGCAGCAGCATCATTTACTTTTGCAAGTTCTCTTAAAGCTTTTTTTCTTATTTTTGGGTCTTCATCGAATGTTAAGGCAACAAGCTTGTCCAGTTTTTCTTTATCCATCTTTCCACCCTTAAATTGGCTTTACAAAGAAATTGTGCCTATGTTTTCCTTCAATCTCTTCAATGATTCTTAGGACAATACTTAAGATTGGGTCCTGCCATGTTGTAACTCTTTTTTTTATATCAGCAAAATCTTTAAATGCCTCTTTTTCTCTCTCTGCAATTATCTGCTCTAAGTTCTTTTTTCCTATGCCAGGCAGTTGCTCAAGCTGATGTATCCTTACAGATAATGGCCCAGCAGTATTTATAAATGACACAAACCTATCTTGCTGGGATTCAACAATTTTCTTTAAAACTGATTGTAAATTCTCCTTAGCAGTTGTAGTTAGTTCTTGATATGATATTCTTCTTTTTATTTTATCTACAACATCCCTTTTATTTATCTCTTTTCCAACATAAACTCTTTGCCCTATGTTTGGAAGCTGTTTATCTTTTTTGAATGTTACCTCAAGCAAAACAAAAAATTTTTCTCCGATGCCTATGCCATATGCTTGGCCTTTGTATTTACTTCCATATGGTATTGCATCTAATATGTATATGTAATCTTCCATTTCACCCGCCCTTCAGCAATTCCATAACTTCATTTATCTTGTTTTCATCTGTTATACCATAGCTGAGTAATATTGCCCTAAGAGTATCAATATGCTTTGGCATTGTATCAAGCACTTTTATTGCAACTTCTTCAGGCAAAACTTTTTTTAGTTCTTTCTCCAATTTCCCAGTTGCCCCTATTTTTTCTATTGCCTTTGCATGTGCTAAAACAAGCTGTTCATTATGTGTTAAGCTTTCTTCCCCATATTTTTTTGCTTTTTTTTCAAGAAGTTCTTTTACAAATAACTCACTTACTGGTTTTATCTCCTTTACCATTTTATCACCAGATTAAGCCTTTTTCAAATGAACTGGGTGGGATATGATCTTCTTTTCTTTTTTGCCATCCTTTATCATTACTACATAGCTGCTTCCTCTTTTCTCTAGAATAGTGCCGACCTTGTTTTTATATCTAATATGTGGTAAAGCCCCTTTGTAATATGGCTTTTGTACTATCACTACCTTATCTCCTTTGTTAAATGTTTTTATGTGCTCAGTTACTTTTATCCTGCCCTTGCTTTTTATCCTTCTTGTTGCTTTACTTAAATATCCTTTTGGTCTTTTCATAAGCTCACCATATATATTTAAAAACAATAGTTTTTTAAGCAATAATACATAATATTTAAAAAGGTGAGATCATGGTGCAGTATAAAATAACAAATCTTGTAGCAGCTTCTGACCTTGGCATTGAGCTCGATCTGTATAGGCTTCCTGCTAAATTTAGAAATGTCGAATATGAGCCAGAACAATTCCCAGGAGCAATATTAAAATTCAACCAACCAAAGGCTACATTGCTTATATTCAAGAATGGCAAAATTGTTGTTGTAGGCTGTAAAGACAAAAAAACAATAGAGGAAGCAATAATAAAGGCATATAAAATGCTTCTGCCAGCAGCAACAAGGATATTCAAAAGGCTGGATACAAAAAAACCAAAATATGAAATAACAAACATGGTTGCATCAGCTGATATAGGGTTTGAGCTTGATTTATTTAAGATAGCCATGGACATAAGCGCAGATGTCGAATATGAGCCAGAACAATTCCCAGGAGCAATATTGAAGCTCAGAGACCCAAATATATCAATATTAATATTCAAAAATGGCAAGTTGATTGTTGCCGGAGCTAGAAATAAAGATGAAATTGAAACAGCCCTAGGCAGGGCAGAAAGAACATTAAAGAAGTTCAAAAGCTAAGAATTATTCAAAAACAATGCCAGTCTTGTCTATGCTGAATTTTATTGGTTTTATCTCGTGTTTTTTTCTTGATTTTATTACAAGAAGTTGCCTTTCCCATTCTTCATTTATGTTGTAATTCATAGCTATCCACCCATCAACGTATGATTCAATTTTTGAATAACTGGATGGGAATTCACTATTTTTACTCCATGGGCTTTCGCCTATAATAAATGTTAATACCCCCCAATCTTTTATTTTATCAACTGCTGTTATTAAATTTAATCTCATTTCTCTTTCATTTGTTGCTGAGAGGGCTATTGGCAATATTGAATCAATAACTACTCTTTTTATATCATATTTTCTTATAATTTCTTTCAGAGGATTTCCTTGCCCAATAAAATGTGATATCTCTGTTGGCGGGTAATCAACAATAAATAAAGTTCCAAGCTCTTCATAATCTTGAATGTTCCATATATAGTTTTCAAATGTTTTGTAAAAATATGCTTTGTCAAACTCCATTATTATGTACATGCCCCTATCTCCAGTTTTTATGCCATTTATCAATAATTGCATTGCTAGTGTTGACTTACCAACTCCAGTAGGGCCTGTAATTGCAACGACATCATTATAGTTAAAACCACCGCCCAATGCTTTTTCAAGCTTTGGTATGCCAACTTTTAATTCCATTCTATCATTGCCCCTTTCTTAATTTTTTTCCCATCTCCTCTCTTGCTTTTATTATGCTTTCTATAAATGCCTTTTCTTTTTCTGATAGGTTGTCTTTATAAAGTTTAAATTTCAAGTTATAAAGCGTCTCCGAGAATGCCATTAACCCCTCCATCAGATCAATGTTTTTTAATTTTAATTGTTCTGGCTTTATTATTTCAATACTTACTGGATTGTATTTTGTTAACATTTTACATAATGCCGGAAAATCAGAAAAAAGCAAGGTTGCCCTTATGTACGTTGAATAACTTTTATCCTCATTTTCTATCGGTTTTTCTACTTCAGTTATAGCAAATATTACTCCCTCTTCTTTACCAAGCGTTGATGAAAATCCAACACCAAGATTTTCCAAGCTTTCCTTTGACCTAGCATGCAAGTCAAAATATAATTGTGCGAGCAACCCCCCTTTTTCTATTGCTTCCTCAGTCTTTTTTGCATATGGGTTTTCCATAAATGAATTTAAACAGAGGTTTTAAAAAAATAAGCTAAAAATATATAATGCCAATTTATGATGCATCAGACTTTGATGAATATATAAAAAATTTAGATTCAATTGGCTTTCAATCAACACAAATAGCAAGAGGAGCAAGCATATTAAAAGACATGATATCAGATAAGAAAGCACGCATATTCTTTTCTTTTACAGGAAATCTAATAGCATCTGGTCTTAGAGGAGCAATAGCAAAAATTGTTGAAAAAGGCGTTGTGCATGCAATAATAACAACAGCAGGAGCAATTGACCATGATGTAATAAAATCATTTATAGGTTATGAAATCGGGAGCTTTTATGAAAATGATGCTGCCCTGCATAAAAAAGGAATTAATAGAATAGGCAACATACTTGTAAAAAATGATAGATATGTAAAGCTTGAGCAAATATGCAAAGATGTATTTAAAAATTTGAATAACAAAGCTAATCCAACTGATATTGCAAAGGCATTCGGGCAGTATATAGATAAAAATGGAAAAGATAAGAGAAAGTCTTTTCTTTATTGGGCATATAAAAATAATATTCCAGTATTCTGCCCAGCAATAACAGATGGGGCTATAGGCCTGCAGCTCTATTTTTTTATGCAGCAAAAAAGGGATTTTGATATAGCAATGAGAGATGATATGAATAAACTTGCCAATATTGTATTAAATGCTGAAAAAACTGGAGCCCTTATTATTGGAGGGGGAGTAAGTAAGCATCATGTTATAGGTATAAATATTGTTAGAGGAGGGTTAGATTATGCTATATATATAACAACAGCTACTGAATTTGATGGTTCTTTGAGCGGGGCAAGAAGTAATGAAGCAATAAGCTGGGGTAAGTTAAAAGATAAGGCTAAGCATATTGATATACATGCTGAGGCATCATTAGCGCTTCCCTTGCTGTTGAAAAAAGCAGGTTTGTTTTAGAGGTTGCTTTAAATTTTGGTTGTTTAGTCGTAATATTTTTAAATTATATAGCTATTAATTATGCGTGCAATGCGTGCAAACCCCCATAGAAGATATAGAAAGCATATGCAAAGACCAAAGATTAATTAACATGTATAAAAAAGCAAGCGAAATAAAAGAACTTGCTTATCAAATGGAAAGGCCGTTAATAGTATTTCATTATGATGCTGATGGCATATCATCTGCTGCAATATGTTATAAGGCATTAAAAAAACAAGGAAAAAAGCCAAGGCTATTAATGCTTGATAGCATAATTGATGGATTGGACTTAATAAAAAACGAGAATGAAATAATAATGCTTGATTTTGGTTCTTGCAGTATCGTTAATGAGTTAAAAAATGCAATAATAATAGATCACCACATACCAGAAGAATTAGATAAGCCAATATTAAATCCATGGCATTTTGGCTTGGATGGAAGCAAGTTTTGTTCAACTTCCTCATTAACATATATAGTTTTTAATGAACTAAGCAGCATGTCCCTTGTTGGCTCTGCTGGAGATATGCAAATGCCATTTACAAACATTAATAGAGCTATTGCCGATTTAATAACAAAAGAAGGGATATATGAAAAAAAGATATCTTTTTTAAGAATGGCTAATGTTCCATTGATATATGCATTAAAATATTCTGGTTTAAAAGTTTTCAAAAATGAAACAGCAATAAAGTATTTCTTAAAAACTTGCAATGTTAATGCATGGCAATCATTCAATGCTCTTGATGAGATGAAAAGAAAATGTGTAATAAAAAAAATCCTTGACCTTGCTTTTTATACAGAAGATGAGGAGAACGTAAAAAGGTTTATAGGGGATTCTTATATAATAAAAAATTTGGGCATGACAATAACAGATTTTTCTACATTACTCAATGCTGCTGGCAGATGGAAAAAATGCTGGCTTGGCATAAAGGCATGTTTTAATGATGAGCAGGCTATAAAGGAAATACAAAAGCAGGCAACATTCCACAAGAAAAAAATAAATGAAGCATATAAAATAGCTGATAGCATTGCAAATGACATTGGTAATATCATAATAATAGATGGAAGAAAAAATATTTATCATGGCATAATAGGCATAGTGTGCAATAAAATCATGGAGAAATATAAGAAGCCAACTATAGGCATAAGCAAAAAAGGAGGGAGAATAAAAATAAGTTTAAGGGCAAGAAACATGAATGTAAATAACATATTAAAACAGACGTGTAAATATTTTGATAATTCAAGTGCTGGAGGGCATGAATGCGCTGGAGGAGCAGAAATACCAGAAACATGCTTCAATGATTTTATAAAAGAAATAAAAGACAAAATTGATTCATTATATCAATTACAAAACAATAATGTTTAATAAAATTTACACATAAAACTATAAATGGCAGTTATCCCATTACCAATAACATATGCTGAAGAGAAAACAAAAAAAAGCATTGAAGAAATAAAGCAAGTTTTGAATAAACTTGGATTTCCAAATGAAGAAAGAGACAATTATTTAGATGTTGAAGTAACACCAAATAGGCTTGACATGCATACGATTGAGGGAATAATAAGGACATTAAATTCATACTTCTATTCAAGGGCTTATGAGTACAAAGCAAAAAAAGGGCCAGTCATTTATATAAAAAATGTTGTTCAAAGGCCTTATATAAATGGATTCATTGCAAAATTAGTTAAGGATAAGGAATTTTTATTAGAAAGTTTGATAAACGCGCAGGAAAAAATACATGACACATATGGCAGAAAAAGAAAAAAACTGGCTATAGGAATTCATGACTTAAAAAAAATAAAGCCCCCCATTTATTACCAAGAACTTAACGAGGCAATGTTTATTCCTCTAGGCCATGAAAAAGAAATGCATGCAGAAGAAGTAATAAACAAGCATGAAAAAGGAAAAATGTATGGCCATTTAATTAAAAGGCCTTGGCCTTTTGTTATGGACAAGGAAGGCGTTATATCAATGCCTCCAATAATAAACAGCGAGAGAACAAAAATATCTGAAAAAACAGATAGCTTTCTTGTTGAAATAACTGGGAATGATGAAAATGCAATAATTAACTGCTTTAATGTTCTTGCATGTGCCTTTGCTGATAGAGGGGCAGAAATAAAATCATTTGTAATAAACAATTCAATAAATAGAATGGAAAGGCAACATATTGATATTGAGGTAAATGAAGTAAATAAAATAATAGGTATCGAATTAAATAAAGAAGACATAAGAGGGCTTCTAGAAAGGAGCAACATTATAATGAAAGGCAAAAAGTGCTATGTGCCTTGTTATAGGATTGATATAAAGGACATAACAGATATTGCAGAAGAAATAATAATAAATTATGGCTATGAAAACCTAGAACCTTTGAATGCTAATATATACCAAACAGGTGAGCTTGAAAAATCGATGCAAAATGAAAGAGCTATTTTTCTTAATATGGGGTTTAACGAAGTAATAGGATTTTTCCTTATTCCCTCTGATTTGCAATCTAAATTTTATAAAAACTGCATAAAAGTGCTTGAGCCTGTTAGTAAAGAGCATGACAGTTTAAGAGCAACGCTATTGTTTAATCTCTTTTTTGTTGAAGAAAGGAATAAGATGAAAAAGCTGGAGCATAAAATATTCGAGATAGGCAAGGTTTATAGAGATAATAAAGAAATTGATGAGATAGCATTCATGATCGCTGATGAAGAAGCTGATATAAACAGAGCAATTGCTGTGATAAAAACATTTGCAAAAAAGCTTGGGTTAAATATTGTAAAAATTGAAAATAAAAATAACTGGTTAGAAACATTATTCATAAAAGGCAGATTTGCCTGGTTCAAATTAGGCAGCTATGCTGCTATTGTTGGGGAAATAAGCCCGGAAATAAATGAAATGCTGAATATAAATAATCCACTTACTGCTGGCATAATATTTAATGAATAAATCCTTAAAGCCCTAGTAGCTCAGCAGGTAGAGCGCGCCCTTGGTAAGGGCGAGGTCGAGGGTTCAAATCCCTCCTGGGGCTTTAATTTTTAGTTGTGTTTAATAATTTTATAACCTAAAATACATGCATTGATAAGATGTTAATATGCGTGGTATTAACAAGATATGATTGGCTTAAATACTGCTCATCTAATTATAGAATTGGTCTATTAGGGTAGCTATCATGCCTTTTCTTCTTATTATAAACTACCTAAATAACCACCTAATTCATCAGTTTGATTATGGATAATCTATCAATCAAATATATAGTCAGTAATAATAAGCAAATAAGTGCAATATCTTAATTATGCCACAACAAAGTGTTTACTAAATAAATAGATATTAAATGACAAATAGCTAAGATAGATTTATTAAAGTTAGTGATTAAGTGAATATTAGATAATATAAAATGTGAATAGGCAAAACAAATTTTGGTTGGGCGGTAATTATGGGGAAGAACTTAGTAAATTTTGGGTTAATTGTGGTTGGACGCAATCTAATTATGACTAACTACCGCCATTTAAAAAAGGAAAAATTTGCAGGTGTTAAAGAAGAGAAGATTTGTTTATATTCATTATTAGGTTTATATTCATTATTACTGGGTTTGTCCAAATTGAATGGACCTGTTAAGTTTTGTCTGGCGATTATAAAGGAACAGCAAGTAAGAAAAACCATTATCATGGGCGTAGGTAAAAGCATTAAGTTGTTGTGGTGACGGAGAAATGGGAAGTAATATTGTTGTTGATATGGAATTAAAGAAAAAAGAAAAGATTAATAATACAACAAACAACTGCCCTTACATAGGCATGGAAGAAATAACGTGGTCAGATTATAAGAGTTTTATAGAAGAACGTAGAGAGATAACGATAGAAGATATAAGACTTGAAATAGGAAGGGACTGGAAAATAAAAGAATATCAACCAAAAAATTTTGAATTGGAAACAACAACAGTTTGGAGTTTCCCAAAAAGGGGGGAATGGGCAACCCACTACCTCAATGCTAGGTATAGAGGAAATTGGGCCCCCAAAGTACCAAGAAATTTGATCCTTAGATATACCAAAGAAGGGGAAACTGTTCTTGATGCGTTTGTTGGGTCTGGTACTACTCTTATAGAAGCAAAATTACTTGATAGGAATGCTATTGGTGTTGATATTAACAAAGAGGCAATAATGCTAACTATGGATAGGTTGAAATTTTCTTACAATAAACTTAGAAGTGAATCAAAAAATTGGATAAAAACATATGTTGGAGATGCTCGAAATCTTGACAAGATCAAAAATGAAAGTATTGATTTAATAGCTACACACCCACCATACGCAAATATTATAGGGTATACAAAAAATTCGGGCCATAAAAATGAGGGAGACCTATCAAAAGTCAGAAGTGTTGAAGAATTTGCAAACGAGATGAAAAAAGTTGCACAAGAATTTTACAGAGTATTAAAACCAGGTAAATATTGTGCCGTTTTAATAGGGGATACAAGAAGACATAAACATTATGTCCCCATCTCATTTAGAGTCATGCAATCTTTCTTGGACGTTGGGTTTATACTCAAAGAGGATATAATAAAACTACAACATAATATGAGGGCTACGCCTCTATGGAAAAAACGAAGTGTTCAATATAATTTCTTGCTATTGGCGCACGAACATTTATTTGTCTTTAGAAAACCAGAAAAAGGAGAAAAAGTTAGTAAGTTTAGCGAAAGTATGAAGTGGTGGTGATGGCAGGAAATTTATATGAGCTTATGCATGATAAAAGATTAAATCTTAAACCAATTAGCGTGCTAAATATAAATGGGGCATATATTTTGGCCATTTACCCTGGCAGAAAAAGTGAAGCAGATATTATAATAAAATACAGGCAAAAGTTAAAAAACGGAGGATGGTCTAATATCAGAACACCAAAACATATACATTGGACAGTCGACATATTGATCAAAATACACAAGAATAAAGAGCTCACTTCGAAATTTATAGATGAGTTAATGAAGATATGGCAAAAGATCAAACCAATAAAGAGCAAACAAGAACGGGATAAATTAAGCTTAGGAGAATTGCTTAATTATGATAATGAAACAATAAACAGATTCAAAGAACTAAGTAAATATGGAGAGTATAATATCAAATTTTTAATCCTTCTTGCGCAACTCCTTATACTTCAAGAAAAAACAAATTATCCTAACGAGAAAATTTTCAAAACATTGCTAAAAAAACTCAAGGATGGAGAAGACATATTTAGCATACTTGCTACTGCCACTTTAGGGAAATTAAAATAAGAACTATATATTATTATAAATAAATCTCTTGCCTTATAACTTGATAAAGTAAAAATGATATAAGCAAAAAAGATATAAGCAAAACCAAGCAAACAAAGAGAAATAAAATAATCATTGTAAAGTTAATTAAAATAAGAAGTTCATAATTGTCGGTAATGTTAAGCAACCAAGTAAAGATGTTTTTTCCACATCCTTTGTTGCAGCAAAAAGGCCAAATACAGCAGAGGAAAAAAGTGCTACTATGCCAGCTATTCCAGACAACAAAAGAGTTAATAAAATAATATAAAATATTGCCAAAGGCCTAAGAGAATAAAATGAATTCAGTAATTTTATTTTATTTAAAAACAAGAATATTAATATAGAAGATATAAAACAAGAAACTATCAATAGCTCTATATTTATACTTTTGAGCCCTGATATCCAGCCAATCCTTGGTTTGTTTATTTCTGTTAATGAATGCATGCCATATAAATATTGCGAACTTGTTATTGAGGATAAAATAGAGATATAAGTTATATTATTTATTGCTGGTAGGATAAGCATTGATATTACTGATGGTGAACTTATTGAAGGAAGTAAGATTGCTATAAAACCCAAAAATGACCCTACAAGAGAAGAAAAAAATATTTCAAAAATATTGATTTTACTATTCTTCTCATGCCATTCTTTTTCCTGATTTTGTTTTTTCTTGATTAATAATAAAGGCAATGAGAATAAGCCAGAGAATAAAGGCAGAAAAGGCTCTTTATCAACAGATGAAAAAACAGCAAAGCCAAGCAAGCCAGAAATAATAAAAAATGTTGCAAAAATTTTTCTATTTTTGCTTTTTACTATTAATAATAAAGAAGCTAATATAAGGATATAGGCAAAATAAGGTTTTATTATGTTATAAATACTTTGTATCATGCCATCATTGTAAAATAGATAGGCAAAAACTATACCAAAAAGAGCGCCTAATGCATGGTAAATTATTATTGCCTTTTGTGAGTATTTCTTTGAGAGCTTAACAATTAAAGGTAAGCCAGCAATTTCTTCTGGTATTGAGGTATAAAAAACGAATATTTGTATTATATTGAATATTAAAAACGCCCCAGCAGCAGCTATCAAAAAATTATCTGTTAATGCTATATCTTTTATAAGATTTATATGCAATCCCGGCGTTAATGCCATTAAAATGCCAGCAATTATACCAAGTATAAAGTCAAGCATACAGCCCCGCCAGGATTCGAACCTGGGTCTCCAGGGCCAAAGCCTGGCATCCTTGACCACTAGACGACGGGGCTTCTTTATCTATATTTTAAATGTGTTAATATTATAAAATGTTTTTTAAATAAATGTTTATAAGGGTCTGTAGCTCAGCTTGGTAGAGCATCCGGCTCTTAACCGGAGTGTCGAGGGTTCAAATCCCTCCAGACCCGTAGTAAGAAGGCAAATTAACTTATACACACGCCTTCTTACAATCTTCCCGGTAAGAAGGCGCTCACCCTATTAAACATGCCTTCTTACAATCTTCCCGCCCCTATTATCCCCTTTGGTAAGAAGGCAATACCCTTATACACACGCCTTCTTACAAACATCCTGCCCCTATTATTCCCTGTAGTAAGAAGGCAAATTAACTTATACACACGCCTTCTTACAATCTTCCAGCCCCTATTATACGCTTGGGGAAGAAGGCAAATTGGCTTATACACCGCCTTCTTACAAATATCTGATTCATGTTATTGGCTTGGTGGGTAAATTGGTTATTAAACTGCTTTTTTATCAGCTAGATTTTTAACATACTTATATGTTTTGGGCTTATTTATGTGTCAGATAAACATAGGCATAATGAAAAAACTGATTAATTTTAAAAAACCTGCTAATAATATTTTTAATTAAAGCTCTTTTTAGAGGTGGTTAAATGAGCATAGAAGACGTGATATTTTTAATTAAAGATACAGAAGAAGATGCAATGTGCCCCAGGAATGTGAGAAATACACTTGATGAGGCAAAAAAATATTTGGTTGATGATAAACAAGATATGAATTTAAGAGTTTCAGCAGCAGTTTATGCAATACAAAAAATAACAGATGATCCAAACATACCAACTCATATAAGAGTTAAATTATTCAATATTTTGTCTGCTCTTGAATCAGTGAAAATATGAGATATACAGCAGATGCGCTTTCATACATTAATTCGCTAGATGAGAACTTAAGGCAGAGTATAGAGAAGAGATTAAAAAATAGGGATTTGTTTATAGTTGATAAAGAATTAATTGAAAACGAAGTTAAAATAATAGAAGCAGTTAGAAAAATAAGCGAAAAAGATAAAGAAACTGAAGTAAGGGTAATAAGGCAGTCAAAAATACCAAAAGCAAAAGAATATAGCCCAAAAGTTGAGCCAGATAAAGATAGGGATATAACTGGCAAGAGCAGGACAAGAAATACTGTTAAAGATTTTTCTAGATATTTTAAAAGCAGGATACAAAGGCTCAGCGTTTTTTTGAAAAACAAAAGGCATGATTATATTGATACAACTATAAAAAACGCTGAAAAAATAAATGATAATATATCTTTTATAGCCATTGTTACTGAAAAAAGAGAAACAAAGAATGGAAATATTATAATTACTGCTGAAGATGAAGAACAGGAAGTAACACTAATAATAAATAAGGAGAGTGAAATATTTGAAGATGCTAAAACAATTGTGCCTGATGAGGTTTTAAGATTTTATTGTAAACCAGGGAAGTTTTTCATTGTAAAAGATTTTGATAGGCCAACATATGATCATGCCAGATGGCCTTTAATAGAGAGCGATGTTGCAATAGCCTACATATCAGATATTCATGCAGGCAGTAAGATAATGCTTTCTGACCTGCTAATTAAATTTATAAATAACATAAGAAATCCAAAAGATGAATTAGCAGGCAAAATAAAATATGTAGTAATAGCCGGTGATTTAGTTGATGGCATAGGGATTTATCCAAATCAAGAGCAGGACCTTGAAATAAAAGATATATATAAGCAATATGAGTATTTACAGGCATTTCTTGAGCAATTGCCAGATTATGTAGAAATCATAATAAGTCCAGGTAATCACGATGCAGTAAGAAGGGCTGAGCCATCTCCAGCAATAGATAAAAAGCTATTACCAATAAAAGCCTATTTTGTAGGTAATCCAGCATATGTTGATATTGAGGGCATATGCCATTTAATATATCATGGCACTTCATTAGATTCTTTAATAGCAAATATAAAAGGGCTTAATTACATCAATGTTGCTGAGGCAATGAAGGAACAATTAAAAAGGAGGCATCTTAGCCCTATATATGGCATTAACCCAATTGTGCCAGAAGAATTCGATTATCTTGTTATTGACAAAATACCAAATGTTTACCATGCTGGCCATCTCCATAGAACAGATATAAGTAAATATTTTTCAACATTTTTAGTTAATTCTGGAACATTCCAAGACAGGACAGCGTATCAGCTTAAACAAGGGCATTTGCCGACTCCTGGAAAGATACCAATACTTGAATTAAAAACAATGAAATTTTCTTTATGGGATCTGCATGGAGATAGATAGATATTTTTCATCAATAAAGAATGAAGTTGAAAATGCATATGCAATAGCAGAGAGAGCGAGAAGAAAAGGCTTTGATCCAAAGCCATATGTTGAAATAGCAAAAGCAAATGACATAGCAAGCAGAGTTGAAGGATTGCTTGAGCTAAAAGGCATTGCTTCCTATATAAGAGAAAAAGAAAAACAAGGCATGAAAAGAGATGAAATAGCATTTGAGATTGTGAAGGAAATATGCAAAGGAGAGGTAATAAAGCGCAATAACATTGAAGAACTTGCTGACATAGCAATAAGGGTCGGGACAGCAATTTTAACAGAAGGTGTGCTTGTTGCCCCAACAGAGGGCATTGCAAAAGTTAAAATAGATAAATATAATGGCAAACATTATATAGCAGTTTATTATGCTGGGCCGATAAGAGGGGCTGGCGGAACAGCAACTGCCCTTACTGTTGTGCTTGCAGATATAGTCAGGCAATGCTTTAATATAGAGTCATTTAGAGCAGATGAAAAGGAGATAGAAAGAGTAATTGAAGAAATACAGATATATGATGTTGCAAAAGCAAGGTTGCAGTATTACCCACCAGAAGAGCATATAAGAAAACTGCTTGAAAATTGCCCAGTCTGCATAGATGGCGAGCCAACAGAAGAAATTGAAGTGTCAGTTAATAGAGACCATCCAAGGATAAAAACAAATAGGATAAGGGGAGGCGTTCCATTGGTAATATGTGAGGGGCTATTGCAAAAATCTGCAAAAGTATATAAATATACTTCAAAGCTTGGCCTCTCTCATTGGAATTTTATCAAATCACTTGCCCCAATAAAAAGCGCTGAAGAGAAAGCAGACATATATTTAGATGGCCTTGTCATAGGTAGGCCAGTTTTTTCATATCCAAGCGCAAATGGTGGTTTTAGATTAAGGTATGGTAGAACATTTACAACTGGCATAATGGCAAAAGCAGTAAATCCTGCAACAATGGCAGTATTAAATAATTTTATTGCTTATGGAACGCAGTTAAAAATAGAAAAGCCAGGAAAAAGTAGTGTAATAACAGCATGTTCAAGTATAGATGGGCCTATAGTGAAATTAAAGGACGGCAGTGTTAGAAAGCTTAACGATTATGCCCAGGCATTAAAGTTGAAAGATGATATAGAAGAGATTATTTATCTCGGAGATATTCTTGTTAGTGTAGGAGATTTTGTAAAGACAAACATGCAATTGCTTAAGCCGGGATATGTCGAAGAGATATGGGAAGCAGAGATAAAAAGCAAAGGCCTGAATATAAAAAAGCCCGGCAATGCAAAAGAAGCGTTTGAGATATCTAAAACTTATAAGGTTCCGCTCCATCCTATTGCATTATTTTTTTGGACTGCTTTGACAAAAGAGCAGATTATAGCTCTTTATGATGAGCTAAAAACAAAAGGAGAAAAAGTTGGAAATGACATAAAAGCTTTATTGAGCAGCGATGCAAAGAGATGCCTTGAATTAATTGGCATAGAGCATGATGTCAATAAAGAGAACAATGAAGTAATAATAAAAGGTGATAACGCTTTTGTAATAGAGAATACAATTTTATGTTTTGACAGACAAGAATTTGTAAATGCAATAAATGAGAAAGGCATACTTGATGGTTTATCCTATTTGCTTGGTTTTGAAATAAAAGATAAAGCCGGGTCATTTATAGGGGCAAGGCTTGGCAGGCCAGAAAAAGCAAGCATAAGAATTATGGAAGGCAAGCCAAATGTTATTTTTCCAACAGGTGAAACTGCAAGGAGCTTGAAAAAACTTTATAATACATTAAAAACCAATGGCGGAAAAGGAAAGTTTGAGATAAAGTGCTTTTATTGCACAGCATGCAAAAAGCAAGTGCCATACAATAAATGTCCATTTTGCGATTCTATTGCCAAGCAAACAGATGATAAACATGCTGATATAAATTTTGTTGAGATCTTTGATAATGCAATTGCAAAAGTCGGGCATAAAATAAATAATATAAATGGCGTTCAAGGATTGATGAGCAAAGAAAAAATACCAGAGAGGCTGGAAAAAGGCCTTTTAAGAGCAGCATATGGGCTTTATGTATTTAGGGATGGCACTATAAGGTTTGATGCAACAAATGTTGCCTTAACGCATTTTTATGCTGGCGATGCTGGTATAGGCATAGATAAATTAAAGGAATTGGGATATACAAAAGATATATATGGCAATGAACTGGAAAATGAAAATCAGATATTGGAGCTGAAAATACAGGATATCATTATAAATCAGGATGTAGCAAAACATATGCTGAATGCTGCTAAATTTATTGATGAAGAGTTAGTAAAATTATATGGGGAAAAGCCATATTACAATGCAAACTCAATTTATGACTTAATAGGCAAGCTTGTCATAACATTAAGCCCGCATACATCAGCAGGGAATATTGCAAGAATAATAGGATTTACAAAGGCAAGAGTTTGCTATTGCCATCCATACTTAATATGTGCTAGAAGGAGAAATTGCGATGGAGATGAAGACAGCATATTCCTTTTAATGGATGGCTTGCTTAATTTTTCTAAAACATACCTACTCGCTTCAAGAGGAGGAACTATGGATTCACCATTAATAATGAACATAAATATAGACCCACAAGAGGTTGATGATGAAGTTCATAGCATGGATATATGCAGTTCATATGATTTTAAGTTTTATGAAAAAGCATTCAAGCAAGAGCATGTAAATATGAATGACTATGAAAGTGTTTCATCAAGATTAGGGAAAAAGGAGCAGTTCTTTGGCCTTATGTTTACTCATGATGGTGCTTATTTAGATAAGGGGCCAATAAGAACAAAATATATTGAGCTTAAAACAATTCCAGAAAAAGCAGAAGAAGAGATAAAAGTAATGAAAATAATAAGGGCAGTTGATTTAAAAGATGCATTGGAGAAACTCATATTGAGTCATTTCATACCTGATATTTATGGAAATTTGAGAAAGTTCTCAAAACAGTCATTTAGATGTACTGGATGTAATAAAAGGTATAGAAGAATACCAATAAAAGGAAAATGCCATAACTGCAATGGGAATATAACTTTAACAATACATAGAGGAGGAATAGAAAAATATCTTGATAATGCCATATTATTATCAGAGACCTACTCACTTTCAAACTACATGAAGCAAAGGCTAGCTTTAATAAAGAATGAGATAAAAAGCCTTTTTGAGGACGATAAAATAAAGCAAAAGGGCATGGGAGATTTTTTTAATTAGGTGTTGTAAATGAAAAGAAAAGAAATAATAAAGCTTGAAAATGTAAAGAAAATTTATGATGATGGGACTTTTGCACTAAAAGGTGTTTCATTGACAATTTATGAAAGAGATTTTATTTCAATTTTTGGGCCATCTGGAAGCGGGAAAAGCACATTGTTGCATATCATGGGGTTGCTTGATTATCCAAGTTCTGGCAAAGTTTATGTTGATGGCATTGATGTTGCTGATATGGGAGATGATGCCATATCAAAAATAAGAGGGCATAAAATTGGATTTGTATTCCAGTCATTCAATCTTATAAATTCATTTACATCTATTGAGAATGTCATGTTGCCAATGCTAATAAATGATGTAGATTATGAAAAAGCAGAAAAAAGAGCAGCTGAGCTTTTGAGAAGGGTCGGGCTTGAAGAAAAGATATATACAAAGGTAAATAAATTGAGTGGCGGGCAGCAACAAAGGGTGGCAATAGCAAGGGCCTTATCTATGAATCCAAAGATCATATTTGCGGATGAACCAACAGGCAATTTAGATACAAAGACAGGGCATGAAATTATAAAAATTTTTGATGAATTAAATAAGGAAGGCGTTACATTTGTTATTGTCACGCATGACCCAGAAATAGCAGAAGAATCAGATAAAATTTTTAATATACATGATGGTATGATTATAAACCATACTGATGGGAGAAAAATCAAGAAAATAAGGAACAGAAATTTATTATAAATGTTATGATAAAATCATATTCGGTGAAAAAATGAAAACATTGAAAAGGAATACAATTGGCATTATCAATGCCCTGCTCTTATTATTTTTATTAAATGTAAATTGCTACTTTGCTATCAATGCTTTATCATATAGCTTGGATAAAGATTCATATGAGCCGGGGGAAAATGGCGTAATAACATTAAATGTTAATTACACCCATATAATAGCAAAAGATGAAAACTTGATTGGATTTGAGCTAACTTCATTTGATGTGATTGCTGGCTTGTTTAGTAAAACAATAGATATAGGCAGAGTGCAGCCTGGTGTTGTGACATATGTTATACCATTCAAAGCAGCATATTCTTCTGAGGGTATTTATACAATAGAAATAAGAATAAATTCAAGAGCGATAATTGAAAGAATTGGAGGTATAGGCTCTGAGCCAAGTAATACAGTTATCTATATACCAATCAAAGTTCTCACTAAGCCAGTTGTTGATATTAATGTGAATCCTACAAATATAAAAAAGCAGGGGCAACTAAATATTGAAGTCTGTCCTCAAAAAGGAACTGTTAAACAAGTTTTTGTATCATCAAGTAATTTATCTATGAATGATGTTATTTTTGATAATCTCGTTAGTTGCAAAAGTAAAAATGTTACATATGACGCATCAAACTTGCAGGAAGGAGTGAATAATATTATTTTTACATTAAAAATAAAGAACGCAGTTGATGATATAGAAATAAAGAATAGAACAATCCCCCTAACAGTTGTTGGATGGGAAACAGGCTTTATAATAAAGCAGAAAAAAGAATTGCTTTATAAAGAAAGCTCAAATTTAGAGTTTGAAATAAGCAATATAGGAGGAGAAATAAATGATATGTCAATAGAGCCATTTGATGGCTCAGGCGTTATTTTCGAATCCCAAAATCAAATTAGGGTTGATTCAATAAAGCAAAATGAAACAAAAACAGCTTCTATCGATGTGTTTGTAACGCTTGAACCAGGGCAAAAGCTAGTTCCATTCGTTATTTCTTGGAAGCAAGACGGGATACAAAAGAGAGAAATAATAAATATACCAATAAACATAAGAAGTAAAGATGCAGTTGATGTGTTCATTAATGCTAATCCAGTCCCTCTTATTGTTGGAAATAGGCATTCTTTATCAATAACAATTAGTAATAAAGCAGGTTATAAAATATCTGGCGTAAGCGTCAAAATTTTATCAGATGAACTTGATGTGCAAGATTTAACAGATACAATATTTTTTGGTTCATTTGACCCAGATGATTTTACAACAAGGCAGGTTTATGTTGTGCCTAAAAAAGAGGGCCAGGGAAAAATAACATTAAATGTTTCTTATTTAGACCCATCTAATAGGCTGATAAGCGAAGCAAGAGAATTTCAGATAAACATAAAAAAAGAAACCCAAAAGCAGAATAATGATCTGTTAATAATTGCTTTAGTCATAATATTAATAGGAATTGGCTATATGCTGTTTTTAAGGAAGAAAAAATGAACATAATAATAATATTTAAATATGCCTATAATTCCCTTTTAAGTCAAAAATTAAGGACTATGCTGAGTATTATTGCAATAGCAATAGGTATGTTCAGTGTGTTTTTTTTGACTGGCATCTCAAATGGTATAAATCAGCAAATACAAAAAACAGCATTCCAATTTGGCACAGACCTTATTGTTATAGTGCCCACTCAAGTTTCTGGTAATATATTAACTTCTGCAAGAAGAACAAACATAATACCAATTAGAGAGAGTTTTAATGCTAAGGATATAAATGGAATAAAATTAATTAATGGCATATCAAAGGTTTCTGGTTTTATTGGAGGTTTAACAAATGTTTCTTATCTTGGTGAAGTAAAAATATTAAATGTAGTCGGCATGTATAAGGAGGATATTGATATAATACCAAACATAGAAGTAGAAAGGGGCAGATGGTTAATTAATAAAGGAGAAGTTGTGGTTGGGGCAAGAATAACGCAACTTTTTAAAGAGCAAAGCATAGATGTAGGAAAAACAATTAAGATAAATAATAAGACATTTGTTATTGTTGGCATATTAAAGCCTTCAGGTTCTTTTTTGCAATCCTTGGATGATAGGTTAATATTAAACATAGATGATGCTAGGCAGGTTTTGAGTGATGCTGTGAAAAATAATGAATTCAGCATAATAATAGTAAAAGCAGGAAATAGCAACAATATAAAAGCAATATCAGAGCAAATTGATTCTGTATTGGCCAAAAATAAAATGAGTGATAGGCTAAAAGGTTATACTATAATAACAGCAGATGTTATAAATGAAAATGTGAACATGCTTATAGCAGTGGTTAATTTATTCTTTATATTAATATCTTCCATTTCTATAATTGTTGGCGTTATAAATCTTGGAAATAGCTTTTACATGGCAGTCATAGATAAAACAAGAGAGATTGCTACATTAAGAGCTTTAGGCGTAACTATAGATGAGATGAGGAGAATATTATATGTGCAAGCAATAATGATATGCTCAATCTCTATATTTCTTGGTTATGGGCTTGCTTTTATTATTGGTTCATTACAGGGCTTTGTTCCTTTCTCTCCAGATTACCCAATACTGGTGTTTTTTGCTTTTTTTGTTCTTATAATATCAATTATTGTTGCTTTTTTATCCAGCTCAGAAATAGTTAAATTAAAACCAGCACAAGCTTTGAGGTATGAATAATGAAGCCCATAGTAATACGTTATTTTATTTTTGATTCATTGATAAATCAACCTATAAGAAGTGTGTTGACACTTATTGGCATAATAATAGGTGTAATGACTGTAATATTAACCTTTGGGGCCACAAACATGTTATTAAATCAAAGCCAAGCAGTGATATCTAATTTTGGCTCTGATAAGATATTGATATTGCCTATATCTCAGCAGCAAATTTTTTCAGCTAGTTCTATTGCTGGTTTCCAATCTTTTGATATAAATGATATAAATGCTATAAATGGTTTGCCATTTGTTGAATCTATTGGTTATGGCAATGCAAAAAGACTTGATGTTAAATACAAAAATGAAGAAGTTAAAATTAACGTTATAGCAGCAACACCAAATATATTTGATCTTTTCCAATCAACGTTCAAAATAGAACAGGGCAGGGCATTCAAAGAGCATGAAACTGGCTCAGCTGTTATCGGTGGAAAAGTGCAATCACTTTTTACAAATGAAATTAATATTGGTAGTTCAATATACATATCTGGAAAGCAGTATAGGGTTGTTGGCATTATGAAAGCATCAGGCTATGAGGCCAATAATGACCTCTCAATTTTTGTAAATTACGATGATTCTGAGAAAATACAAATGGAAAAAAATAAAATATTTTTAATATATGTTGACATTTTAGATAATTACGATATAAATTCAGCAGCAGAACAGATAAAAAATAACTTAAAATATAGGAAGGGCATAACCGATGATGAGCAGTTTTCCGTAATAACGCAAGATTATTTGAAATCAACTATAGGCAATTTATTAAATTCCATAAATATTGCAGCATTAGCAGTAAGTGCTATAGCAAGCCTTGTTAGCGCTTTTGGTATAGCAAATACGATGTTTACAGTAATAACAAGAAGAAGGAGGGAGATAGGCATATTAAGGTCAATTGGAGCAACTAGGAATGATATAATGAAAATCTTTATTGCAGAATCCTTATTAACAGCTTTGGTTGGGAGTTTTATTGGCCTTTTGTTAGGCACAATAATAGGGTTTTTATTATCTTTCTTTCAATTGCTCGATTTTTCCCTTTCTATTAACCAAGTTTTCATTGCTTTCTTATTGGGTTTTTTTGTTGGCATGATTGGAGGCATTTTACCAGCTTACCAAGCCAGCAAGATAAGCCCTGTTGTTGCAATGAAATTATGAATCAAGAAAGTTATAAGAAAGTATCTGCTTCCATGTTAAATTATATTTCCCTTTTTTCTTGCCTATTTTTATTACTTTAAAACCAGCTTTTTTTGCTGCTTTTACTCCATTATTTGAATCCTCAAAAACAACACCTGCTTTATATCCAAGTCTTTTTAATTTTTCTTTTGCTTTTAAATATGGATCTGGAAAAGGTTTGTGCCTTTTTGTCATTTCATAAGATACTATGAATCTTGCTTTTTTACCAGTTTTCCTTAACAGCACTTTATTTATTTTTTCAATCTGCATTGCCAATGCTGAGGATACTATGCAAAAATCATTCTTGGCCTTTTTTATGAATGCAGAAGCATAAGGCATTAATGCCCTTTCATTATATATCTTATGTAAATTTGCTTTGAGTAATGCCCTATATAACTTTGATACTTCTTTGTAATCTATTTTTACACTATTTTTTACATTTTTTAAGTAAATGGACATACTTTTTATCATTTCAAAATCAGGTTTTCCAAGCAGCTTCTCTTCATTTTCAGACATTACTTTTCTTGCTTTTTTATATATATCCATTCCATACAAACCCTTTATAGCCTTTAATATAAGTTTTATACATTTTGGCTCTGTTTTTTCTGTCAATGTACCATCCATATCAAAAATTAAAATATATGCTTTATTGCCAAGAATCTCTTTTAAAATTTTTAATTGTTCTGATGTAGAAATATGACTTTTTCTTATGGCAAAAGGCATAATTTTTATGCCCAACACATGTTTAAAAATATTAGCAAAATGATTAAAGAAAAACAATAAATATTTAAAAATAATAGGTAATTATTATTTTATGGTATTGGAGATTATTTTGATTGTTGTCTTGGCAGTCTTGGTTTTATGGTTGATAATAACATATAACAATCTGGTAAGGTTAAATGAGGCAGTGAACAACGCATGGGCCCAGATTGATGTTCAGCTTAAAAGAAGGGCAGATCTGATACCAAACTTGGTAGAAACAGTGAAAGGTTATATGAAGCATGAAAAGACAACTCTCACAGAGATAACAAAATTGAGGTCAAAAATACTTGAGGGTACACCACAGCAAAGGTTAGAAGCAAATGATATGTTGACTCAAGCATTAAAATCAATTTTTGCCGTGGCAGAAAATTATCCTCAGTTAAGGGCAAGTGAAAATTTTATGCAACTACAACAGCAATTAACTGATACAGAAAATAAAATAAGCGTCGCAAGAGAAGACTTTAACAATGCAACATTAACCTATAATAGAGAAGTAAAAGTATTTCCAACAAATATAGCTGCATCATTGTTTGGTTTTAAAGAACGCATATATTTCCAGGCAACAGAGCAAGAAAAACAACCACCAAAGGTTAGTTTTTAGATATTTTTAGATAATCATTTAAATCTTTTATTTATTTTTAATTTTTTTATTTTTAATTTTTTATCTTGCTCCTCCCCCACCTCCTCCTCTTCCCCTTCCAGCACCAAAACCACCGCCTGGCTTGGTTCTTTGCATATAAGAAATTCCTTCTTTAATAGAAGTTGATAAATTCTTAGCATGTCTAAATGCAACATATCTTGTTTGTTTTGTATATTCTGGCATTACAACATTTAATGTTTTTATTACCTTCTCTGATATGCCAAAAGCAGTTGCATAAACAAGTGCCTTTTCCCATAATAAAACATCTTTCGGCATCTTCTCCTTTAATAATGTAAAATCTTCAAGAAATGCTTTATACCTCTTCATTTTTTCGTGTTTTATCCTGCCATCTTTTGTCCACTTACTCATAATTGTTGGCTTAGATTCTGCTAATAAATAAATAATGAGCCAAGCAATGAAGCTGATAATAATGCTGTGTAAAATAGGCGCGAGAGAGCCTAAATTCAGTAAGCTCATTAAGAGAATGAAGATGAAAGGCAAGAAAAAAACAGTAACAAAAAACATGACCCTCATAATTTTTAAGCCAGTTTTATCCATGTAATTATTGTTTAATCTGAGCAGTTCCCCTCTTACTCCTTCAAAAACAAATACTGGATATTTATATGGTTGTGTTAAATCTAAGCTTATCGGCCAAGTAGAAATAACAGTTGTCATAAACTTTTTAGTATTGAATTTCCCGTCTTCTGAATTGGCAATGATAAAGTTTAAAATTGCTTGCTGTATCTTTGTTAATTTTGATGCGTCCTTATCTTTGTTTGGAATTAAATAAACATCTTCATATTCCATGCCAAAAAAATTTTTATTTTTCTTTGTATAAATATCTAAGTAACCTAGCCTGTAAAGTTCCATTATCTCTGCAGTTATGATATTTGATAATTCATTATTTTCAATGATATTGCCAAAACCTTTTAACAATAAAGCAGCTTCTGAAGGAGATAGTTTTTCATCTATTTCAGATATATCTCTTATGTATTCTGGTAGCATTTTTAATTCAGGAAAATCTTCGTCTCTGCCATATAAAAAGTATATAATAATAAAAGACAGAAATGGAAGGATTAATACAATAACATTCATAAAAAATATCAGTGCATCTGACAAATTAGAAAGGGTCTCTCCTCTAATTATATCATCTTTTGTCATATAGTTATCTGCCTTTCTTAAATTGCTGAACCATTCTTTTGGCATCAATAGATTTATTTCAAGGTATTGATTAGCAGGATGCTTATATGAGCTTATTATTATTTTATTATCATATGCATTTGTGGAAATAGTGGATTTATTTGGGTGTATAAAATAGATAGTATCATTAACATAGCCAGGAATATTTATTGTTATCTTTAAATCATCAACGTCTTTTTCCCATTGATCATACCAAACTTTGTAAAAGAATTGCGCAACATCTTTTTGCTCTAATATTTCGCTTTTTATTGTGTAATCAAATACAGCACTATACCTCCCAGTTGTAAATCCACCTTCTTTTCTTAGTATCATCTCATATCTCTGCCCATTAAATGAGGTGAAAAATGAGCAGGTTGTTTCCAAACATTTTCCTGATGCTGAAGAAATGCTTATATCTGATGGGTGCCATGTATATAATTCATGATAGCAGTCAGATGTAGGGCAGGATATATCATAAACAATCTCCTCATGCACTGTTATGCTTCCATCTTTGTTCAGAGTATAAACTAAATTTGCATATGGGTTGGAATAAAATTTTGAAAAAGACAATGAAAGCATAAATAAAGTAGTAAATATGATAAGCAAAGCATTTACTTTAGCCTTTTTATTCATCGCCATAGATGGCTTTAAAGCACAAAATTTAAGAACTTATTTATTTATGTCTTCAAGCATTGGCATCAGTAAATTCCAATCTTTGCTTTTTGTATTTAATATTTTTCTTATTTCTTCATTTTCCCCCACTTCCCTAATATTGGAGCACATGAAATTAATAACGCTATAATTAAAAGCATTTGGAAATTCCATCATTGGCATATGCCCGCAAGGCAGGAAGCATAGGTTTGCATTCCCATTGTTTGATTTTATTATCTCAAAAACTCTAACTGCATTTTTCCAATTCACTATTAAATCATTTATGCCAGCAATAATAAGACATGGAATGCTTATCTCTTCAACGCATTTTTTTAAATCAAGTTTTCTCATAGCTCTCAATGCAATGGCAATCGTCTCCTCTCTTATTGTTGAGCCAAGCTTTATTAAGTATTCAAGTTCTTTATCATCAATGCCATTCAAGCTGTTTTTTAACAAAGTGCCAGTTATTAAAGAATATGAAATTCTTTTTACTATAGCACTTTTTCCTAGCATTCTTTTTAATATATCAATGTTTGATAATTGCAATAAATATGATAAATAGTCAAAAATTGAACCTAATTTTTCTAGGTTGCCAAAATATGTAGTTTTAAAAGGATCACCAAAAGGAGAAGAAACAAGAACAAGCCCACTCAGATTATTATGCCCATATTGGCTTATGTAATTCAATGATATTAAACCGCCCATGGAGTGGCCAATAAGGATCATTTTATCTATATTTTCACTTAATCTTATAACTTCTAAGTCTGCAGCAGCATCTTTTATATATGTGTATGCATTACTTCCCCCAAGCTCAGATTCGAAATGGCCCCTTGTTCTTATCCTTATTATTCTGAAATGCCGTTTTAATTCATCAACAAAATAGCGCCAAATGTTAGGAAAGCAAAGATAACCGCTTAATATTACTATTGGCACAGAGCAAGTGTTTGTGCTTTTTTCTGGTCTTGTTTCTGAATATGCTATTTTTGCCCCATCAAAAGAAGTAATGCATTTAAGAGGATCTCCTGCTCTTGTCCTGCCAATCAATTCTGGTTGTTGTTTGAAGATTGAAAAATACCTTCTTTCTCTATTATTATTGAATAATTCTCCAACAAGCCTTTTTAATCTATTAGATGCCCTGCCTTTACTGATTTTTTCTTCCCATGACAAGTAATTTTGAATGCCCCCCATATTAAATTAAGGAAAAAAGAATTTTAAATTTTTATCGTTTATGCAAAAAACATTTGTTAACCTTTCATAATCATTATGTTAACAAGGTTGCCAGCATAAATTCATAAATTAATAGAAAAATAAAAAATAGAAAATTAATAAAAATATGTATTTATTTAAATATCACTTTATCAGTTTTGCATTTATGCCCGCGCCCATAAATATAATGAATTCCAAAACCCCAAGAAAACTAATTACTTTATCAGTTTTGCATTTATTACTCCATGCTGATTTGGCCTGCTTGTGACAATTGCCTTTCCTATTTCAGTTTCTATTATGCTTCCTTTTGTTATTACCCCCTCTCTTGTATAATCTGGATTGTTTCCCTGCAAAAGTTTTATGATCTTTGCCCTTTTTATGCCATTTTCTGTTGCAACATTTGCATATGAATCTTTCTTTACCTTTATTTTCCTATTTCCCCCTCTTGTTCTTATGATTTTTATTTCTCTTTCTCCTATCCTTGTAGGGATGAAATAACCGCCAGCATGAGCAAGCTTTTTATCTTTTGCTTTAACCTTTTTTGCACCAGTTCCTCTAGAAACTTTTCCTTTTATCACTTCATGATATTGCTTTCTCATGCTTTATTTATTAGTGATAAATATTTTTAAAACAATGCCTACAAATATAAAAGATGGAAAAATCACATAATAAATATGAGAAGGCAAGAATAATAGGGGCCAGGGCATTCCAGCTTGCATTAAATGCACAGCCAAATCTCAATGTTGCACCATCAGAGGAAGCATTAGACATTGCATCAAAAGAGTATTATGAAGGCAAAATACCATTAAAGCCAAAGAGAAGAAAGTAATGCTATGGATATATACATTGAATTATTTTTGGTTGTATTAATTGCAAACATCCTCCCAGCGTTTGCCCCGCCAACATGGCTTATATTGTCAAGATATCAAATTAAAGACAATCTCGATGTTTGGCAAGTGATTTTGATAGGGGTTATAGCAGCAGCACTTGGCAGGCTTATAATGTATTATTACAGCTCTTATTTTATGAAATTTCTACCAGAGCATAAAAAGCAGCAACTCCATCATTTAAGGATGAAGCTCATGAAAAATAAAAAGGCCATGCTATTATTTATGTTTATTTATTCTTTGGGGCCTTTGCCGAGCAACATCATTTTTATTTTAGCAGGAGTCTCATCATTACCAATATTACCAATAATAACTGGCTTTGTGCTTGGCAGGTTAATAAGTTATGGTTTTGGCGTAATAACGCTTGGTAAAATCACATCAATGCTGGAAGAGAATAATATTCATGTAGTGCAATATCTAGATTTGCTTGCCTTTTTAATAACAATAGGCCTTTTATTTATAGATTGGCATAAACATTTGAGGATTGGTAAGCATGAAAATAGGAATTATAGGAGACACACATCTAGGAAATAAGAGATTTTATGAAGAATCATTTTTACATTTAGAAAGGGCATTAAATATTTTAGAAAAGGAAAACTGCGATGTTATATTGCATACAGGCGATATGTTTGATACGAAAGACATAACATTGCAAACTTTGCATAGGACATTTTTGATATTTAATAAGATAAAAAAACAGAAAGTAATTGCAATATGCGGAAATCATGAAAAAAGAGCAAAAGACGAGATAAACGCAGTAAAACTATTATCTGATATTGGATGTTTCGAATATCTGCACAATAAGGTTTTGCATATAGATGATTTTTCTTTTCTTGCAATGAGCCATGTAAATGAAGCTGATGCTCAGGCCGAGCTTGATAACATCATAAAGCAAAGGCTCCCAGAGATGAGAGAGAAAAAAGTGCTTATGATACATCAGAATATAAAAGACTATAGCCCAGGAGATGGAATAGAGCTTAAATATCTTAAATCTTTAGGTTTTTTTCTTATTGTTAATGGCCATATCCATAAAAGAATATATGACTGGCCAGTTATATTGCCCGGATCTTTACTTGCTACATCAATAAATGAAGATGAAGCAAAGCCAAGAGGCGTTACTGTAATTGATACAAATAATTGTATACCAAAATTTATAGAAATTGAGCAAAGGCCAATCGTAATAAAACAAGTGCATTTCAATGATGCAACAAAGGAAGAGATTATTAATACAATAAAAGAGATATATAAAGAAGAAAAGCAAAAAAATGAAGGGGCAATAATAAAATTAATATTAAAAGGCAGTACAAAAAATGCAATAGTAGATTTCTTCAATATTATGTCTTTCAAAGACCTTTTTTTAGATATGGACATAAAGAAAGCAGATTTAAAAGAGGCAGTTTCTTTATGGAAAGAGCAGTACCAAGAAGCAAAATTAAAGATGGATGATGATAATGCGTTGATAAAAATACTGGAAGGAAAAGTGGAAAAACCAGAGCAAAAATTGAAGATGTTATATGATTATAATGCAGAACAGATTGCAGAAATATATTTGAAAGAGAGTGATGATATAAATGAATGATGTTTTTTCAAGATTTAGGCAGGCATTCAAGGATTTTATGTCAAAAATTGCTATAAATGAAAATGACATAAATGAAATGCTGAAAGAATTGCAGAAAGCTCTTATTTCATCTGATGTTGATATAAAACTTACATTTGAGATAACAAACAAGTTAAAGCAAAGAATTTTAAGCGATAAATCAGATGGATTCACATTAAAACAAAAAGCAATAAAAGCATTATATGAAGAGCTTGAATCAATGTTTGGCATATCTTATAATGTAGAGATAAAAAGGCAGGTTATTGCTTTGATAGGGCTTTATGGCTCTGGAAAAACAACAACAGCAGGCAAGATTGCAATGTTCTTCAAAAAGAAAGGATTATCTATTGCCATGTTGAGCACAGATAAAGAGAGGCAGGCAGCACAAGAGCAGCTTGAACAAATAGCTAAGCAGGTTTCAGCAAACTTCTACAGCATTGATAAATTAGACCAATTGATTAAATCAAGAAAAGAAGACATATTGATAATAGATACTGCCGGCAAAAATGCTTTAGATGAAGAACTTTTAAGAACTCTTAAAGATGAATATGAAAAAATAAAGCCAGATACAGTATTTCTTGTTATATCTGCTGATATTGGGAAAGTTGCTATAGAACAAGCAGCAGCATTCAATAGAGCAATGCCAATAACCGCAGCAATAATAACAAAGTTCGATGGATCAGGTAAAGCAGGTGGCGCTTTATCAGCACTAGCAAGATTGAAAGTGCCAATAGCATTTATTGGCACAGGAGAAAAAATGGATGCATTACAGCAATACAGCTCAAAGAGCATTATTGCAAAAATACTCGGCATGCCTGATATAGATGCACTTATAAAAAAGTTTGAGGCATTAAAAGAAGAGGAGATAAAGGAGGGAGAATTTAATCTTGAAACTTTTTATAATCAACTTAAGGCATTTAAATCCAATCCTTTGCAAGACATTGCATCTATGGTAGGCCTTTATGACATTCCAAAACAAGCCTTATTACAGGGTGAACAGAAGATAAGTAAATATGAAGCAATGATAAATTCTATGACCAAAGAAGAAAGAAGGAATCCAGAAATTGTTAAAAAAAGCGAGTCGAGAATAAGAAGAATAGCCAAAGGCTCAGGCCTATCTGAACAAGAAGTAATAAATTTGTTGAATGAATACTTTAAAACAGAAAAGATTGTTAAAAAATTGGCCTCTGATAAGGGAATGATAAAAAAAATACAAAAGATGTTTCCTGGGTTTAAGTTTGGCTGATATTATAGTGGTCATATGAGAAATAAGAAAAATGGCAAAGAAGAAAAAATCGATGCTGATAAAATAGAAAACATAAGAAGCTTATTATCTAAGCCATTCATGTCTTTTCATCCAGACCATTTGACTTATTCATCTTTAATATTTGCTTTTTTTGGTTCTTTATTTTTTTATTACTCCCAATATTTAATATCAATTTTTTTGATATGCATATCATTCCTTCTAGATGCTGTTGATGGATATGTTGCCAGAGCAAAGAACATCACTACTTCCTGGGGTGCATTTATAGATGGAATAGCAGACAGGATTGTTGAGTTCATGTTTATATTTACTCTAATGTTGAAATTTCCATATGCAACAAACATACTTGTCATATTTCTTTCTTTTGGCACTTTTTTACATAGTTTTGCAAAAGCATACGCCAGCCACAGAAATGTCCTATCAGTAAAAGAAGCTGCAAAAATAGAGAGCATAATGCCAAGAAAAATAAGAGTTTTTGCTATATTATTAATTGCCATATCCTTAATATTTGATTTTTATTGGCCCTACATAACATGGTTTTTTGCATTTCTTTCAATCATAGCATTTATTCAACTTTTATTTATTATAAAGCTTAAACAAAATAAAGAAAATAAAAAAACGCAGGAAAAAATTAATTAATTGCCTTTCCATTTTTTTCTAAATTTTCTAAATATTCAGTCAAAACTTTTATTTCTTCAAAGCTTAATTGCCATGGCCTTTTCTCTGCTATTGATGAAAGGAAATTGCTAACATTATCAGAATCGAATTTAACATTTTTGAATATATTTTTTATTTTTTTGTTTTTTTGCGAGAAAAGTCTTATTATAATTTTATCATCGCACTTTACCCTTTTTTCTATCTTTTTTATTTTTACTACGCAACTCATTACTTTAGGCACTGGCCTAAAAGCAGTATTCTTTATGCAGAATAATTTTTCTATCTCATAGCAGTTTTGTGCATTAAAACTTAACCTTCCAAAATTTTTATTGCCTGGCTTTGCAAGCATTTTTTCAACGAATTCTTTTTGAAACATTAATATAGCATAAGAGAAATTCCAATCATACAATCGAAACAGAATTTTTGAAGATATATAATAAGGCAGGTTACCAAATATTACATCAACGTTAAATGGCTTTATTTTTAAAAAATCCTCATTTATTATAATAGCATTTGGAATTTTTGATTTTAAATAATCGGCTAATTTTTTGTCCTTTTCTATGATATATAAGACATTTACATTTTTTATTACCTCTGCGCTTAAATTTCCAGTCCCGCCGCCAATTTCAAGAGCAATATCTCCTTTTATTTCATTTGCTATTGAGGAAATTACTTTTTTATCAATCAAAAAATGTTGCCCAAGTTTTTTATTTGGTTTTTTATCTGTCTTCATGTATAATTTTAAAAATGCTTTATAAAATATTATTATGGATGTTGATGAAAAAATAGAATTGATAAAAAAGAGGCCAACAGAAGAGATTGTTAGTGAGCACAGGTTAAGGGAATTAATAGAAACAAAAAGCAACATTAAGCATTATATAGGCTTCGAGATATCTGGCTTTGCTCATATTGGGACAGGCCTTGCAACAGCAGTGAAAATAAAGGATTTAATGCAAGCAGGCATAAAACCATGCATATTTTTAGCAGATTACCATAGCTGGATAAATAAGAAACTGGGCGGTGATTTAGATTTAATAAGGAAAATTGCCAAGGGTTATTTTAAGCATGTTTTTATATCTCTTGGCCTTGATGAGGAAAGCGTTTCCTATATATTAGCAAGTGATATATATGATAATGATTACTGGAAAACATGCCTGGAAATAGCTAATAATGCAACATTGTCAAGAGTTTTAAGAGCTACAACAATAATGGGCAGGAAAGAGAGCGATGTTATGCCATCAAGCTTTGTCATATATCCAATAATGCAAGCAGCTGATATTTTTAAGCTTGATATTGATATAGCACATGCTGGCATGGATCAGAGAAAAGCACATATGCTTGCTCTTGATGTTGCAAGCAAGATTAATAAAAGGCCATTCATTGCTTTGCATACGCATTTAATCCCCTCATTACAAGGCTTTGACAGAATGAACCCAGAGGATACGAAAATGAGCAAAAGTAAGCCAGAAACAGCACTTTTTGTCCATGAAAGCCCGGAAGTAATAAGGCAAAAAATATCAAAAGCATATTGCCCAGAGAAAAATACAGAAGAAAATCCAGTATGGCAAATATTGGAGTGGATCATATTAAGAAGCGATGAACAGGAATTTACTATTAAAAGAGAACAAAAATATGGGGGAGATGTAACTGGAAATATAAAAGAATTAAGGTCGCTTTATGAAAAGGGCAGCATCCATCCAAATGACCTAAAATCAAATGTTGCTGATTGGCTCATAGAGAACTTAGAACCAGTAAGAAAATATTTTGAGAAACACGAGCATTACTTAAAAGAGATGGAGCAAGCAAGAATCACTAGATAATTAACATTGCTCATCACTAATGAATTTTGCAAGGCTTTTTAGAGCTTTTATTTTTATACCCTCTTTTATCTTTGCTTCTTCTACTGCCTCTTTAAGGATTTCTATATTCTCGTCATAAATCATTTTATCAACAGGGAATGGAATGCCATCCTTTCCTCCATGAGCAAAGCTATATTTTACAGGATCTTTCCAGTCTATTTCTTCTCCATATATAAGGTTTGCTATTAATGCCAATGCTCTTATTTTTTTTCTTCCCATGCCATTAAATAAAAGCATTTCTTCATAACTTTTTGGCTTGTAATCCATTATTTTTTCAAATATTCTAATATCCCTCTCACTCAAATCGATATTTGTTATGTAATGCCTTTTTGGCATTATTAAAATTTCTCCTTTATCAGAGAAATCTGTTATTTTGCATTGTTTTTTAAACATTCTTGGTAATAAGCCGTCATTGACAATATCAACCATTGTTTTTCTCAATTCATTGGACTTTCTACTTATAGTATTTAATGCCTTTCCTTCATACCCAGCTATATTTTCTTGATCTTCATAAAATCTAAATGAACTATGGAAATGATATCTCCTTGCATATAATAAATGATCATTCATTCCTTGGTTTATTATTACAAATTCTTTGCCAGTTTCTTCGCTAGTTGTTATAATAGAAGAAAAATATATGTTGTATCCATCTATTAAGCCTTTGTGCATTAAGCAGCATATTTTTTTATAGTCATTATAAAAATATTCTTTGCCAAAACTTTCTATTTCATTTGCCTTTTTTCCCTTCCCACCAAATACTTTTATTTCATTCCCTTTGTAACCTTCTCTTAAAGCAGCAACAGCAGTTGTTGTAGTGCCAGAGCTATGCCAATCAAAACCTAAACAACAAGCAAAAGCTTGGAACCAAAAAGGTGAGCTAAGCCTTTTTATAAACTCACCAGGCCCATAATCATCTATTATAAGCTCTGCTATTGCCCCAGCAAGTTCTTTCATTCTCAAAAAAAGCCATTTTGGTGCTTTTCCATCATGTAATGCTAAATCTGCGCATTGCATAATCCTTTATTTTATTAAGAAGTATAAAAATGTTTCTCAATAATGCCTTTGATTCATTTATAAATAAGATATAGATTAATATGGCATTAACAAAAAAGGACAAAGCAATAAAGAATACTGCATATAACAAAGCCTTTGCATCGTTTTCAAAAGATTTTGGCATATCAATACTTAAGATATAGCATAATAATGTGAGTGCTATTCCAGCAATTATGGTCTTTATGCTGTATGATATAGCCAAAACTGACCTCATTTTATAAGCCAAAATAAAAGAAAAAACAACTATGCTTATAGATGTTGCCATTGCAAGTCCATTTATCCCAAAGCCATACAATATTGCGATGTAATTAAGTAATATGTTTAATATACCAGTAAGTGCCAAATATTTAACAAAAAAAAAGTCTTTTTGTGATAGGGCATATCTTATTAGAGTGTATAATATTGGAGCGCATATTACTGCAGGAAGGAAATAAAATAATAACATTGCATGATTTTCATATCCTCCAGATATTAATTTTACAAATGGATATGGGTATATGCTTGCAATAACAAAAGGCAAAACAAAGACATTTACTATTATTAGAGACAATCCAAGTAAGCCCTTTTTATTACTTCTTAAAAGAATGGGAAATATAAAAAATGATATGCTTGATGGTATGTTATTTATAACATATCTCATTATATTGCCGGCTATATTATATATACCAACATCAAAGGCAGTTAAAAATATTCCTGCTAATATTGTGTCAACAGATATGTTAATGTAAGTCAATATATTAACTAGATATAAGTAAAATCCCTCTTTACTATTTTTGATCAACTCAATTACATGAGATAATGAATGAAAATTTATTTCATTTAATTTCATTATTTTTCTTATTGGTATTAGCCAGCAGACTGCGGAAATAAAAGTAGCAAAAAATAATGAGAGCGCAGTTTTTATATCGAAGAAAATA
This sequence comes from Candidatus Anstonellales archaeon, assembly GCA_038896535.1. Lineage (GTDB taxonomy): Archaea > Micrarchaeota > Micrarchaeia > Anstonellales > J096 > J096. The sequence goes on along the minus strand of JAWACY010000001.1, from coordinate 89,540 downwards.
AATAGCAGCAATGATAAAAGTTTTAATAGGTTTGAAATAACTGTAAATAATAGTGAATCCTTTAACATCTTTGCAGAAAAAACGATTTCATGACCTAATTGAGTTATAACAATAAAGCTCCCTAAAAAGGATAATATGATATAATCTTCAAATCCAAGGGTTTTAAATATAAAAATCAGAACAAGAAATGATAATAGAAAAGTAACTATAACAGTGCTTGTTAGAATTTTTTTGCTTTTTTCTAAATCCTTTGGTATTAAATAAAGCAATGTTGAATATGGAATATTAAATATGATTGAGACAATAATAGTAATTGATAACCAAAAATAATATGTCCCAACTTCTTCAGCTTGAAAAGTTCTAAATATGATAATAGCAAATAATAAAGATGACAATATTGTTATTACTGTCCTTATTGTATTAACACTTGCTTCTTTGTATACCATTTAATCACATATTAAATATATCAAATAGTATTTTTGCTCTTTTACTTCCAAATCCTGGCAATTTCTCTATTTCCTCCTTATCCGCATTTGCTAACCTTTTAAGTGTTTTAAAATTCTCTATTATGGCCTTAGCTCTTTTTTTCCCTATCCCTTTTATTGAACTCAATAAAAAAATTTTTTGTTCATCTAATGATAAAGGCTTTTTATCTTTTACTATATAAACAAAATCTTCTCCCTCTTTTTCAAGTTTTTGTTTTATATTAACTATAATATCGACTGTGTCAAGCCAGTCATTGACTCTTATTATTGTAATGCCAGATATAGCAATTGATGCAATAGCAGCATTCCATATTTTTTTATCAAGCCTTATTTGTGAGCCCTCTAATATCAATATTACATTATCAAAATGTTCTTTCAATTCTTTGCATTGTCTAAAAAGCCTTCCATCAATTATTGAGTTTTCAAAATCTTCTGCGCTCTTTCTTTCTATTGCTGTATTGCTAATAACATAATCAGCAAGAGGAATTTGTTTAATTTCTATATCTGCCTTTTTTTTCAACTCATTTATTATATAATCTGGTTCTCTTGCATCAACAATAATGGCATTTATTAATAACATTTGCTTATTCATACTTTTATTGCTACCTCCTTTAATATATCACTTATATCGTCAAAACTTATCGCACACCCATTATATTTTAATTTATATAAAGCAGCTTCAAAAAAATTTCTTGCATCTTTTCCATACTTAGAAAAAAAGCCATTTTCATAAGCAATTGATATAAACTCGCAACTTCTTATCACGTTGAATTTATTCAATACCCTTATGGCCTGTTTTAAATTTTTCTCATTTATTTTTACTTCTTTGTTTAATTCTTGCTCGAAATGCTCGCTTATTTTGAAAGGCGCTTCTATCATAAGCCTTGTAGTCCTCTCATCCATTAATATATTATTTATACCGAGCTCTTCTGCTTTTAGTATTATGTTTGCTTCTCCGGCATCTACGAGCCTTATAGCCCTTCCGTCAGCAAAAAATATGTTATTAACTATTGAAAGGAATTCTTCTGTTTCTTTCTGGTCAGTTTTTATTACATTTATGATTTTTTTATCTATAAGCCTTTTCAATCTTAGAGCGGAAAGCTGATAACCCTTCATTTCTATGCTTAGCGGTTTTTTTACTATTTCATTCTCTATTATATCTGTAATAAGGAAATTAATATCCCTTGATGAAAAAAATTCAAATACATCTAGCATACAAGCTTCACCAATTGATATTAATGATGAGGAATCACAAAAAATTGCCCTTTCCATCTATCCACCGCCAAGCAGTTTTCTAGCATTTTCAAGCCTTTTTTTCACCTTTACCTCATCCTTTATTCTTTCAAACATCATTGTTTTTCCAGCATATGATAATATTTCCTCTTTTATTATACCAGTAATGCCAGAAGCTGTTGATAATGAAAGGCCTTTAGCATATAATAATGCAGCAGTTTTCAATCTCCCTTTTAGTATCATATCAAGAATAAACCTCTTATCTTGCAACTCTGTGTTTTTTATGCTTTCTTCAAGTTCTCTAAGATTTTTTTCATTTATTCCTTCATTCTCTATTTTTAATAAAACAGATTCTATAATTTTCATTGCCTTTTGCCCCTGTTCCTTCTGGTATCTCAGCTTTGTCAATAGTTTGCTTAATGCGTATATATAAACTGCAAAATCAACGATGCTTTTATCCGGATTAAGCATTATCTCATTCACAAGGTCATCATGAAATTTTTTGAGTTTTCTGAAATCACCATTTTCAAATGCTTTTCTTATGTTTGACAGTTCTTGTTTTTGCATAAAAACAATAAATAAAAACAATTTAAAATTTAATCTATTAATGATTTAATCTATTAAGAGCAATATATTAAGAATTTAATGTATTTAGTCAAAATTTATATTAAAGACTTATCCTGTATTTGTATATATCATTATTTTTTAGATTAAAAAATGAAATTGCATTTTTTGTTGTTTCTTTTTCTACTTCCAAATCTTTTAATCCTTTTGTTTCTGATATAAGGCTTAATGATTTGTAAATCATTTCTGGATTTTTATCTATGTATGGGCAATCCGTTTCAGTTACAAAAAATTTCATTGGCAATCTTGCTATAACAGATTTTTTATCCTTTGTTTTCACAGTATTTATGGAAAACAAAACATTCCATTCAAGCAGCAATGTTGCATGTAATGTAGTGCCAAAAAAAGAGTGCATCATCAGAGGCATCTTGTTGCCATATTCTTTTAATAAATCTATCAGTTCATTATATGCATTTCTGCAGTGTATCACTACCGGCAGATCAAGGGTATGGGCGAGGTCAAGAAGTTTTATGAAAACATCCTTCTGCCTTTTTTTGTCTTGCTCATTCTTTGCCCACTTGTAATCAAGCCCTATCTCGCCCAATGCAACAGCATACTCAAGGAGCTTTTTTATCTTTGCCATTGAGAAAGTTTCTTTTATAGCAACTTGCGGGGCAATGCCGGCATAGAAAGGAAACCCATATTTTTTACTGAGCTCAAAAGCCTTTTTGTTAGATGATTCCGAATAACCAGCAATTATGGGGAACACTGTCCTTTGCCTTGATAACCGCTCCACATAACTTTCATCAAGGTCTTGCAGATGACAATGTACATCAACTGCCACTAGCCCAACACCAAATGCAAAGCTTTTATTATTAATACCAAAACAAGGCAGGCAATAACAAATGCCTTCGGGTCTATAAGAAATATACTTTCTTCTTCCTGTTTTTGGCTTATACCGAGTATGCCTGCCTGTGGGGTCGGTAAAGAAATCTTCTTTTGAAGCCCCATAATTAACCTTTCTTTGCCTTAACTATTCTTACTCCAGAAGGCGTTACAAGTATTAATTCATGCGAGGGTACAAGTGCAGCAACATCCCCATTATTCTTTTGTGCATTTGTTTTTATTTTGTCTATAAGTGTTTTTAATCTGTTTGGTTGTTTTATTATTGGGGTTGTATCTATTATCACTATATTTCCTGCCCCCAGTTCTTTCACAGCAAGGTCTGCATCGCCTTCATTCCTTAAAGGAATTTTCTTTACATACATCTTTGCTGGTGGCGTTACTGCATCTACTTCTTCTTCCTCTATAACTTCATCTATATTTTCCAAGGCTTCAACTTTTGGTTGGCCTCCAAAAATTTTATCTAGTATGCCCATATTTACACCTCTTTTTTTATGTTATTTAAATCAATCTATTTAAAAATTTTGCTTTTTTAACCTGTAAAGAAAAATATCTTCAAAGAAAAAAGTTTTTTTATTTATAACCTCCCAATCTAAAAGCATTTTTTTATAATACTCAAACTTATTGTTCTCAGTCGATAATATTATATAAGCTCTCCCCCCCTTATTAAGATAACTCCTAACGTTGTTAATAAATTCTTCTATTGCTCCATTATCCTCTACACTAATCCAGCTATTATTCAATTCTTTTTCTAAATATGGCGGATTAAAAGCAATTATATCATATTTATCATTAACATTTGAGAAAACATTAGAGATAAAAAAATGAACATTTTTAACATTATTCATTTCTGCATTTTTCTTTGCATTTTCTATCGCTATTTTATCTATGTCGCAAGCATCCACTGCATAGCCTTTTTTTGCGTAGTTTATTGCTATATAACCAGAACCAGTACCAATTTCAAGCATTTTTCCTCTTTCTTTTTTAAGCTCTTCATATAACATGAATGTATCCTCTGATGGCGGATAAACGTTTGGAAAAACTAGCCAGTCCATATGCCCAACCTTTTTCTTGTTTCTTCAAATATCACTATAGAAAAAGATAATAAAAATAGAAAGCCTAATTCACTTATGTTTAATGGCTCAATATCAAAGAGTTTTAAAGTTGTCTCATTGCTTAATAGAAAGCTTTGCATTATGACAATGAATGTTAGAGACAGGAGCATAACTTTATTTTTAGCAACACCTTCATAAAAAGGCCTGTCAATTGATCTGGAATTTAGTGCATTCCATATCTGAAAAAATACAAATAATGTAAATGCATATGTTAATGCTTTTGTATAATCATTCTGGTTAAGCATAAAAACAATGAAGCACAAAATACCCATAAATAATGCATTTGCAAAAATGATATTTATAGTATTTTTATCTAATATGCCAATACTTTTAATGTCTCTTTTTTCTTCAAACCCTTGGGCTAAAGCTGGTGGCCCATCAAGAATGATATTTATCCATAATATTTGTAATGGGGTAAGTATTAAAGATTTTATTGGGTTTATGAGGAAATTCAGTATTGTCATCACTATTGCTGTGCCATTTGCTGTTAATTGAAACCTTAAGAAGTTATTTATATTTACTATTGTATTCTTGCCAAGGTTTATTGCCTTTGTGAGTGTTTCTATATTATCATCTATTAGTACAATATCTGCAATTTCTTTGCTAACTGTTGCGCCCATTTTTCCCATGACAACGCTAATATGAGATTTTTTTAATGCAAGGGCATCATTAATGCCATCGCCTATTGTACAAACAACATTCTTTTTAATAAGCGCTTCGACAATTTTTAGTTTTGCTGTTGGCGTGCTTCTTGCTATTATTGTGTATTCATTCAAAATAGATAACAACTCATTTTCATCTAAGCTTTCAATGTTTTGCCATAAAACAGCTTTTCCATCTATACCTATCTGCCTTGCTATGGCCTCTGCTGTTTGTATATCATCCCCTGTAAGCATTACAACCCTTATATTATTATTTTTTAACCATTCAACTGTTTTTTTTGCTTCTTCTTTTGGGGGGTCAGAAAAAAACATGAAGCCAATAATTGAAGTTATGCCATTTTCTCTTTTTGCAAGAGCTATGGTTTTCATGGCATTTTTTTCTTCATTTATTATTATTTCCTTTATTTGCTCCTTTATTTTTCTATTAATCCTTTCTGTTTTCCCATTTATCAATATATGTGACGCCATTTTCATAACAACATCAGATGCTCCTTTTATGATTTCTTTATTACCTATTTTCACGCTCATATACTTTTTTTCAGAAGAAAAAGGGGATAAGCTGTCTGGTTTTTGCCTTTTTATTTGAAGAGCAACAGCAACCTCAGTTATTGCAGTATCTATTTCATCCCCAACAATACCCTTGTCAGTTATCTTGCTTTCTGTTGCATTATAAGCAAGTTGTAAAAATTCTTTTAGCTTTTCTTTGTTTTTTTCTATGCTATCATAAAGTACATTATCATAATAGATATGCATGAGAGTCATCTTGCCCCTTGTCAATGTTCCTGTTTTGTCTGTAGCTATTACATTTATCCTCCCTATATTGTCAATTGCAGAAAGCCTTCTTATCAGTGCATTGTTTTCACCCATTTTCTTTACATTAAGTCCAAGTATGATGGTTAATACAGTAGTTAGCCCTTCTGGCACAACTGCCACAGCAAGGGTTAGTGCAAATATAAATATTGTATTTATATCAAGGCCCTTTATGAAGCCCATTGTTAATATTAAAATGACCAGAATTGCGCCAATAATAGATATATTTTTTGATATCTTTTCCATGTCTTTGTAAAGGCCGGTTGTCTCTTGCTCGATCTCTTTTAACTTCTCAGCTATTTTACCAATCTCTGTTTCATGCCCTGTTTTTATTACAACTGCCTTTGCTGTTCCTCTCAATACTTCTGTATTTGCAAATAAAATGTTCTTAAGTTTATATATCTGGACCGGCTCTTTCAATACTTGGGCCGATTTTTTTATCGCTTTTGATTCGCCAGTAAATACTGCTTCATTCAATTCAAGGTCAGAGCTTTCAAATATATAACAATCAGCAGGCACCTTTTGGCCTGCATTTATTATTATCACATCTCCAGGCACAAGTTCTGAATTTGGAATTATATAGATTTTCTTATCCCTTATTACAAGTGACATCTCCTCAAGATATTTGCTTAACTGCTCTATGCTTTCATTTGCCTTGTATTCTAGATAAGTACCAAATGCAATTGAGATCAATATTGCTATTATTATTGCTATTGCCTCCTCATATTGATTTATATATAAACTTATTATTGCAGCTATCAATAATAACCATAAAATATGATTTCTGAATTGTGCTGATACGATATCAATCAAAGTTTTTTTCTTTTTCTCTTCTATAATATTGTAGCCATACTGCTCAAGCCTTTTTTTTGCCTCCTCACTGCTAAGTCCATTTTCCAAGTTAGTGCTGAGCCTTGATTCTATCTCTTTTCTACTCATTTGAGATGCAATTATTAAGTCCATAACAATCACAAGCAATATTTAATTATCCAGTTTTCCAAGCACTATTTATACCAACCTTATTTAAAATTAACTTGACAAACTCTTTAATTTCTTCAAGCCTTTTCTCTTTTCTCGCTTCTATTCTGACAACAATGCTTGGCATGTTTGATGAAGCCCTTATGACAAACCAAGCATCTTCAAATTCAACTCTGGCTCCATTTATTGTTATTGGGTTAAGGCCATTTTTTATTAATAAATTCGTTATTTCTTCAATTTTTCTGTATTTTTCTTTATCCGGACAAAATATCTGATATGTTGGGCTTGTTATATACTTTGGGAGTTTTTCTATGCACTTACTTAGCCTTCCTTTCTCAGTGATCATTTTTACTATTAATAAAGCAGCATAACAAGCATCATCAAAGCCATAATAGAAAGGCCTATTTATGAACACATGCCCGCTTGATTCCCCAGCCAATATTGCATTTCTTTTTTGCATTTCATCTCTTATATAAGAATGCCCAGTTTTGCACATAACTGCTTTTATACCATGTTTTTTTGCTATGTCAGCAATAACTTTTGATGTTGCAACATTATATATTACAGCCCTTTTTCTTTTTTCCTCTTCTGGTAATTTGCTTGCTATATAGTCAAGCAATGCTGCAATGTAATAATCTGCATATATGATATTTCCTTTTTCATCAACTACCCCAAGCCTGTCTCCATCACCATCAAATGCAAAACCAATATCTGCTTTTTCTTGCTTTGTTTTATTCGCTGTCTCTTTCATCATTTCCTCAAGGCTTGGGTTTGGGTAATATTTCGGAAAAGTCCAATCAAGGTTGTTATTTATTTCATATGTCTTTATATTAAAAGCCCTTAATAATGGCCCAGCAAAAGCACATGCAGTACCATTTCCAGGATTGACCACTGCCTTTATTTTTTTTGCTTGTTTTATTTCACCAATTATTCTTTTCAAATCTTCTGTATAAATATGGAAATAATGCCCTCTTTTATAATTGCCAAGGCTCTTTGTATTTTTACTTTTTCCCTGCCCTTTCATTCTTTTATTCACTATTTCAACTTCTTTTTTAAGTTCTTTTATATCATCGGGCAAGAATGTCCTTTTTATGTCATAAGATAACTTTAAACCAGTCCATTCTTTTGGATTGTGGCTTGCTGTTATTGCTGCACATGCTTTGCATTTATAGAAAAACTGCGCATGATGTAAGATTGGGGTTAAGCTCATGCCTATGTCTATGACATTAATCCCATTATCTATTAAGCCCTTAACAAAATATTGCCTGAATAACTCGCTTTTTTCTCTGTAATCATGGCCTATCAAGCAAGTTTTTAATTTTCTCTTTTTTAATATATTTGCAAATGCTAATGCAATTGTGTTAAAACCATTTTCATCTATATCCTTGCCTATTATGCCCCTTAAATCATATTCTCTAAATATGCTTTCATTTAGCATGATATGTAATATAGAATAGTTTTTTAAGATTTAACCAGAAATATAATTATATGACTAGTAATGTTAATAATAAAATTGATAATAAAATTGAGCAGCATTTTAGAGAGTATGCAGTAACTGAGTTTTTTAGGAAAAACAGACAGATGCTTGGATTAACAGGGAAAGTAAGGACATTGACTACAATTGTTCATGAATATGTAACAAACAGCCTTGATGCTTGTGAAGAGCATGGCATATTACCAAGCATAAAAGTCGAAATAAAAGAGCTTGGGGAAGAGCATTATAAAGTTGTTGTATCAGATAATGGCCCAGGCATTCCAGAGCATTTGATAGGGAAGGCTCTTGGTCAAATGCTTGCTGGAACGAAGTTTCATAGGCACATTCAACAAAGAGGGCAGCAAGGCATAGGAGCTGCTGGGTGTACAATGCTTTCATTATTAACAACAGGAAAACAAACACATGTTATATCTGGCAATGGAGAAACAACAATATCATGTGATTTATCTATTGACATAAAATCGAATAAGCCAATCATATCAAATTTAAAGAAAGAAAGCGGAACTTTTAAGGGTCTTATAGTTGAAGCAGAATTTAAAGAAGTTAAATATGATAAAAGCGCATATGGGCCATTTGAATATATAAGAAGGAGCGCAATTGCAAACCCACATGCATCATTTATTTTTAAAGGTCCTGATGGCCAGCAGGTTGTTTTTTCAAGAACAAGCGATAGTTTGCCAGCAATACCAAAAGAAGTAAAGCCCCATCCTTTGGGCATAGCAGTACAGGATTTAATTGATATGGCTGCAATTACACAAGCAACAAAATTGAGTTCATTTTTCACTAATGAGTTTTCTAGATTCTCTAACGATAAAGTTAAAGAATTGCACTCAATAACTGGCATTGATATGAGTAAAAAGCCTTCAACGCTTTCAAGAGAAGAAGCAGAAGAAATAATAAAAGCATTCAAGAAAATGAAATGGATAGCCCCACAGCAGGATGTTTTATCAAGTATAGGCAGAGAACAACTTGAAGCAAGCCTGAAAAAGATATTAAAGCCTGAGCTATTCGCTGTTGTTGAAAGGCCTGTAAAAATTCTATATGGTGGCATTCCCTATAAAGTTGAAGTGGCAATAGCCTATGGTGGAGAAATAAAAGACAATCAAGTAATGAGATATGCTAATAAAGTGCCATTATTGTTCGATGCTGGCGCATGTGCCATTACACAGGCATTGAAAAATGTTGATTGGAAAAGATATGGTATAGATAATTTCGAACAAAGCCCGATAAATTTGCTTATATCAATTGTTAGCACGCACGTTCCATATACATCTGCTGGTAAGCAGGCAATATCTGCTGAGGAAGAGATAGTTGATGAAATAAAGAATGCAATTTATGAAGCAGCAAGGAATGTTAAACAACACATAACTGATAAAAAGAAGATTGCAGAACATGAAAAAAGGAAAAAGGCATTTTTAAGGTATGTAAAGCAGCTCTCATCTGACCTTTCTATTTTGTCTGGTTATGATAAGAGCAAAATAGAGCAAAAGCTCTTGGCAATGATAGAAAAAAACAATGAGGTAGAGGGGTAGATAGCAATGGCAGATAAAAACAAAAAGGAAAAAAAGACAAACGATTGGTTAGCTTATGAAAAGCTTGTTAAAATGGGCAAAGATATGGTTTCAGCAATTGAGCAAAATAAAAGCCCATATTTCTCTACTTATTTAAGGAGTAAGAGCAATGTCATATTCAATGAGCAGGAGGGTTTTCTAAAACTGGGTGATAAACAAGAACAGAGAAAATTCCTCAATCTCAGCCAATCAAGAACTTTTATGCAAACAATAGCTGTCGCAAGTAAGACAAAAACATTTATAGAGCAAGGATTGCATACGAGTATAAGAGGGCTTTATTACCAGCTGAAATTTACACTTGGCGAAGATTTGGACGAGAATTTATTTGAAGAGCAGAGCGAGAGTAATGCATTAATAGAAGATTTAGAAGTTGCTTTAGGAGTAAAGAGAGAGGATTTACATTTAACGACTGATAGAAAAGGCGTTCTTGCAGGGAATATAAAGATTCTTGATAGATTTGCAGGAGAAGAAATAATCATTGATGGCACAAAACAAGGAAGGAGCGGGTGGACAATTCCATCAGATGTTGATAATGATATGGAAATAGTTGAAATCAAAGCTGATTATGTTTTAGTAGTCGAGAAAGATGCATTATGGCAAAGATTAAATGAGGATAAATTTTGGCAAAAGGAAAATTGTATTTTGATAACGCCAAAAGGGCAGAGTTCAAGAGGCACTAGAAGGCTTATAAGGAAGTTAGCAGATATGAAATTACCAATAATATGCTTTATGGACTGTGATGCTTGGGGTTGGTATATATATTGGACAATAAAAACTGGATCCATTAATTTGGCATATTTGGGAAAAGATTTTAGTGTTCCAGAGGCTAAGTTTGTTGGCGTTGCTATGAGTGATATAAAAAAGTATCCGTTTCTTGAAAAGCTTACAATAAATGCAAAAGAAGTAGACATAAAAAGGGCCGAAGAACTTATATCATATCCATGGATAAAAAAACACAAAGCATGGGTTGATGAACTTGAGCTGGTTTTAAAAACAAAGAAGAAACTTGAGCAGGATGCATTACAAGGGCAAAGGCTTACATTTGTAGGAGATTATTTAAGAGAAAAAATAAAAAAGGAGGAATTTTTGCCATGAATGTAAATAATTTAATAAGCATGCCAAGCATTGCAATTGCAAAATATGCCATTGATAACTATAAAGGTTTAGATGAGATGACACTTGCAGTATTAAAAAAAGAGATGTTAAGAAGAAATTTTCATATGCCTATGCAATTTCTAATATCATTAGCAGCAAAGGAAATTGAAGATAAAGACGAGAAAGAGATGGAAGATATAAAAAAACAATTGCGTTATTTCAGGCAGATTGCATTATTAAAAAAATTAAGTTTGAGGCAGGTTTCATTTTGTTTATATTGGATGAAAATCAGAAAAAAGATTAAAGAAGATATGCGCTCATTTTTACCAGACTTTGGAGATTATATGACAATGCTTTTTAAACTTAAATATGGCTCAGCTATCATCTTTAAGGAGCTGTATGATCTGCTTTCTTCACATGGCATTGAAAAGGAAAAGGAAATGTCAATAATAGAAGAGCAAGGGTTTACTTATGAAATGCCTACAGCATATGCTTTGGCACAAGGATTGAATGAAATAAAAAGGCAAAAAAGGGTTATTATAAAACCAATAATAAGAAGTTCTTTTGTTAGGAAAATATTATGCTCTGCAGCAGTTAATTATGGTTATAAAAATCTTATTTCTAATTTTAAAGAACAAGATGCAGAAATGATTGATTATAATAAAATATTGATAAGTTTTTCAATAACCCCATATTCTAGGCTTGATACGTATGAAGGATTTGATTATGTTAAACAAGCATTACATGCAAAAGGATTTGCTGATTTTGATGGTTTTGTTTTTTCAACAAAAAAATATATTCTTGATAAACTCATTGAGAGAAGGAAATATTTTTATAGCTACATAAGAAAAAATGCATTGCAATTTTTATATCAAACAATAAAATTTGCTATAGAGAATAAGGCATTTTTGCCTACAATGGCAAGAAAACCAGCAAAAGAGCAGATTAAAATACTTTATGTGCTAAAAGAGAAAATGAATGAAATAAATAATGCGTGATGATATGTATAACATAACATTAACAATTATATCAATTTTATTTATTTTATTTCCAGGCATTATTGCGGCATTTTTTTATTTTAGGAAAAATACTATTGTTGAAAGGTTATTGATAGGAGCATTTTCTTCATATGTTTTTATATCTTTTTTGGGCTTTTTGTTGCTGTTTTTTGGTATAAATTTTAATATGGTTACTGCATATGCAGTTTTAATATTTACATATATAATAGCAATCTTTATTGCATTAAAGTACAAGGCCAGCATAAATGATCTTATTAATATAGAAAAAGAAAAACAGGAGATTGTTATTTCAGTTATTATCATTGCAATTTTATATATTGGTTTTATAATAAGACTTACATCTTTGACACCAATATTCTATGAACTTGACCCATATTATTATCTATATGTTACTGTTCAAATACTTAATTATGGTAATTTACCATTAAACGATCAAACTGCATGGTGGCCAGTTGTTAATGTAAGCCATAGAACAATTCCTGGCTTGGGTTTTTATCAAGCTTTGGTTTATGTAATTAATGAAGGAAAAACAACAGTAGATGTTTATAAGCTTCCTTTTTATGCAAGTTTTTACCCCCCTTTAATATCTGTATTTATGGGCTTTTTTATTTATTTGGCATTTAAAACAAGGTTTTCAACTTTTTCTTCTTTATTGGCTTCTCTTATTTTTATAACAACGCCTGGAATTGTTGCAAAAACTCAAGCGGGACTTTTTGAAGCACAGCCAAACGGATTTTTATTTCATATTGTGGCTCTTTCTTTGATATACTTATCAATTGTAGATAGGCAGTATTTACCATTACTATTTCTATCTTTTATTGGCTATATGCCATTAGCTAATACACAAGTACAAGTATCTGTATTTTATATTATAATACTTACATTATTCTTATATTTTGAGAAAAATGAAAGAGAATTTTTCCTAATTTATATTGGTTATGCAATATCCAATTTATTGTTTGCTATATTTAATATTGCTTCTCTATCATTAAAATATATGGTCATATATGTCGCATTGCCTATCATATTATTGCTATCCCTTCTCTTTAAAGATAGAATAAAGGGCATAATTCAAGATAAAAAAATTAATGCACAGTTTAAATTTATCATTGCATTTATTGCTCTATTAGCGATTTATCCGGCTTTCATACTGCTTAATGATTTATTTGTTGGCATAGCAACATATTCTGTGCCATTAGTTAGAACAATAGCAGAACAAAACCCAGCAGGAGAAAGTCTTGGGCCTTTACTTGGCATTGTTGGGGTTGAATTTAAAGAAGGAGTAATGCAACTTTTTGCACCACTTGCTGAATTAGTAGAGCTTATATTCTCTAGCCTTTATAAAATTGCTGAAACAGTTTTTGGTTATAATATTATATATATTGATAAAATACCTAATCTTATTTTTATTATTTTATTATTCCTTACTGCATTATTCATAAAAAATATTTATGATTTTTTGAAGAAAAAGCAAAGCCTTGATTACCCATTATTTTTAATTTATGCATTTTTCTTGCCAATAGCTTTTCTTGGAATTTTAAAAGCAAAATTTGCAATCCAGCTGGCTCTTGCATCTGGCTTAGCAGGAGCATTTGCTTTTTCATATGCTTTTGTTTTTGTTGAGTCTTTAATAAAAAAGTTTTTCATAAATGTTAATTATCAATATTTTGCTTCATTATTGCTCCTTTTATTAATGTCATTCATTGTTTTGCAATTAAACATAGGCGGAATAGCTTATATTCCATTTGCTGCTGCTGAAAAACCAGGATTTAATAATTTATATAAAAATGCGATGCCGAACATATGCGATGATAATATATGTTCATTTGAGAATTTCAATCTAACAATAGGGCAATTATGCTTAAAAGATACTGGACTATCATATTTATGCAAATTATATAAACCAGAGACAAGTGTACTTTCATTTTGTAGCAGTGATAAACAGTATTTATGTAATTTAGCAAACGGCAATGCTAAAATATGGGATATGTTCTCTCAATCTAATTGTGTTATGTATTTTGTTTTATCTTATAATATAAATGAAAAGAATATCAAATATGTATATAATGCCTGCCCTTCTAGTCTGCCAAAAGAATGGCTTGAAGCAATGGAATTTATAAATACACTGCCAAAAGATGCAAAAATAACAAGCTGGTGGGATTATGGGCATTGGATTAATTATTTTGGCCAGAGAAATGCAGTAATAAGAAATGACCATATTTCCTTGGATATGATAGGGGACATAGCGCATGCTTATATAATGGCAAATATGACTGATTTTAACAAAATAACAAAATATTATGGTAGTGATTACGCACTTTTTGATAGAGAAATATTATTTGCTGGCGATGCGTTTGGCGGTAAATTTTATGCCTTAAATTATTTGGCTTGTGCGAGAAACAATTTAACAGATGCATCAAAAGAACAACTTACTAGTGAATGTGAATTTGAAAACGCATGGGAAACTATATATGTCACAAATGAAACTTGTATAGTGAGCAAGATAACTAATAAAACTGGTTATGTGGCTTATTCAACACAATTGGGCATAGCTGGAAAACAAGATATAAGCAGATTAAAGAGGGCTTATTGTTTATCAACTGCAAAAATTGTAGACGGAAAAGAGATTATTGCAACTTATTATCTTGATAAGAAAAATGAAAATGATGAGTTACAATTGAACAAAGCTTTGCTATTGCCATATTCAGACGGGATTTTCTATTTAGCTTATACAAAGGATAAAATATGGATTGTTAATGGCTCTGTTGTAGATGGCTATGATGACAGAAAAGGAAGATTTTATGAGAGCCCATTATATATGGCATTTATGTTGAATGAATTGCCTGGTTGGGAGAAAATTTTTGATAATGGATATGTGAAGATATACAAAAGATTAAAGTGAAAGAAGCATTATTTTCTAATTGCTTCTTCGTAAATTGCTCTTAATTTTTCATTTCTTTTTTGTGCGCAAAACCTTCCTTCATTTATTGTTTTAATACAATTTCTTGACATTTCATTATATAATTTTTTATTGTTTATGAGTTCTTCTATTTTTTCAACATATTCATTTATTAAGTCTTTGCCAGTGTTTTTTATAACAAAACCTTCTTTGTTATTTTTAACCATTTCATCCCTCGCGTAACCTTCTTGTGTTACTATAGGCAAGCCAAAACTCATCGCTTCTAAAAAGGTAAATCCATAACTATCGCTTAGGCCGGGGTAGATATAAATTGTAGAAATTGAAAAGATTTTTTTGAACAACATGTGCCTATCCATTAAATCAAAAAATTTTATTCCGTACTTAGAGTAATATTCTTTATAATTTGATGGGGTATTTGATACAATAATACATTCGATGTCATCATACTTCATTTTCATTTCTTTAAAAACATCCAATACTATCATACCGCCCTTATCTTTGAAATAGCGTGCCGTAAAAAGTAATACATGTTTTTTCTTGTTTCTTTTTTGTTTAATTTTTATAGGCGGTATTGTTGGATAGAGCGTTAAAAATTTATCTTTTAAATCATTTTTAACATCAAGCATTTTTAATATCTCATTTTTTGTCTTGTCTGTCCAGGTTAAAATCTTTTTGTAGTTTTTATGTGAAACTATACTTTTAACTCTTGAAACGCAATATTGTTTAGGCGCCCCAAGAATAACATTTCTTGGCATCTCCAAATCAGCGATAATAGGTTTTTCTTTATGAAAGGCCAAACAATTAAATGAATGAATTATGTCTGCTTCAATGTTTTTATTTATTGGTCTTATGTTTGGCAAACATAGGCCTAAATATTCCATTGCTTTGATAATATTATTCTTTAATAAAGTAATATATGAGTTTGGAGTTCCAGATTTTGTTATAGTGTTCATATAAACAATATTTTTTGGAGGGAATGAATAAAGAGAATAATAATGTGGAGAAGGGCTATTAGTATTTTTATAGCAAAAAACTTTAATGTTATTCATAAATATCCTTTATATGTGAAATTATTTTAAATGCTGCTTTTCCTTCTCCATAGGGGCATTTAGCTTTTTTTGCTTTTTTGTATATTTCTCCATGATTAAATATTTCGTCAACTAATTTCAGTATTTCTTGACTATTAATTGATCTTCTAGCTATACCAACTTCTTCAGCTTCTAGTCTTTCTGACTTTTTTCTAAACGATATTACTGGTTTTTTTAGATATGTTGCTTCTTCTACTTCTCCTCCACTATCAGTTATAATAAGCTTGCAATTTGCAAAGAGCTTTAAAAAATCTTTATATAATAAAAAATCATATATTATTATGTTTTTATTCTTTTTTAATTCATCAAGCAACCCTAAAGACTCAAAAACATTTTTTGTATTCGGAAACATTATAAATATTGTTTTATAATTCATTGATTTCAAGACTTTATAAATTTCTTTAATTCTGAATTTATTATTCAAATTTTCTACTCTATGTATTTTTGCTATAATGTAATCATTATCCTTTACTTTTATTTTATGCTTTTTTAAGTTGAATATTAGAGCATCGATAACTGTGTTACCTGTTACAAACGCATTTTTTTTATTTTTTATATTATATAAAGCCTTTTTAGTTGGACAAAATGCTATATCGCACATTTGATCAACACTAAATCTTATGATCTCCTCAGGGAAAGGTTCAAAAAAATCAAAGCTTCTAAGTCCAGCTTCAATATGCGCCAATTTAGTGTTTGTCATTATTTTTGTAGCAAGACTACAGACAAGTGTAGATAAGGTATCACCATGTACCATATTTAATGATATATTTTTTTTCTTTAGATAATTGTTTATTTTAAATGTTGTATTAAAAAAAAAATTTGTTAGATTAGTAATACTTGATATTCTACCCCTAATAGGCGCATTATTAAAAACCTGAACAGAAAAATCTGGTTTTTTTACTTCCAGATCAATGAGTAAATCTTTATTAAAATCATGTTGGCCTGTATGAATAAAAGTGTAATCTATGCCATTTTTTTCCAAAAGTCTCATAACTGGGCTCATTTTTATAAGTTCTGCTATAGTGCCCACAGAAATAGCGATTTTATGCATAGGATTCACTCGGATAAAAAATAAAATCTTCCTCCGCTTCTTTAACAAACTTTACTCCATAATGAACGCCAGCCATTTTTATGATTTTTGGTAATAAAATTTTATCATCTCTATGGTGATATGCACTAACTGCTATAACTGGCTTAAATTTTCTTATTGTTTTAAGTGCCCCAGTTAATGCCTCTTTTTCATAACCCTCTATATCCATTTTTATGAAATCAACACTTTTCATATTGTTTTCTCTAACGATGTTGTCTATTGTATTTACTTCAACATTAATAATTGTGTCATAGTTTACCCATCCTTGAATAAGAGAATTACTACCACTAGTCTTAATACCACTTTCTAAATACATTGATTTTTTCTCTTTTTTATTACCAACGGCATTTCTTATGATCTTAACATTTTTTACTTTAAACGCCCCTAAAAATTTTTTAATTACTTCTGTTGTTTCACGAACTGGCTCTATTGCATATATCTTTCCATTTTCATTTAAATAAGAAGCAAAAATAGAAAAAATGCCGATATTGGCCCCGCAATCAATGATTGTTTGGCCGTCTTTGATAAATTCCCTTGCATGATATTGGTCTTTTACTACTATACCATTAAAAAAATCAAGGAATGTTGTTTTTTGCAGTGGATCTAAATTCTTTAATACATTTTCAAGTATTTTATTTTCCTGTTCGGAAAATTTTGATAGTATATACTGAGCTCTTAGCAAACGCCTTTTATATATAAATTTAGAAACCTGAAAATAATTATTTAAATTCACCCTTATTGATAATGGTTTTAGTATAAAATATATTGGCCACTCTAAAAAACCCATTGGGTCTTTTTTTAGCTGATATGAAAATAATTTTAATGGTGCCTTTGTTATTGAAGCACTTTCTTCTATATCATTCTTATGTCTTTCTACAATATCAATAATTTTTTCAAATAGTTTTCTATCCATATTAATAAATAATGTGGGCAAAAATTTAAAAATAGTGCTTCAAAGATTTTTGGTCTAAACTGTTTGTTAATTCTTCTTCTTTTATGCCAAGTTCTTTTAATAATTTCATAACAGCAGGCAGTATTTGATTTTTTATATAATATTCTGGATCATAACTATCAGCAAGCTCATATGGATAAGATTTTTCAGATATACTATTTCCTTTTTTTGTTATAACATAACTTATGACACTTCCCCTTCCAACGTCTCTTCCAATTGACTTTAATCTTTTTGCAGCAATGAGTTCTGGGCTTGTTGCTTCATATTCATCAAGTCCTTTATTTATCTGTGTTTTTATTATAAATTTTTCTATTGGCAACTGCCCATTCCTTATTTTTTCTATTACATCTCTTACTATTGATATCGCATGTTTCAATGCATTTTCCTTATTTTCTTCTTTTAATATAGTTTCAAGTACAGCCCTTTGCGTTTCTCGTGCTATATCGCTCCAATCCCTCCTAACAAGCTCGAACCCCCTTATTTTTATTGTCCCGTCTTCCGCAAGCATAGCATATTTCTTTTTTGCCCCTTTTTCTTCTGCTTTTTTGCTTACAAATAGTGCTCTTTTATAAAAACTTTCAAGCTCTAATTCCATTTTTTCTGGCAATTTTTTGTTGAATTCCTTTATAAATTCCAAAACACTTTCTTTTGTTTTATTTTTCATTAGTAAAAATAATGAATCTGTATCTATATAAAGAACCTCAAAGCCTCTTTTTTCAGCTTCTTCTTCAGCCTTTTTTATGTGCTCCCTCCCCCATGCAGTTATGCTTTCAGCGCAATCCCTGTTATACCACCTACTTCTAGCATAGCCCAGATAACCGTAAAATGAATTTGCCAATATTTTTAATGCCTGACTTCTTGCTTTTAAATAGGGGTCATTGCTCTTTTTTACTACCTTTTTTATTTCCTTTCTTTTTTCTATTATTTCATCAAGTACTTTTGGTATTAAACCAATGGGCCTTTTTTTAAATTTTATCCCGGTTGGTGAAATAAAAACATCTTCTTCATTTCCATTTGCTATTGTTGATGGATCAACATTATAAGACACTATTATTGAAGGGTACAACCCCCTAAAATCAAGAACAGCTAAATTGTCATAAATGCCTGGCATCGGTAGTTTTACAAAACCCCCTTTTATTGGCATCAAAAGCCTTTTTGCTATTTCATTCTCGTTTGGCTTTTTTGGAATGAGTTGGCGTTCTTTTGCAGCATAGAACATAAGCATACTTTCAACTAATTGGCCAGCAGTTGATAAAGAGACATCAAAGAGTGTTGTTTTTGCTGTTTTTGCAAGTTCAACTTCTAAAGGAAGAAACTCTTTTGCTATTTCAAATGTTGCTTCAGCATCTCCTATTGCATATTTAATAGTGTCTTCTTTATCCCCTTTGTCCCAGTATTTCCATATTTCAAGCCTATTAAGCATATACTTATCTTTTGCGAATAAAGATTTGTACAAATCTGCCAATGTTAGTCTTTCAGCTTCAATAATACCCATAATGTTTAGCAATCTTGCTATATGATATAGGTCAAGATGTATATGTCTTCTGAGTTTATATCCTTTTATTAGGCCCTTGCTTATTCTCTTTGATTTTTTCAGCAACTGCAATTTTATTTTTAGTTTCTTTGCCCTTTTTTCTATGTATGGAAAGTCAAATAAGGAAGAGTTATAGCCAAATATAATGTCTGGCTTTTCTTCTTTTATGAGTTCATCAAACTTTAATAAGAGTTCTTTCTCATCTTTTGCAAAGGCTGAATTTTTTGCATGTGAAGTAGAAATAGCTGATGCTTTATCATCTTTTTTATATGATATAATTATTATATTATCTTTATCAGGATTTGGTACACCTTGTGGGTTATAAACTTCAATATCGAAACTCATTAATTTGAAATGGGGCTTAGCCTCCTTTTGATTTTTTATTTCTTCTATTAATCTTTTGTCTTTTAATTTATAGTATATCTCATTGAATGGTTCTATCCCATAGTCAATCATAAAACGTTTTTTTATAGGTATGTCATATTCATAAAATGATGCATTTTCAAGGCCAGCTTCCAATATTTTTTTTGCTTTTGGTATAAGGCTCGGCTTTTTTGTTATTATTTTCCATAACTGTTTTTTCTCATTATTTATTATTCTCTCTGTTTTTTCAGCACTTGCATCTATATTTTGGCTTTTAAGCAATCTTAATCCCCGCTCGATTTCTTTTGTATCAACTAGAAAATATGGGTCAAACTTATAAAATCTTCTTATTATGCCGTTCTGCGTTTTTAATAGCAGACTTATAAAACCAGCATCAAATTTTTTGTTATATACGTAATCAACATCTAACAATATAGCCTTTTTTAATTTGTTTTTATGTGCTTTGTCCCTATAGTCCGCTTGCATACTTATATTTTAAATTATGATTATAAATTTATGCTATCTTTTTATTTTTAATAAGCTGTTTAAGATGGTGGCAGGAGCGTGTTTATACAACTATAATCCTCAGCAACATATGGACTTATAAAGAGTTTGTAATAACCAAGATATGGCAGAGAGTAAATAACTTTTCCTATGACTTGATTTTTACTTACAGGTGTGTTATATAAACCAGCGTTATAAATTTGTATATCAAAAATATTATTATTATCCCCTTTTGTTATGTAAAAGACGTTTCCGTTATCATTGATTTCAATGATGGCACGATGTACAATATCCCCTGTAAATGAAAATAATGTTCCGTTAGCTGGCCTATAAGCTATTACATCACCAGTAAATCTTATTTTATATCTTTTATCTCCAAAACCAATATCTGTTATACAAGGCTCCATTTTATTATTCCTATAGCATTGTCCATAATAAAATAAATATGGCCCTCTTTTTTCAGCAAACATATCTGGATTTAAATTGAATATCCTGCATATGTCATTTTGTTTATCTCTACAATAAATAAACAAAGAGCCGTTTAGAGTTGCTATTTCGGAGTTATTAAATATTATAGATGTTTTAAGATTAAATAAATCATCTATACTAGCGTTAATTTTTATTTCAGCATTAATGTTATCTCTATTACTTAAAAATATTAAATCTCCTCTGTTAATGTTTTTTGCCATTGAACAGCTTGCTATAGCACTTATTGGAGCATCTGTTTTAAACCAGAATTTTAGAAACATCAAAATACCAACTATCAATATTATTATCATTAATAACTCTTTTAATTCATTTATAATGCCGTGCTCTTTTATTGACTCTTTTGTTTGCATGATAAAAGCAGATATTATGTATAAACCTGCAATAATGCCAATGTATGATTTTATATTTAATGGCATTATGATATAAGATAAAAGCAGTAGTATAAGTATGATGATTTGTAATTTCGGATCAATAAATATGCTTTTAAAGTCCATTTTCTATTTTCTTTATATCTTTTTTTAAATCTTCAATTGCTTTTTTTAGTGTTTTCATTGCTTCGCCTTTATTTACTTTTAAATAAAGCCTTGGTTTTTCAACTAAGGGGTGGTCCCACCTTGATGCTGCAAATTCTACATTATCATATTCATTCAACTTTTCTGCTAATAATTCTGTTAAAGTAGGGTCTGCTTCATCTAATTCAAGTTCAAGTTCTTCTTTACCAACTTTTAATAAAGTAAACTTCATAGCGCCACCTATAATAATTTTAAAGCAATGGTATTAAAAATACATATGACAAAGCTTGTGATCGCTGTAGATATAGATGATGACCTAGGAAGAAAAGCGCATTTATCTGCTCCTGTTATTGGTGAGCAAGCATGTTTAGAAGCAGCAACAAGACTTGCTGTTGCAGACCCAGAGGATCCGGATGCAAATGTTATATTCAAAGCAATAAAAATTTATAGGTCATTAAAGAAAAAATCAAGCGATGTTGAAATAGTTCTATTGGCTGGCCATAAAGACCTTGGTATTAAAGCAACAAAAAGAATATCAAACCAGCTTGATACAATATTAAAATCTATTCATGCAGATTCAGCCATATTGGTAACTGATGGTGTGAGTGATGAATCTATAGTGCCGGTCATTGACTCAAGAGTAAAAATAGAGGCAACAGATGTGTTGTATGTAAAGCAAGCAAAAGAACTTGAAAAAGCCTATTTTTTACTGATAGAAAAATTAAAAGACCCATATTATGCAAAAATCGTATTTGGCTTACCAGCATTGATATTGATATTCGCTTCTTTAATACAGCTCTTTAATATCCCATGGCAGTATGTTACATTTATCTTTGGAGCTTATTTATTAGCGAGAGGTTTTAGTATAGATAATAAGGTCATTGAGGCATTCAACATAAACATTGAAGGCAATTTAAAAGCACTTGTTACAGTTATACTTACTTTATTCATTATTGTTGCCTTTGTTGTTACTGTCTCTAATTATGAGTCAAAGCTTAAAGAGGGAGTTTTGATTGCTTATGCAAGTTCTTTTGATATATTGATAACATTTATTTTTTTTATAGCATTTATGCTGGCGATATGGAAGACATTATTATCTTATTACGAAAGTAATGCATTCAGGCTTTTGACAAGTTCAGCCTTATTAATATCACTCATAGCAATTTTTCTATTTGTTAAAATACTCATCAGGTGGATAATAAATGATTCTCAGCCATTCTTTTCATTTGCAGACGTTATTAAATACGGCTTTGTTATATTGGCTTCATCTTATATAATTTATACGTATCTTGATTCATTAAAAAAGAACTTCATTAATAATTTAGATGTCTCAGGGATGAATGCTTATAATGCGTTTGGTGATGTTATTGGAGCTGTCCAAAAAATAGAAGGGCATACAATTGTAATAAAAGATAATTTCGGAAAAAAAATTGAGTTCGATATTGAAAAAATAGAAGACATAAACAAAGATGGAATGAGGTTTAAGTAATGGATGGAATTGAGGTAAGAGACCCTTTATTGGGGCTCATAAAATTAACAAAGGAAGAAAAGGAAATAATAGATAAGCCAATATTCCAAAGGTTGAGATTAATAAAACAGCTGTCAATGGCATATTTGGTTTATCCGGGAGCAAACCACACAAGATTTGAACATAGTATTGGCACAGCTTAT
This sequence comes from Candidatus Anstonellales archaeon, assembly GCA_038896535.1. Taxonomy (GTDB): domain Archaea; phylum Micrarchaeota; class Micrarchaeia; order Anstonellales; family J096; genus J096. The sequence goes on along the minus strand of JAWACY010000001.1, from coordinate 66,487 downwards.
ATTTCTGGCGCAATTGCAGAAAAACTTGGCATGGACGTTGAAAAAGCCAGAGTATATGGACTTTTGCATGATATTGGGCATGTTGCATTTTCTCATTCTGGGGAAGAGGTTTTAAACAAGCTTGGCATAAGTAAAAACCACGAGGAATTCGGGGAAGCATTTGTTGATGAAGCTTTAAAAGGAACAAGCTTTACAAGAAAAGAGATCGAAAGAGCAAAAGAAAAAAAGATCATATCATTTTCTCTTGGGAGTGATAGGCTTGATTATTTAAGGAGAGATGCTTATTATTGTGGAGTATACTTTGGTTATGTCGATTACGAGCATTTATTAACTAATCTTGAATATAAAAATGGCACAATATTAGTAAGAGAAAGCGGCCTTTCAAATGTTGAAATGCTTTTCATTGCCCGTTATTTAATGTTTTTTACTGTTTATTTGCATCGCACTGTGAGAATAGCAGATGCCATGTTAAAAAGAGCATTAATGGAAGCGTTGAAAAAAGGCATAATATCAATTGATGATTTGATATGGAAAGGTGATAATTTTTGTCTTAATAAAATGGCAAAACACATAAGTACAGCAAACAATTTACTTTTAAGAAAATTATATAAAGAAGTTGACAAAAATACAATAAATAAAATGAACAAAAATGAATATATGATAATAAAACCCGGCAGGGTATTAAAAAAAGAAGACCCAGTTTTAATTAAGTTGAGAAATGGCAAAATTATGGAAATAAATGAGATATCATCATTAATAGCAAATTTAAGCAAATCAGTAAAATTAAGGAGCAGAACAATAATAGCACAAAGAATAGACTAACTAAATTTTTGAAGCTAGTGATAAATAAACATTAAAGGAAAAATGCATGGACTCTGGGGGATTTGAACCCCCGGCCTCCCGCGTGCAAGGCGGGCGCTCTACCTCTGAGCTAAGAGCCCTTAGTGTTAATTTTTATACATAAAAATATTTAAAACTCACTATGATTTACTTTGTTTTTATAAAAATGACATCGCCATCCATCAATATATGTTCTAACCCAACTTTTTGACCATTGAATTTTGCTGATTTTCCCCATATTTTCGCATAATTGAAATTTTTCAACAGATCCCTATGGATTTTTTTACAAGCATCTGCAACTGTTGAATTTTCTTTTAAAACTAAGGGCCTTTCATGATCTATTTTTCCGAATTTATCCATTGTATAGATTTTTATTAATCCAATATTTTCTGTTATTTTATCTTTTAATTCTTCAATATTTGTTCCTCTCTCTGCAGATAAGAATATTAATGGCTCTTTTATTACTTTTTTTATTTCTTCTTGCTGTTTATTACTTAACTTATCAGATTTATTTACAATAAATATTGCCTTCACATAAAATCTGTTTCCAGCTATCGCATCAATTAATCTTTCTACTGTAATATCCTCATTTAGTGTGATGTTGGCATTGTGATAATTGAATTCCATTAATATTTTCTTTATTACCTCTTCGCTTATTGAAATGCTTGATTTTTTTGTTATGTTTATCCCGCCTCTATCAGTTTTTTCTATTTTTATATCTGGTTTTTTTTCATTTATCCTTATGCCAGCATTATAGAGTTCTTCTTTAATTATGTCTAATTTTTCTTTTATATTATCTGGCTCTAGTACTATTATTAATAAGTCGGCCGCCCTCAATGCAGATATAACCTCTTTTCCTCTTCCCTTACCCCAGCTTGCCCCCTTTATTATGCCTGGAGCATCTATCAATTGTATTTCAAACCCCCTGTGTTTTAAAATGCCTGGAATAGCTTCAAGAGTTGTAAATTCATAAGCAGCCACTTTACTTTTGGTTCCAGTCAGCTTATTTATGAGTGTGCTCTTTCCAACTGATGGAAAACCTATAAGAAAAGCTGTTGCGTCCCCCTGTTTTTTTATAGCAAAACCGACCTTACTCCCTGCCTTTCTTTGTTCTCTTTGTTCTTTTTCTTTTTTCAGTTTTGCCAGTTTTGCCAATAAAAAGCCGATATGGTGTTCAGTTGCTTTATTTCTTTCAGTTCTTTTGAGCTCTTCCTCTATCTGCTTTATTTTTTCATCCAATTTGTCCATACTATTTAAATTTTAGTAATGCTTTTTATAACTTTATTCATTTATTAATAAATGATTAAATTAAGGGCTCGTAGCTCAGCTTGGATAGAGCGGCGCTCTCCTAAGGCGTAGGTCGAGGGTTCAAATCCCTCCGAGCCCGTTATAAGAAGGCGCGAACCCTTTTATTGGCGCCTTCTTATCATCTTCCAAACCCCTTTACTCACTATAAGAAGGCGCTAACCCTATTATGGGGGCCTTCTTATCATCTTCCTGACCCTTATAGTCTCCCATAAGAAGGCGCTAACCCTTTTATGGTGGCCTTCTTATCATCTTCCAGACGCTTTTTACTCACTATAAGAAGGCGCTAACCCTTTTATTGGCGCCTTCTTATAATCTTCCAGCCCCTTATTATAACCTATAAGAAGTAAGAAGGCGCTAACCCTATTACACGGGCCTTCTTATATAAGAAGGAAAATAAAATAAACACTTCAAAACAAAAAATAGTGATTTATAAATTTTATTACTAATTATATAAGAACATTGGCATTGATGCGTTTGTATATGTTGGTATGTTCTTATGTTGTTAGCATATAATTGTTAAGCCTCGGTGGTGTAATGGCAAGCATGTCGGCCTGTCACGCCGGCGATCCGGGTTCGAATCCCGGCCGAGGCGCTTTTTAAGTAAGGCAGTACAAAAGCAGAATATTTAAAAATACATGAGATTATTATTTATGGCATTTTTAGATTGGCTTAAAAGTATTCTTTTTGGCAAAGAAGAGAAACAACAAGCAAAACCACAAGGAATAAAGAAGGCAAGAAGATTAACGCCAACTTATCATAGACTTGAAAGTTGGCTTTCATCCAAAATAAAACCAACATCTGACGAAGATGAATTAAAGAGTCAATTTGATAAATTGGTAAGGCAGTTAAGTAAAAAAGACAAGAGAATGGCAAAAGCATTGAGGAATTACATAAAGAAGAGGGCATATAGGGATAGCCCTTTTTTGCTGAAATAATACCATTATTAAAGTTTAGGCATATCAGGTTTGTAAATAAATTTGGGCTGTTCAAGAAAGCAACAAAGAAATTTTTTCATTACAAATCATTGTTAGAATTCTTGAAAGAGAATAAAGCATACGATAGCTATTATTCTATTTCTTATTGGTTAAACCCAAAATTACTGGGAAAGAGGGAAAAAGAAAAAGAGTATGATACAGTTTTTCTTAAATCTGATATATTTTTTGATATTGATGTAAGTAAAGGTAGTTTAATTGAAAATATTGATATAGCAAGAGAAAGGGCATTACAACTTTATGACTATTTAATACAGCACGATTATAAAATAAATTATATAGCATTCTCTGGTTCAAAAGGGTTCCATATAAGCTGTTTAGATGAGCAAGAATTTAAAGAACAAAATCCGAGAAAAAGGGAAGAGGCTGTTTTAAATAACAGAAAAGAACTTTACAAAGAATTTGAACGTTTCAATATTGATAAAGGCGTTTTTATTGATACAAGAAGGATTGTTAGATTACCATTTACTTATAATTTTAAAAGCGGTTATATGTGCGTTCCTTTAAGACCATACGAGCTAGAAATTAAAGCAAAAGATTTATTAAAATATATTCCGAAAATGAAATTGCCAGCAAAGAGCAGCATAGCAATGACGTTGCTTCGCAACATGCCGAGAAAAACAGGCCAAGAAGGAAGCGCTGGCCTTCCTTCTGGCACGTATTTTGTTCATGCATTGTCTTCACAAATAGCTGGTAAAGGGAAACACATTCTGATAATGCAACAAGGAACGAAGCTACAGAGAATAAAAAATATATTAAAAAAACACGGCATTTCGATGTATTCAATCTTTAATGTCAATGGGAAAATTTACATTGCAAGTCCAATCATTATAGATAAGAGCAAAGCTGAGAAGATCATGAGAATAACAAAAAGCCCAAGTTTGAATGCATTTATTAAATATGGTCACAGCCTACTGCCCATTGGTTTTATATATGATGAACACTTTAATAAAATAACTGAAACAAAGGTGGTATTTAAAGAAGAGGGGGCTTGCAAATATCATGTATCAGAAACACATGCAAAATTGCTTGGTTTTAATAAAATGCCTGACAGCAATAAACCAGTAATAAGAATAATGCGTTTTGTAATATAATCTTGTGATGGGTTTATAATCTATCTTTTAAATATCTCGAAAGCCAACAGCTCTTTACTATGTATCTCGCCTTTTTTAATGCACTTATATTTTTGCTGCCAGTTAAAAACATAAATGATTTTAATTGAACATGCCATTCATTTATTAAGCCATCAAGATTACCATTCATTGCCTCAATTAAAAAAGGTCTTGCTGCTCCAAATAAGTTTGCCCCAAGCATTAATGCCTTTGCCCCATCAATGCCATTTCTTATACCACCACTTGCTATAATATTCGCTTTTCCAGCGCACAATGCAAGGCATAATGCAGTTTGATTTCCCCACTCTTCAAAACCTTTAACAAAGCTTGACCTCATGTATTCTATTTTGCTCCAACTTGTCCCGCCCTTTCCAGATATGTCAAACCAATGAATGTTATATTTCTTTAATCTTTTTATGATGTTATCATTTATCCCTGCCCCAGTTTCTTTTATTATTATTGGAATACGCAAAGCCTCTGCAAGTTCTGCTATTTTTTGTTCTACATGTTCCCAGTTTTTGTCCCCTTCTTTTTGTATTAACTCTTGCAATGGATTTAAATGCACTGCAAGAGCATCTAGCTCAATGTCATTTGCCATTTCTTCTATTCTCTTTATATTATATGTCTTGAGCTGATAACCTCCAATATTCCCTATAAGAAATACCCCTTTAGCATATTTTTTGACTGCATATGTATCCTTTAGTTTTTTGTTTTCAAGCATAGCCCTTTGACTTCCAAGTCCAAATAATATGCCATATTTTTCTGCCGCAAGTGCTAATTTTATATTTATTTCTTTTGCTTTGCTGAACCCTCCTGTCATGCCAGTTATTACAAGTGGGATTGAGAAGAGTTTATTAAAACATCTTATCCTTGTATCAATTTTATAAAAATCAAGCTCAGGCAATGAATTATGTAGCGGTTCAATAAAATCAAAGCCGTTTCCGCTAGCATAGAGTGCGTTTTCAGACATAGCCAATTTTATGTGTTCTTCTTTCCTTTTTTCTGTAGTATCCATATAGGGGTTTTGTGCAATATTTTTAAATTGTTATTCTATAAAATTCACATGCGCCAAAAACAGGTTTTGGTTCTCTTATTCATAATGTTTTTTACTGCTTTTGGCTGCATTTCACCAAGTGTTAAACCAGGAAAATATGTTTGCTACTGCCACGGTCAATGTGAGACAGATTTTGGTATTGCAGACACGCCAATAAACTCTTCAATAGGTGGAGAAACCCCTCAAGATGTCATAAAAAACTGCAATGATGAAGCAGTTAAACTTTGTAGTGCATATAATGGCACCTTAAAGGTTGTCGAATGCACTCCTAAAACAGCAGAGCAATTCAGGAAAGAGATAGAGGAGGAAGCAAGGTGAAGAACAGGCTAAACCAACATGCGCTTATATAGGGCGCTTACAATTCCATACATCATTAAAAACTTTACTAAACATAAATAAATGTGCGACTGGCTGATAAAGAATTGACTGAAATGTTACTCCATATCTTGTGCAGCAGAATTGATGAACAAAAAGCGAGACATTACATAATGCTATTCAAACAATGGCTTCATTTAAATAAAATGGAATTCAAGGATTTTTTGTCCAAGCCGTATAAAACAAGGGAGAATATGTTAAGGGAATTTTGCATGAAGAATAATGTTGATTTTGGCATTTTCGCATTTAACATGGAACTTATGAAAAAATCATTGGATGAACATTTAGAGCATACAAATAAACATTTATCAAAAAAAGATGTTGGGAGCAAAGAGCAATTGCACAAGGGCCAAAAAATAAATGAGGCCCCTCAGAAAAATAAATAATGTTTTAAATGCTTATTCATTATTTTTATTATGCATATTACTCCATGGGAAGTGAAAGGAAAAGTTGATTATGAAAAACTCATAAAGAAATTTGGAACTAGCAAAATAACTGAGAAAGAGATAGAAAAAATAAAGAAATTGGTTGGTAATGTACATTTTATGATATCAAGAGGGCATTTTTTTAGCCATAGGGATCTTGATAAAGCTTTGTCAAGTTATGAAAATGGGAAAGGGTTTTTTATTTATACTGGCAGGGGACCATCCGGAAAAATGCATATAGGTCATCTTATACCTTTTATAATATCAAAATGGTTTCAAGATATGTTTGATGTTAATGTTTATATTGAAATAACAGATGATGAAAAATTTTTATTTAAAAGAGAAATTGCACTCGACGACATTGAAAAACAAGCTTATGAAGACATATTGGATATAGCTGCCCTTGGTTTTAAACCCCATAAGACATTTATATTTAGGGATACTGAATACATAGGAAAAGCATATAAACCCCTACTAAAGATTGCGAAAAAGATAACGTTTTCAACTGCCCGTGCTGTATTTGGTTTTACCAATGAAACAAATATAGGAGCAATTTTTTATCCAGCATACCAGATATTGCCAACTTTTTTTGAAAGGAAACAATGTTTAATACCATGCGCAATTGATCAAGACCCATATTGGCGTATACAAAGGGACATAGCAGAAAGTTTTGGTTTTTATAAGACTGCAGTTTTGCATAGTAAATTTTTACCGCCATTGCTAGGGATGGAAGGAAAAATGAGTTCGAGTGAAGAAGAAAGCGCCATTTATTTATCTGATGATGAACAAACAGTTAGGAAAAAAATAATGAAATATGCGTTCTCTGGTGGACAACCAACAGTGGAGGAGCACAAAAAGAAAGGTGGAAATCCAGAAGTAGATGTTTCATTTCAGTATCTAAAAATCATCTTTGAACCAGATGACAAAAAGATTAATGAAATTGAAATAGCATACAGAAAAGGAGAACTGCTTACAGGGGAGCTTAAAGAATATGCTGTAAAAAGAATAAATGAATTTTTGAACAAGCATCAAAAAGCAAGACAAGAAGTAAAAAAACACCTAGACCTTTATTTGTATAATGGCATGTTAGCAAAACAATGTTGGGAAAAAAAGATACATTTATAAAGAATATCACAATATGTTTTTGTGGGATTTGGGATTTTTAGAAGAGGGAAAGAACTTGGACAAGAAAGAAAAGAAGAAAGAAAAGAAAAGTCGCCTTTTGAAGAATTAAATAGACTAAAAAAGGAAAGGTCTCTGGATAAGACTTTTCTTGCAATGACATTGGCTTCATTTTTTTATACTGGTTTTATAGTATATGTAGTCATAAAAGCTGATGAGGATAAAAGAAAAGAAGCAGCAATACAAAGAATATGCGAGAATGATGCCCAAAAATTAGAGAGCATTTTACATGAATTGGGCAAAAGAGAAAGTAAAGAAAACATTCAATTAATATACTATACAAATAATGGCAAAGCAGTTAAGATTAAATTTAATGTTGGAGAGCTTATAAAAGCACTAGCTAACTGTCATGAACTTCAACAAAGAGGGTTATCACTTGATGGCAACACATTAGAAGTTAAATAAAATACAAGATACTTTTTTATTCTTTTTTAATTATAACAACATACTGATAAGATAATGTGGTGAAAAGTAGAAAAACGCAGATTTATAAATATTATCACCATATGTTATGTTTATGGGATTTGGGATTTTTAGAGAAAGGAAAAAGACTGAGGAAGCGGAGGGAAAGGAAAAAAGTAAAATACCACAGTTTAAAGAATTAAATAGAATAAAAAAACAAGAACGTCTAGCAACCTTAATAGGGGCCGCAGTTATTATTCCAGCCCTTATGGGGTATTCAATCTTAAAAGGACTAAAAGAAGAAGAAAATAGAAGAAAAGAAGCAGCAATACAAAGAATATGCAATAATGATGCAGCAAAGCTCAAAAACATTTTAAAAGGATTAAGAGAAAGATATAAAGAAGAGAGGGGTAGTAAGAAAACTATCTGGGTAAGATACCACTCAAACAATGGCAAAGCAGTAGAAGCTGAATTTGAGATAAAAGAACTTAGAGAAAGGATAGATGAATGTTATAAAGCTAAGCAAAATGAAGAGCTATTATTTGATGAAAACACAGGCACATTAGAGGTTAAATAGCCCTATTTTTTATTCTCCCCATTTTTATATGTGTGCTGTAAGATAATGTGGTGAAAAGTAGAAAAACGCAGATTTATAAATATATCCCCCAATATTATATTATGGAAAGTAAATTTTCTGAAATTTTTAAAAAACGAAAAAAAGAAGAAAGGAGTAAGCAACATTCTAAAGAATTGGATAGCAAAGAAAGTTATAAAAATGTTATAATAGACTCCTTCTTTGCAACTTTACTTTTACTAAGTGTGTTATCAATAAGATACGCAATGATAAAAGCAGCTACAGATAAAAGGGAACAAGCAGCAATACAAAGAATATGCGAGAATGATGCAGCAGAGCTCAAAAACATTTTAGATAAATTGGTGACAGAAAAAGGCGAAACAATTCAAGTATATGGTAATAACAGTAGTAACCCAGTTGTGGTTCAATCTACAAAAAAACTCATAGAAGCAATAGCAAAATGTTATGAAGTTAAACAAAGGGGCAATGCTTTATTTGATGAAGAAACTGGTCATTAGGGTTAAATATAAATAGCCTTATGTTTTTTATTCTTTTTTAATTATAACAACATACTGATAAGATCATGTGGTGAAAAGTAGAAAAACGCAGATTTATAAATATTATCACCATATGTTATGTTTATGGGATTTGGGATTTTTAGAAGGATACACTCTAGAGAAAAAGAGCAAAGAAGTAAGCAACCAATGCATAAAGAATTAGAAGGGTTTTTTGATAAGAAAGCTCTTTTTGGAGTGGCATTGATCATCTATTTAGCTGGGGGTTATCTATTCATGCTCAGGGAATTGACTGCTATCAGAGAAGATAGAAGAAAAGAAGCAGCAATACAAAGAATATGCGAGAATGATGCCCAAAAATTAGAGAGCATTTTACATGAATTGGGCAAAAGAGAAAGTAAAGAAAACATTCAAGTGTACTTTTTTAGAAATGATAAACCAGTCAGCGTTAAATTTAAAGTAGGAAAACTTATAGAAGAGATAAGAAAGTGCTATAACTATAACATCCAAGAAAAAGCAAGAGCATTATCACTTCAGGGAAGCAAATTAATAATAGTTGAGTCATCAGAAGTTAAATAAGTAATAAATATCTTGTTTTTTATCTTAATTTTGTAGTGCTTACGAGTTCTATTGCGTCTCTATGTTTTAATACATAATCCTTTGCCAGTTTTATTTTTTTTCTTACATCTATGCCATAAAGCAAACCTTTTGCTATATCCCCATGTATCTTTTCTGCAAAATCAATCAAAGTTGAGCCTTTTGGCATTAAAAAACAATCTGGCAATACTCTTCCATGTTTATCAATTAATTTTGAACCAGCTGGAAAAACAGCAATATATGAAAGTATATCATATACTGCATGTTCCAGTGTTTTTTGCACACCAGAAGAATCAAATGTTTTTATTATTTCCTTTATTTTTTTTAATGCATGTATTTGTTCTTCGTTTAAATCTGCCCTTATCTCAAAATCATTTTCTCCTTCTATATATTCTATGAGTCCTTTTTTTGCTGCTTTTTTTAATGCAAGTTCTATTTCAGCACTTACTGGAATAATGTCATATTTATTTTTCAAGCGCTCGAAATTTTCTTTGGCATATGGGAGATCAATTTTATTTCCTGCAATAACAATCCTTTTTGTTTCTTTTCTTAAAAATGACGCTACTTCAAGTAATTGCCATTCATCTATATGGCCGAATTTTTTTATTGTATCATTTGCTATATCTTTACTTACTCTGAATGAAGACAATATTGAAGATATTGCTTCCTGTTCGTCTTTTCCGCTCCTAATAAGGCGCTTTATCTTCTCTAAGTTTCTCTCTATAACGTCTTTATACCAATAATCAAGTTCTGTTTCAAGGAATTGAATGTCTTTTTCAGGATCATGTTTACCATAACCTATAAACCTTCCTTGCTCATCTGTACTGCCAGATAAGTCAACGACATGTATCAAAGCTTCTGCTTGATTTAGGTCATTTAAAAATTGATTACCAAGGCCTTTGCCTTCATGTGCGCCTGGGATTAAGCCAGCAACATCTATAAGCTGAAATGGCAAAAATCTGTATTTGCCTTTTATAAAACCTTCTCTGGGTTGTGAGATGACACCAAACTCATTGCCAATATCTTCAACTCTTACATAAGCAATGCCAACATTTGGCTTTATCGTTGTAAATGGCCTTGGGCTTATATCAACTGTCTGCATTGTACAAGCTGAAAAAAACGTTGATTTTCCAGAGCTTGGTTTTCCTACAAGACCAATAATAGGAGCCATAATTATTATTAAATACATTTTAAATAGTTCATTTTATGATTTTTAATTTTCATTTTCATATATGTTTTTAATTATTATCATACGTTATATTAAATACATTATATTAAATACCCGCCGTAGCTCAACGGTAGAGCGACCGGCTGTAGTTTGATACTGCTATAAGCAGTTACCGGTAGGTTGGTGGTTCAAATCCGCCCGGCGGGATTTTTGCTTAAAGGTGAAACTATATGGATCTAAAATACCTTGTTGTTGTGGCATTAATTGCGTTTATTGCAGGTTTTATTGGAAGCCTTGTTTTTAATAGTTTAGATAAAAAATCGAACGAACAGCTTATAAAAGAATTTTATGAAGTTGAAAATGCAGTTTATGTGAGTCCACACTCTTTAAGGAAAGCTATACAAAAGGGAGATAAAAATTTTGTGCTTGTTGATTTAAGAAGTGAGGAAGAATACAATAAAGAGCATATTGTTGGAGCAGTGAATATACCAGCATACAAAGATAAAGATACACCTGATTATGGGGCAAGAGAAAGAATTGTAAATCAATTTAAAGAGCTTATTGCAAAAAATCCAGGAAAAGACATTATTGTTTATTGCTATAGCATGCCTTGCATGACTGGTAGGAAAATTGGCTTAATGCTGACAGAACATGGCATATATGTAAAACATCTTGGCATTGGTTGGAATGAATGGCGTTATTTCTGGAATTTATGGAATCATGAGCATGAGTGGAATATTACGAATGTTGAAGACTATATAGCAAAAGGCAAAGAGCCCGGCACATATAAAGGAAATAATAACACACATAGTTCAGCATGCCCAATAAACAATAAATTTGGATGTTGATGATATTATAAATATTATTTTATGATGTATATAACCTTATGATATAAGGACTTTTAGCCAAAAGAATGGATTAAGAAGTTTGGCCCTTTCATTTTTTGTATCAATTAATGTTGAAGTTATTAACTCTTTGAGCTCTTTATTCCTGTTAGCTTTTTTTATTAAGGTGTTAAATAGCCATTTATACCTGCTTAATTTTTGTAATCTGTACATTGTCATTAGCTCATCATCCAAATGCTTTCTTAAAAGCTCATCATAAAGTTTTAATGTATTGGCTGAAAAATCCTGTTTTTTAAATGCTTCATCTATTGCTATGCTTGCAAGCTTTCCTGAAAGTAATGCATTTCCAATGCCCTCGCCTGTGAATGGGTCTATCAAACAACATGCATCTCCAACAAGCAAGTACCCATTCCCATAACCTTTCCTTCTTTTACTTCCTAATGGTAAGCTCCAACCTTTTATTTCACTTATCTGTTTTGCATTGCTAAACCTATGTTTAAATGTACTATTTATCTCATTTTGCATTAAAGCCTTCAGATCTTTTCTTGTTTTTTTCAAATCACTTAAAAGCATGCCGATGCCAACATTAGCCTTTTTATTTGGCAATGGAAAAATCCAGAAATAACCAGGCAATACATCTTCTGTAAAATGCAGTTCAATTTTATTTTTCATGCCATCAACATTCTCATAATAAGCTCTCACAGCAACAAATACATGTTCATCAACTATTTTTTCAGCGTTTGTTTTTGTAGCAACTATGCTGTTTGCTCCATCAGCCCCAATAACAACATTTGCATTTACTTCCTTTATTTGTCCGTTTATATCAACCTTTAGTCCTTTAACATGGTCATTTTTATCTTTTATTATGTCAAGCACTTTGGCATTTTCAAATGCTGTGCATTGTTTCTTCACTTCATTAAATAAAACATTATCAAAATCTTCCCTTCTTGATACATAACCATGTACTTCATTCAGTTTTTCTTTTGGTATTTCTACTTCAAGTATTTCTCTATTAGGGGAACTAAATATAACTCCGTCTGCAAACATTGCAATATTTTTATCTAATTCACTTATATTAAGCTCCTTTAACAATTTTAATGTTTTTCCACTTAAACCATCGCCACAAACTTTCTCCCGCGGGAATTTTGCCTTATCAAAAACAGCAACATTATAACCTTTTTTGGCTAGAAACAATGCACTTGAACTGCCTGCAGGGCCTGCGCCAGCTATTAAAACATCGAACTCCATATACAAAACTCTCCTTAAATGGCTTTTTCATGAATGTTATCATCGGGTCCGAGGGGATTTGAACCCCTGGCCTACCGGTTAAAAGCCGGACGCTCTGCCAGGCTGAGCTACGGACCCAATATCATTATCTTTACATAGTAGTTATTAAAAATCCTAATCATTGTTAGATCAAAACATTTAATATATTTACATGCTTACATGTTTACATCTATTTTTAAATTTTTTCTTTCAATAAGATTTATGGCATCATTATCTGACGTTTATAGTGTTTATACAAAAAAACCCCTGAATTTTTGGTATCCATTGCTAGCGTTCTTAGCATTTTCTCTTATAGGATTATTATTTCTTCTTTTCATATATATGAATATAGCAAGATTTTTTGAACTCGCAAATATAAACATATATTACGTATTAGCATTTTTTTCAATTATTGGTTTGTATATTGTTTCTGGTTTTAAAGGGGCAATGATAAGGGGCTTTGCATATGCTTATAAAACATCAGAAAGATTTGATACCTGGCAGTTCTTTAACTATGCAAGCAGCAATAACATGAAGTTTTTCATAATCTATTTTGTTAAAGTCCTTATTAATGTGGCAATAATTGTAAGTGCTTATATATTACTTATTAATCAACAAACATTAATACAAATTATTGGTGCATTTGTGATTGCATTAATATTATTTATTATTAATTATTTGTTGCATTTCTCTGCTATAGCCATTGTTTTATATGAAAATATTGGCGCATTAAGGGCTTTAAAAGCAAGCATTATTGTTGCACTAACTAATGTATTTTATCTTATAGGGCCCTATATACTTTATTTAATAGCTTTGGGAACATTTATTATACCATTGATAAATATATTTACACTTTTCATCTTCTATCCAGTTGTAGAAATCTATGTAGTTGAAAAGTTGAGGAAGCTGGATGTCAAGATTGCAAGAAGTTTATAATTGCCTAAAAAATATAAGTAAGACAGCAAGCATAAAAGTACACATGCCATTAAAAGCGTTCTCTGAAAAGGGGAGGGTGAGCAATAAGGCATTAATGTATAATGAATTAGATGCCTTCTTAAAAGACCATTGCTTAAAGAATAAAAAACACATAGGCAAAAGAAGGGCCCAGCTCAGTATTGAGTTTCTGTTATCCTTTGCAGTTTTAATTTTTGCTTCAGCAATCTTTATATCATCTTTACCAAAAATTAAGACAATAGACCAACATTATGATATAGTAATTGCAAAAGCAGCAAGCTGTTTTGATTTTTTTTCTATTCATACAAGTAAAGGCGTCTTATGTATAGCAGGAGCGTGTGAAAATGGTATTAAGCAAGAGCAAGAAAATGAATGCAAGAAAAGCAGTATTCTTGATTGATGCAATGCTAAGTTTTACATTTCTCATGCTCTTGCTTTGGCATCTGATAATATTCTTTCAAATATATAAAGTATATGAATATGATGTTAGGATAACAACACTAACGAATAATGCCCTTATCTTATCATATGAGAGTATCGCCAGAGATAAAAGAAGTGATGAGGTTTATGGAAAACAAACGTGCGTAATAAGATTCTACCAAGGAAGTAAGGTGTTCTGCTATGAGATTACTTGAAGTTTCATTAATCACTCTTGCGACATTTTCTATTATTGCTTCAATACAAATGCCAGTTATTGAAACATCATATTATGAGCAGCAGTACATGCTTGCAAATGATTTATTTATACACTTATATAAAGAAACAAAAGGCACTCTTTATTATGAACAGAGCTATGATCAAGTGCTGTCAATTATAAATAATGCCAGTGCAGAAATAGGCTTATGCATATATTTTGAGAATAATTATTATAGGATAAAGAATTGTGATATAAAATACGGGGCCTTTATAAGATCAGATCAACCTTATGGTTATGTAATAATAGGAGTTGGAAAATAAAAATTATATCGGCATAAGCAATTTAAAAGATTATTGTTGTGATAGATTATGACAGATTTCAATTTAGGCTTCTCTATACAATCTTTTAGTGAGTTAAAAGATAACTGGGACATCATCATTATTGGTGGCGGACCAGCTGGTTTGTCAGCAGCATTGTATGCAGCAAGAGGAAAAAAGCAAACACTGGTTTTGGAAAGAAATTCTGCTCCTGGTGGACAGATAGCAACAACAGGCATAGTTGAAGATTATCCGGGCATAGAGCATATATCAGGGCCTGAGCTAAGCCAAGCATGGGCAAAACATGCTCAGAAATTCGGAGCGCACATTGTTTATGGGGTGAATGTAGAAGAAATAAACTTCGAACAAAAATATGTAAAAACGTCTGGCATTATGAGAAGGACATTTTATTATAAAAAACTTATAATAACAACGGGCGCAATATGGAATGAACTTGGAATAAAAGGAGAAAAGGAGTTTAGAGGCAGAGGTGTTAGTTATTGTGCTGTTTGTGATGCGCCATTCTTTAAAAATAAAAATGTCATAGTAGTTGGGGGCGGCAATTCTGCATTAGACGAGGCACTTTTTATAGCAGACAATTTTGCCAATTCAGTTACAATTGTTCACAGGAGAGATAAATTTAAAGCAGATAAAATATTACAAGATAGGGCAATGGCCCACAAAAAAATAAAAATTATGTTTAATACTGAGTTAAGAGAGATTAAAGGGAATGAAACAGTTAAGTCAGTTTTACTTTATAATAATAAGGAGAATAAGACATTTGAAATACCAATAGATGCAGTATTCATATTTATTGGCATGATACCAAACACTGAAAAGTTCAATTTAAAGAAAGATGAGCAGGGTTATATAATAACAGACGAAAAGATGAAGACAAGCGTTAAAGATGTTTTTGCTGCTGGTGATTGTAGAAGAAGTGCATTAAAACAGGCTATAAATGCTGCAAGTGATGGAGCCATCGCTGCTTATTTTGCAACCCGTGAAATAGATGAAGAAAAATCATAAGCAAGCAAAGCATACATTATATGCCTTTAGTTATGCAAGCATGCTTAATGATTTTTCAAGTGATATGCTTGCATCAATATTGCCATTTATTATAAAAATCATCGGCGGAAATGAAAGAGACATAACAATAATAATGGGCATAAGAAAGGGCTTGTCCGATCTTTTGGCCCCTTTAATAAATTATTACACACGTTCAATAAGATCAACTAAAATGACTATAATGGCAGGCTATACCATATCTGCTTTTGGAAGGCTTTTGCTTTTATTGAGCACGATTTTTTTTAAGTCAATATTTATTGTTTATATATCAATAATTGTTGATAGAATGGCAAAAGCATTGAGAGACCCAATAAGGGATTCGATAATAGGGGCCATTGCAGGCAAACATAAAAGCTTGTTTTTTAGTATTCAGCGCTCTTTTGATACTGTGGGAGCATTTTTTGGAAGTTTATTTGCAGCAATTTTCTCTTTTTTGGGAGGAATAACACTGCTTTTTATATCAGCACTGACAGGCTTTCTTTCAGTCCTGCCCTTAATTAATGTAAATGATTATAAAAAAGCAAACCATAAGAACATTAAATTAACACTTAATAAAGCGCATATCGTTTCATTTATTCCATTTCTGCAATTGAATATTGGGCTACCAATAGCATTTTTTGCAAAATCATTTCTTGAATCAATAATATTTTATGTAATATTTAACTTATTTTTTATTTTTTTCTCCCCATTTTCTGGTAAATTTGGCGATAAAAACATAAAGATAGCACTTTTTTCTTCTGTTTTTTTCTCTTTCCTCTCATTTATTTCTTTTTATTTTAGCCAACCGTACATTGGCTTTTTATTCATGGGTCTTTCCTATGCTATGTTTGAAGGAAATGCAAGGGCTTATATAACCAAAAACAATAAAGAAAGTTTTAATTTAAGTCTGTTTTATTTCTTTTCTGGTGTTTTTGCTATCCTATCTTCATTAATAGCAGCTTATGTAATAAGCATAATCGGAGTTATTAATGTATTTCTCTTATGGGCTTTATTGCATGCTTTTGCCATATTTATTTTCAAGTTCATTTAATAATACATTTAATAAGTCATTTCTTTTTGGCATTGTCTCCCTTAATGTTATCTCCTGTCTTAATGTTTCAATATAAGCACTATTTTTGTTTTGAGCAATACAAAAAAATCTTACGTTATTTTTTGTTAACACTATTGATATATTTTCAAGTGAAGTTATAAATATGTCAATGTACTCATTGCAGTTCATGCCAACTTTAGCATTTCTTGGTATTGTAATCATGGATTTATTGCTCGATTCATCTGAAGATTGTTTAAGCTCGTTATAATCATAAAAAGAACAAAAACACGTTGTGTTTATCTTTGATTCTATTTTTAAGTAGTCATCCATTGCTTTGCCTATATTGACTACCATAAGGATTTTTAAAACAGGCCAACCAGCCAGTTCATCAGCTTTAACTAATTCTTGTTTAATCTGCTTTGCTTCTTTGTATGCTTCAACAACTTCTTCACCAGCTTTTCTTATTGTTTCTTCAAGTTCTGCTCTTTTTATTGCAGCCTGAAAAACCTGTGTTTTATCTATTAAAGATTCATTTTTTGTGTAAACGCTGTTTATAAAAACCAGAAAAAATAATATTACGAATATAAAAAATGGCAATGTAGCAAAAGCCAAAAATTTTCTTTTTACTTTAATCATTATAAAACCCTTAAATTTGGAATGTTGGAATAATACTTCTTATCCTTTGTCAATAAAAAAGCATTATTTGCCATGCATGTTGCAGCAACAAAAACCCTGTTTTGCGATATTGGCACTTGTTCTTCAAGATAATCATAAACATCACCAGCAATTTTGGCAGCATTTTCATCGAATGGCAAAATAATAAATCTTTCTTTAATTTCATCAATAATCTGCCTGTTTTTCGTTATAATATAAAGTTCGGCCAATGTTATTGTAGAAATGCATAACTCAGTATCTCTTGTTTTTACATATATCTCTATCTTTTCAACTGCAGATTCATCGCCAAGAAGAAAATCAAGCAAAATGTCTAAATCAAGGCAAATTTTTATTTTATCTTTAGCCATGCATAATCCTCTTTAATCTTGATCTTAATAAATCACTTTCTTTCAATGTTCCGCTAAGTTGCTTTGATATTGGTTTTTTTGCCTTGTAGAAATTAAGTAATGTATCTATTGCATCAGAAAAGCTTGTACTGTTGGCCCTCTTGAAATTCAATAATTTTTTATATACATCATCTCTTATTGATATAATTTTTACCACTTCAACCACCTAAAAATTCAATTTCATCATCATTAAGCATAAAATAATTTTTTGCCATTTCTTTATTTTTTAATATTAACATTTTATAAAACTGGAAATTATTTATAACATACCTTATATTTGAATGTATCTTTTTTGCTATTTTACCTGCTATTGACTTTATTTTAGCTCTTTTTTCCATTGTTGCAGAGAGCTCTTTTATGTAAGATGGAAAAGCATATCTTGTAAGCCCATGGCTTTCATGTTTTTTTGCCAGCGCAATAAAAGCAAGGAATACAGTAACATATCTTAAAAAACCCCAATATTGCCTTTTCGTGATTCTAGCCCTAAATAAATCAGATTTTGATAAATAATCATATGCTTTTGCTATCTCTTCCTTTGTTTTATATTCTACTGCTATATTCTCATCAAGCCATGCAATAATCAGCTCAGGATCGTCATCGCTTTGCATTAATGTTTTCCTTGCCCAATCTATATTTTTCCCCTTTAATATTGATAAAATAACATCATATGCGCCCCTTTTTTTATCTCTATAAGCAGCCATGTTGCTTTCAAGATTGTTTATGCTTGCTCTTACATCTCCATCAGCATATTTTGCTATCTCATCTATATTTACATTTTTTATATTCTCTTTTTTGACTATGTACTCAAGTATTTTTTTTATTTGCATTGCATTTAGCTTTTTCATTTGGACAGGGATTGAAAATGGCCTAAGCTGTTTTAACTTCTGATTCCAATAGTCATTTGCTATTAAAATGATGGGATTTTTTGCTTCTTTTATGATGTGTACTATTGCATTTATCGCTCCCCTGTCATCTTTTGAAGCCAAGCCTTCAAGATCATCAAATATAATAAGCCTCCTCTTTCCAAAAACAGAAAACGCATTGCTTAACTCCATGCTTTTTATTGTAATATCATTTCTTTTTTCTGATGTTGTTAAAAATATGGGCTCAAGATTGTATTCTTTTGCTATTGCATAAGCAAGAGAAGTTTTTCCTACGCCAGTACTTCCATATATAAACAGCGCCTTTTTCTCTTTACCTTTTAAAACTTTTTCAATCCATTCAATTGCTTGTTTTTTTGCTTCTTCATTTCCAACAATGTCTTTAAGGATTTTTGGCCTATACTTTTCAGTAAGCATAAATAGATTTATGCTATTGTATTAAAAATTCTAACCCTTATTTATATTTATTATGATATCTTTTGCAAAAAAAGAACTTAGCGATAATGAGATATTAGCTATATTACAGCCCCCAATAAAAGCATGGTTTTTAAATAAGTATAAAACATTCTCACCGCCCCAAAGGTTTGCAATTAAAGAGATATGCGATAAAAAAAATGTATTGATAAGCTCTCCAACAGGAAGTGGAAAAACACTTGCTGCATTTCTGGGCATAATAAATGAACTTTATACATTAAAGCAGAACAATGAACTTGAAGATAAAGTATATTGCATTTATATATCCCCCTTAAGAGCACTTAATAACGATATAAAAAGAAACCTCCTTGATCCATTAAAAGAGCTTGCTGAAATGGGTTATAATATTGGCATAAGAATTGGTGTTAGAACAAGCGATACAACGCAGGCAGAAAAGGCTAGCATGTTGAAAAAGCCCCCGCATATATTGATAACGACACCAGAAAGCTTTGCCATCATGCTTAATGCTCAAAAGTTTTCTTCTTACATGCAAGATGTTAGATGGGTTATTGTAGATGAGATACATGCCCTTGTTGACAACAAAAGAGGGGCGCATCTCAGCTTATCATTAGAAAGGTTGAATGAAAAGTGTAATTTCGTTAGGATAGGTCTTTCAGCAACAGTCCACCCTTTGGAAGAGGTTGCGAAATATCTTGTTGGAAATGATAGGCATTGTATTATAGTGGATGTAAACTATCTAAAATTAATTTCAATAGACGTATTAAGTCCAGTTGATGATCTTATATATACAGATTCAGAAGTTGTAAGCAGTAATATGTATAAAATTTTAGATAAGATAATAGATAAGAATAAAACAACATTAATATTTACCAATACAAGAAGTGCAACAGAGCGCGTTGTTTTCCATTTGAAGCAAAAGTTTGGTGATAAATATATTGATTCAATAGCCACCCACCACTCAAGCTTGAGCAGAAAGATAAGGTTAGAAACTGAGGAAAAACTGAAAAGAGGGCAATTAAAAGCAGTTGTTTGTTCAACAAGTTTGGAACTTGGTATAGACATTGGGAGCATAGATACCGTTGTTTTAATAGGGTCGCCTAAATCTGTTTCAAGGGCATTGCAAAGAATAGGCAGAAGCGGACATAAATTACATGAAAAAAGTACAGGCCATATTATTGTGCTTGATAGAGATGACCTACTGGAATGTACAGTATTGGCACACAATGCATTGAAGAAAAAGTTTGATAGTATAAGATTACCACATAAGCCTTTTGATGTTTTAATTCAACATTTATTGGGCATGGCATTAGAGAAAAAATATGATGTTAAAGAAGCTTATCACATTGTAAAGAGAAGTTATGTTTACAAGGACTTAACATTCTCAGAATTTGAAAAAACCCTTGAATTTTTATCTGGTTCATACGAAGGGCTAGAAGCAAGGAATGTTTATGGTAAAATATGGTATGATGGCAAGGAATTTGGAAGACGAGGAAAGATGGCAAGAGCAATATATTATATGAATGTTGGCACGATACCAGAAGAGACATACGTAAAAGTATTTTTAAGAAATGGTGATTATATTGGGAATGTTGAAGAGGAGTTTGCTGAAAAACTTGTTAAAGGTGACATATTTGTTTTAGGTGGAAAGACATATGAATTTGCATATTCAAAAGGAAACAGGATATATGTTGACCAAGCACTGGAAAAGAAACCAACTATACCAGCATGGTTCTCTGAAATGCTTCCATTATCATATGAACTTGCCCTTGATATAGCGCATTTTAGAGAACGTATAGCAGAGATGGACAGAAAAGAGGCACTTCAATACTTGGTAAGCAACTATAACATAGATAAAAGAAGCGCAGAGGCGTTATTTAACTATATAAAAGAGCAAAAAGCGTATTCTATAGTGCCTGATAAGCACAGGTTTCTTGTTGAAGAATATGAAGATGAGAATTTTAGAAATTATATATTTCATACACTTGCAGGAAGAAAGGCAAATGAAGCAATTGCAAGAGCATTTGCATTCATGCTTGGCCAGAAAAAGGGCGTCAATATAAAAGTAAGTATTAATGATTATGGATTTATGCTTTCATTACCAAGATGGAGACGGGCAAATGAAGAGGACATTAAAGAACTACTTTTTTGTGATGAACAGACATTTATGGATGCATTGAAAAAAGGTATAGAGTGGAGCGAGCTCATCAGAAGGAGATTTAGGCAAGTTGCAGTTAGAGGTTTATTGATATTAAAGAGATACGGTGAACATGAGAAAAGTATTTCAAGACAGCAGTTATCAGCTGATTCGTTGCTGAAACTTTTATATCAGTATGATAAGGAGTTTATATTGATTAAAGAGGCATATAACGAATGCCTTTATGAAGCAATGCATGCTGATGAGGCACTGGATTATTTGAAAAAGATTAGTACAAAAATATTGCATTTTGAAAAAAATCTGAAAGTTCCATCACCATTTGCTTTTAATATAGTTGCTATGGGCGGAAGAGATGTTATAATGATGGAGGACAGAAAAGCATTTATAAGACGGATGCATGAAAAGGTTATGATGGCAATAAAAAGCAAAGCAGCATAATGATAAACATGAAAAATGATGACATTGTAGTTGTTGATGGTATAACATTAACTCCATATGCAATAGCAATAATAAAAAACAAAAATATAGGGGTCATATCTGATTTGCATATTGGAATGGAAGAACTCAGTCTTTTAACATCAAGATTACAAACAGCAGAGATGCTGAAAACGACATTATATTGTATAGAGAAATATGAGTTAAAAAAGCTTGTTATTGCTGGCGATATAAAGCAAGGTTTTGGTAAAAACGTTATACAAGAATGGGAAGAAATAAAACAGTTTTTTGAATTTATAAGAGAAAAAGTCGATATTATATTAATAAAAGGAAATCATGATTTTTACATAAAGAATATAATAAAAGATTTAGATGATATAAAAGAACATGATTTTTACAAAATTGAAAACTATATCATATCACACGGCCATAAAAAAATTTTAAGGGGCAATGAAACGCTTATCATAGGAAACGAGCACCCGGCTATAACAATAAGGGATGAGGTTGGGGCAAGAGTAAAATTAAGAGCATATTTATGGGCGGAAAAAGAAAAATTACTTGTTTTGCCATCTTTTAATCCCCTGACAAAAGGAACAAATGTGCTATCAGCCAATGATTGGCTAAGTGATGAGATGAAAAATATTGATACTGATGCAATGAAAATATATGCAATAGAAGAGGACTCAATTTTTTATTTTGGTAGTGTTCGTGATTTAAAAATTTTGTTTAAATAACGTTTATGCAAGAGGAAAGACAATTAAATAATAGTAAGATAAGGGCCTTTATCGCTATAGAAATACCAGAAGACATAAAAAAGGAGCTTCTTTTAATACAAAACAAGATAAGGGATTTTAGATGTATAAAAATTGTTGATAAAAAGAATGTTCACATAACACTAAATTTTCTCGGCAATGTTGATTATAGTAATTTAATGAAAATAACAAAAACAATAGATGAAATTGGAATAAAAAAGACTGACGTATATGTAAAGGGCCTTGGATTTTTTCCATCATTAGATTATGCAAGAGTCTTATGGGCAGGCATATATGGAATAGAAGGCATAATAAATGCAATGCGCGAAAAAGTAAGATTTGGGAGCATAACAGATAAGGGCCATGCAACAATAGCAAGAATAAAATGTAAACCAGATAAGATGTTTTTTGAAGAAGTCAATAGATATAAAACGCATGATTTTGGGCATTTTACTGCAAGCGAGATCGTTGTATTTAAAAGTGTATTAAAAAGAGAGGGCCCAGAATACGAAAAAATTGCTGTAATAAAATTGTATTAACTATTATCAACTTCGTCAAAGTTTATCTTTTTTTGTTTGGGTTCCTTTATTCTTTTATATGTCTCCCATTTCTTTCTTATTATTTTTTCTTTTTCAAGTTTATCCATGTTTTTTTCAACAAATGCTATTGTTTTTTGATCTGAAGGATAACCGGAACCAAAATCACCAACCTGTCTTTTCAACTTGTTTATTTCAGCATCTCTTATCACTTTTGCTATAATGCTGGCAGCAGCAACAACACTATACTTTTCGTCTGCTTTATGCTCTGCTATAACATCTACCCCAGGATATGAAAAAATGTTTTTGTCTTTTGTAAATGCATCTATATAAACTTTGTCTGGTTTGTGTTTTTTTAATAATGCCTTTATACTTTCCAGTTCAAGTAAATTTATATTTCTCTCATCTATCTGTGTGGGCCATATTTTTATTACTTCGAACTCGCCCATATGCTTTAATTTTTTGTATAAGAATGCTCGTTGTCTTTTTGTTAACTTCTTTGAATCTTTTAATGTCCCAAGCTTCTCTGGGGAACTGGTAATAAATATTGCAATAACAATAGGCCCTATTAAAGAGCCTCTTCCAGCTTCATCTATTCCTGCTACTTTCAAAAAGACGCCTCTTGTCTACTATTAAATAATCTCCAACAGCTAGCACACTGTTAAATGGGATCAATACATAATCATCTTCTGTCCTTAACTGCTCGAGGCTCGTGTTATCAGGATTTGGATCTATTATGAGATCTTCTATATCCCCAGTAAGTTCATTTACATTTAAGTCCACTACTCTACCAAATTCTTCTCCCTCGTTGGTTATTACCATTCTTCCTGTTATCTGTTTTGCCAAAAGGTATTTTGCCATAATACCACCTTTATGCTATTTTATATTAAGTATTTAAAAATCTATCCATTTTTTCTTCTTCAAATGGTTCAAAGACTTTAAATGGAAACTTTAATTGGCCTTTCTTCTCTGCAACTTCTTTGAAATTAGAGAAATTGATATTGGGTTCATTGTATATAATGGCATTAAGTATAACAAGTAATTTACCATTTCTTGCATAATACAATATAAGTTTTTTCATTTCATTTTCTGTTATGTGTGAAAACTTGTTATATAATTTAGTGGAATTTCTTAATATAAATGAAACAGCATAATAATCTATATTTAGCGGTTTTAATGCTTTGCTTAATTCTGGACATTCTTTAAAACAAGGAGCCCTCATTAAATATTTTTAAAAGGAAACATTTTAAATACATGTTGCTTTTGGGCCTGTAGCTCAGCTTGGACAGAGCGGCTGGCTTCGGACCAGCAGGTCGAGGGTTCAAATCCCTCCTGGCCCATAAGAAGGCGCTCACCCTTCTACACAGGCCTTCTTATTATCATCCAAACCCTTATTATACCCTATAAGAAGTAGAAGGCGCTAACCCTTATACACAGGCCTTCTTATTATCTTCCAGCCCCATGTTATAACCTATAAGAAGTAAGAAGGTGCGCACCCTTATACACAGGCCTTCTTATTATCTTCCAGCCCCATGTTATAACCTATAAGAAGTAAGAAGGTGCGCACCCTTATACACAGGCCTTCTTATAATCTTCATCTTGTATTATTAGGTTTTGGGGGGTGCTACATTTTTATATATGCCCTTTAATCTTATTCTTGTTTATCTCTTGTTTATCTTATTACTGCATAGAGAATTAAAGCACAGCTGAACACAATCTTCTTTTAGATGAATAAAAAGACTAAAAAAGACTAATGGAGCCATTTAAAATCGCCAGCCCCCTGCCTTATAATTTCTTTTTTTCTTATATTCACTATTGTAGATGGCATTGAATATTTTAATTTTCCTCCATCTATTGCTATTGATACGAATTTCTCAAGCTCTTTGTCAAGCTGTTCAAACATTGTTATTGGTTCTTTTCCGCTAATATTTGCAGATGTGCTTATTATTGGAGCATTCACATAAAGGCAAAGTTTTCTACAAAAATAGTGATCAATAACCCTTACCCCAACTTCATCCCCAATATGCATTAATTCTTTTTTTGCTTTCATGATGAATGTGTAAGGGCCTGGAAGATAACTATAAATATATCTTATTTCTAAAGGCTCAGGTGAAAAATACTGCAGAAGTTGTTGTAAATTGCCGACCATAACTGTTAATTTTTTCTCTTTATCTCTGGATTTTGCTTCATAGACTTTTTTTATCGCCTCTTCATGTGTTGCAATTGCTCCAAGCCCATAAACAGTATCAGTTGGGTATACGATGAGTTCATTATTAAGTAAAGCATTTCCTGCTTCTTCTAGGCATTTGTCATATTCGTCCTTTAACCTTAAAATTTTCATGTTCCCACTATTACATTTCCCTTATTTCTATGTCGCCAAATTTCTTTTTTAATCTCTCAAATCTTTTTCTAAAACTCTTAAAAAACCTCTTAATCTCATCAGCAGTTAAATAAACAATAAATCTGTCCACTTGTCTTTCAACCCTTATATCTCTTGATAAAAATGTTGAGAATAATGAAGATAATTTATTTACTTCCCTGTCGATCTTTGGCAATTTCTTTATTGGCAAAACAACTGTTTCTTCGCCAAATTTATATATCTCATATTCGAGCTGTTTTGTGTAAAAATCTTTTATTTCTATAACAGGCCTTGCCAAATCCCTTTCTGTCATTCCTGTTGGCACTTTTATTGTGTGCTCCAGCAAGTAAATTTTACTTGGTTTGCCATCAGAAATAAATATGGTTGTATCAACAATTTGTGGAATAACGCCAAGCTCAACTCTGTTTATGAATCTTTGTATTGCATCTATTGCCCTATTTGCATGAACAACGCCGACAAGACCAACACCTGCAAATCTAAGGTCTGCGTATACATTAAATTCTTCTGTTTTTCTCACTTCATCAAAAAATACATAATCAGGCCTTACTAAAAGCAAAATGTCTTTTGTATTTTCATATGTTCCATCAAGCCGTGTATATTGCGTTATCTCATCTGATACTTTCATATCTCTTGGGTCTTCCATTGTTTTTACGATCTTCCCCTTTTTTAAATAATACTCAGCAAGTGCTGTCGCGAATGTTGTTTTGCCGCTGCCTGGCGGGCCAGCAATGATGATACCTTCTGCTTCTTTATCAAGTCTTTCAAGCAGGGATTTGTCAAGCTTATAATCTTCAAGTTTTAATTTTTTTATTGGCCTGACAATCGTTATCTCAAAGCCATCAGAAAATGGGGGCTTTGATATTACAATTCTGTAATCTCTCATCTGGATTACAGTTGCCCCGGGCTTATCAATTTCTATATAATAATTTACATTTCTCTTTGTTGCCTCTATTATTTGCTCTGACATCTCTCTTAATTCATGTGTTGTTGGTTTATCAGCAAGCACGATCATTTTCCAATTGCCGGGCGTGCCCCTCTTAATTTTTATTGGCGTGTCCTCTTTCATATGAACAGACATTGTAAGTTCATCAAAATATTTCTCAAAAAGCAAAGGCTTTTCTGGTTTTTCCCTTGATCTTAAATATATTGTTGCTATGCCTTCTGCGATGGCTGCAAGATGCTGTACTTTATCTGCTGTTATAAGTGTAGCATTAAGATTTTTTGCAATTGCTCTTATTGATGCATCTATTGCCCCAGTCTCTTTTGCTCTTATGACATCTTGTGTTGTTGGTCTTTCTCCTACAATCTCTATTTTTATGTTATAGGCACCTTCCATACTTTTTAATTTCTCTATTACAGAAAAACCAGTGAAGCCAGTTTCTTTATTCATATTTGCCTGGTGTTCTAGCTCGGCTATGCTGGCCTTTGTAATGTATATGTTGCCTTCAATCTCCTTTGTTTCAATAAGCTCTATGATCCTTCCGTCGATAATAATCGATGTATCCAATAAGTAGTTCATAATCTATTATCAGCATTTCATTTTTTATTTTTTCCCTTTTGTTAATTTTCTATTTTTTTTCAAATTCTTGTTTTTCTTGTCTGCAATTTTATCTATTTTTGCAGCAAGTATAAAATCATTTTCAGACAGCCCCTTTATTGCATGCGTATAACTCTCTATCAATACTTTATTATAGGATATATGAATATCAGGATGGTGCCCCTCTTGTTCAGCAATCAAAGCAACATTATTTACAAATGCCATAGCATCAACAAAATTTTTGAATACGAAATATTTACTTATTTTATGTATTCCATTCCTATTTAATGTCCATCCCTTTATTTTCTTTATGTATTCATTTTCTTCTTTATTGCTCATTGGGGGGAAACCGCCTTCACAGGGAATGCAGTGTTTTTTTGTTAAGTCCATGATTGCATTCAATGTAAACTTTTAAAAACCTTTACCAAACTGCAGTTGATGGAAGAAAATATCTTGCTGTCTAATTATGTAATAGAGCATTACTGGAAAAAAGGCATTTACACGATAGATTTGGGAAAAACGCGTTTTAATGAGAGTACTGCCCATTTTGTCCAAGATTTATATAACATTACAAAAAAATGCACAATAAAAAAGAAGGATAAAAACGTCTATCTATATGATAAAAAACAAGAGATGTGTTATGCGCTTAGAATATTTCAAAATGGCCACCTCTATGCGTTAAAGCAATATAATGAAGTGCCAATATTGGAAATAGACGGGTTAAGAATGCATTTAATAAAAGAATGGAAAACGCCATTTCATTATGCAAAAGCAATAATAAAAGCACTGCATATAAGGAAAGGAGACATAAATATTCTTGATTGTTGTGCTGGCCTTGGTTATGTTTCTATTGAGCTTTCAAAATATGGAAATGTTATATCAGTTGAGAAAAGCAGAGAGGTAATAAGCTTGGCAAGAATAAACCCATTCAGTAAAGATTTTTTTAATAACAAAAGAATAACAATAATAGAGGGAGATATTTTTCATTTTATAGATGACTTGGGAGATTTTGACTATATTATTCATGATCCGCCAAGATTCAGTCACAGCCCGGAACTGTATTCACAAGCATTTTATGATAAGTTAAAGAGGCACATGAAAAAAGGAGCAAAGCTTTTTCATTATACCGGTTATTTTGGCAGGAATAGAAGAGTAAATATAAAGGATAGTGTAGCAAAAAGGCTCTATAATGCTGGTATAAAACCCTCTCATTATGACAATAAGCTAAAAGGATGGATTGCAATAAACATTTAAAATTTTATAGCTGTAATCGTATCATGCTTATTGCAATAATAGGGGCAGGCAATTTTGGTTCTTTTTATGCATCATTTTTTAAAGACAGGGGCTTTGATGTCATTATAGCAGGGAGGGATATTGAAAAAACTAAACAAAAGGCAAATATGTTATCTGTTTCTTATGCCAGCATTGAAGATGCAATATCAAAAGCTGATGTGTGTATCTTTACAGTATCAGCAAAGGCAATGCCAGCATTCATTAAGCAATGCTTTCCATATTTTAAAAGCAACCAGCTTGTTATTGATTTTTGCAGCGTAAAAAGTCATGTTATACCAGTGCTCAGAGAACTCATGAAAGAAGGCATTGTTAATGAGATAGCAAGCATGCATCCGATGCACGGGCCCAGCATAAAAAAACTTGATAATGTTCCAATACTTTCAATAGCTTTGAAAAAAGGTAATTATTATGAGAGAATAAAAAGCGCGTTTTTGAATGAAAAAGCCTTGTTTTATGAGCTGGGAGATGAGAATGAACATGATAAAATTGTTTCATATGTTCAGGCATTTGTGCATTTCTATTCTTTAGCAGGCCATACATTTTTGCGCCAACACATAGATTATGAAAAATATGGTTCAGTGAATTTTGAGCTTTTATGGAATATATGTTCAAGAATAGCATTGCAAAATCCAAAGCTTTATGCAGAACTACAAGAAATTAATCCTTATGCAAAAAATGTAAGAAAAGACTTTTTATTACACATTTCTAACATTGAAAAAGACATTGACAAGCATTTTGAAAGCCTTTTAAATGATGCTGAATATGAAAAGAAGAAGGCATTGTTTTTATCACGTACAGACAGGGCTGCAAGCCTAATAATGGAGGAACTTTCATTGAAAATAGCGACACTTGGTCCAGAGGGGAGTTTCTCAAGTTTGGCATGTGATCATGCCTTTGCATACATTGATGGAATAAAAAATAAAGTATTATGCAATTCTATATATGATGTTATTAATGGCCATTACGATGCAATGCTTTTGCCAATAGAAAACTCAATAACAGGCACTATTATAGAAGCAATTGAAGGAATAGAAAACATTAACAAGCCAGTCTTAATGGAGGTTGTTTTGCCTATATCACATTCATTGGCAGCATTAAAAGGGCATAGTTCTATTAATGTTATATATTCGCACGAGCAAGCTTTTTTACAATGCTCTAATTTTCTAAAAGAGCATTTTCCCAATGCGAAATGGATAAAAGTAAATAGCACATCATATGCAGGCAGTATCATAATAAAAAATATGAATAAGCACGCAGCAGCAATAATAAGAGAGGATTATGCGAAAAAGCTTGGGCTGGAAATTATAGCAAGAAACATAGAAAATCAAAGGAACAACATGACAAGATTCTGGCTTATTGGTAATGTAAAATTAAAAGATGTTGATAAAAAAGCATATAAATCGAGCATTGTTATAGAAGAAGCAGCAGATAGACCGGGGCTTTTGAGGGATGTGCTGGATGTTTTTGCAAAGAGAAACATAAATTTGTCAAAGCTTGAATCAAGACCGTCTGGAAGAGAACTTGGTGTTTATAAATTTTTTATTGATGTTGAGGCAAAGATTGATGGAAAAATGCTTAATGATATGGAAAATGAATTAAAAAATGAAGTATCATTTAAACTTCTTGGAACTTATCCTGTTGTAGAGGTTGAAAATGAAAGTGTTAAATAAAGCAATGAATAAAAAAACATTAAAAGCATTGAGAAGAGCAATAAACGAAATAGATCATGGCATAATAAATTTAATAAAAAAGAGAATAGATATTGGAAAAAAGGTGGCAAAAGCAAAAATAAAAATTGGAATGCAGATAAGAGACAGGAAAAGAGAAAAAGACGTTATAAAAAATGCAATGACTTTATCAAAGAAAAAAGGTATAATAAAAACAAAAAGAGATGAAAAAATGATAAAAGCATTATTCAGCTGGATGATAAAAAAGAACATTGAAGAGCAAAAGCGTTATTTTATAAAGGCTAGATAACTTTACCAATTCCAGCAAGCCTCCATCTTTGACCTATTCTTCTTTGTATTGCTATTTTTTGATTTTGTAAATAAACGATAGGCCTTTTTAGCTTGACATTGACTATGCCTTTTTTAACATTCATAACAGTGCACGCATTTGTTGTGTGTGCTATATTAATAAGCAAGATTTCATTTTCTCTTATTGGGACATTTGGAATGTCGTGCCTTTGTAGCAATTCATAATTAAAGTATATTTCATCAGTGATTTTTATCTTATCTTTATTTTCCTTTAATGTTATAATTGATCCTGCAAGTCTGTCAGCCTTTGTTAATGCAGGATCAAGGCCAGTTGCTATAGCTAATGTTATGCCGGGCTTTGCTTCTTCATAATAGCCGTCATAACCCCTTATGCTTTTTATATACGTTTCAATGATATGGTCTTTTTTTTCAGGAAAAGGAGCAACAATGATTTCGTCATTCACTTTAAAAGAGCCAGATGCAACAACGCCACCAAAAACCCCCCCAACAAGATCCTTTATATGTGTGCCTGGCTTATTTATGTCAAATGTTCTCAATGCATAAAATAAAGGACTTATTTTATATTCTTCTTTTTGCCTTGGCTTTATGTGTTTTGCAATTGCTTCTATGAGTTTGTCAATATTAATATTATATGTAGCCGATACTGGAATTATTGGAGCATTTTCTGCTATTGTGCCTTTAACAAATGCCTTTATTTCTTTATAACTTTCAATTGCTCTTTGCTTTGATACCACATCTATTTTTGTTTGTACTATTATTACATTATTTATTTTCAACAATTCGAGTATTGCCAGATGCTCTTTTGTTTGTTCTTGTGGGCACTGCTCATTAGCGGCAATTAAAAGCAGGGCCCCATCAATTACTGAACTTGCTGATATTGCTGTTGCCATCAGTGACTCATGCCCTGGGCTGTCAAGTACTGATACAATTTTAACGAGTTTTCCATTTTCATTCCCTTTTTTTTCTTCTTTCCAATAACCATCTTTGAATTCATAAATGCCCATATCAGCATATCCAAGCTTTATGCTTATTCCTCTTATTGCTTCTTCCTTAAATGTATCTGTCCATTTTCCTGTTAATGCCTTTGTTAGTGTTGTTTTGCCATGATCTACGTGCCCAAGCATATTTATGATTACAGATTCCATTTAATTCACTTTGCCTTCTTCTCTGCTTTTTTTGCAAATTTTTCTAATTCTTCATTGCCGTTTTTTGTTACTACCACATTAACTTGTACTATATCAGCATTTATTGTGTTTCCTCTAAAAACCTTTCTTTTCATTTCGCCTTTTTTTAATCTTGCTCCCACGCTTTTTTTTGTCATTATCCTTAGTTTTCTGTTTCCCTGTATTTCCCGCTTCATAGGAAAACCGCTTAAATCACTGCCACCAGTAATAAGAAATTCATACCCAGTTAGGCCAATAATATTACCAGAAAAACTTTCTCCTATTTTTTTTCCGTATAAAACTTCTGGCTTTTGTACTTCTACTCTATAACTTTTTCCATCTTTTGTACTGATATTTAGTATCATATTTTATTAATTATAGCAAATAATTTAAAATCCTTATTCTAGTTCCTTACTTATTAACTTATCCATAAATTTATTCATAAATTCATGGGACTCTATACCAGTTAAGAATGCCAAGCCGATAACAATATATGAAAGAGCATAAAGAAAATCAGATAAAACTGCAATGTTTGATGTTATTAAGCTTTCTCCCAGTTGTGAAGATATGATATAATAAAGAAAATCAGATGCAAACATGATAAAAAAGCCGGCAGCAAGTATTAAATAATGAGATGTGAAGATATTTTTCTTTCTGAAAGAATAAAATATCAAGCTTGTTTGGATTGCTATAACGAAATCAAATACGGGATATAAGGAATTTACCATTGTTTGTATATCATTTATTTCATTTGAAGCAAAGATTAATATAAATGCCAAGATGAGAGCAGCCGCTGTTATTGTTAAAATCATCCTTTCGCTAAAATATATAGTATGAAGCATCTGCATTTTAAAAAATCCATATGCCAGCAACAATGAGCCAAGAAGCCAGAACAGATCAGCAAGAGTTAGATTTAGCGAGGGGTCGATGTTTAGTATTGCTACATAAAAACTCCATATAGATTCAGCAACAAAAAACATGAACAAGCCAAGAAATATGAAATAAAGGCATATTTTATCTCTTGCACTTATCGATTCCTTTAATTTATAAAAAATATAACTTCCATATAAGGCAAAAAATGCAAAAACAAGAAAAGAGATATTTCTGAACTTGTTTTTTAAATCATCTTGTATGGGAGAATATTGAATTAATATCATGCCAACAAATAAAAGTAATGAGGCTATACCAAATATCTTAAGAGCGAGATATCCGTTTTCTTTCATTCTCATAAGATATCACTTTTTTATTTTCTTTTATGTATTTAAAAATCTTACTTTCTTGTTTTTCCCATACTTATTGAAGTGTTTTGTATTTTCATAAACGCAAACATTGTTATTAAATAGCCAATACCAAACATTGTGTTTGCAATGCCTGCTTCATAACCATGTAAAATATCTTTTCTTGCTAAAAATAGGAGCGCTTGTATTAATGATGCCATTGAGAATAAAACAAGGCCAGCGCTTAAATATAAGTAAGGCGTTGTCAATATATTTATTTTTTTAAATGTTGAAATGATATTAAAAGTCAAGAATAATAAGTAAGTGTTTAATAAAGGATAAATGGCATTTACAAAGTCACCTAAACTAAAATTGTTTAAAATTGAATAAGCAATATAAATAGCAAGTAAAATAAATAATATAGTAATCATGTTTGTTTGGTTTATCTTTACACTATACGCGCTTATGAGTTTTATTGCCCCAGTAAAGAAAAATGTATAAGATGCAAGCCAAAAGAAATCAGCATAAGAAACCCCTGATGGATTTGTCCCTATTATAATGTAATAAGCCCATAATGCATGTGCCATGAATACAAGAAAAAGGCCTATGCTGAAAAACAAATATGCATGTTTATCAAGTGCGTTCATTGTCTTTCTATAAATATAAGCGTAATAACTTGAAATGAAACAAGAAAATGTATATAATACAAAACCAGTGTTCGTTAATTTTACAGCATCATTGAAATTTCTTATATTAATGATAATTGAAATAACTAAATAAGATAAAGGAGAGTAAATAAGCTATTTTGTATGATTTCTTTAATATCTGTAGAAGACATATTTAAAACAATGTATAAACATTTATAAATTTTTCTCTCATATTTTTAACATGTCCCCCCAAAAATCAAAGTTTAACAGCAGTATCTATTATTATGAAAAACAGGAGAATTTATTTAAGGATCAAAAGCCAGTTTTAGAAGACAAGGAAGAGGTTTATTTTTCCAGCATTTTATCTGATTTTCATATGTGTGTTATGACTGCATTAATGAATGGCCTTAATCCTATGTCACAAATCAATAGGGAGAATATTCTTTTGGCTGCAAGAAGCTTTTCATCTCATCCAAAAACATTTGAAACAAGCCTACTAATGAAAATAGCATCACTACAAGTTAATAATGTTTGGAATTCTCAGCAATCACATTTTTTAAGGCAGGAGTTCAGGCTTAAAGTTCAACCGTATTTGTTTAAACTTTCTGGCATTGTGCCATTGGAGATACAGGATTTTGTTATATACGGGAAAAATATTAAAACATATGATAAGATTTCAGATGATTTTTTAGGATTTATCGCATATGGAATTAAGAAAAAAAGAAAAACAAAGCAAGGGGCAAATGTATCAGTATTTATGAGAGAATTGAAAAAACATGGCTCCTTAATATTCGCTATTGCAAAAGGATATGGGAAGACACTTATTGCAGATTCCATAATAAATGATTTTGCAAATACATTCAAACAAGAACCAGAGAAAAATCATATAATGCATTTTATTGAAAAACAAAGCGAAAAAATATTTCCAAACCATGCATGTGTTGCAATTGGTATAAAAAAACCAGCATGTTCCACATTATTTATTGCAGGAGACATGTTTGTTTATAGTGGGAAAATGCCGTTGCATATAGGAAATGAGGCTGAAAGATTAGGAAGCAACATGCAATTAATGAATGGTAAAAGGGCAAATCAAAAACTCATTAAAGTCTATGATTTGAGGATTTATGAATATAATATAAATACATCATTTTCTATATCAACCTGCCCATTGGAAGCAGGATTTAAGCCTACAGTTGAGAATATAAGGAAACTCTCAAATGATGACAATGCATTTTTGATGTTTTATTAGGTTTTATGAGAATATTTATATATTCTATTACTATATATTTATTAGGAATTGCAAAAATGCAAAAATGTTTATACTTGTATATAGCAGGGGTCGCCAAGTCTGGTCAAAGGCGCTAGCTTGAGGGGCTAGTCCCTTAGTGGGTTCGTGGGTTCAAATCCCACCCCCTGCATTATAAGAAGGCGCTAACCCTTTTATGTGGGCCTTCTTATAATCTTCCATAAGAAGGCGCGAACCCTTATATACAGGCCTTCTTATTATCTTCCAGCCCCTTTTTGTTCCCTCTAAGAAGGCGCTAACCCTTTTATTGTGGCCTTCTTATAATCTTCCAGCCCCTTATAGTCACCTATAAGAAGTAAGAAGGCGCGAACCCGTATACACAGGCCTTCTTATTATCTTCCAGACGCTTTTTTATTGTGGACTCTTATTATTATTTTGTACCTGATAGAAATTATATTTTTAAAATCTGCTGTACAAAGGCATAATAAATGCCGAGGTGGCAGAGCGGTTAATGCGCCGGTCTTGAGAACCGGTGCCCGAAAGGGCGCAGGGGTTCGAATCCCCTCCTCGGCGTGTTGTTTTATAAAATATAGTGATTTAGCAAATAAACGAAAGATTTTTAGGCAATTGTCATATAAAAAACAATTGTTTATAAACGGCTGTTGCCATATCTACCGAAAGATTTAAAAATACTCCTGAATGAATGAATGCAAAACAATATGCTAGAGGTGAATAAAGCATGAAAGGAATAAATCTGAAGAAGCTTGGAGCCATTGTGGCTGGATCTGCCTTATTGGCAGGATCAATAGCCTTTGCAGCTCCAGTAAGCTTCCAGAATGTAGAATTAGTGAATGCCCAAGGACAACCAGTGGCAAAAGTTGTTGTAGGAAGCAAAGCAGCTTTAAGCGATGCAGTAGCAGCAGCGAAGATTGCACAAAGGCTGGCAAACAGCGCGTTTGTAGAAAAGGAATATAGTGCACAAGTGCAAGGACAAGACCAGCTTTCTTGTACAGTTTCAGGAGGCCAAGCAAGCTGCAGTATAACAAACAAGCAAGTAACATTAGAAGTTACAGTGCCAGGAGTAAAAAGCACAGCAGAACATGCATTTGGCCTTTTGATTGCTGAAGATGCAGATAGGCGTTTAAACGATAGAGATGTAAATGCATATGAAACAGAGGATAAGTTTTCAGTGAAGACAGATTTTACTGATGCAGATGCACATCCAACACAAGACCAGGTTGGTGGCGTTATTGGTGTGACTGGTTATAATAGTGACCCATATGTAGCTTATAAGATAGATAAATCAGCTTTGGATTCATTTAAAGCCTTCAATGTAAAAGGGAATAAGTTTTCTATAAATCTAAATGAAGAACAAAATGTATTTTTAAATGCGAGGACAGAGTTTGTTGAATCAGACCATGATGTAAGAGCTAAAGTATCTAAAGTTCTATACCAAGTATTATTTGTTCCAGACAAAAGTGGTTTGCCATTGTGCCCAGGATCTGTAAACACAAACTTTACAAGTTGTTCAACTGGAGATAGAATAGAAGCAGCAAGAGTACCAATACAATTTTTAGGTTCAACATGGTATGTAACAGGAATTAGTGGGACTACTACTGGCTTAACTTTAACAAATGATGAAAAAGTGGGATTAGCAAATGCCGGTACAAAGTTAAAATTGGCAAAGGAATCTAAATATGGCATTGTTAATGTAGGCAGTAGCTTAGAAACAGATGATGGCTATAAAGTAACATTAGGTGATATAGCACAGGATAGCCATGATGCAATAATTTCAGTATATGACCCTTCAGGAAATCTAATAAGCAAAGACCAGATAGCTCAAGGAGCATCTAAAGACATACCAGTTGGTGGAGGTAAAAATATTAGAGTGCATGTATATCAAACAGCCCCAGGTTATACATTAACAGAAAAATGGGCAGAATTAGCAATATTAAAAGATGAGATAGAACTTGAACAAGGGAAAGAATTTATTGTTGATTCTGGCTCTAAATACAAGGTT
Organism: Candidatus Anstonellales archaeon; assembly: GCA_038896535.1. GTDB lineage: Archaea > Micrarchaeota > Micrarchaeia > Anstonellales > J096 > J096. The sequence continues at coordinate 30,074 of JAWACY010000001.1, read as the reverse complement.
GCATTGGGCTTAACTAATAAAAATGCAGCTGCCGGCTCAGCAACACATTTAAAAGAGATTTTGCTTTACTACACAGGCTCTTCAAAGACACTTCAAAAAGGAGACTCTTTTGATCTTGCAGATATAACCTCATATAAATCTTATAATTTAAAGTACAATGGCCTTAACAGAGAATCACCAGTAAATGTTGAATTTGCATTAGAAAATAGAGGAAGCAGCGATGTAGTACAATTAAAAAACAGCAGCTGGACTGTAACATTTGCAGCAAATTCAAAGGTTGTGAGAATAACAAGCGGGTCTGCCACATTTTCAGCTAATGTAACGTCTGGATTATCAACAGCATACCAACCAATAAGTGGAGGTAATGAAATTTGGTATATCGTTGCTGGAAGCGCAACTGCTGATGATGGGCCAGGTGGAGCAACAGCAATAACACTAGGTAATGGAACATACTTATTCCAAAAGAGTAGTGACTGGTATTATGCAGATACTTCATCAGATAACAGCAATACAAAAACAAGGATAGATTTCTCATATGCTGGCACTGATTCAGGAGCTCTGTATTTAGACGCAAACACAACAAACACTACAATAGGAGACCAGGGCGGTTTTAAGACTGAGCCAGAAATATATTATGTTGAAGAAATAGGGAAAGCAGAGGATTCAGATAATGTATTTGCGGTAGTAGGTTTCTACTATAATTCAACACAGAACGCATTAGTATCAGTAACAGGCAATAAAGATGACAGTGTAACATTTTACTTAAACAATGCAACAAAAGCAACAGAAACAGCTATACCAGCATTTGTAAACTTAACAGCAGCCGTAAATGGCGCTAATGGATCAAATGTCTTAAGTGGTTTCGGCTATACGAATGGTTCAAATTATGAAGATGGATTTATTACGCCAAGAGGAACAGTTGTTACAGGGACAAAGAGTTCAAGGAATTTAGAAATACCAAAGAGTGTAGCAACAGCACAGTTTGTATTTGCACCATCAACAGCAGCAAGTGCACAGCCAAATACACAGGAAGTTACATTAAGAGAAGGAGATACAACAACAATTGGTGATGTAACAGTAAAAGCAAAGAAAATCGATGCAACAGCAACACCAACAGTTAGTGGAGCAGGAGCAGGATCTGGTACAGTAACAGGATTAGATAGATTAAGTGCAGTTATTGTAAGCAAAGATGGACTTGAAAAAGTAAGTTCATTAAAAGCAGCAACAAGAGTTCCAGTAAGCGATGCATTGGTTATTACTGATGAACAAGCAAGCGGTGTAGCAACAAAGATCATTGTTGGTGGCCCAGCTGTTAACAGCGCAGCAGCAGATGCATTATCAGCAGCAGGACTTGAGATAACACCACAAAACAATGTTGTTGTAAAAGCAACAGACAGCAAAACAATTGTTGTTGCTGGCTATACAGCAGATGACACAGTGAAAGCAGTAAATGACTTCCTTGCTCAACTCAGCGGTTAAATTTAAGTGTTATTAACTGCTGTTGAGGTTAAGGAGTTTTATCTTTTTTCTTTTTTATCTTCTTTTCTTCTTTTCTTTTATCTTTTTATTGCTAATCTTAACTGGTCTTAATAAACTTAATCAGAACAAAAGGCAAAAACAAAACAAAAAGCAGGCTGGGAGAAAGGCGAAGTGGAAAGGTAAAGGAGAAAAGGGGGGAGAGGCAAAAGAGCAGGCAAAAAAGCGGTAAAAGGAAAAAAGGCGGCAGAAGGAGTAGGTAAAAAGAAAACTAGGAGTATGAAGGGGAGTAAGCTGGCTAAAATAGGAGCAGGGAAGAGGTGTGGCGGAAGTTGGGGAGTAAGGTTATTTATGTTTAACTTCAATATTAGAAAATTATGCCAACGCCTATTGATAGAGTATGCTCTGGATTGTATTTAAATGGGCCAGAAGGTTTTGGAGCTAAGCAGTTATTTATATAAAAATTTAATAGGGCAATGTTTCCTTGTACTTTAAAGCATAAGTCTATTCTTTCATCATCATCGCTTGACGTAAAGGGTATATTGATTTTTCCTAAATTCTTTTCATCCTCACTAACAATGTCTTTTGTATAAATTGTGTATTTGCTTGTATCAAATCTCCATATGTATGTATATTGAACTCCACCAAGGATATGGAGCCTTAATCTAAACTTTTCTTTAATATCATCAGGGTAAGAAATAGAGAAAAAGTTAATATAAACAGCAGGGCTGATAAGAAATTCTCTTCTTTTTGTTTCTTTCTCTATTCTGGCAATTTCTTTGTTTTCTATAAGCCTTTTAATAAGCTCGGCTTCATCGCTATTTAATATATCCTCTGGGATTTTTGGCGTTGTTATTGAACTTTCATCTTTTCCTATCATATGCTGCTCACTAGATAATAAAGAAAGTGAGAACTGTAAAAGCCTGTCTTTATCGAAACTTGATAATGAGAAGCCCTTGTAATTATAGCCATTTTTTGTATTTTTTCCATAAACTCTTTCTATGCTTGTTAATGTTTCATCAGACTTTCTTTGTTCTTGTCCAGCATTAAAATCATTGCTGTTATTTGCTACAATATGATTACTAAATGGTGTTTCAACCCTTATTCTTTGCATAAATTGAGCACAGGATAAAGAAGACATGCTTAATAAGGCAGGCACTATGAATGCAAGGAAGCGCATTTTAAAGCGCTTCAGCCCAGTGTTTAATTTGCTCATGATCTTTCTAAATGACTTCCTCTGTTCTCTATCAACATTGCCCAAACATCTATTTCTTAACCTCTCCCCAACCCCCAACATATATAAAATTACGAAGTTAATATTTAAAAGCCTTTGCAATTACACGATTGCCTATAACATAAGGTTTTAAATATAATGAAGCAATATAAATCATGGATAAATATATATTTTCTCTTGACGAACTGGGAAATAAGGCACCAAAGCTGTTTGGTATAAAGACAGGCACAAAGCTGGATGAGATGTTCTATTATTTTGAAACGCATGAAGGAAGACTTATGAGAAAGACATTAAATGGGCTGCCATACCTCTCTGTTATGAATTTTGTTGGCAGCCCTGATACAGGAAAGAGCCTTTTTTCATTACAATTTGCTGTTTTTCAGGCAAGTATGGGTTATAATGTATGCATATTATCAACAGAGACACAAGGCACTTTCTTGTATAATGCAATAAAAGAACGATGTTTAGTAATGGCAAAGCCTTTTGATACTGTTGCAAGGAATATTGTTGTTGTTGATATCTCACAAGAAGAAAAAATCATGGAAGACATCAACAGAGTTTTGCAATTGCTTGATGAGGCAATAGAAAGCAAGCAAACGACAATAACAATAGTAGATTCAGCAACAGGACTTTATGAGCACAAGGAATTAAAAGCAAGAGTTGTTACAAGGAAGCTTTATAATTTTTTAAAGCAAAAAAAGCAGACATCAATCTTAATATCGCAAAAAAGAACAAGCCAAGATCAGGCAACAGTTGAATCAGCTGGTGGATTGGGTGTTGCTCATATTGTTGATGGAAGCATTGTATTTGATAAAAAAATAATAACAACAAAATATGATGAAACATTATATGGGATACAAATGGGCAGCATTTTAAGGACAATAAGGATAGATGGTTGCAGAATGTGCAGTCATGATCAGAAAACAAGAATATTGAATATTTCAGAGGCTGGCATTGTTGAAATAGGGGAGGAACTGAATACAATATTAAAAAGGTTGTGATATGCCAAAAGCAGCTGTTGATGGCCTTGTTATTATTGCTGGAAATGTGTTATTAGTAAAAAGGAAAAAAAAGCCGTTTAAATCGCATTTGGCATTGCCTGGCGGTTTTTTACAACCCTATGAAAGCTATGAACATGCGTTAAAAAGAGAGGTAAAAGAAGAAACAGGCATTGATGCAGACATTATAAATATAATAGGGGCTTATAGTTCAAAGGAAAGGGATGAAAGAGATGTTGCAAGTGTTGCATATCTATGCAAGCCAAAGCATGCAAAGCACATGCTAAAAAAAAGTAATGAAACAATGCCGATATTAATGCCTTTACATAAAGCAATAAAAACAAAACTTGCATTTGATCATAACAAAATCCTTGTTGACGGTTTAAATGTCTATGTGCATTATCTCATAAACATTTTTTTGAACATAGGAAGGGAAAAAAGAGCACCAGTCCTTTTTATAGATAAAGGAGATGATTTTCAAAGACTTGTCTTTATCTTTCTTTCAGCAAGGACAAGAGATGATGTAACATATAGCGCATGTAAAAGACTTTTTGAGGCATATAAAAATGCTGAACAAATAGCAAACGCAGATGAAGAGAATATTGCAAATCTTATTAAACCAGTTGCATTTTACAAACAAAAGGCAAAGCATTTAATAAAAATAGCAAAATATGTAAATGAAAATGGCATTCCAAAAATAAAGCAAGAACTCTTGAAATTGCCTGGCATAGGCATAAAAACTACCAATGTATTTTTAGCAGAAAAAGGCATGCCTTATATAGGAGTAGATACACATGTACATCGTTTATCAAACAGGTTGGGCATTGTTAATACAAATGAACCAAAGGAAACAGAAAAGGCCCTATACTTCCTAAATGATGATAATAAGAAAAATGTTAATCTTGCATTTGTTGCATATGGCCAAACAATATGCAAAGCTATAAAACCATTGTGTGATAAATGCCCTGTTTCTGCTTTATGTAAATACAGCAGGGAAAATAAAACAGGGTTTTGGAGTAATATTTAAAATTCTGCACTATTATTTAATAATGGCATCTTACATTGGCTTTATTGGTGTTGTACTTATATTGCTTGGCTGGATTCCAGAAACATATTCAGCAATAAAAGAAAAAAGAACAATAAATCCAGCATTTGCTCTTTTATATGCCATTGGCTCTTCAATGCTTGCTTATCATGCTTTATTGCTTAATGATATGGCATTTCTTATTCTAAACGTTGTTGCAAGCTTAATAGCATTTTTAAATCTCTATTTATCAGTATCTTTTAAGAAATAGTGTTGCAATTATGTTTATTCTTCATTATCTCCATTACTTTCATTTTTCTCCTTTTTTTCTTTGCATGTTAGCTCAACTATGTCTCTTTTTCCATCTTTTTTTCCATCTGCTTTGATAATATCTTCAACTCTTACATAACACCCGCATATCTCAACATATTTTCCTTGTTCTGCTTTTATTGTTATATTTGGTTTGCACATATACCTTTCTTCCAATGGATTGTGTTTTTCAAAGCTGTGTTTTAATTCTGTCCCGCCAACACCAAGTAATGCACTTAATAATGCTATAAATGCCCTGCTTGTTACCAATGACTTTGACAATTTAAGCCAAAATCTTATTTTCTTTGTTTCTATTCCAAGCTCTGCCCCACTTTCATTATCTGCCTTTTTTACTTCATTTTTTGTTCCGTTGTTTGCTGTATTAAATTTTTCCTGCCCCCCATTTACCATAATAGAATAATATAAAGAACATTTTAAAAAATAAATGCATTTAATAAAACATGGCTAAAGGCCTTATAGGCTGGCGCATAACAAAAGAAGGCCAATACAAAATAAATATGCCAATATTGAGTGAAGAGGAAGAAGAACTGATAATTGAAATAGAAGGCCATTTTAGAGAGATAACAAGAATAAGGGAATTTCAATCAAAAGATGATCTTATAAAAGAGCTAACTAAAGCATTGGAAAAAGCATGTAATAATAATGGGTATGTGTTAAAAGAACATCAGATGCAGTATTTAACTGATATAGCGTATAAGCATATATATGGCCTTGGTTTTTTTGAGTATTTACTTAATGATGATTCAATAGAAGAGATAGCAATAATAGGGTTAAATAAACCAGCTTATGTATTTATATCTAACAAAGGTTGGCAAAAAGCGAATGCAGAAATAACAAGCATTGACTATTTAATGGATGTTGTTAATAAAATGGCTTCTGTATTGGGGAGAAGGATAACATTGCAACACCCAAGGCTTGATACTACACTGCCAGACGGTTCAAGATTACATGCTTCTATGCCGCCAATATCAGAAGGAGAGCTTACAATAAGAAAATTCAGACAAAGGCCTTTGTCAATAAAAGAACTTGTTAATCTGAAAGCAATGCCAATAAACGCTGCTGTGTTGCTTAGTTTTTTTATGCAAGGTGATTTTTCTTTAATTGTTGCTGGCAATACCGCAAGCGGCAAAACAACACTGCTAAACAGCCTTTTTTCTTTTTGTCCTGCTAATGAAAGGCTTTTAGTAACAGAAGAAACCCCTGAAATAAATCCATTGCACGAGCATAAACTTAAATTGTTGGCAAGCAAGGACATGGAAATAACATTAATGGACCTTGTTTATGATAGTTTAAGAATGAGGCCTGATAGGGTTGTTGTTGGGGAAATAAGAAATGCCGAGGAAGCAAGAGCATTAATAGATGTTTTACTTGCTGGCCAAGCAAGAGGGGCATATGCAACATTCCATGCAAAGTCAGGAAATGAGGCATTATCTCGCCTTTTAAGCTTTGGCATTTCAAAAATGGACATTAATTCAATTGATGTTATTGCTGTTCAAAAGAGAATGTTGATATATGATAAAGAGAAAAGGGCAATAGAAGAGAGGAGAAGGCTTGTTGAACTGTCAATATATAATGAACAACTTATAAATATAATAAAATATCACATAGCAAATGATTCATGGGAATTTAAAAACCTTGATTCATTATATACTTTTATTGGCAACAGACTTGGTATGGGGAAAAGTGATGTAAAGGAGGAAATAAAAAGAAGGGAAGAGCTTATAAAAAAAGCCCCTGATAATTATAAAGAATTTTTCTTTTTTGTGCAGAGGCATTTTTATGGCATTGGTTAAAGAAATAGCAAAAATAGCAACATATATGCCAGCAATAAAGATAGATGTAAAGCGTTTGCAACATATTTTTTTAAATCTTCATATTCCCATTGAGGCTGAAAGATATGTAACATTATGCATCTTTCTTATTTTATTTTCTGCCATTTTTACTTATTTAAATTTCTATGCAGGCATGCTATTTTTTCTTTTTTCAATTTTTATTTATGCCCTGCCATTCATAGAGTTTGAATCAGTAAAAAGAGAAATAGAAAGCGAAATGCCACTTTTTTTAAGACAACTGGGTTCATTGATGAAAATTGGCATTCCATTTTCAAATGCACTTGAATTAGCAACACGTGAAGGGGCAGTATCAATTTATTTTAAACCGGTTATAAAAGAGATAAAACAAGGCGTTGCAGTGCAAAAAGCACTTTATGACTTTTCTTCCCGTTTTGGAACAGATACAACAAAAAGAGCAATAGCGCAAATCATATCATCATATCAGCATGGCGGTGGAGAAGAGTTGAAAAGGCTTGGAGACGAGATGCTTAACATGCAAAGGCATAAGTTAAAGGATTATGCAGCAAAAAGTTCTATGCTTGCACTATTTTTTATAATATTTACAATTATTGCCCCAGTTCTTTATATTATATCAACGATATTATCTGGAACAATAGAGAATAGCAGTGCAGATAATGTGTTTAATGCAATACTAATAATAGATATTCTTGTGCCTGCATTCTCATTTTTTATCATCTTATTGGCAGTCGCATTTTTCCCACCAGTAATGTTTGCAAATAAGGGCATGTCAATAATAACATTACTTCCAGCATCGATATTGGCATTATTATTTTTCTTTAACATTGACTTTCAATTAAAGTTTTTGGCAATAATAATATTTTTTGCCATATCGTCATTTTATTTCATTAAAGAATATAGAGAGAGAAAGGAAATAGAAGAGATAGAAAACAGTCTTGGCGATGGCCTTCTCATGGCTTCATCATTGCCAAAGGGAGCACATATAAAAGACTTCTTTTATTCTATGTGCAAGCATGCAAAAGGCAGGCTTTCGACTGAATTTTGCATTGCACACAAGCAGATTATAAATCTCGTTTCAATTGATAAAGTAATGCATGATTTGAAAACCAGAATAAAATCAGAGCTTTTTGAAAAAACAATGGAAATACTTGAATATTCTTTTAAAACAGGAAAACATGTTACTGAAAAGCTTGCAGAACTTGCAGAAGACATATTAAATTTTTCAGAGTTAAAAAGAGAAAGAATATCCATGTTATCAATTCAAAAATATTCTTTAATCATAGGGGCATTGCTAATCCCCATTATATTATCATCTGCATTTTCAATAATATCCGGCCTTGATATAATAGATGAAAACTTCCTGACATTGTTAAGGTTTTCAATTGTGCCGGCATATCTCATTATGATAAGCTCTTTATCAGCAATTTTTATATCAACAATGGAAAGCAATAGAACAGCAGAACTTATATATTTCTCATTTTTTACTATTACTGAAATATTTATATATTTTAACACTAATATAAGTATATGAGTGATATTATTTCAACATTTTCTTCACTTATTTTTTCATTTGTATATGCAATTGCCATGATTTTAAATAATAATTTTATATTCATACCATTGATAATACTGATTGCCTATTTATTGGATAAATGGAAGGGTGCATTTTTCATTTTCTTTTCTGGAATTGTCACATTTATAGTGAAACAAATATTTGCTCTTCCACGCGTTTGTAATACTCCTATTCCATGCTTTGATGATTTTGCATTTCCTTCTGGGCATGCAACACTTGCATTTTCCCTTGCCCTATTAAGGATAGATAAAGAAGATTTTTGGTTATATATGTTTTTTGCATTTTTTGTTTCATTCACAAGGCTTATTTTGGGCGTGCACACTATACAGGAAGTTATTGCAGGCCTTGCATTGGCATTAATAAATATTGAGATATGGTGGTTGTATTGGAAGAAATAATAAGGCAGATAATACACATATATGCTGGCATAATAATAGCAGCTATAGCACTTGTATTGGGTTTGCAAATAACATCTTATATACTATTTTTATTGCTGTTGTTGATTCTCATTTATATAAATAGTGTGCTCGTATATGGCGGGCCTGGGCGTCTTAATAACATAACAAGAAAGGAAGAAAACAGCATATTCCCAGCAAAAGGCGCAGTATTTTATTTTGCATCATTGCTTTTCTTGTCTTCATTCCAACACATTAATTTATCAACATTCATTGCAGCATGTTTGGCACTTGCAATAGGGGATGGTTTTTCAACACTTGGAGGAAGAGCATTTAATACAAAAGGAAAAAGTTTTATTGGGTCATTTTTGGGCTTTATCCCGCTTTTGTTCTCATATATACTAATAGGTTTTCCATTAATTTTTTCATTTCTAACAGCATTTTTTGCTATGTTAATGGAAAGATATGCTGTTATTGATGACAACATATGGGTGCCATTTTCTGTTGCTGCTTGGGTAAGCCTTTTATATACTTTTGGCATATAATATATTATGGTAAAAGTCAGGATAGTACATGAGAATGAGGAAAAAACTCTTGATTATAAAGGCCAGCTTAAAGGCATAGCGCAAAAGCTTGGCTATTCAAGTCAAGAAGTCATATTTAAAATAAATGGAAAAATAAAACCAGATAATTATGAAGTAAATGGAGATGAAGAAATAGAAGTTATAAAAGTTGTTTTTGGTGGTTAAATGAAAGAAAAAATAAGAAAGATAAGTGCATTGAGTAATGATAGGTTATTAAAAAGACTCGTTTTAAGTATATTGCTTCATAATATAAAAACATAATATAAAATAGTTGGTGGTGTTTTAATGAGAGCAATAGTTGCAGGCGTTCCAGGCGCAGGCAAAACAACGATATTAAAATTAGTAAAGCAACATGTGCAAACATTAAACATAATAAATTTCGGAGATGTCATGTTAAAATATGCAAAAGGCCTTGTAAAAGACAGAGATGAGATGAGGAAATTATCAATAACTACAATAAAGACATTGCAAAAAAAAGCAGCAAGGCACATATCACATGTAAAGGGGAGAAACCTTATTATTGATACACATTTTTCTGTTAAAACAAAAGCTGGTTTTATGCCGGGCTTCAATGAAGATGTATTAAAGATTATAAAACCAGAAATTATGGTCTTAATAACAGCAAAGCCAGAGCATATATGGGAAAGAAGGCATACAGATTTGTCAAGAAAAAGAGATATTGAAAGTCTTGATGACATTGTAGAACATGAAAAAGTTAATATCTCATATTTAATAACATATTCAACAATGGCTTTCTGTCCATTTAAGATAATAAGAAATGATAACGGCATGCAAGAGCAGGCTGTTAAGAAACTGGTTGATATATTTAATAAAGAAACAGAATAATAAAAAGGAGCTGAATAATAAAAGCAGTAATAAAGATAATAAAATGAAAAGGTGGAATAATGCCCTATGGTTCTATTGATGTTAATTTAATTTATTATATATTGGCTGCCTTGGTGTATGTTATTTTATCTTCTTATGCAATAAACAGGTTTACAGATATGAAAAGGGTAAGGGCATTTAATGAAGAGATGAAGAAACTGCAGTCTGAATTCTGGACAGCAACAAAAAAGAACGACATAAAAAAAATGGATGAGCTCAATAAAAAGCAAATTGAGAAATCAAAAGAATTTCCATTTCTCTTTAAAGAGCAGTTAAAGATGTCTATAATAAGCTTGTTTATATTTCTTTTGTTTTTTTCTGTGCTAGACTATATTGATTTAAACAAGAGGGATGATATAAAAACAACAATTGATGAGAAGGGAAAAATATTATATATAAGAGAGGGCAGGCATTTTTTAAATTATGAAACGCTGGATAAATCTCTAAGAGGGGAAATATATTATGAGGCATATTATCCACAAGAAATGCAAAAGTGTGGAAGTAATAATAAATGCAAAAATAATGGCATCAATAATGTTTTTAACATAAGCGATAAACTGAACATAAAAATTGACATAATAAAGGAAGAAAACAGCAGCCTCTTACAAGCAAATGTTTCAAGTTCACTGCCCTTGCATATAACAGATGATAACGCTACAAGGACAGAAATAGAGATAAAAGAATTGTCTTTGAACATTCATGGTTTATGGCTTTTCATCCTTTTTTCAATAATCATAAGTCTGGTTAAAAATGTCGTCAAATTATGATTTAAGTTAGTTTCATGATGATTTTGTTGCAATCTAATAATGATAAAATAACAAATCAGAGTCAAGTCACATCATCACTAAATCAGAAGCCTCCAAACTCATCACAATATAATAATGACAGCATCTTATTAAAAGTTTTTTCATTATTTATTTATGCTTTTTAGAGAAGTTGTTACAGTGCTTGAAAGTATTGAAAGAACAAGATCAAGGCTTGAAATAACCTCTGCTTTAGCAGAATTATTTAAAAAAACAAATCCAGAAGAAGCAAAATATTTATCATATTTGCTTACTGGTTATATATTGCCACCATATTATGGCGTTGAGACTGGCATAGGTATAAAGATGCTATTTGATGCCTTATCAATAGCAAGCGGCTATAAAAAAGAGGAGATTGAGAAAGAATATAAAAAGATAAATGAAATAGGCCTTTTGGCTTATAATGTTATAGAAAAAAAGAAACAAAAGACGCTTTTAAAAAAAGAAATGGACTTAAGTTATGTATATAAATCAATGCTAAAGATTGCAATGCTTTCTGGAAAGGGCAGTGCTGAGTTAAAGAAAAGATATACAGCAGAGCTTTTCAATAATGCATCAAAAGAAGAAGCAAAATACATTGCCAGAATCCTATTGGCTGAAATAAGAGCAGGCATTGGAGAGCCAACAATACTTGATGCCTTGAGCTGGGCTTTAAAAGGGACAAAAGAATTGAGAGATGATATAGAAAGGGCTTATAATTTATGCAGTGATATAGGCATTGTTGCAGAAACAGCATTGAAAAGCCCAGATTTAATAAAGACATTTGAAATAAACATATTCCGCCCTATAAGGCCTGCTCTTGCAGAAAGATTAGCAAGTGCTGAAGAGATATATAAGAAGATAGGAACATGCGCAATAGAATATAAATACGATGGCTTCAGGATGCAAGTACATAAGAAAAATAATGAAGTAGCAATATTTTCAAGACGCTTAGAAAGAATGAAAGGCATGTTCCCAGATATAGAGCAAAGCATTAAATTGCTTGAGCCTGATGAGTTAATAATAGAAGGAGAAGCCCTAGCATATGACCAAAAGCAAGGCAGATTTTTTAGTTTTCAGGAAACAATGCATAGAAGAAGGAAATACGGAATTGAACAAGCAAGCAAGCAGTATCCATTAAAGCTTTTCTTATTTGATATCATGTATTTAAATGGTAAAGACCTAACAAGAGAGCCATTCAAAAAAAGAAGAGAAATACTTGAAAAGGCAATTGCAAAAAGGCCAGGCAATATAGAAATCAGCACTTTGAAAATAGCAAAAAATGCTGGGGAAATAGAAAATATGTTTAATGATGCAATAAAAAGAGGACTTGAGGGGATAATGGCAAAGGATTTGAATGCTCCATATATTGCTGGCAAGAGAGAATTTGCATGGATAAAATTAAAGAAAAGCTATGGAAAAGAAATAGACACAATAGATGCTGTTGTTGCTGGCTATTATTATGGCACAGGAGCAAGGGCCAAGTTTGGTTTTGGCGGTCTGCTTGTTTGCATATACAACGAAGAAACTGATAAATTTGAAACAATAGCAAAAGCAAGCTCAGGATTTACTGAACAAGAACTGGTGAAATTCAAAAAAATGCTTGAGGAAATAGAAACAGATAAGCCAGATGAGAGAGTTGTTAGTTTAATAAAGCCTGATAAATGGGTAAAGCTAAAATATGTAGTTGAAGTCATGTATGATGAAATAACATTAAGCAAGCAACATACTGCTGGCATGCAAACAGAATCTGGAAAAGGATTTGCTTTAAGATTTCCTAGATTTTTTAAGCTTAGAGAAGATAAAGATATATATGAAGCAACAACATTAAGGGAAATAGAAAGCCTTTTCTATGCACAAAAATCAAAAGCTGGAAAAAAAGCATAAAGATACATAAAAATAAACAAATGAAAGGTTTTTAAGGCCTTTTAATTAAATATTATAGATTGCCCATTGTTCCAGCCTCTTTCTTTCTTATTTTTTCCTTTTTTTATTATTTTTTAACATGTCTTTTGTTTTTTTAGCGCAATATTCTAATACATCATTTAAATTTCCATATGCTATGCAGCCAGCAGCTTTTTTATGGCCGCCGCCCATGCCATTAAACGCTGATGCAACGTTTTCCATTACTTTGTTTAGTTCTATATCGATATGCATATTAGCCCTTGCTGATATGCGTATTGCCTTTCCTTCTTTTTGTGCAACAAATGCTATGTCCCCAGCATTTGCTAGCAATGAGGCAACCTCTCCATTATTTGAGCCAACATGAGATAATGATATTATAATATCTTTATATTGCACAATCTTTGTTCTTTGCAAGCCTTTCAGTATTGCTATTTTTTCATACAACGGCCTTTTTGGAAATGCAAGCCTTAATAATTTCTCATATTCATAGTTGCTATTTCTATACATATTCATGAATGCCTTTATTGTGTTTTTGTTTGCTGTTACAAATCTTACTGTATCGCTCAATATGCCACAAGCAAGCAAAGCAGCATATTTTCCCTTTAATTTGCTAAATGTGTTTGCAATGATCTCTGCACATGCTCTTGCATCATTATTTATAAACATGTATTCAGCATTAAAAGCATCTTTGCCCCTTTCATGATGGTCTATCACAGCTATTATTTTTTCCCCAATATCCTGCATTTCATCATAAGGGAATAATGCCTTGCTTGATGTATCAACAGCAATTATTGCATCATGCCTTTTTTTCAATGCACTGCTTAAAAGCATTGGCTTTATTTTAAAATATTCCAGTAATTTCATTGCAGCATTATTCATTTCATCAGGAATCGCAAACATGCTTTTTGGAAAAACCTTTGATAACACATAAGCAGAGCTTACAGCATCTGTATCAGCATGTTTGTGCGTACAAAAAATAAATGCTTTGTTTTTGAATTTTCTATAAAATGCTCTAAGCTTATTCTCTGCATTCATTCAAATCAGCATTTTATGCAGCTTCTCCTGGCCCGGATCTATGCTTGAGTTCTTCTTGCAATTTTTTCATGAGCCTTTCAAGCTTGTTTTTCAGCCCATCTTCCTGATCTTTCAATGTTTTTAATCTCACTTCTATAAGCTCAAGCTTGTCTTTAATGTCTTTTATTGCTTCTTCCCTGCTGACTTTTACAAGAATACCCCCGCTGCTTTTATAAACTTCTTCACTTGTTTTTTCTATTAACTTTAATGCTGTTGTCAGCTCTTCTCTTTGCGTTTCAAGCTGGTATCTCTGGCCCATAACTGCTTCAAGTTGCTTTTCCATTTTTTGATATTCAACTATTTCTCTTTCTAATTCTTCATCTGTTGCCATTCTTCCACCTTTAACTCATTTAAGCATTGTAATATGCGCAGATAACTATTTAAACCTGCTCTTAATGCAGTTGCATCGCTAGCATTTACATGTATTGTTATGCTATTTTTACTTTTCTTTATTGCTGTTTTAAATCTCTCCTCGTTGTATTCAGATAAGGCATTTTGCAATGCATCTAAAAAATTGCTTCCGGCCTTTATTGATATAGTGCCTTTTAATAATACGCGCTTTGCCATAATAAATTAAGACCAATTATATTTATAATGTTTGCTTTATTATATTATGGCTATTTTGGGCCTTGATGTTTATGGGTTTTTGCTTGCTCTTGTAATAGCATTTATCTCCTATAATTATGGAGGCCTGAACTATTTAATATTACTGCTGTCTTTCTTCTTGTTATCAATGCATGCAACATCATTGGGGTATAGAAAAAAATATGTGATGAAAATCTATGATCATAAAAGGGGACTGTCAAATGTATTATCAAATGGCCTTTTCCCTGCATTGTTCTCTTATCTTAACATGCCATATGCATTTGCTGGCTCTGTTGCAGCAATAACAGCAGATAAGTTTGCTTCTGAAATAGGCGTTTTGGGCAATGAGCCAATAGAATTGTTCACATGGAAAAAAACAAGAATAGGGGCAAGCGGCGCAGTGTCAAAGCTAGGATTGATAGCAAGTTTTACAGGAAGCTTGACAATTGCTGTTATATCTGCATATTTATTTAATTTATCAAATTATCAAGCATTAATTATTGCTATCTCAGGTTTCATTGGCTCATTTGCAGATAGCATTGCTGGTTTTTTTGAAGAGAGAGGATTTGGTAATAAAGCAACAAGCAACCTTATTTGCTCTATTGTTGGTGGCGTTGTTTCACATTTATTTTTAAACATTTAGCCCTAATATAAGCATGGTGATAACATGTATGGAGGATTGCAACAAGCATATGATAGAGCAATAACATTATTTTCCCCAGATGGAAGATTATTCCAAGTTGAATATGCTAAAGAAGCAGTGAAAAAAGGAGCAACAAGCATTGGCTTGATAGGCAGAGATTCTGTTGTCTTAGCAGCAGTGAAAAATGTTTATAGCAATCTTGTTATGCCAGATACAATAAGAAAAACATTTGAAATAGATAACCATATTTATGCTGTTGCTGCTGGATTAATAGCAGATGCAAGAAGGCTTGTTGATAATGGGAGGTATTATGCTGAAAGGCATAGGCTTATATATTCAGAAAAGCCGAGTGTGACAAGTGTTGCTAGGTATATGGCAGACGTTGTACAAGCATATACTCAATATGGCGGAGGCAGGCCTTTTGGTGTTTCATTGCTTGTTGGGGGTATAGATAATAAGCCATATCTTTTTGAAGTTGAGCCAAGTGGTGCATTGATAGGTTATTATGCAACATCAATAGGTGAAAATAAGAAGGAAGTAGATGCATATTTAGAAAAGAATTACAAACAAGACATGCAGTTAAATGATTTAATAAAATTGGCAGTAAAAGCATTAAAAGAAAATGTGCAGGCAGAAAATATATTTATAGAACTTGTTTATTATAAACAAGACATGGAGAAGTTCATGACATTAAATGATAAAGAAATAAAGAAATTTTTAGAATCATAGATAATAACATAGATAATAATTAGCGGTTTAGTGTCTTTATATACTTTGGGCTTATTGTTGCCTTTGGTTGTTGCTTGTTTCAAATCCAAACTTGGAAATAAAAATAATATAGGAATTAATAATATAGTGATTTAGTGCTTATATTAGTGCTTATAGAAGTTTAGTTTTATATAAGCATTGATCTATATAAGCATTGATCTTGTTGGTGAGTTTGGAAGCTCATATTTCATTCTATATTCATTAACATATTCGATTGCTTTTTTTATGCCATCTTTTCTTTCTGGATAAAGTTCTGCTGCCCCTTCTTTTAATAGCCAATCTATATACAAGCCAAAATCAGCTAAATTTGTTGAGCCATCTTCTATTAATTTTTCTATTATAACAACAACAAGTTCCTTTCCTTTTTCATCTATGCCCCAGCTTGCAAGGGCATATGTTACCTGATTTATAAAATGCTCTTTGTCTTCTTCATTCATATTTTTCCAGATCAATATAAGCCTTTTTTTAACATCCCCAGGCAAATCAGCAAAAGGCCCTTTTTCTTCAACCATTTAAACCACCTTTAAGCCCATGCTCTGTCAAGGTCTTTTGGGCTTTTGGTTCCATCTAGATCTTCTCTTAATTTTTCCGCTTCTTTTCTAGCATAATTAAGATTAGGAAGCTCTTTTTCTAGTTTTTTTGGCAATAAATTTTCTGCTTTTTCTGCTCTTCGTGTAGCTTCTTTAAGAGCAGCCTCTATACTTGGCCATTTTTCTTTTTGTTGTTTCTCTTTTGTTTTTGTTGTTGTTATTATTGGCTCAGTTGTTTTTAACCCTTCTTCTCTCCTGCTAACTTTCCCCGCTTCTTCTTTTTTAGTTTTTTCCTTTGCCATATCTAAATATGTTTGGTTGCATTTAAAAAATTATGCCTCTTTTCTCTTTTAGTTATTCTTTTAAATTGTTTTTATGCTAATTTTTATTATTTTATTATTATTTTACTTAAATTTTTGTTGTTTGTTTTTAGCCCCGTCGTCTAGTGGCCAAGGATGCGAGGCTCTGGCCCTCGAGACCCAGGTTCGAATCCTGGCGGGGCTGATAATAAAAAGATAATAAGGGAATAAAGACTTGCTAATTTAATTTAATTATTTTTTGAATTTTTCTCTATATAAATTTCTTGCATGCTCAAGCATTTTCAAAGCATCTTGTTTCTCGAACCAGCCGTTTATTCTTACTGTTTTGCCTTCAAGTTCCTTATATCTTTGGAAAAAATGTGCTATCTCATCTAAAACTGCAGATGGAATATCAGTTAATGAATCATGGTCTTTAAAATTTGGATCGCCTGTTGGAACAAGTAAAAGCTTATCATCAATGCCTTTATCATCTTCCATTCTCAATGCTCCAATAACCTTTGCTTCTATTACACAACCAGGGAATGTCGGAAACCTCATTAATACCATAGCATCTAAAGGGTCATTGTCATCATACCAAGTTTGTGGAATAAAGCCATAATCAACAGGATAATGAAATGGGGTAAATAAAACTCTATCAAGCCTGAATACACCTTCATTTTTTTCATACTCATATTTATTTCTTGTTCCAGTCGGTATTTCTATTACTACATTCGTTATATCTCCAGACCCATTGCTTAAGTCATGTAAAAAATTCATTTGCTTATTCATTTAACCACCATTTGTTTTAGAAACCTCAAGTTAAGTCAGGGAAAAGAAGCCTTGCACAAAATTTTTGGAGGTGATCTATCCGCAGGTTCCCCTACGGATACCTTGTTATGACTTAGCCCCCCTCACAAGCTCTCAGTTCGATGCCCCCTTTTCAGAGGGCGCCTCACCGAAAACCTGCTTGGGTGACTTGACAGGCGGTGTGTGCAAGGAGCAGGGACATATTCACCGCGCGTTGATGACACGCGATTACTAGGGATTCCAACTTCACGAAGGCGAGTTTCAGCCTTCGATCCGAACTAAGAGAGGATTTAGGGATTAGCTCCTCTTTTCAGAGTTGCAGCCCATTGTTCCTCCCATTGTATGCCGCTTGCAGCCCCAGAGATTCGGGCCATACGGACCTACCGTCGTCCACTCCTTCCTCCCACTTAACGCGGGCAGTCCAACTAGTGTGCATCATTGCCTTAGCAATGATTAGCAACTAGTTGCGTGGGTCTCGCTCGTTGCCGGACTTAACCGGACACCCTACGGCACGAGCTGAAGATGGCCATGCAACACCTCTCAGCTAGTTGGGTATTGTGTTTAGCAACACCTTCATTCAGCTGTCTCCCTGGGTGAGGTGCTCGGCGTTGTATCCGATTAAGCAGTAGCATCCACCCCTTGTGGTACTCCCCCGCCAATTCCTTTAAGTTTAAGCCTTGCGGCCGTACTCCCCAGGCGGCCCACTTAACGCCTTCGCTACGACCTCACCACAGCACAAAGCTGTAGTAAAGCCAAGTGGGCATCATTTACGGCTAGGACTACGGGGGTATCTAATCCCCTTTGCTCCCCTAGCTTTCGCCCCTCACCGTCGGACGCGTCTTAGACAGGCGCCTTCGCCGCTGGTAGTCCGCTCAGGTTTAACGCATTTTACCGCTAGCCTGAGCGTACTCCTGTCCTCCTCCGCTCCCAAGTTTTGTAGTATCTTCTGCACGCGTTGCTGTTAGGCAGCAACATTTCACAGAAGACTTACAAAACCGGCTACGGGCGCTTTAGGCCCAATATTCGTGAGCACCACTTGAGGCGCCGGTGTTACCGCGGCGGCTGCCACCGGTCTTGCCCACACCCTTATTCATGGAGCTTTTTAAACTCCATAAAAGGCACAGGCAAAGCCTATACCACTGGGAATCCCCCCATCACGCTTTCGCGCATTGTGGAGGTTTCGCGGCTGCTGCACCCCGTAGGGCTAGGGCCCTTGTCTCAGTGCCCTTCTGGGGGCTCCCACTATCATGGCCCCTAGGGATTATAGGCTTGGTGGGCCGTTACCCCACCAACTACCTAATCCCCCGCGATCCCATCCTAAGGCTGCTAATCAGAGATTAGCACTTTTGGCTATATAGCATCCCAGCATCTATAGCCTATACGGTTTTGTCCTCAGTTTCCCGAGGTTATCCCGTTCCTTAGGGTAGGTTGATCACGTGTTACTCAGCCGTACGCCGGGATTGCAGAGCAATCCCAAGACTTGCATGCCTTAGTCGGATTCCCATAGCAGTGCTCTCCAGCAGGATCAACTGGAGTTGATCTTGCTGTGCAAAAAAACTTAAAGGAATCTTCTTTTCCCTTCTGACCCTTGAGGTTTCTCAGTCATGCCCTAGTTAGAGCATCCATGAATAGTAAAAAAATATAAGCATAGAAGGTTTTAAAATCTTAACTCTTAATTCATACAACAAAACTCATACAACATGGCATGAAAAATTGCCCGCATTCAAAATTTTATTACTGCCAGCAATAAGGCCAATTGGAATTTTTGGTCTTATTATCTTATCAAGAATTGCTATTTCATTTATTACTGGATTTGTATTGACATTTTTTATTTCAGCATTCATACCAATAAAGCTATTTTTCAAATTACTCGATACAATTTTAGCATTTTGCATGATATAGCTATTGCTGATATATGAGTTATTTATAACGCAGTTATCACAAATCATTGCATTTTCTATTATGCTATTTTTTATTATACAATTTTTCCCTACATAACTATTTTTTATTGATGCATTTTGCAATTCACATTTTTCATCTATTTTAACATATTCCTCAAATGCATGTAATAAATCAAGTATTGCCCAAGGCCAGCCTATGTCAAACCACCTTCTTAATGTAATATGCGCATAAAAATTGTTCAAAACATCTACGATCTCATATTCTCCCCTTTTTGATATTTTCACATCCTTTATTTTATCGAATATGGCATCATTAGTCTTGATAATGAGTAAGTTAATGAATCCCTCATTAATGTTCTCTGGTTTTTCTATTATGTTTTTTACAATCCCGCATTTAATTTCTAGCAAACCAAAATTTTTTACATCACCTTCAATATATTTTGCAACAAGCACATTATCTAATTCATAAGAAGAAAGCTCTTTGTAAATTTCTAAATCAAGAAAATGATCGCCAGCAGCTATGATGAAATTACCATTTATATATTCTTTTGCAAGCTCAACTGCCTTTGCCGTGCCTTCTGGTTTTTCTTGCACAATAATTTTGCATCCAAGCTTTTTAACATATTCATGCATGAAACTATCATTTGGCCTCGATACAACATAAATGTTTGATATTCCAGCATTCTTCAGCCCCTTTATAATTTGCCCTATGATTGGCCTGTCAAAAATTTGAAACATTGGTTTGCTTATTCCATCTGAAAGAGGAAAAAGCCTTTTTCCAGACCCAGCAGCAAGCAACAATGCTTTTGTTTGCATAATTTGATTTTAATAAGAGATTTAAAAATCTATGGCAAAATATTTACATGCAAAAACCAACTGGTTTTAGAGATTACTCATTTGAAGAAACAATGGAAAGAAAAGCAATAATAGAGAAAATTGAATCAATATTCAGCAAGTATGGATTTATTCCTATGGAACAACCAAGCCTTGAGAAAATTGATATTTTGACAGCAAAAAGCGGAGAAGCAATAAAGGATGAGATATTCATAATAAAAAATGAAGATATAGGGTTAAGATTTGATTTAACAATAGGCATGGCCAGATATATAGCAAGCAATAGAGATTTAATTAAACCAATAAAGAGATATATAATAGGAAATGCTTGGAGAAATGAGGAAAGCCAGAGAGGGAGGTATAGAGAATTTTTACAAGCAGATATAGATATTATAGGAGTAAAAGAAGAAACAGCAGAATATGAAATAATAAATTGCATACAGGAATGCTTGGATGAGATAGGTATTGAAGCCAAGCTTGAGATAAACAACATAGCATTTTTAGAATCATTTGCAAAAAAGCATGGGCTGAGGAATAAAGAACAAGTATTTAGAATATTGGATAAGCATGATAAAATGGAATATAATGATTGGATAGATGCTTTAAAAAATGCGAATGCCTATGAAGAAGTAAAGATCATTATTGATGAATATAAGAAGAAAAATGAAGAGAAAATAGCGTTTATGTCAAATTATGATAAAGAGAGCAGCATTACAGTATCTTCTTTAATCAATATGCTAAATGAGAGCAATATAAAAGCTGACATAAACCCATATTTAGTCAGAGGGCTTGATTACTATACTGGCATTATATTTGAGTTTAAAGCCAATAATTTAACAATAGCTGCTGGAGGGAGATATGATAACTTGCTTTCTATTTATGGCCAAGCAGATTATGCTGTTGGCGGGAGCATAGGCGTTGATAGAGTCTGGGCATTAAAGAAAGGCCAAGGCAGCAATGAAAAGAAAATTGAAAGAAGAGACACTTTATACATTGCAACTTTTTACGATACAATCAAGCAAGCATTTGATATAGCAAGGACATTAAGGAAAAATGGCATAAAGGTTGATATAAATCTTGGAAAAAGAACATTGTCAAAGCAATTAGAATATGCTTCTTATATGGGCTTTCATTATGTATTAATAATCGGCAAAAAAGAACTTGAGCAAGGAAAAATGAAATTGAGGGATATGGACAATGGAAATGAAAAATACATAGCATTAGATGAATTAATAAAAATGTTAAAAATCAAACATTGAATGAAATTATTTGTAGATTTCTATTTGTAAATTTCTGCATATTTTTTGCATGTTTCTTTTATATCAATAAATTTTGGAATATTAGTTATGTTCTTTTTTATAGCTTTTTTTAGTGCAATATCAAAATCATTGCAAGAAGTGAAAATGCTGCCATAATGCTTTGCATATTCCTCTGCTGAAGTGCCTTTAAGTGCTAAAATAGGAAGCCTATTTGCTATAGCTTCAAAAACAACAAGGCCCTGCGTATCAAACAAAGATGGAAAAGCAAGCACATCAGCATTTTTATAAAAATAGTTTAGCTTTTCTTTATCAAGCCAGCCATAGAATTTAACATAAGGCGGAGATTTTTCTTTCAATTCATTCATATATGGGCCATCGCCAACAATTAGCAGCTCAATTCTATCTTTTAATGCAGATTTATTTATGCATTCAATTAAAGCATCTATATTTTTTTCCTTTACTACTCTACCAACAAACAATATTCTTATCCTATCATTTATTTTTTTTCTTGCTGCTCGGCTTTTTTTCTTTTGCATTCTTATTTTTTCTATTTCTATACCTGTCGGCAATACTAAGATTGGTTTCTTTACCCCAATGTCAATAAGCATGTTTTTTGATTTTTCAGATAATGCTATAATAATATCATGCATGTTAAAAAGCCATCTTAAATATTTTGTAATTATATATTTTGCCGGTTTTTCTAATATGCCGAGATAATGCGTTGCATCAACTACATTAGTATGGAACGTTATTATCTTTTTTATGCCAAGCTTTTTTGCAGCAATAACACTTGCCAAAGCTGTTAGGCCAAGCCCATGATTATGCAGCGCATCTATATTATTTTCTCTTAATATTTTTTCTGCTTGTGATGGTATAATAAAAGCAAACTTATAATCTTTATAAAATGGCAGTGGAACTGAAAAAAGGACGTTTGGCGATATTATTACTTTTACATTTACATTATACAATGGCAGATAAGTCCTTAGCAGTTCTATGACAAAAACTACTCCATCTTTGTTTGGCAAATAACTATCTGTGAAGAAAGCAACATTTATCTTTTTTTGCATACCAATTTAATGGAGAATAAATATTTTTTAAATCTTTTATTAATAAAATGTTATAATGTTGGAAGAAATAAATAAAAATAAAAAAATAGATGGAGAAAGAAATAAAGAAAGGAATTGTAAAGAAAGAAATTGTGAAGAAAGGAATGGGGGAGCAGGAGCTAATATAAATTTAGTAAAGCAAGCAAGTGAAAATTTAGAATATAAGGCAAAAATACTGTCAATGCTTGATTATGGGCTTGAGATGTTTTATGATTTTAAAGAAGGCGGAAGAGAGAAGATAATAATGGAATGCAAGATGTTAGTTTCTGATGAGTATTTTAAGCTTTATATCCCGATGTTGTTAGATATTTACCTATCAATGCAAAGCGATAAAAGGCCATTCCTGAAGTTTATGCTTGTGCAGGCCAGCCCAAAGCATCAGGAGGAAATAGTAAATAATATATTATCAATGTTGAAAAAATGCAATGAAGAAAGAAATCCAGAAAAGATTGCTTTATTAATAGGCATCATATTTGAGAGCTATGCTCAGGGAAACATGGCAACAAGCACTGTTAGGAAATTTATAGATAATGTGAATTGCCTTATAAGCAAAACAGATGAATATGAATATCCAATACAAATATTAGAGTTATTGATTGACTTAACTAGCAGAAAGTGAATTATAAATAATGCATATGTCATTCTATTTGCATTGTTCTATATTTAACAAGTTCTGAAACTTCAATAACCAGCTTCACATAATTATTATATGGATTGTATGCATGTATTGCCTTTTCTCTATTCTTTTTATAACCATGGGCATAGAGGAATCTTGCTACACTGCCTATTGCATCGGGCCATGAGAATAAATCTATTTTTCCATCTTTATTGAAATCAATTGAATATCTTTCAAAGCTTGATGGCAGGAACTGGCATATGCCAAATGCTCCGGCAGGAGAGCTTGGCAAAAACGGATCAAGCAATCCAACGTTTTTATCGAGTATGCGCAATTGCATGGCCCAAAATTCTTTTTTTGGACTGTGATAATACATTGAGAAGAGTGCATTGATAAGTTTATAACTGCCCAAAAATGCTCCAGACGATGTTTCTATGCTTATTATTGAAGATAAAGTGTATTTATCAATGCCATAATACTTTTCAGCAGCATAAAATAGTTTTTCGTATTTTTTTAATGCATATAAAGCAAGATCAACTTTTCTATATATGTTCATTTCAAGCCTGTACTCTTCATAAGGCTTTTCTCCACCTTTTTTAAATGAGAAAGGCAGATATTTATGCAAACAAAACCTGCTGTCAGAAATAAAATAATTTAAGTTCCATAAGCCGAGGTTATTTGCTATGTCATAAGCAAATTCTTTTTCAAAACATTCATTTTTTGCTTCTTCTATATTTTGGCTTATGCTTTTTTTCATTGGCATAAAAAGTATTAAAGTTGGCAATAGCAGAGCAGTTTTTCTTAATAACTTTTTTGCCCCCATTTTACCCCCAATAAATTTCATGTATTATAAAAATTTATTGCGAAACAAATTAAAAATGTTTATTATTAGTGCAATTCTTTTGATATTTTTTTCCTTATAATGTTAAGTGCTTTTTGGTCTTTTACTACTTCTCTTTTTATCAAGCCAAAATAGTAATGTTTAACTATCTCAGTTGATATGAAGAAAATTAATGTTATGATTAAAATAAACATTAGTTGCTCCTCTGTTATCTGTGTAAAACCAAATATTGAATGCATGTAATAAACTGCGTATATTCCAAGAGCTAAGCAAACAATGCTGGCTAATATAAGCCTTAAACTTGGCATTTCAGATTCATAGAAATGCTTAAATGTCCTTAAATTGAATATTACGAAAATGCCAGAGAATAAGAGATAAAGAAACAACATAGTCCTGAAAACATCTTCATTTTGAGAGGATATGCTGAATAATAAAACAAGATTGAATATTGTTGCTAATAATCCGAATATTGCAGATATGAGTAATATGCCCCTTACATCCCATTTTTGTGGTTTTATAAGCTCATCATCATCAACATTATCTGTTGCTATAGAAAGCAATGGCAAATCTGTTAAGAAATTTACTAAAAGCACCTGGCTTGTTTTTAATGGTAAAAATCTTATGAATGGCGATATAAGGCCTACAATAAAGAGGTTGCTAAAATTCCCGACAAATGTGGAATTTAAATATTTAACTATGTTAAAGAATGTTTTTCTCCCACCTATTATTGCTTGTATTATGCTAGCAAGATTTTTTTTCATGAGTATAATATGTGAAACATCCTTTGCAATGTCTGATGCACTATCAACACATAAAGAAACGTCTGCTTCTTTTAAAGCCAATACATCATTAATACCATCCCCGAGAAAGCAAACAACGTGGCCATTTTCCTTTAATGCTTTAACTATAAGTTGTTTTTGTTCAGGGTAGACTCTTGCAAATATTGAGCATTCTTCAACCTTTTTCTTGAATTCCTCCCAATTTTTTGATAAAACCTCTATATCTTGGCCAGTCAAAATGCCATTATTATTAATTTCAATCCCAACACTATTTGCTATATATTTTACTGTGTTTGCATGATCTCCACTTATCACTTTTACACTTACTCCGAATGTTTTAGCCATCTTTATGTAATCTTTTGCTGTTTTTTTTGGCGGGTCTGTTAATAGTATAAAACCAAGAAAATGCATATTCCTTTCATCATCTATTGTTGCATTTTCATTCTCTATCTCTTTATAAGCAATAGCAATAACTCTATAACCCTGCTCAGTAAACTTTGTTGCAACATCCTTTATCTCATTTTTATTATTATCGGCTAAAATATTTATTATTGATTCAACAGCGCCTTTTGTTATTAATAGCAATTTTTTATTATTTCCATTTTTTATAATAACGCTCATTCTTCTCCTTACATAATCGAATTGAAGCTCCTTTACTGGCTCATAATTGGCTCTATTTTTGTAAATATTATTATGAACTCCAAAATTGTAAATTGCTTCATCTATCACATTCATGACTTTATCTTGCTTTCCTTTTAATATATCCTTTATGTCTTCTATGCATAAGCATGCAAATAATGATAATTGCCCATTTTCTTTACCATTTAAATCAACAATCTTGCTGACATTTATTGTATTTTCTGTCAATGTGCCAGTTTTATCAACACATATGACATCGACATTGCCAAGCGTTTCTATTGAGGACAACTTTTTTATTATGAGCCCATGCTTGGATAATGCCTGTGCGCTCAATGCCAGAGAGAATGTAACAACAATTGGAAATGCTTCAGGAATAAGACCAACAGCAAGCACGATAGAAAAAAGAAATGTTTCAACTATGCTTTTGCCTATAAAGATGTTTAAAATAAGGATAAGTAAAGAACTTAAAATTGTTAAAAGCATTATGCTATTACTTAACTCAGCCAAGCTTTTTTCAAATCCTGTTATCTGCCTTTTGCTCAATTTAGATGCTGTCTTGCCAATATATGTTTGATTACCAGTTGCAATCACTACTGCTTCAGCATATCCTGATGTGACAAAGCTTGATGCATAAGCAACATCGTTTTCTTTTTTTACTACAGGAAATGACTCGCCGGTTAATATACTTTCATCTATGCTAAAATTTTCTGCCTTTAAAATTTTTACATCAGCAGGAATTTTATCTCCAACTTCAAGTTTTATGTAATCAGCTGGCACTAGCTCTGTTGTATGTATTTTTACCCATTTATTGTCTCTATAAACCATGGCATAATGCGATATTTTCTTCATTAATTTTACTGCTATGTTATTTGATTTATATTCTTGATAAAATCCTATTGAAGCATGTATTATTACAATAATGCCTATTATAATAGCATCTTCATGTGCGGATAATAAAAGGCTTATTATTGCAACGCCTATTAATAATAAAACAAACGGGTTTGTAAACTGCGATGCAAGTATTTCAAAAAACCTTGTCTGTATTTTTATTTCATTTCTCCCGTATTTCATTAGCAATTGCTTTGCTTGAGCAGAGGTTAAACCAAGCCCGTTGTTCATGAAATAAATAAAGCATTTAAATTTATAAATGCATTCTTAATATTAGATATGCAGGAAAAGGCATCATGGAAAGGCCTTTTAAAAATAGCAAATATAACAATAGGCATAAAGCTTTTTAGTGTTAAAGAAAAAGAAGACAATATCCATCTCTTATGTAAGAGACATTTATTGCCAATAAAATATGAAAAATTTTGCGAGAAAGGTGAGAAGTTAAGCAAAGATGAAATTGTAAAGGCAATAAAAGTAAACGGAAACTTTAAAATAATTCAGGACATAAAAGAAAAACAAGAACATATCATTAATGTAGACAAGTTTTCTGGCACCGAGCCTGTATTTATAAAAAACACCTATATAATAAAACCTGATAAGGGCTTTGAAGAGTCAATAGAAGATGTTAAAGGATTAATGCTGAAAAGAAGCATATATGGTTATGGCCATTTTTATATGCATAATGTATATGAAGATGTATGTATAAAAGCTTTTAATGAAATGGAACATCAACTTATATTATATATTATGCATAAGAAACAGCGAAACATGAGTTATGATGAAACAGAGAAAATAGCAAACGCCATATCATCGCTTTTGCATAAATAGTGTGAAAATATGCAAATGCTGGTTGAAGGTAAAGCGAAAATTTATTTATGCAAGGGCGTTTTTTTTAATCCACACATGCGAATATCAAGAAGTATATGTACAAGTGCTTTTCAGCTTATAAATAGCATGGAGAATAATAAACTACATGTGCTCGATGGTTTTACTGCAACAGGGGCAAGGGGTATAAGATATAACATAGAAGCAGGATGTCAAGTATCATTTTTAGATATATCAGAAAAAGCAATAAAGTGCTGTAAAAAGAATTTATTACTCAATAATATTGATGGACAAGTAATAAAATCAGATTTTAACAGATTCATAATTTCTGAAAAAGGAAGTATGTTCAATGCAATAGAGCTTGATCCTTTTGGTAGTCCAGTGCCTTATTTATGGCCTTGCATAAATACATTAGTTAAAAATAAATACAGTTATCTGTCAGTAAATGCTACTGATTTGCAGGTATTATGTGGTGTTAACAAAAATGCAGCATTGAAATATTATGGCACGGTTTTAGAAAGAAATTATTTCTGTCATGAAATGGCAATAAGGACATTGCTAAAAAAGATTGCTCAAATAGCAATAGAACATAATGCCGGCATAAAACCCCTAATAAGCTTTTATTATAGACATGCGATAAGAGTAATAATAAAAATTGAAAGAGGAAATTATAATGCCATGGAAACATTAAAAAATATAGGATATGCAGATGGCATAGGCCCAATATGGAAATCAGCAATAAAAGATAAAGAGTTTGTTAAAAATATGAGAAAGAGCTATGATGAAGAAGCAAATAAAATAATTGACATAATAAAGGAGGAACTTGATACATTATGGTTTTATTCAACTGAGCATATAGCAAAGACATATAAAGTAAAGCAAGTAAAAACAAACGATATAATAAATGCATTAAGAGAAAACGGTTATGAAGCAACAAAAACACACTTCTCAACAAAGGGATTTAGAACAAATGCTGGCATTCATGATATATTGGCTTTAATAAAAGACCAAGGAAGATAATAAATTCATAATAAATTTGCATGTGCAGTAATAGATATTTCATTTATATTTTATAGTATTTAATTAGATTAAAAGGCCGGGACCGGGATTTGAACCCGGACCTAAGGCTCCACAGGCCTCCACGCTACCAATTACGCTATCCCGGCATATAACTATATAGCAATGATAAGAATAAAAAACATTACAGCACACACAAGCTTTAACATTCACACCATTAACAAACTATTAATTATATATATTATATAACCTAACTCTATTCCAGCACCTAACCCTAATAACTCCCACTAGCCTCACGCCCCACCATCATTCATTAAGAAACTAGAAAACACTTTCTATGTATTTTATTCTTTCATTTATTGGTATGTTTGTATGTGTTGTAGTTTGTCTTAATGTAGTTCGTCTTAAATATGATAAATATTCCGGTTGCCAGAAAAACATATAAAGTGGAATAAAATTATAAAGTTTAAACTTGCCATAAGGTTCTTTTTGAATTTCTTGTTCTTCTGCTGCTCTTTGGACCATCTCAGAAGACCCTATGCCGGGTTTTAATTTTTTAGCCTGTTCAGATGCGACCCACTTATTTAACTTTCTTAGAACATTTATTAGAGGCGCCACTTTTTCCAGTTCAGATTTTTCATAATCACCTAACTTTCTTAAGGCACTTATTAAAGCTTCTTTATCTATTGTTAACCTTACTGCCCTAATATCCGCATTCCTTTCTTGTTTCTTGCTCATCATTGTGAAGAATAATATAAAGAAGGGTATAAATACAAAAATTAAAATAAATAAAAGACTAAATAAAAGAATAAATAAAAGACTAAGTAATGCGGGAAGGGATGTCCAACTAATCGATCTTTTTTTAGGTCCTAAACTAAAAGGAAACCGCCCCCCCAACCCCATAATCACATCAGATAATAAAAGTGAAAAAGTTATAGTGAGTAAGCCGGTTTCGAACAAAAAGATTAATAGCTTGACTTCTGAATCTTTATTTAAAATATGTGAAAGTTCGTGTGCAATAACAGCCGAAAGTTCTGCCCTATTCATAAGCTTCATTATACCTCTCGTAACAACTATTATTGAATCATTGCCCTTTGAAACAGCAAAAGCATTCGGTTCATCAGTTTCAATTATATAGACTTCAGGCCTTTTTTCTACTAATCCTGCAATTACTATCTCATCAACAATATCAGACAACATTTTTTCTTCTTCTGTATTTGGCGTTGTGAGTTGTATTATATCCTGCCTATTATTTAATAACAGTTTAAATGCCCTTAGCGGATCATTCCAAATAAAAATAATGACTGCTAGACACATAAAAAGACCTAAATAAGTTAAAAGCGAAAGAAGTAAAAGTTCAATCTTCTCATAATTTAAAGCAGGCACAAACAACCACAAAGTGACTACAGGAAAGGCCAAAATAAAAGTAGAAAATGTTATTAAAAATATAAGTACTACATTCCTTTTATTCGTTTCAATTTCAGAAAAAAGTTCTTTTTTATCAATCGCATAGAATGGCATAAAATCTCCCTAATCAATAAAGTTTATGTAATTTATCCAGCTCTATTAATTTACTTCATATTAATTTTTATACTTTGCTTTTAATTATATAAACTTCTGCGCCTGCCCCCTAACCTCCTCCATAATTTTTCTATGTATTCTATTC